>JBCCFL010000027.1:0-81525 GCA_039029735.1 Actinomycetota bacterium | reverse complement strand
GTCGGCCGCCGCCGGTGTTGTCAGCATTTTCTTGATACTGCCGCTGTTCCTGTTCGGGTATGTGGTGGCGTTCAAGCTGGTGCGCCGAATGCGGCGGGGCAGCGTAAACGAGCGCCATCAGTCGCTGTGGATCGCGGTGGCGGTCTCCCTCAACATCACCATCGTGCTCGGCAACGCCTTCATCGCCCCGTTGGGCACCGAGGATCGTGCCTTCCTGCTCATCGACGCGGTTGCCGCTGCGCTGGTCCCCCTCGCGGTTGGTGTGGCCATCATGCGCTACCGGCTCTACGAGATCGACCGGATCGTCAGTCGGTCGGTCACCTACGGTTTGCTGGCTGCCTTCATCGCCGCGGTGTACGTCGGCGTCGTTGTCGGGATCGGTGCGCTGTTCGGCGACGGCACCGGGTTCGGGCTGTCGATCATCGCCACCTCACTCGTGGCGGTGGCCTTTCAGCCGGCTCGTCGACGGGTGCAGCTCTGGGCCAATCGCCTGGTATACGGCGAGCGAGCCACACCGCACGAGGTCCTGGTCCGGTTCTCTCATCGGTCCTCCGAGTTGTCCGACGCTGAGCTGATCGACCGGGTGCCTCAGCTGATCGTCGATGGCACCGGGGCCCGTACCAGCGCACTGTGGATCCGGACCGAAACCGGCTTCCGCGCCGCCTCGACCTGGCCCGTCGATATTCTCGACCGGGAGATCGACGGGACCGCCGCCTTCGAGGACCCACAGGCCGACCACTCGCTTCCGGTGCTCCATGACGGCGAACTGCTCGGCGGACTGTCTCTGGCCAAGGAGGAGGGCGAGCCCATCACGCCCGCCGAGATGGCGTTGCTGGATGACCTGGCCTCCGGCCTCGGGTTGGCGCTGCGCAACACCCATCTGACCGAGGAGCTACGCCAGCAGGTGGCCCGACTGGAGTCCTCTCGACAGCGGGTGCTGACCGCAACCAACGAGGCTCGCCGCGAGCTGGAACACACGCTCGACAGCGGCCCGCAGCAACAGTTGGTGGCCCTGAAGGTGAAGCTGGGGCCACTCAGCAAGCGAGCCGAACAGATCGGCGCCACCAAATCGGCGAAGCTCCTGCGCCAACTCGAACAGCAGGCCGGCGAGACGATCACGGCCATCCGAGACTTCGCAAACGACGTCTATCCGCCGCTCCTGGAAGCGGAGGGCTTGGCCGTCGCCATCGGGCAGCAGGCCCGCGCCGGGACGGTCCCGGTTTCGGTCAACGCCGAGGGTCTCGGCCGCTATGGGCGAGACGTCGAGGCCGCCGTCTACTTCGCCGTCCTCGAGGCCCTCCAGAACATCGCCAAGCACGCCAACGCCAAGTCGGTCATCATCAATCTGACCGACGACGGCGACGATGTCTCCTTCGAGGTCATCGACGATGGCGACGGCTTCGACACCTCGGTCGAGGGCAATGGGGCAGGCTTGAGGGGCCTGATCGACCGGCTCGACACCGTACGGGGTCAGGTCCGGATCAGCTCCCAGATCGGTATCGGCACCATCGTCGTCGGACGGGTGCCCACCGGGGGAACGGTACGGTCGGGCGTGACTATGCCGGCGGGGTGAGCTCGGCCCGGAGATCCTCCAGGGTGTCCATGCCGAACATTGCCTTGGGGAGGAAGGCGATGGCCCCGGCTGACAGAGCGGGTTCCTCGTACTTGCCGGATTCGTGGGTGGACATGACCAGTACCTTCGGTGGGGCGTCCACCGCCATGATCTGCCGGGTCGCCTCGATGCCGTCGGTGCCGGGCATCTGCACGTCCATCAGGACGAGGTCGGGTCGCAGGCCGGCGGCCAGGTCCACGGCCTCCTCGCCGTTGGTGGCCTCGCCGACGACCTCGAAGCCATCCGTCATCTCCACCACCATGCGGGCTGCTTCCCGGAACGGCTCTTGATCGTCGACGATCAGGACGCGGACATCACTCATGTGTTTGATCATTGCAGTCGCCCGGTGGGCTGCCCATGGCGTTGACCCTCCGATCGTGGTGGGGTTGACCCGATTGTCTGGCTGGTCCCGACGGGACCCCGACCGAGTCAGGTCGGTGTGAGCCCGAGGTAGACCAGCACCGCCCGCACCCTACGGTGGACGTCGTCGGTGCGGGCCAGGTCGAGCTTGGTGAAGATGGCGTTGATGTGCTTCTCCACCGACCGGGGGGAGATGAAGAGCGCCTCGCCGATCGAGGCGTTGCTCTTCCCTGCTGCCATCTCGGCCAGCACGTCCCGCTCCCGTTCGGTCAGCCGGTCGAGTGCGGCCGACGTGGACTGGTCGTCGACACCGATCAGCACCTCGACCACCTTGGGGTCGACGACCGAACCCCCGTCGGCCACGCGGCGGATGGCGGTGCCGAGTTCATCGAGGTCGGAGACGCGTTCCTTGAGCAGGTAGGCGCGGCCTTCCGAACCCTGCTCGAACAGGCGACGGGCGTACTCGGGCTCGGCGTATTGGCTCAGGACGACGATCCCGATCTCCGGGTAGGCGGCCCCGATCACATCGGCGGCTCGAATGCCCTCGTCGGACTGGCTCGGCGGCATCCGGATGTCGGTGAGGACCACGTCGGGTTGGTGTTCGGTGACGGCGGCGATGAGGGTGTCGTAGTCGTCGCAGGCAGCGACAACGTCGACGTCGTCATCGAGGGCGAGGAGAGCGGTGATCCCGTCACGCATCAGGAAGCTGTCCTCGGCGAGTACGAGGCGCACCACCACGCCTGAAGTGTAGCCCCGGTCCCGACGTCGACTGTCGAGTGATCCAGCGGCTGCCGGTTGGTGCGGTGTCACCTCGGCCACGCGGCTCCAAACTTGGAATTACAGGACTGTAATTCCAAGTTTCATACGTGAAACTTTCACAGTGGCCGGTACAATCCAACTTGTGGGTGCCGAGTTCTCTGACTCGCCGGTTGGCTCCACCGTCTTCATCCGAGGCACGGATACCAGGTTCAACGCGCCCTACGAGCTGGGTGCCTTCGTTCCGGCTCCACTGCCGCGCAGCCTCGATCTGCCTGGCGACGTTTGGATGGCTCTGTCCGACGCCATGGGAGCGCTCGGCCGACTCGACTCGGCCGCCAGCCTGATCCCGAACCCGCAACTCGTGACCCGAGTCGCAACCCGACGTGAGGCGATCGGCACCTCAGCACTCGAAGGGACGTTCGCAAACCTGACGGAGCTGTTCGCCGCCGAAGCGGTCTCCGTTGAAGAGATCGACCCGAGTATCCCGCCCAACGTTCGCGAGGTGATGAACTACACGCGAGCAGCCGACGCGGCCTTTGAGTGGATCAAGGAACGACCGATCGCAATCCCGTTGCTGTCGAACCTGCAAGCCGAGATCGTTCGTGGAACCGAGAGCGATGGCGCCGAAGCTGGGGCGCTACGCGAACGGCAGGTGTTCATCGGCACCAAGAACCGTCCGATCACTGAGGCCCGGTTCATTCCTCCGCCGCCCGGCGACCAGCTCGTGTTGCTGCTCGACGACTGGCTCACGTGGCTCAACGACGAGACGCTTCGCGACTCGGTGCATCTTCTTGTTCGAGTTGCGCTGGCTCACTACCAATTCGAGACGATCCACCCCTACACAGACGGCAACGGCCGGCTTGGGCGCCTTGTCGCCGTTCTTCAGCTGCTTGCAAGCGGCGCGCTCCAGACGCCGGTGTTGTCGATCTCGGACTGGTTGAAGGATCGGGGGCCCGAGTACCGGGACCATCTTCTGGGTGTGACCCTCACCGGTGAGTGGGCGCCGTGGGTCGAGTTCTTTGCACAGGCGGTGGCGGCGTCGGCCGACGATGCGCATCGCCGCGTGATGGGCTTGTTGGCGCTCCAAGAGGATCTCTCAGAGCACGCGCGTCGTGCGCTTCCACGCGCTCGTCTCGCCATCGAGATCGCCGATGACTTGATCGCCTTCCCGATTCTCACCGTTGCCGCCGCCCAGTTCCGTTACGGCAAGTCCAACCAGGCCAATCGCAATGCGATCAACCGCCTTTGCGAGTTCGGCCTCCTCGAGCCCTACGGCGACGCCCGCTACGACCGTCTTTACTGGAACCGCCGTGTCTTCGAAGTCATCGAGAGCTGACGGGGTAGGGGTCGACAAGTTACGCCCGAAGACTTCTTCCGCGACAACGAAACTCGACCCGATGGGCCCAGAGCGTTCTCGATCGCGATCTGCTGCTGCTTCTAGCACACCATGAACTGGAGGCGTTCGAAGCCGACAGCGCTGGACGGACGAGCGAGGAGGAGATTCGCCTTGTGGTGCGTACTTCTCGACGTGCTGGATCGAGTTGGCCTCTCCCTAGAGAGCGGGTGACGAGAATCGAACTCGCGTATTCAGCTTGGGAAGCTGATGTTCTACCATTGAACTACACCCGCAGGTGACGCCCGGGCGGCGTGGCCGCCGTTGGCGTGGGGTCGAGTGTAGCCGCCGCAGGCGGCGCACGAGCCGCCCGCGACGGCTCCCGCTAACCGACCGGTTTCACCGTCACCTCATCGCCTTCTCGCACGACGGCATACTCCTGCTGCTTTGGTGGCTTTCGGTGCAGTTCGAGGGTGGTACCGCCGATGCCTTGACCTCCGCTGCGTTGGGCGATGTGAACGGCACCCACGTCTCCGACGTCTTCGAGCCGCGTGACGGTAACTCTCATGGGCATCTTCGTTCCGACGCCGAGCCGGAGTTCTCCGAGCCGGAGGAACTCACCGCTGTGCCAACGCACTCGCGCAACACCGTCGGCGATCCTCGCCTCCCCGGCGCCGGCGACATCCAGCACCCGCTCGACGTCTCGACCCTCCAGGCCTCTCTTCAGACCCGTCAGCGGATCGTCGCCACACGGATCCCCGTAGCGCGGCCGTGGAGCGCGGATCTCGTCGAGCACCCCCATCTCCCTCCAGGGCAGGGCCGCGAGGGGGATCGCGAGTTCGAGTTCGGCGTCGAGCTCCTCGGTGAATATCTCCAACGTGTCGACGTCGTCGGTGCCGATCACGTAGAACGCTGTTGCCGCGTCGCCCTCGCCCTCGCCGTCACCTCCACCACCGCCCGCGCCGGCGGCGGCCGGCTGCACGTTGACGTTGCGCATCACGATGTTGTTGTTGGCTTTGATGACGGCACCGCCGCCGTTGCCGACGTTCGATGGATCGGCCTGGTGCTCGACCCGAGCCAGGAGGCAGAAGTGGTTGTCGCCTCGTACGTTCGCACCCGGCGCCGGCGGGGCCCAGGCATAGCGCACGACTGTGGTGGCGCCCGCCGCGAGCTGCGGGATCACGATCTTGTTCGACTCTTGAAGAAAGCTCGGGTTGCCCGTATAGATCGCCGACGTCTGCCACTCGGTGGGATAGGCGAGGTTCGTACCGGGATCGGCCCAGTGGAGGAACACCTCGACGTTGCGAGCCGTCTGCGTGCCTCGGTTCCGCACCTCGACGTCGATCAGGGTGTTCCACAGATTGGTCGGGTGATACGTGGGATTCGGGGTTGGATTGCCTCCGGCGTCGAGCACCCGAATGTCGGGGCTCCGCCACCCCACCGGCCCGACGTATGGCTCCACTCCGGTGTCGTCGGTTGCGTCGCGCATCCAGACGTCCACGTCGGTGGCGGGCGCTGCGCAGATGTTGCCAGCCTGGAGGAAGCCGAATCCGAACGAGTTCGATGGCACCCCAACGGCTGGTGTGCCCGCACCATCCCCGAGGACCTGCTTGATGTCGGCCCAGGTGGCCGTCGCCCCTCGACATTCGAAGGCAACCGCAGCGGCCCCCGCCACGAGGGGCGCAGCGAAGCTCGTGCCGCTGTCGGTCCTGGTCAACGCCGTCGGGCTCGACGCCGACCGGTCCCACGATGCCGCAGCGACCAGCGAAACGCCGGGAGCGGCGACTTCGGGCTTGATACGAGCATCGCGGGTGGGGCCCTGGCTCGAGAACCCGCCGATCACCGGGGCGGCTGCGGCATCATGGGCCCCGACCGCGATGGGCCGCAGCCCCGTGGCGGGCACGGCGATCGTGCCGTTGTTCGTCACGATGTTGGTCCACTGGCGATCGCCGCGGTTGCTCCGGTCCACCCATGCCTCGTAGGAGCCGTTGACCACGGTGGTGCCCTGGAGTGCGATCTGCCAGGCCCCAACTGGGATCTGCTGTCCGCCTGGCACGGCGAAGCGGATCTCGATCAGATTGTCCCCGTTGCGGGGATCGGTGACGATCGAGTTGATCGTCACCGTCACGCCGTTGGCGAGGGTCGAGGTGGCGGCTCCTCCCGCGGCCACTGGTCCGATCGGACCGTCTGGTGCTGGCGGTGTGACCGTGACCGTGAACCGGTCATGCCCGTCGTACCAGAGGTGGACAGTGTCGCTGGAGGTTGCGCCGGCGGCGTAGGTCAGCGTCGCGGTCGTCGTTCCGCCTTGAGCGACGGTGCCGTTGGTATGGGCCGAGGTGGCGTTGGTGTTGCCGGCGGCACACGTGATGGCTCGGCCAGGCACCAGCAAGAGATTGTCGAGGAACTGCTCACCATTCGTGGTGCCGTCGTGGCCTCCGAGGTTGTCGCTGCTGCTGAGGTTCACGACGCAGGGGAGCCCCAGAGCCGTGGCCCTGGCGAAGATGTAGGCGAATCCATCGAGCACGTTGGTGCTGTCGGCGTAGATGTAGTTGTTGCCCGTGCCCTTTCGCACGTAGATGATCGACGAGCCGGGCGCTGCGCCGACGGCACCACTCCGACCGTTCCCCGCGGCGCAGCCGGCCACGAAGGTGCCGTGAGCGTTCGTGCCGGGGTTGCTTCGCACCACCTGGTATGGGGCACTGATTGGTGGAGCTGCCGGGGTCGCTCCCGGCTGATAGGCCGCGAAGTCGGCCGTGATGTTTGCCTGGGTGTATTCCACGCCATAGGTCGTGCCCCCGGCTGGGACGAACCCGGGGAGCACACCGCCAACTGGTGGCCCCGCCTCGGTGCCAACCGGGGTCAGCCGCTGATCCCAGAAGAACAGCACGCGGCTGGCGCCGAGCCCGTCGCCGCCAGTTCCATCGTTGATGCGGAAGTCGGGGTGGTAGAAGTCGAATCCGCTGTCGATGACCCCGACCACGACGCCCGCCCCGGTGACAGGCGATGCGGCGTTGTGCAACGTGTCGAGCTGAGTCTGGGGGATCGCCGTCGCCAGGTCGGGCTCCCAGGGTCGGGCCAGCTCGATGTACTCCACCGCCGAACTGCGGCTGAGCTGTTCGACCGCCTCCAGCGACGCATAGGTGCTGAACACGTTGCGAGCCTGACTCCGAACGTGGACCCCGAGCTCGGCGAGGTCTTCAGCGGACGCATCGGACCGGATGGTGGCCGACACGAACGGAGCGTCCTGATCAGTGACCCGTTTGACGGCTTCGGGGTCGTCCTCGGGGAAATAGAGGCCGAACGTCGTGGGGACATCGACGTCGGCCTGGGCCGCAGCCAACCGTTCGGCCATCTTCTGCATCTCGTCGGCATCGGATGGAACCTCCGCCCCGAACTTCTCGATTCGGGCCCACTGGCCTCGATAGCGATCATCCTCCTGCTTCCGCAGCTCGTGCGCCGCTCCGAGGTCCTTCATCAACCAGCTCAGACGTGGGTCGAGCGACTCGCGTGCCATGGTCGTCTCCTGTTCCTCGGTGACAGATCACCGAGTGGGTGCACGCCGGCCCCCTCTGGCCGGCTACTACAGAAGATGCGTGGAGTTGCTGCAGAAATACATCCTTGGCGCTGACTTTTCTTGTAACGCCGATCAGCGAGATGAAGCGACGTTTGGATCAGACGACGGATTCCGGACGAGTGTCAGCAACACGATCAGCAACAGCACGCTGAGCACGGCGCTGATCAGATACGGCGTGCCTGGAGCGAACCGAGCAAACAGGTAGCCACCTAACAGCGGCCCGAGTACGGTTCCCGCCCCGACGAACACGGCACTCACGCCCAGCGTCTGGCCGTACTCCGACGGCCCAACCCGATTCGTCAGCAACGCGTTGATCGTGGGCAGCTGCAGGGTGTACCCGAGCGGCCCCGGCGCCAGTGCGAACAGCACGAAGATGAATGCCCCCAGGCCGGCACCGGCCTCGGGCGGCAGCAGCGCCAACTGATCGGCCGCCTCGCCGTGCTGCCCGAGCTCCGCCGCCAGCTCCGATCGGGAGTACCAGGGCACCGCCTGTTGCGGCGCAAACGACGCCAACCCGAACCCCGTCGTCGTCATCACGAGCGACGCTGCCAGCACCCGGTACTCACCGAAGCGCCGCACCAGGCGCCCCACGAACACCCCCTGCATCGCCACCAGCATCACGCCGAACAGGCCGAGGAAGATGGCGTTGCTGAGGCTGTCGAACCCGAGCCGGTTCAGGGTGAACAGCGCGAACGTGGCCGTGAACATGGCGAAGATCAACTGCACGGCGAGGGCAAAGAGGTAGAAGCCGCCGAGTTGCCGCGATCGGATCCCCTCCACCACGGTGCGCACCCATCCCGGTCCGCGCAGGCCCTGCTCCCGGCGGTTCTCGGTGGCGAGCGTCTCCCGCATGTATCGCGCCGTGAGCACGATGCTGGTGAGCGAGAACGCCGCCGCCAGAAAGGCCGGCGCCCGGTAGTCGGATCCTGCGGCCGCCAGCGCCAGCCCGCTCAGTAGCGGCCCGGCGATGAAGCCCAGTCCGGTGGCCGCGCCAACGAGGCCGAGCCCGGCCGCACGATCTTTCGAGGTGGTCATGTCACTCACGGCCGACTGGGCCGTCGACTGGTTGGCGCCCGTGATCCCGTCGAGGATCCGCGACAGGAAGATCAAGGGCAGCGCGGTGGCGAAACCCAACAGCAGCAGGCTGGCGAACGTGCCGACCTGTGCCGTGAGCAGAACCGGTTTGCGGCCGAACCGGTCGGACAGCCGGCCGAGTACCGGGCTGAACAGCATCTGGGCCAGCGCATAGCTCGCCAGCAGCAACCCGACGGTGGCCGGCCCCGCCCCGAACGCGATGGCGTAGAACGGCAGCACGGGAACGAGGATGGTGACGCCCATGCCGTCGATGAAGACGATGAACAGGATCGGGAACAACCGGCGAAACACCGACTGCTCGGCCTTGGCCTCAGGCTCGATCTCGGAGGCCTCGCCGGCTGGAGCATCGTTGGCCGTAGCCCCGTCAGCCACGACCTCGCCGGCCAGAGTCTCCTCGGCCGGCACCTCATCGGTGGCCACGGCGGCCACGTCGCTCGTCACGTTGCTGCGCATCTCGCCACACCCCTTCACGCATCGCGCTACTGAACACTGTTCAGATCACGATAGGGACGCGACTTTCCACCGTCAAGATCTCAGGCGGTGACGGTGGTCACCGCCGCTCAGGCAACGAGGTCGTGGTACTCCGGGTTGTCACGGATGTGGGCTGCGGCAAAGGGGCACAGCGGCACCACGGTCTCCCCCGACTCGCGAATCTGAGCCAGTACCCCGTCCATCAGCCGGGCTGCGTAGCCCTGGCCCCGGTGCTCGGGGAACGTCTCGACATGGGGAATCACCACCGATCCGTCCCGACGCCGGTACGAGGCCAACCCCACGGTCGCCCCGTCGCGCTGCAGCTCGAACTGGTTCGCGTCGGTGTTATCCACCACGGCGAACGTCGGCTCGGCTGCCGCCGCCACGCCATCCCCACCGACGTCGGCCGACAGCGCCGCCACCTTCGCCGCCAGCGCCTCGTTCGACGGTTCGGTGAGATGGGTGCCGTCGGCGAACACGATCACCGGAATCCGCTTCAGCCCCTTGTTCCGCTCGAGCACGATGTCGACTGCCTCGGGCTCGGTCTCCAGGTTCACATATGTATAGGCAACGTCGTTGTCGGCGAACCACGCCTTCGCTCGGCGGCAATCGCCGCACCAGTCCGCCCCGTACATCGTGATCGTCATGCCAACACCCAACCACGTCTGGCGGCTCGCTGTTCCGACCGCCATGCTGAGCCCGTGACCACCCCCACGCTCGTGGCGCCGACGCCGGCAGTTCCCACCAGCAACAACAACAGCAACAACAGCAACAGGAACACCACCGAGCAGCCGCTCACGGCCCACCAGATCGACCACTGGCGCACCGCCGGGTTCACTCTCGTGGACGGCCTGCTCCCCGCTGCCCTGGTTGACCGGCTCGCGACAACACTCACCGCCCAGTTCCCCGCCCCTGGCACCCCTGAGGCCGCCCACGTCACCGACTTCGGCAGCCGCCTCGTGTTCCCGTCGATCGAGCCCGATGTCAACGCCGTCACCCTCCACCCTCGCCTCCTCGGCGCCGTGGCCCAGCTGCTCGGCCGCCCGGTGACCGACCTGCGCCTCACCCAGAGCGACGTGTGGCCCAAGTACGGGCGCCCGACCGACACCGCGGCCGGCGACCGCTACGACAACGACGACCAACGCATCCACGTCGACTACCCGAACCACATGCTCTCTCACCCCACCCCGTGGGAGCGCCCCGCTGCCGTGGAGATCATCGTTTACTACGGCGACCGCCGCGACTGCGACGGATCCACCGCCGTGGTTCCCCGCACTGGGCCTGACGATCCGTGCTACCCGTGGCCCATCGTGGGCTCGCCCGGCATCGCCGAGATGCCGTGGATCAATGACAAGGTGTCGGCCGAGGCCCACGTGGCCGAGCACCGTCCCGACCTCGTTCCCCTGCGAGCGGCGCTCTACGAACGCGAGGTGCACACCGACTACCGGCCCGGCACCGTGCTGCTCTACCGCCACGACACCTGGCACCGGGGCACGCCGTTGCGCCCGGGCACGATGCGCCTCGCCCACAACCTCACCTTCCGTCTGGCGGAAGCCACGTGGATCGACACCCTGCACAAGGGCTGGGCGTGGGGGATGTATCGCCCTGATCAGTCGACCGAGCGCCTCGTCGCCACCGCCACCCTCGATCAACGGGCCGTGCTCGGCTTCCCTCAACCCGGCGACTTCTACTGGTGTGAGCAGACCGTCGATGCCGTGGCCGCACGGTACGGCCCGTTCGGGTTCGACCCCCAGCCCTACCGGGCGGCTCTCATCGAGCGGTCGTAGGTCACAGCAGCCGCAACCACCACCCCTCCAGATGCCAACCGAGCAGCCGATGAGACCCCGGTGACGATGCTGCGACCGGCACAACGCGATTGGGCGTCGTCAGAGACCTCTGGCAAGGTTGGTCCGAACCCGAACGACAGGCATCCCGTGACCACAACCGACCGCTCCGGTCCCGTCGCCGACGACGAGGGACCCCCCTGGCACACGCCCGAGCCCGTCGACCAAGAGGCCCCGAGCACGACCCGCACGCCGACCTTCGCGTCGTTCGCCATCCCCGCCTTCCGCATCATCTGGGCCGGCACCTTCCTCTACTACCTCGCGATCTTCTCGGGCATGATCGCCCGCGGTGCCCTGGCCAAGGAGCTCGGCGGCACCAACACGGCGCTGGGCGTGGTCACGCTGGCCTTCGGCGCCGTTGGCCTCGTGATGACCCCCCTCGGAGGTGTGCTCGCCGATCGGGTGCCGAAACGCCGGGTGCTGATCCTGTCCACCTTGCTCCTGGCCGTGTCGTCGTTCGCCCTCGGCATCACCGAGCTGCTGGACGTGACCGAGTTCTGGATGCTTGTGGTGGTGTCGGCGTTGCAGGCGGTGGCGTTCTCAACGCTCGTGCCGGCCCGCATGGCCTACACGGTGGAGCTGGTGGGGCCCCGCCTCATCCCCAACGCCGTGGCGCTGGCCCAGATCTCGATGAACAGCAACCGGGTGATCGGCCCCGCCCTCGCTGGCGCCTTTATCGGCGTGAGTTGGCTCGGATTCGCGGGGATTTACCTACTCGGTGGCGTATTGAGTGTGATGGCGGCCGCATTCTTCCTGCTTCTCGACCCGGGGAACCCCGACCCGAACCGGCCCCAGCGCGCCCCGCTGGCCGAGCTGGCCGATGGTGTTCGCTACGCCCGAGCCATGCCGTCGATCCGGGTGGTGGTCGTTCTGGCCATCCTCGTGACCATGGTGGGCTTCCCCTACGTGGCCTTCCTGCCGAGCGTGGCCGAGGACTTCTTCGACCGTGGCCCGGAGGGATTCGCGCTGCTTTCCCTGGTGGGAGCCCTGGGTGGTCTCCTTGCCGGCGTGCTCGTCGCCCGGACCGTGTTGGCCCAGGGTCCGCGGATCCAGCTCCTCGCCGGCATCGTGCTCGCCGCAGGGCTCGCGTTCATGGGCCTGGCCCAGACGTTCCCGATGGCGCTCGTGGCCGCCGCAGTCGTCGGCGCCTCCACCGCCGCGTTCCAGTCGATGAACGCCACCCTCGCCCTCAGCTTGAGCGACTCGGCGTACCACGGCCGGATCCAGTCACTCCTCCAGCTCGGCTTCAGCCTCTTCGGGCTCGCCTCGTTGCCGCTCGGTATCCTGGCCGACGCCATCGGCCTGCGCCCCACCCTCGTGGCCATGGGCGCCACCACCCTGGTGCTCGTCGTGGTTGCCGAGCTCATCTGGCGTGGTGACCGCACCGACCCTCAGCTCATGACCGACGCGCCTGCTCGGAGCCCGAGCGGCCCGGCCCGAGCAGGAGGCGAGCGCTGATGACCACCGTTCGCCCCATGCGGGTGCTCGTCACCGGCGGGATCGGCATGCTCGGGGCCGCCGCGATCCGGGCGCTGCTCCACCGAGGCCACGACGCGATCAGTGTCGACATCCGGCCCCGCAGCGTCGACATGCCCGTGATCCCCCACTACGAGGTCGACATCGCCGACGCAGCCGGCGTCGAGGGTGTGTTCGCCGCCGAACGAATCGACGCCGTGATCCACACCGCCTCCCTCGTCGACCTCCATCTCGGCCAGCCAGCACGTCTGCGGCAGGTGAACGTGGACGGCACCCGCAACCTCCTCCACGCCTGCCGCCGCCACAACGCGGCCCGCTTCGTCTACGTGAGCAGCGCCGAGGCCATCGCCGGCACCGAGCCGCTCGTGGCGGTGACCGAAGCCGAGGCCGCCTATCCCTACCCTCATCTCACGTACTACGGGGTGACGAAACAGGCCGCCGAAGAGCTGGTTCTCGTGGCCAACAGTGACGACCTGGCCACCTGCGCACTTCGCACGTTTGGCCTGTTCGGACCAGGTGATCGCACCGTTGTGCCTCGCTTCCTGCACACCCTTCCCACCCGCACGGTGCGCCTCATTGGCGACGGGCTCCGGCGGGGGCCGCTCGCCACCACCGATGTGGTGTACGCCGACAACTACGCCCACGCCCTGGTGCTGGCGGTCGAACAGCTCGAACCCGCCAAGGCGTGGGCCGGCACTCCCCTGCACGTGACCGATGGGATCCCGGTGAACATCCAGCGGTTCCTCGCCGACCTGGTGCAGCCGTTGGGCTACGACCTCGACGAGCGGCGCTACGTGCCCCGCTGGCTGGTGGAGCGCGTGGCCGACGTGTTCGCCGCCCGCTACCGGACCGTGCCGCTCGAACGCTTCGCCCGGCCCCCGGTCAGCCGCCACATGATTCGCCTGGCGCTCGACGATTACTACCTCGACGCCACCAGGATTCGGCGCGAGCTCGGCTACGAGCCGCCCGTCGATCGGGCTACGGCAGTCAAGGCCACGCAGGCCTGGCTGCAGGACGGACGCCACTAGCCGGTCGCACCGGCCTCGGCCGCTATCGTGGCCGACCGTGATCCTCTCCGACCGCACGATCAAGGACGAGGTGGCGGCAGGTCGAATCATCATCGAGCCGTTCGAACCGTCGGCTGTGCAGCCGTCGTCGGTCGACCTGCGCCTCGACCACCGGTTCATCGTCTTCCGCAACCACACGTTCTCCCACATCGACGTGAAGGCCAACCTCGAGGAGCTGACCGACGTGGTCGAGGCTTCCGACGCCGATCCCTTCATCCTCCATCCGGGGGAGTTCGTTCTCGGCTCGACCGCCGAGCGGGTGGCGATCCCCGGCGACCTCGTTGGCCGCATCGAGGGCAAGTCGAGCCTCGGCCGGCTCGGCCTGCTGATCCACACCACCGCCGGCTTCGTCGACGCTGGGTGGGACGGGCAGCTCACCCTCGAGTTCTCGAACGTCGCGAGCCTGCCGATCACGCTCTACCCGGGGATGAAGATCGGCCAGATCAGCTTCATCCGGATGACGTCCGAAGCCGACCAGCCATACGGCTCGGGCACCCTCGGCTCGAAGTACCAGGGACAGCAAGGACCGCGACCATCCCGGTACTGGGAGAATTTCTGAGCTAGCCTTCCCGGCTTCGTTTCAGGCTCGTGTCACTTTCTGATTTCCCTGGAAAGTGCGCGAAGCGCGCCCCACTATGGGCCTATGAGAAGGGCGGAGGGTGACGAAACGGTAAATGAGACTCAGCGGAGTCAGCTTTTCTACGCAATGACCTGGCTGGGTACTACCGGTTTGTTACTGGTGGGTTTTCAGACGATCGGAACCCCGCAGGCCCTTGGTGACGAGGGGGACGTGCCCGGCGCCGACCCGCTCGCCTCCGACTTCACCTCGTTCAACGTCGATCCCGACGACGACGAGTTCGCCTCCGCCATCTACAGCGGAGTGCAGTGGTCGGTGCTCGATGTCCGGGTCACGCCGTCGGAGGCGCTCCTCGCCCAGGCCACGATCCAGGTCGACGTCGAGGTGGCCAACACCCTGGAGACCTCGACGCTCGGTATCTCCGATCGCATGGTGAGCCTGGTGGTCGATGACGGCACCGTGATCGACGGCGCCCGCTTCGTGAACACCGGCCCCCGGGTGCGGCTGGTGGCTGGTGAGGCCCAGACGATGACCGTGGAGTTCCGCACCGGTCACGCCAAGGATCCCGATCCTGAAACGCTCACTCTCCAGATCGCCGAGTCGAACCGGCAGCCAGCCGAGATTCCCCTCGCTGGGCAGTCGAGCGAGGCGCCGGAGCTGGTGTTCGCCGGGGTCGACAACACGCCCCAGGCCATTCCCGATCCCGACGACGCCAGCCGCTGGATCATCGTCGAGCCCCGCTCGGCCACGGTTGGCCTCGACGTCGGCCCCTACCGGGCCGGTGATGGTGAGCGACTCGCCCTGGTCAAGGTCACGGTGCAGCGGGCGGCGAGCGCCGACGACGCAGGGTTCATCGATCCGGGATTCTGGTCACTGATCGCCGACGACGAGGCATCCGCCCCGGTGCTGGTGGTCCGCAGCGGCCAGCCAGCCACGAACACCGACGAACTCGTGCTGCTCTTCGCCTTCCCCGAAGATGCGGACGAGCTGGCCCTCGAGGCCGGCACCGGCACCGACGAGCCTGTGCAGGCCGCCGTGGTGCTACCCGCCGTCAGCTGACCAACCACCGGCCGGGGCCGGTCGGTACAGCCGATCAGAGCTGAGAGGCCAGGGCAGCCCCGGGTTCGAGGCCGCGCCGCCGATCAGTCAGCGGTGATGGTGAATCGGTCGGACTGGCGTTCGTGCGACTGCCGCTCGCCTTCCTCGATGGCCTCGAGGAGATGCATGGCGATGTCGGCCACCCGCACGTCGTCTTCCTCGACGCCGTGGCCCTTCACACCGTCGTCCATCATCACGTAGCAGAACGGGCAGGCGGTGGCCACGCGGGCAGCCCCGGTGTCGATGAGCTCCTGGGAACGCTCGTCGTTCACCTTGGTGCCGATGTCCTCCTCCATCCACATGCGGGCGCCGCCGGCGCCGCAGCACATGCCCTTGGTGCCGTTGCGCCCGGCCTCCACGATCTGCACGCCCTTGAGCGAGCCGATCACGTTGCGGGGGGCGAGGTACACGTCGTTGTGGCGGCCGAGGTAGCACGAGTCGTGGTAGACCACCCGCTCCTCCAGCGTGGCCTCCGACACGTCGAGCTTGCCCTCGTTGATGAGCCACTCGATGAACTGGCTGTGGTGCACCACCTCGTAGTGCCCGCCCAGCTGGGGGTACTCGTTCATGAGGGTGTTGAAGCAGTGCGGGCACTGCGTGACGATCTTCTTCACGCCGAGCCCGTTCAGGGTCTCCACGTTCTGCTTCGCCAGCATCTGGAAGATGTACTCGTTGCCAGAGCGGCGAGCCGGGTCGCCGGTGCACAGCTCGGCCGGGCCGAGGATGGCGAAGTCGATGTTGGCCCGCTCCATGAGCTTCGACATCGCCTGGGTGACCTTCTGATTCTTGTCGTCGAACGAGCCGGCGCAGCCAACCCAGTACAGGTACTCGTGGCTGAAGGGCTCGGCGAGAGCGTCGCCCTCGATCACGGGCACGTTCAGGTCCTTCGCCCAGTCGGCCCTCGTGCTCTGGCTCATCGCCCACGGGTTCGACGAGTTCTCCATCGAACGGAAGGCAGTGCCGAGCTCGGTGGGGAAGTTCGACTCCATCAGCGTGAGGTAGCGCCGCATGTCGAGGATCTTGTCGAGGATCTCGATGTTCACCGGGCAGTTCTCATCGCAGGCCTTGCAGGAGGTGCAGGCCCACACCTCTTCGGGCTGCACCCGCTCGAACACCCAGTTGGCGTCCACGGTGATCTCGGCGTCGACGCCGAGCGGCGGGGCGACGGCCGGGTCGCCGGTGCGCGACATCACTTCGCCCGTCTTGAGCACGATCTCGCGGGGGTCGAGCGGCTTTCCGGTGGCGTGGGCCGGGCACACGGCGGTGCATCGGCCGCACATGGTGCAGGCGTCGGTGTCCATCAGCTGCTTCCAGCTGAACGACTCGACCGTGGAGGCGCCGAACGTCTCCAGTTCGGTGCTCTCCAGATCGGGCATGGCCTTCATCGCGCCCTTGGGCCGGTCGCGGTCCGACAGGTACATGTTCAGCGGCGAGGTGAACATGTGGCGCAGCATTGTGCCGGGGATGATGATCAGGAAGGCGCAGAAACTGATCACGTGGGCCACCCACCAGGCCTGATGCCAGCCCGACAGGTTGGGCACGTCGGCCACCAACTGGGCCAGCGGGTAGCCGACGAACGACCACTGCTCGTAGTCGGGGCTGCCCTCGACGGCGATGCGGAACGCCTCGGCACCGAAGCCGGTGATGCCGATCGACAACAGCACGCCGTTGATCACGGCGTGCTCGGGCTTCGACTTGATGGCGATGCGGTAGGGGCGCCACGAGCGCGGCCCGTAGCGGCGGCCGATGGCCATGGCCATGCCGGCGAGGAACGCGAGCCCGGCGAAGTCGCCGACGAACGCGTAGGCCCGGTACACGTTCCCGTTGAGGAACTTGAGGTTCTCGGGCAGCTGATGGTTGATCTCCAGCACCGTGGTGACGGCCAGCAGCACCAGGAAGCTGAAGTAGATGAGCGAGTGCATGATGCCGGCGGCGGGATCGCGCATGAGCGTCTGCATGTAGACGCCGGCCCGGAAATCGCCGAGCCGCTTGCCGATGTTGCGGGGGGTCGTCTCGCGGCGATCAGGGGCGCCCCGCTCCCAGTTCTTCACCCGGTACGACATCTGGAGGGTGCCCCACACGATCAGCACAGGGATGATCGTGTAGAAGGCCAGCTTGATCGGGCTCGGGATGTTGGTGAAGACCTCGCGCTGCACCGCAGCGTCGTCGTGGAACTCGAAGGCGGCGGCGGCGATACCCGACACCACCGTGATCACCGCGATCAACAGGCCGACCCCGAGCCACAGCTGGCTCGCCTTCGGCCCAGCAGCGGGTTCGTCGAGTTCGGGGATGTCGGTGGCTGGCGCGTCCATAACGCCCGTAAAGGTAGTAGCCAGGAGGGCCAGCCGGCAGATTTTCGCTCCTCGTGGCGAGTAGTGGTTGATCGACCGCTCTGGGAGCGGCTGATACCGTCGAATTCGTGCGACTGGTCACCGCCGTGGTGAATCCACACAAGCTCGACGATGTGAACGAGGCACTCCGCTCGTTCGGAGTGTCAGGTATGACCACCACCGAGGTGCGTGGCTTTGGTCGTCAGGGCGGCCACACCGAGACCTACCGCGGGGCCGAGTACACCGTGGAGTTCATCGAGAAGGTGAAGGTCGAGGTCGTGGTCGACGCCGCGGACGTGGATCAGGTGGTGATGGCGATCGTCGAGGCTGCCCGCAGCGGAGCGATCGGTGACGGCAAGGTGTGGGTCACACCGGTCGACACAGTGGTACGCATCCGCACCGGCGAACTCGGCGCCGACGCCGTGTGAGCTCCGGAGGAGCTCACCTGGAGTTTCGCCTGGGGCGAAACTCGCGGGCGTAGCGCTCGGTGAAGGAGCGGGCGTGCTGAGTGTGAGCTCCGGAGGAGCTCACCTGGAGTTTCGCCGTACCTAGTTCGAAAGCTCTTCGATGAGGGCGAGCTGGTCGCCGGTAGGAGGGCCGCCCAGGCGTGAGCGGAACGAGTCGGCGCCCACCTGCCAGGCGGCGAACGACTCGGCGAAGTCCCCGGCGCCGGTAGCGAAGTCGGACGCTCGGTTGTTCGGCCACCACGGCTCGTCCTCGATCTGACGGGCCTGCTGCCAGCGGGCCCGGTCGTCGGCGTCGTTGAGGGTCACGTCCACCGCATGGCCGAGCTCGTGCGCCACCACGTGGGCGAGCAGCTCGTCGCTCTGGTCTGGCCGCACGAAGATCTCGATGCGCAGCTCACGGGTGAGCGTGTACCCGTACGCCCCATCGTGGGCGTCGAGGAAGGCGATCTCCCAACCTGGCAGGCGCTCCCGCCACGGATACTGGATGCGGGCCAGCGCATCGGCGCCGCGGGCGCTCACCTCAGGATCGGCGCGGAACAAGGCCTCGCTCTGGAGCGGGTTGGCCGCCATCGGCGCGGCCGGTGGGATCTCGTCGGGCGCAGGCGAGTCGGGGAGCAGCGACGACCCCCATCCCCAGATACCGGGAAACGGCAGCAACAGGCCGGCCATCACCACCAGCACCACCAGAGTTGCGCCGAGATTCACGTATCGCACCGCCCGCCGTTTCCGTCGCCGTACCGCCAACCCGAACGTACGAACTGACCGGTTCAGCGACGAGAGCGAAGGCCCTCAGCCGTCGCGGCCCCGTGCAGGCCCTCCGACCCGTTCCACCGCGGGTAGAGGTGCCCATGGTCGAGATCGCGCCCCGTCGCCAGGCACAGCGGTCACACCCGGATCGGCCCTGATGGCAGCGCCGTAGGCTGGAACCATGAGCCTCGGTCTCGATCCGCATCCGTCGTTCGCCGCCCGCCCCGGGCCGGTCGTGATCGTCGTCGCCGACGGCGTTGGCGTCGCCCCTGACGGCCCGGCCAACGCGGTGGCCCGGGCCCACACGCCCCGCCTCGATGCGCTCACCTCGTCGTCACTGGCCACCGAGTTGCGGGCGCACGGCACCGCCGTCGGTCTCCCCTCCGACGATGACATGGGCAACTCCGAGGTGGGCCACAACGCCCTCGGCGCCGGGCGGGTGTTCGCCCAGGGCGCCAAGCTCGTGAACCACGCCCTGCAATCGGGCTCGCTGTTCGAGTCGCCGGTATGGCTCGACGCGGTGGCCGCCGCGACCTCAGGAGGGACACTCCACTTCCTCGGGTTGCACAGCGACGGCAACGTGCACGCCCACACCGATCACCTGTATCGCATGCTCGCCGAGGCGGCGACGGCGGGCGTCAGTCGGGTGCGGCTCCACCTCCTGCACGACGGGCGCGACGTGGCCGCCCGGTCGGCCCTCACCTACCTGGACGCCACCGAGGCCGTGCTCGCTGGGCTGAACGACGAGCACGGCGTTGACTACCGCATCGCGTCGGGTGGCGGGCGCATGACGATCACGATGGATCGCTACGAGGCCGACTGGGCGATGGTGGAGCGGGGCTACCACGCCCACACCCACGGCGTCGGCCGCCCCTTCGCCAGTGCCACCGAGGCGGTCGAGGCGATGTACGCCGAGTCTGACGCCGGCGACCAGTACCTCGACGAGTTCGTGGTCGTTGATGCCGACCGACAGCCGGTGGGGGTGATGGCCGACGGCGACGCCGTGATCATGTTCAACTTCCGCGGCGACCGGGCTATCGAGATCTCCCGGGCCTACGAGGAGGCCGACTTCACGGCCTTCGACCACCGCTCACCCGAGGGGCGCGTACACCCGGCCGTGATCTATGCCGGGATGCTCCAGTACGACGGCGACGCCCTCATCCCGAAGCGGTTCCTCGTTGACCCCCCGGCGATCGATCGCACGATGGGGGAGTTCCTCGTCGGCACTGGTGTGCCCAACTTCGCCATCAGCGAAACGCAGAAGTACGGCCACGTCACCTTCTTCTGGAACGGGAACCGGTCGGGCTACTTCGACGACGCGCTCGAGACCTACGTGGAGATCCCGTCCGACAACGTGGAGTTCAACAAGACGCCCAGCATGAAGGCCCGTGAGATCACCGATGCCACGATCGAGCTGATCCGCAGTGGCCGCTACCGCTTCGGCCGCCTCAACTTCGCCAACGGCGACATGGTGGGCCACACCGGTGTGCTCGACGCCACGGTGGAGGCCGTCGAAGTGGTGGACGAGTGCGTCGACCGGTTGTGTCGGGTGATCGACGAGGTGGGCGGCGTGCTGATCTACACCGCCGACCACGGCAACGCCGACATCATGTTCACCGAGAAGAACGGTGAGCGCAGCCCGATGACCTCGCACACGCTCAGCCCTGTGCCCTTCGCCATCCACGATCCCGGCTACGACGGCGAGTACACGGTTGATCCGCCCGAGGGCGCTGGGCTGAGCAACGTTGCCGCCACGGTGTTCAACCTGATGGGCTTCGAGGCGCCCGCCGACTACGACACGTCGCTGCTTCGTTTCGGCTGACGAGCCGTCAACGGCGGCTGACGAGGGAGGATCAGGCCTCGCGGGCCCAGAGTTGCTCGACGAGCACGCCGTTGCGTTCCTCGATCGCCTGCATGGCGTTGCAGATCAGGTCCTCGCGGTAGCGACGGCCGACGATCTGCACCGCAGCAGGGCGGTCGCCGACGAAGCCAGTGCCGATCACACCGGCGGGAAGGCCGAGGTAGTTGATGCCGGTGGAGTAGATGGATGCGTCGAAGAAGTCCTGCACCTCGGTGAGGCCTCGAATGTCTTCGTCCCAGTCGATCATCGGGCGCATCATGAACGGTGTGATCACGAGCGGGTACTGGTCGAGGAATCGGTTCCAGTCGCGCATGAGGCGCGTGCGGTCGGCGAAGCCGGCGATGTAGCCGTCGCGATCGAGCAGCTCCGACATCTCGTAGTACCAGTCGAAGATCTGGATGATCGTGTCGGACCCGTGCTGGCGGACCGCGGCGTCCATCGTGGCCTGCATCTCCGACGTGCCGGCTCGGAACCACTGGCGAGCGGCCTCGATGACGGGGGGTGGTTCGGCCTCCACCACCTCATAGCCGGCGTCGCGCAGCTGATCGGCCGCCCGCTGGATGAGGTCGATGATCCCTGGGTGGATGTCGTAGCCACAGCTCTCGGTGGTGACGGCCACGGTGGGCGTGCCGCCGAGGTCGGGCCCGTCCCACGGCACCGGCGGGGAGTTCGGATCGCGGGGGTCAGGCTCGATCATCACCCGCGTGGCCAGCCGCACATCGCCGGCGTGGCGAGCGATGATCCCCTGAACCGACATCGCCTGGGCGAGAGGGCCGCGTTCAGCTGGGGCCGACGAGTTGTAGACCGGCACCCGGAAGGTGGTGGGCTTCACGGTGGTCACGCCGTTGGCGAACGACGGGAACCGCAGCGAACCCCCGATGTCGTTGCCATGGTGCAGCGGCCCCATGCCGGCGGCACAGGCGCTCCCGGCCCCGCCCGACGATCCGCCCGGAGAGCACTCGTCCTCCCAGGGGTTGAACGTGCGCCCTCGCAGCGGGTTGTCGGTGGTGCCACGCATCGAGAACTCGGGCGTGTTCGTGCGCCCAACGACGATGGCGCCGGCCCGCTTGAGGTTGGCTACGAGCGGTGCGTCCTCCGTGGCGATCGTGTCGAGGTAGGCGGGGATGCCGTTGGTGTTCGGCAGGCCCTCCATGTCGACGTTCTCCTTGATGGTCACCGGCACGCCATGGAGCGGGCCCAACGGGGCGCCGGAGGCGACGGCCTCGTCGGCGGCTGCCGCATCGACCATCGCCTGCTCGGTGAGATCGAGCGTGATGGCATTCAGATGGGGATTGACGGCGGCAATCCGGTCGACCACCGCCCCCACCACCTCGCTCGGCTTGATCTGGCGATCGCGAATCTGCGCCGCCGTGGCCTCGGCGCTCATGGTCCACATCTCCGACATGACCGGACCCTAGTTGGCTCTCCGGTGTCGGTCCCAGTGAGAGACGGTCAGTCGGCGCGGTCGGGGTCGAGCAGGCGCACACCACGCCCCCGCACGATGTCGACGTAGTCCGACTCTGGTGCTGCTTCGCGCAGCCGGCTCCGGAGCCGCTTGATGAGGGCCGTCACCGCATCGTCGCTCACCCCACGGGCGTCGACGTCGGCCCACACGGCCGACACGATGTCGCGGCGCTCCACCGGGCGACCCTCAGCCGCTACCAGCATCTGCAACAGATGGAACTGGCGAGCCGACAGCTCGGGCTCCACCGGGTGGGCATCCACCCAGACGGCGTCGGTGTCGGGATCGATCCACACGCCCTGCAGCTTGCCGATCCGGGGCACGATGGGCGTTGCTCCCGGATCGAGGTACCGGAAGCCCTCCACACCACCGAACACGACGAGGTCGCCGTCGGACAGGATGTGACCGTCGGGGCTCACTGGCTCACCGTTCACGAACGTGCCATTCCTGGATCCCAGATCGGTGAGCCGGTGGCCCGTGCCGGCCTGCACCACTTCGGCGTGGAATCGCGACACGCCGTCGGCCGTGATCACGATGTCGTTCGCCTCGGACCGCCCGACGGTGGTGCGAGCCTCGAGGCGATGACGCACTGCCTTATCGGTTCCCAGCAGAACGGCACCACTCATGTCTCAACCCCGAAGTAGGCGTCCGCACAGGATCCGTACGGCGCGAAGATCAACTCGTCGGCCAGCAACGCACCAGCGGACGCGTCCTTGAAGATCAAGGGCAACGCCCACGCGGCATTGGGCGGCGCCACGCCACCATCGACCAGGTACAAGGTGTAGTCGTCGGTGGGCTCGATGCGCACGACGGTCGACGAGGCGATGTTGTTGAAGTTGGCGTCGAGCCAGTCGACCTGGATCGATTGGTCGAACATCTCGCCGGAGGAGCGGAACCAGCCAGCGAATCCGTACCGCACGCCGGCCCGTACCGCCACCAGCTCTGCCGTCTGCCCGAACACCCCGGGCCGGCCGACCTCGAGCGCGCCCGAGCCATCCACGCCGGCATCGGGCAGCAGGCGCTCGTTGTCGGCCGGGTCGCCGAAGAAGTCCGTGGCTCGAACGCCGTCGTCGAAGCCCGACACGGTGAGGAGGTTGCAGGTGAGCGCGCCCGCCTGGCCGGGCGCTGGCGTGTCGGGGGTGGCCCCGGTCGCCTCGGTGGTGGTCGAGTTCGTCGCTTGGGACGTGGAGGCGCCGGTGGGAAGATCGGGGTCGGCATCGTCGATCGGCGTGGTGATCGCCGACAGTTCGTCATTGGAGCCGCTCGCCTCGGGGGCGTCGGCTCCTGCGGCGGCCGCGATCGTGGTGGGCTCGGTGGTGCTGGTTGCCGTGGGCTGGTCGGTCGTACGGACGGCAACGGCGGCGGCGCCGCCGATCAGGGCGGCCACGGCCACACCGGCGCCTGCCAGGCGCCCCCAGCGGCGTCGTTGCGGCGCCCTGTGGAGCGCGCCGTCGACGTCGGCCGCCGCCGCTGCGAATGCGACCACCGACTCGAACCGGTCGGCAGGGTTCTTCTCGAGCGCTCGTAGGATCGCCCGCTCCACGAACTCCGGTGTGCTCGGCACAGCCTCGCTGAGCGGCTCCGGCTGAGCGTCGAGCTGCTGGTAGAGCATCGATGCGGTGTTGGCGGCGTCGGGGAACGGCGGCTGGCCGGCGATCAGCTCATGAAGCATCACGGCGAGGCTGTACTGGTCGGCCCGACCGTCGGGGTCCTCACCGCGGATCGTCTCGGGCGCGAGGTAGCGCGGGGTACCGGCGATCGTGCCGTCGATTGTCTTCGTCGTATCCTCGTCGCGGCCGATACCGAGGTCGATCAGCACCGGTTGCCCGTCGGACATGATCACGTTGTTGGGGCTGAGGTCGCGGTGCACCACACCGGCCTGGTGGAGCTGATCCACGGTGGCCGCGAGGTCCTCGATGAGAGCGACCGCGTTGTTCCAGGGCAACGGGCCCTCGTCGGCCAGGCACTCCGCCAGGTTCGGCCCGTCGAGCCATTGGGTGGCCACCACCGGCGCGCCCTCGTGAAGGAGCCACTGGCGAAATCCGACCACGCCCGGCCAGTCCACCCGTTCGAGCAGAGTGGCTTCGCGCTGCAGGCGAGAGGTCGTGGCGTGATCGATCTTGCGGCCGACCTTCAGGGCGACGATCTCACCCGTGGTGCGGTGAGTGGCCCGGTACACCAGGCTGCTCCCGCCCACCCCAGCGAGCTCATCGACGATGTAGGGGCCGACGGTGGTGCCTGCAGGAAGTTCCGCCACCAGCTCCGACATGGGGCTTGAGTGTAGGTCGGCCGAACGCGGCCGCAAGACCAGACCAGGTGCTGCCTGGCCTGGTCTTACGTACCAGTTTTGTTCAGCTCAGACCGGCGGTGCCGGCTGGTGGCTCGTCAGTGCGAGATGGCGTCCAGCACGTTGAGACTGCCAGCCCGTCGAGCCGGGAGGAATGCCGCCAGCAGCGTGGCCAGCGTCGCCCCGGCCACGACCACGGCGATCGACGCCACGGGGATTCGCAGCGTGCCGCCGAAGGAATCTTCGGGCAGGGCTTCGACCACACCCCAGCCGAAGAGCGTTCCCATCGCCACGCCGAGCACTGCACCGAACAGGGCCACCAAGACCGCCTCGGCCCGGATCATCCGTCGTGACTGGCCCCGGGTCATGCCCACTGCCCGGAGCAGACCGATCTCACGGGTCCGCTCGTGCACCGACAGCGCCAGGGTGTTGGCGATACCGATGAGGGCGATGATCACGGCGAGGGCGAGCAGGGCGTTGACCACCAACAACAGGCTGTCGATCGTGGCCTCGGCCTGCTGCTGGAACTCCGACGCCGTCTCGATCCCCACCTGCGGGTACCGCTCCTCGATCTGGCTGATCAGCGGCTCCACGTCGGATGTCTGCACGCCGCTCGGGAGTGAGGCGGCGATGAAGTCGTCGGCGGGGTCGGCGCCGGCGGCGTCGAACACCGCTTCGGGCACCATTGGTTCCCACAACACCACGTCGTCGAGGTAAATCGCGGCCACGGTCAGGTCCTGGGTGTAGCCGTTGACGAACTCGATTGGCACCACGTCGCCGATGGTGACGCCGAGGTCGGTGGCCACATCGGTATGGAGGATCACCACGTTGGTGGCGTCGGCCGCTGGCAGTTCGCCCTGGTCGACGTCGAGGTTGAACATGGTGTCGAGCTGGCTGATCTCGGTACCGCCCACGGTGAGGACCTCGCCGCCGAGGCGGGCCTCGTCGTAGCGGAAGCCGGCCACGGCCTCGAACTCACCGCTGGCTTCCAGTTCGTCGGCGAGCCCGGCGGAGATGCTCGTGTCGTCGTCGCTGGTGATCAGGTAGTCGGCCGTCACCGACGACGAGAGCAGGTTGCCGAACTGGGCCTTGACCGACTCGCCGACCACATAGCCCATGGTCACGAGCGAGAGCCCGATCATCAGCGCGGCGGCCGTGGTTGCCGTGCGCCGGGGGTTACGGCCAGCGTTGCCAGTGGCCAGACGCCCGCTTACACCCGTGAGCCTGAGCGGAGCCCCGAGGGCCGCCATCACTGGCCGGGCCAAGACGGGCGCCGCCATGGTGACACCGACGAGGGTGGCCACAGCGCCGCCACCCAGCACGAAGATCAGCTGCAGCGTCGACAGTGACAGATCGCCGAACAGCCCGACCATGCCGGTGGCAACACCGAGCGCAGTGAGCGCCGCCCCCAGGATGATGCGTCGGCCACCGTCGCCCTCAGTGGCATCAGCCCCGTCCCGCAGGCCGGAGATGGGCGACACCGAGGCAGCCACCCGGGCGGGAAGCACGGCTGAGATGACGGTCACGCCGATGCCGAGGGCGAGCCCAATGGCGATCGTGCGAGGGGCCATGATCAGTGGGTACTCCGGCAACTCGGCTCCGAGGAGGCCGAACAGTTCGGTGAGGCCGAGGGCAACACCGATGCCGGCGATCACACCGATGGCACTGGCCACAACGCCGACGGCGAGCGCTTCGCCGACCACCGACCGGCGGAGCTGACGGGCCTCGGCACCGATGGCTCGAAGCAGTGCCATCTCCCGCACTCGCTGACCGAGCACGATGGCGAAGGTGTTGTAGATGATGAAGATCGACACGAACATCGACACGATCGCGAACCCGAGCAGGATGTTGCCCACCATGGTGATGCCGCTGTTGAACTCGTCCTGTTGCTCGGCGAGCAGGGTGGCCTGGTCCACGATCTCGGCGTCGATGCCTCCGAGGGTGGCCTCCACCGCAGCGGTGGCGGCGGCGATGTCGGCGTCGGGGGCAACGTCGGCCACGATGCCGTCGACTGTGCCGGGGGTGCCGAACATGTCCTGAGCCTGGGCGAGCGACACGTGCATGAGCGTTGCGCCCACGGTTGCGTTGTCGGCCCCGAAGCTCGTGGTGCCCACGAGCTCCACGTCGGTCACGATCCCGGATGGGGTGATCAGGTCGTAGGTGTCGCCGATCACGAATCCGTGCGTCTCGGCCGCGGTGTAGTCCATCGTGAACTCACCGTGCTCGTCCGGAGCGGAGCCATCCACGATCGAGAACCCACTGAGCGTCTCGTTGTCGCTCCACGAGAACATCAGCTGGGGCGGGCCTGCGGTGGGGATGGTGGTCCCGTCGGCCTTGATCGGCTGAATGGCGCTGTCAGGGGCCTGGACGAAGCCAGCGGCGTCGACCACGTCGTCGAGGGCGATGATGTCATCGACCAGGGTGGCGTCGAGGGGAAGGGGCTCACCGAACTCGCTCACCGGGCGGACCGTCAGGTCCTGGCCGGCAGTGATCTCTTCGGAGAGGTCACTGAACGTCGAGCGGAGTCCATCGGCGAGTACGAAGCTGGCGACCACGAAGCTCACACCGAGCACCACGGCGAAGGTGGTCATCACGAAGCGGGCCTTGTGGGCCGAGAGGTTGCGGAGGGTCAGTCTCAACATGGCTGGCTCCTCAGTGCCCGATGGCCTTCATGCGATCGAGGATCGCATCGGGCGTGGGGTCGGTCAGTTCGCCGACGAGCTGGCCGTCGGCGAGGAACACCACCCGGTCGGCGTAGGAGGCCGCAACGGGATCGTGGGTGACCATGACGATGGTCTGGGCCAGTTCGCGTACGGCCCGTCGCATGAAGGCGAGGATCTCGGCGCCGGTGGCGGAGTCGAGGTTGCCGGTCGGCTCGTCAGCGAAGATGATCTGCGGTCGGCCTGCGAGCGCTCGGCTCACCGCCACACGCTGCTGCTGGCCGCCCGACAGTTCGTTCGGGCGATGGGTGACCCGGTCCGAGAGGCCGACAGTCTGGATCACCTGATCGATCCAGGCCCTGTCTGGCTTGCGGCCGGCGAGATCCATGGGGAGCGTGATGTTCTCTATCGCCGTCAGCGTGGGCACCAGGTTGAAGGCCTGGAACACGAAGCCGATCTGGTCGCGTCGGAGGTGGGTGAGCTTGCGTTCACTCAGGGTCGAGAGGTCGGTGTCACCAATCAGCACGTGGCCGTCGGTCACGGCGTCGAGGCCGGCGAGGCAGTGCATGAGGGTGGATTTGCCGGAGCCGGACGGGCCCATGATGGCGGTGAACTGGCCGCGGCCGAAGGCCACGTCGACGCCATCGAGCGCTCGCACCTCGGTGTCGCCCTTGCCGTAGACCTTGGTGACGGCGATGGCCTCGGCTGCGATCTCGACCGGAGCGTTGGTGGGTGTCGGCTCGCTGACGGGAGCGATGGGGGAGTCGACGACGGTCATTGCGGTTGCCCTTTCATGTCACAGGGCCGGTGGTCGACCCGTTGATCTGAACGTAGGAAAAGGCCGCCGATCCGTCGTCGGGCTGAACGCTGATTCGCCTGTCGTCGCTTCGGCCGAGAGTCAGCCGAACGGGGTCATCCGTGAGGACGACCCCACCCCGATTGCAGGTCGGGGGCGCCCCTGAGGTGGAGCCACCGCAACGCGTCGCTCGTTGGAAGTGGACGGTAGGTGGTCGACTGCCGGTCGCCAGCCGGACGAACGCGTTCTGCCTGGTGACAGCCCCACTCATGTCGTGGTTCGTTTGGCGAAACGATCTCACGAGGAGACCCGCCATGACTGTTGTCCGCCGCCGGAGCCTTGCCGCCGGCCTTCTGATCGCCACCCTGATGGCGCTCGTCATGGGGCTCGGGCCGTCGCCGGCCAGCGCCCACTCCGATACGAGCCTCCAGCGCTGTGAGAGTCACAACTGGCGCACGGCCTACTGCGGCGGTGCGTTGATGCTGAAGGACGCCGTTGTTCAGGAACAGCTGTCGTCCACGCCGTGTGTGAAGAACGTGAACTTCTGGGTCGAACCTGGTGGACTCCTCGTCGCAACCGGCGGGTGCCGAGCCATCTTCACCGTCTCGGAAGACCACCATCTGAAGAAGGTCACCTGCAGCAGCTGGGGCTACCGCTCTCGCTCGTGTTGGACCGGTGTCTGGATCCATCAGGCCGAGGTGATGCATCAGCATTCGAGCTCGCCCTGCGATCACACCTCGGTGTCCTGGTCACGTGACTATCTCCGGGTTTCGTCCGGCTGCCGGGCGACGTTCGTGGTGCTCTACTGATGACGCGTCCAACGATTCCCGATTCCTTCCCGGTCGCTGACAACGCGACCGCCGATGAACCGCGCGAGCCGGCGCCGCCCCGTACAGGGCGTTCGTTGCTGCGCGCCGTCCGCCCCCAGATCGAGATCAAGTCGGCGTTGCTCGGCGCCGGTGGCGTGGTCACGCTGCTGTTCGTCACCCTGTTCTGGGCGCTTGGTTCCGCTGAGGCGGCACCGCAGACCACCTACATCGGCTGCGGCGTCTACAACGGCACCGAGGAGGCGTGCGGCGTCGGCGTGCCCATCGACTCCGTGACGATGCACACCGACCCGGAGTCTCTCGGCGGAACGTGTGACGGCAACTGGAGCTACGTACCAGGCCATCACCACATCACTGTTCGCGACGGCTGTTCGGCGCTGTTCGCCATCAGGTATGACTCGGCGGCTGAGCCGGTGCCCGACCCGTTGCCGTCGGGGCAGTTCAGCGGTGGCACCGACTACATCGACTGCTCCAGTTCGCCGGGCGGAACAACCGACTGTGGCGTTGGCCTCGCCGTCGGGTTCGTGCGCCCGCTGTTCTACGACGACGAGGAGTGCCGCGGGAACCTGAAGTGGCGATCCGGGTGGCATCACTTCGAGATCCGCAATGGCTGCAGTGGCACCTTCGTGGTGTGGCCTCGGGAGCCGCGGGGAACGCCGCAGCCGGCACCCGATTCGATCAAGGAGGTGAGCTGTGGCAGCGACGACTACGTGTACACCTCGTGCGACCCCGACGTCGGGCGTTTCATCCGCATCGTCGATGTCGAGCAGCAGTCGAACTCGCCCTGTGATGGCCGTTGGAACGAGGAGGGTGGCCGAATCCACGTGTGGGCCGGATGCCGCGCCATCTTCCACGTGGAGTACGGGGGCGACCCAGGCGGGGAACCCACGACGAAGACGGATCACTACAAGACCGAGATCATCGAGTGCGTGAGCACGGGGAGCCCGGTCTCCTGCGACGCAGGCGTGACCGATGTGTGGGCCATCTTCGACATCACCGGTCAGGGAGCAGCCGGGCTGTGCCCGAGCAGCGACTCGTGGGACCACGCCGGCGCGGTGATCACGGTGACCAACTGCAACGGCCGCTTCGTCGTCTACTACTCGGGTGACAAGATCGAGCCAGTGGAGCCCGTCGAACCTCCGGGCTGCAACGGCCGAGGACCGGCCCTGCGGTCCTCGGCGATCACCGACGACTGCGAAGACCTCGCATACCAGCAGGTCTTCTGCGACGACTCGTCGGGCGACGTACGAGGCACGTTCTGTGATCCGGGGCTCGCGTACTGGTCGCGGGTCGAGCTTGCTGAGCGAACCTCGGTGGGGCCGTGTGTCGGCCACTGGAGCATCAAGAACGGCCGTCTGCACGTGGTCAATGGCTGCTCGGGCTGGTTCACCTTCTACACCCAGAACGCCGCCGATCTGGGATGCGATACGTCGCACATCTGGCCAGCTCCGGCCGACGCCGGTGCCGTCGTCACCCAGGAACCGGGCCAATCCTTCTCCCACTACGACGTGTGGAACTTCCACGGCCGGGACCTCGGTTTGGTCCAGGGCCACGACATCTACGCAACCTGTCCGGGCACGGTCGTCTTTGCTGGTGCGGCCGCCAACCCGAGTACGGCGGAGGTCCGTTGTGGAGGAAGCCTCGGCGATCGCTGCGTGGTCGCTCCCGAGGGCCAAAGGGCCCTGCTCGCGCAGTTGGTTCGGAAGTCATCGTCGGCGCCATGCGACAACTACGCGGCCGCAGGTCGTGGGGTGTGGGTCGGTGGCGACTGCGAAGGCGTCTTCCTGGTTCACTACGGTCCCGATCACTCGGGATGGGGCAACACGGTCGTTGTGCGAGACGACGCCACGGGCTCGTGCTGGTTGTATGCCCATCTGGCGAGCGTGGACGTCTTCGTCGGAGAAGGCGTGACGAAGCGGACCGTTCTGGGCGGGTCGGGCAACACCGGCAACTCCAGTGGCCCACACCTCCACATGTCGCGGCATGGGTGCAGTCCGAACGCCGGGACGCAGGTTGGTCACACCGCCGCCTGGACGCTCGACGGCCACACCGACACCATGACGGAGTTGGAGGGCCAGGTGTTCCGCCTGATGCGTCGGGACAACGACCCGGCAACGCCCGATGAGTACGTCTCCCACTACCGCGTGGTCAACGGCGTACCCGACCGCATCTCCACCAACTGCGGCGTAGTCGGACGAGTCATCTACGAGGATCGCTGGAGTCTCGACTGGTGGGTTGCTACCGGAACCCAGGCGTGCGACGGGGACCGGAGGGTGGCGCCGCCTGACGAGCCGACCCTGGCGTCGCTCGAAGGCTCCGTCGTGAAGGTCCAGGGCAATGTGCGAGGTGAGCCGGCCATGCTCGTCCGGGGCGGTCGCCTGCTCCTCATCGGCACCGCAGCCGACTACTGGGACTGTGTTGCCCAGTACGGCGACGACGTGACGTTGCTCGACAACGCGTACGTCGAAGCGCAGGGATGGCCGACCGACTGGTCGGGCACGACCGATCGCTGCTCCGACGATGCCTCCACGCCCCCCGATCCACCCGATCCCGGCCCATCGCCGGGGCCTGGTGAGCCGTCGTTGTCGGACCTGGAAGGCCAGGTGGTGAAGCTGCGGGGGAATCCCCGAGGCGAACCGGCGATGTTCGTGCGCGACGGTCAACTGCTCCACATCGGGACGGCGGCCGACTACTGGGACTGCATGACGCTGTCAGGCCAGTCGGATGCGGTGTTCGTCGACGACTCGTACGTGGCGGCCGTGGGGTGGCCCGTGGACTGGTCGGGCACCACCGCCCGCTGCGCGGCAGGCAACCCGTCGACGCCGCCTCCGAGTGCCGGGCCCAGCATCGACTCGTTGCACAACACGATCGTGAAGATCCGAGGCAACAGCCGAGGCGAGCCGGCGATGCTGGTGTGGAACGGTGACCTGCTGCACATCGGCACGGCCGCCGACTACTGGGACTGTTACGCCCAGACCGGCGAGCAGGTGAGCTTCGTCGACAACGCGTACGTCGAGGCCCAGGGGTGGCCGATTGACTGGTCGGGCACGACCGACCGCTGCGCCTGACCACCACGGTCGGCCCGTGATGCAGGGGAGATCCGGTGCGGTGTATCTGCGGCACCGCACCGGCCTCTCCTTGTCACGGGCCGGCCCGAGGGCGATCGGGCCGGCCCACCGAACGCCGGGGGTTCGGCAGCTGCCTCTCAGTTCTCAGCCAGCCACGTGGCCAGAGCGTGTTGCTCCTCGGGCGTGCCCAGCGTGATCATCACGTCGCCATCCTGGAGCACGTGCTCAGGCGGTGGGTGATGCACGAACGAGCCATCGGGCAGGCGGACGGCCATCACAGTGATCCCGGTGGCGGCGACGACTCCGGAGTCGCTGAGCGAACGGTTGGCGAGCGCACAGTCGGCCGTGATCGGCGCCTCCGACATGCGCACCTCGTACTGGCGATCAGACATCGACTCCCCGATGAAGTCGGCCACGTTGGGATGCAGCATCAACGACGCCATCCTGTCGCCGCCGATCTCGTGCGGATTCACCACCCGATCAGCGCCGGCCTGCAACAGCTTGGGGCCGGCCCCCGGTCCGTTACAGCGAGAGACGATGAAGAGGTCGGCGTTGAGGGCCCGGGCGCTCAAGGTCACCCACAGGCTGTCGGCGTCGGAGTCGAGGGCCACCACGAGCCCCCGGGCGGATCCGATGCCGGCTCGTTGCAGCACCTCGTCGTCGGTTGCGTCGCCCGTGATGAGGAAGCCGTCGCCATCGAGGCTCATGTCGCTGCGGCGATCGATCACCACCACCGTGTGACCCTGGGCCAGCATCGACGCGGTGATCGCCTGGCCGACCTGGCCCCAACCGCACACCACCACGTGCCCAGTCAGTTCGTCGAGCTGTCGTTCCACCCGTGACCTCCCCAGGTGTTCCTTGAGTGCGCCGTCCATGAGCTGATCGAACGTCACGCCGATCGTGTAGAGGGCGATGCCGCTCCCGAACAAGATGATGAACGACGTGACCAGTCGATAGGTGGCACCGGTGTCGTCACCTACTTCGGAGTACCCCACCGTGGAGACGGTGATCACGGTCTGGTAGTAGGCGTCGAGCCACGAGAGCCCCAGCAGTCGGTAGATGATCGTGCCGGCCGCCAGGAGCCCGGCCATCGCGATCAGCCCGAACCGGGTGCGTTCCCACGGATCACGCTCCTCCACCTCGCCCGCATAGGCCACCGAGTAGGCGTGGTTGCCGTTGCCTGTCGCCACCAGTTCAGCCGCCGCCCGGGCGCACGAGCCCAGACTCGTATGCGGTCACCACCGCCTGCACCCGGTCACGCACCCCGAGCTTCATCAGGACGCGGCCCACATGAGTCTTCACCGTGGTTTCGCTGACGAACAGCTCCTCGCCGATCTCGGCGTTCGACAGGCCGCGGGCCATGGCCCGCAGCACGTCGGTCTCGCGACTCGTGAGGTCGGCTATGCCCGCAGCCTGGTCGGGTGAGGGGGCGACGGGTGCGTTCGTTGCGAACTGGTCGAGCAGCCGTTTGGTGACCGATGGCGACAGCAGGGCGTCGCCCCCGGCGATCACCTTGACGGCATCGATCAGCTGCTCTGGCGGGGTGTCCTTGAGGAGGAACCCGGCCGCGCCCGCCCGAATAGCCTGATAGACGTACTCGTCGAGATCGAACGTGGTGAGGATCAGGATCCGCGTCGTCGGGTCGGAGGTTCCGGCCTCGGCCGTGATCTGACGGGTGGCCTCCACGCCGTCGAGCTCCGGCATGCGGATGTCCATGAGCACGACGTCGGGTGCCACCTCACGCACCAACTGGATGGCTTCTCGGCCGTTGCTGGCTTCGCCGACCACCTCGATGCCGGGGTCCGACTCGAGGATCATGCGGAAGCCAGTGACCATCAGCGCCTGGTCGTCGACGACCGCAACTCGAATGCCCTCACTCACGTGGCCAGTATCCCGCGATTCGTCGACCGTCGCGGCGGTCTACGCACTTGACCCGGTGGCCACTGGGAACGCCGCGACGACCTCGTAGCCGCCGCCACGGCGGGCGCCGGTCTGGAGTTCGCCGCCGAAGGCGTCGACGCGCTCGCGCATTCCGAGCAGGCCATGGCCGAGAGGTCGATCGGCCTTGTCGTGGGCGGCCGCCCCCCGACCGTCGTCGGTCACCCGCACCGTGAGTTGATCGCTGCTGTATTGCACGTCGACGGCCGCGGTTGCGGGCCCGGCGTGCTTCAGGGCGTTGGTCAATGACTCCTGCACCACCCGGTAGGCCGAGAGCTCGAGCCCGGCGGCGAGCTTGCGGACCGGACCCGAGACGGTGAGTTCCACCGGTAGGCCGGCATCGCGAACCTGGAGCACGAGCCGCTCCAGGTCGTCCAGCGTCGGGGCCGGCATGAGCGTGCTGGCCCCGTTCTCCGCCTCAGCATCGACGCCCTCGTTGCGCAGCACGCCCAACACCCGTCGCATCTCGGCCAGCGATTCCCGGCCCGTTTCCTCGATGGTGGTGATGGCCTGCACGGCACGGTCGGGATTCTCGGTCACCACCCGGCGGGCGGCGCCCGCCTGTACCACCATCACGCTCATCGAGTGGGCCACCACGTCGTGCAGCTCGCGGGCGATCCGGGTGCGTTCCCGGCTCGTGGCCCGCTCCGCCTCGTTCAGGCGATCGGCCTCGGCCCTGGCCGCCTTCGCCTCCAGCTCGATGAGGTACTCACGCCGCGTGCGGATGTTGTCGCCCAGGATCCAGGCGGTGGCCATGATGATCAGATTGGCCGGTACCGCCGGCCACGGCAGGTCCTCGCCGCTGTAGAACACCCCGGCCACGATCACTGTGCTCGCCACGCCTGCGGCGCCCAGGAAGTGGTACAACGACCGTGGCCTGGGCACGTGGGCCCCCACGCTGAACAGCGTGATCATCAGGGCGATCCCGCTGGGCTCGTCGGGGTAGTCGAGCACCCAGAACGTCACGGTGAGTACCGTCGCCGCCCACAGGGCGACCAGCGGCATCACCCGACGGATGGCGATCGGCAGGTTCGTCGCAACGATGAGTGCCCAACCCAGCGCATCGAAGGGTCGCTCGGAGGCGCCCGAGCCGTTGTCGACCTGCACGTCGGCACCGAGCGCGAAGAGGATGTTGAGCGTGATGATGCCGGCAGCCAGGAGGCTGTCGGTCATCAACGGGCGACGATTGAACCATCGGGTTGACTGGGCCGCCGGAAGCGTGGATGGCGGGCGCAGGACCTGCATGGTGCAACGCTACGGCATCGACGCCCCGGCCTGAATCCTCCTCCAGGCCGATTCGGGGATCGTGCCTGAGAGCGAGGGGCCTTAGAGGGGGCGAACCCCTCGCCCTCAGGCGATTCCCAGATCGGTGCCGCTCTGACGGAAGTCAGGAAAGACCGACGAGATGTTGTTCAGCTTCACTCGCTTGCGGATGACCTCGGCGATCGGCTTGCGGTAGTCGGTGGCGATAGGAACAGTGCCGCGGCGCTGGCCCTCGGGAAGGGCGAGCGTGTCGGCGAAGTCGTCGCCGTACACGCCGCCCCGGATCCCGCCACCCGCCACCATCATGGTGAACCCCTCGCCGTGGTCGCTGCCCTGGTTGCCGTTCTCGTTCGTGGTCCGCCCGAACTCGGTGCCGACCACCAGCGTGATGCCCTGCAGACCATTGGTTGCGTTGGCGAAGGCCTGGACGGCATCGGCCATGCTCTTGGTGTGGGCGTGGAACTCGCCCTCTGGATTGCCAGGCAGACCGATGTTCTCGTGGTGGTCCCACTTGCCCAGGTGGATGCCTGCGGCGCGGATCCCCAGAGCCGGGTCGGCCCGCAGGAGTTGCGCCAGCTCGCTGAAGCGCCTGCCCCAGTGGTCGTCGGCGAAGCCGTCAGTCGCCCCGGCCTCCAGGGCTCCGATACGGCCCGAGAGCGCAAGCAGGTTGCGGCCCATGGTCGACACGGTGTCCTGGCCGCCGTGGGAGGCGATCAACGCCTCCTTCCACCCGGGTCGCAGTGCGCCACCCTGGAAGTGGCCGATGTTGCCGACGACGGCCATGGAGCCGAGACCGCCGGCGAGTTCGGTGCGACCGCCACCGTCGAACACCGAAGGCAATGGGCCTGGGCCGCCCTGCGCATTGGTCATGCGGCCAAGCCAGCCGCCACCGACCGCGAGCGACAGCGAGCCGCGGTAGTTGTTCCAGGTGGCGGTGAAGTGGCTGAAGGTCGTGTTCTTGAAACCAGTTCCGGGAATGAAGGCCAGCTTGCCGTCGGCCCAGAGGCCGTCGTAGAGCGCCTTCGCAGCCGGATGGAGGCCGAAGGCGCCGTCGAACCCGGACGAGAACCGCACCCGACCGTTGCCCCGCAGCTCCATCGAGCCGTTGGCCTGGCCGGGCTGAGGGATGGCGATGTTGGGCCTCAGGTCGAAGACCGAGTTGTCGCGAAGCGGCGGGGTGAGCGCAAGGCCGTCGGCGCCGCCGGGCAGGAACAATTGGACCAGCACGTCGCCGTCGGACGGAACGCCCGGCGCGGACAGCGAGATCGAGGTGCCGAGGGCGGTCACGGCGCCGATCGTGGCAACGCCGGAGCCCGCAAGGAAGGTGCGTCGAGTGAGCGTGTTCATCATCGTTCTCCGGGGCTCAGCGAATCTGGAACAGGGGGTGGGCGATCAACAGCCCGACGAGCGTGCCGAAGCGACGATCCTCGAGATTGAGCTCCGAGAGTGGCTGGTCAGGCGTGACCCGGATTGCCTCCAGGTTCGCCGTCACCACGTCGTCGGAGAGCGTGCCGAGGCCGAGCTGGGCAGCCAGACCTTGCACGAGTTCGCCCGCTGTCTGCCCCCCGGCAGCCCGGAGCAGCGGTTGAATGTCGGTCGTCGTTTCACCGACCCGGCCCTCGGCCACCTGGATGGCGTGGTTCCAGCGCTTGATGAGCGCATCGGCCACGATCCAGTGCGACGAGTAGTCGGGATAGCCATCCGGCGTGCCCCACATCCACGGTTCGTGGCCGGCGGGTTGGAGGTAGTAGCCCCCGAGCCGGCGGAACGTGATGTGCTCGCCGATGTTCGAGAAGTGTGTGGTGGTGGCCCGGAGGAGGGCGGCCTGGAACTCGAGCGGGCGGCGTGCCTTCAACCCACCGGACGCCGCGAACTCAGCGCTCGCAAACACGTGGCGAAGCATCGGCACGATGGCCGTGCCGTTCGCCAGGTACACCTGAGCGGTGGAGTTGATGAGGGCGTCGCTCGGCACATCGGACACGAAGCGCCGGCAGATCTTGTAGGCGATGTGGTGGGCCGTCGTGGGATGCGCAGCGAGGAACTCGAGCAGCGAGTCGCCTCGTGCCTTGCCCGACAACCCGGCTGTGCTCCACGCCCCGTTGAGAATGTTCAGGTCCGGACCCCGGTACTCGTACTCGGGCCGGTACACGAACGTGCCGTAGTTGGCCTTGTTGCGGTCGCGCTCGGCCGACCATCCGCCCATGACCATCGAGACGTTCTCGACGTCCTGCTGGTTGTAGATCTGGCGGTTGTTGCGGTCGATGCCGAGCGAGTGGAGCTCGAGCAGCTCACGGCCGTAGTTCTCGTTGATGCCGTCGGGCGTCGACGCGTTGCTGACGTCGTTGTTGAGGTACCGGAGCATGGCCGGCGCGTGGGCAGTGCCCTTGAGGAGGTCCGAGAACGTTCCCATGGCGTGACGCCGGATCACGTTCTCCTGGTAGTCGGGGATGAAGTACTGGTCCTCGTCCACCAGGAACACGTTGAAGTGATCCATCCACAGCTGGCTCATCATCTCGAAGAGCTGGTTGGCGCTTCGCGACGCGCGGAACAGGGCGATGTGGCCCGTGTAGTTGGCCATCCACCAGTTGCGGATCCGGTTGTCGTTGAGCTCCTTGGGGCTCATGTGGATCGGCTTGATCTCGCGCACGAGGTTCTCGATCGAGCCATCGGGCTGCGTGCGGCGCAGCTGATCGTCGATGAAGGCCTTGGGTCCGGATCGGGCCACGGCGGCGATCTGGCCTGGCGTCGGCCCGAACGTGAGCTTCGCCACCGCGGTCTCGGCGGTGAGCGTGGCCGACGCTGGTGCCGGTCGTTGCGTGGTGGTGGTCTCGGGAGCCGCCGTCGTCGTGGTCTCGGGCGCCGCGGTTGTGGTGGTGGTCTCGGGTGCGGCGGTCGTGGTGGTGGTCTGCCGGGCCGTCGTGGTCGTCTCGGCGGCGGCCGCCGGGGCCGTGGTGGCCACGGTGGTCGTCGTGGTCGACGTCTGGGGCAGGCGCGGTGCCGCACTCGTGGTCGACGTCGTGGTGTCGGCGGCGGCCTTCGGCAGTGCGGGCGCCTTGTCCGCCGCTGCCGCTGCTGCGGTGGTTGAGGTCGACGTCGACGCCGGAGCGGCGCTCGTGGTGGTGGCCGGCGCAGCGGTGGTGGTCGTGGTGTCGGCCATGGCCGCCGCGGTATCTTCGCTCATCTTCGGCGGTGCCGGAGCAGCGTCAGCCGTCGACGGCGCAGAGGGCTGGCTGGTGCCGCCACCGCTGCTCGTGTTGTTCGACCCGGCCGGCTCGTCGGCAACGGGTGATGCCGATGAGTCTGCGCTGTCGCCGCCGCCGTCGGAGGGGGCGTCGAGCTGGCCGGGATCCGCCTGCTTCGAGGGGAGGGTGATCTCGCCGAGTTCGGGGCTGGTGTCGAACACCGGCTCGGTGTTGATGTTCACCGGCACCACCTCGGACGCGGCCTGAGCGGTGGTGCTGGGTGAGGCCGTCGACAGCGGCTCACCAACCGACGGTGTGGTGGCGAGCTCGCTCGGCTCGCTGCAGGCTGCCACGACGGCGCCAGCGGCGAGGACACCGAGCACGCCCCGCCTCGTCATCACCGTGCGGGGTTCGTCGCCCTCCAACGGTGCGTCCTCGACAGGCCCAGCCATGTCGTCGTCGAGCAACTCGGTGTCGAGCGCGTGGTTCACCTGACGTCTCCAAATCTTCGTCTACGGGCACCCCAACGCAACCGGCGGCAAGTTGCGAGGTGAACCTATGCGCTCCTCGCCGCTGCTACAAGCGAATCCGAGTAAAGCCTCCGTTTCCTTACGGTGTTTGTTTTTTGTTCATCTAATGGCCAACTCGTTAACCTTACGAACTGCCCCTCAAGTCGGGCGCAGAGGAAAGTTGATAGTCATACACTCAACGATGTATCGTTTTGGGAACCCAACTGGTAGAACTGCCGTTACGCAATCAACCACAGGCCCTCAGAGGCAGGAGAACAGAACACCATGGCAAAAGCCGTAGGCATCGACCTCGGAACCACCAACTCGGTCGTGTCGGCGCTGGAGGCCGGAGAACCGGTCGTCATCCCGAACGCCGAGGGATCGCGAACCACCCCCTCCGTCGTCGCCTTTGGCAAGGACGGCGAGGTGCTGGTCGGCGAGGTGGCGAAGCGTCAGGCCATCACCAACCCCGATCGCACGATCCGCTCGGTCAAGCGCCACATGGGCACCACCTGGAAGACCGAGATCGACGGGAAGAGCTACACCTCGCAGGAGGTCAGCGCCCGCACGCTCATGAAGCTCAAGCGAGACGCCGAGGCCTATCTCGGCGACACCGTGACGCAGGCTGTCATCACCGTGCCGGCGTACTTCGACGACGCCCAGCGCACCGCGACCAAGGAAGCCGGCCAGATTGCCGGCCTCGAGGTGCTCCGCATCATCAATGAGCCCACCGCCGCTGCCTTGGCCTACGGGCTCGACAAGGGCGAGGGCGCCGACCAGACCATCCTCGTGTTCGACCTCGGTGGCGGCACCTTCGACGTGTCGATCCTCGAGATCGGCGACGGGGTGTTCGAGGTGAAGTCGACCTCGGGCGACACCAGCCTCGGCGGCGACGACTGGGATCAGGCGATCATCGATTGGATGGTCACCGAGTTCAAGAACTCGCATGGTGTCGACCTCTCGAACGACAAGATGGCGGCCCAGCGGCTCAAGGAAGCGGCCGAGAAGGCCAAGATCGAGCTGTCGCAGGTGCAGAGCACGAACATCAACCTCCCGTTCGTGACCGCAACGCCCGAGGGTCCGCTCCACATGGAGCTCGACCTCACCCGGGCCAAGTTCCAGGAGCTCACCGCCGATCTGCTCGAGCGGGTCAAGAAGCCCTTCGAGGCTGCGCTCTCCGATGCGGGGATGAAGCACGGCGATATCGATCACGTTGTGCTCGTCGGTGGCTCCACCCGGATGCCAGCCGTGTCGGAACTCGTCGAGTCGATGACTGGCAGCGAGGCCAACAAGTCGGTGAACCCCGACGAGGTGGTCGCCGTCGGCGCCGCCATCCAGGCCGGTGTGCTCAAGGGCGACGTGAAGGACGTGCTCCTGCTCGACGTCACGCCCCTGTCGCTCGGGATCGAGACCAAGGGTCAGGTGATGCACAAGCTCATCGAGCGCAACACCACGATCCCCACCCGCCGCACCGAGACCTTCACCACGGCCGACGACAACCAGCCGTCGGTCGAGATCCACGTGCTCCAGGGTGAGCGCGACATGGCGATGTACAACAAGACGCTCGGCAAGTTCCAGCTCGTCGACCTGCCCCCAGCGCCCCGGGGCATTCCCCAGATCGAGGTCACGTTCGACATCGACGCCAACGGCATCGTGCACGTGTCGGCCAAGGATCGAGCCACCTCGAAGGAGCAGTCGATCACGATCACGGGTCAGTCCACCCTCTCGAAGGATGACATCGACCAGATGATCAAGGACGCCGAGGCCCACGCCGAGGAGGATCGCTCCCGTCGTGAGGAGGCCGAGGTTCGCAACAACGCCGACAGCCTCGTGTACCAGACCGAGAAGCTGCTCAAGGACGTGGAGAACATCCCCGAAGAGGAGAAGCAGTCGGTCGAAGATGCGCTCGCGGAGTTGAAGACAGCGATTGCGGGCACCGATGTCGAGGCGATCAAGGACGGAACCGAGAAGCTGATGATGGCGTCGCAGACCGTCAGTACGAAGCTCTACGAGCAAGCGTCAGCCGAGCAGGGCAACGAGTCTGCGTCGTCGGCCGCCCCCGATGACGACGAGGTCGTCGACGCCGAGATCATCGAGGACGACGACGAGAACAACCAGGCTGCGTCGTGAGCTCGAACGTCAACGAACCCCTCCCGGCGGACAACCCTGCGGGCGAGTCAGGCGTTGACGAACTCGACGGGATCCAGTGGGCGGACGACGAGGCGGCTGCTGCGCACGACGCGGCAGCCGCTGCGGAGCCGCCCCCGCCCGAGGCATTCTCGGCGGCTGCCCCCGAGTCGGACGCAGCCGCCGATGTTGACCTCGATGGTGGCCCCGCCACTGGCAACGCCGACGTGGCCATGACCGTGGAGGACCTCGTACAGGACCTCGAGCGGGTGACCGACGAGCGCGACCAGTACCTCGACGCCTCGCGCCGCCTCCAAGCGGAATTCGAGAACTACAAGAAGGCCGTGGTGAAGCGGGAGGCCGACGCTCGCGAACGGGCGAACGAGTCGCTCGTCACCGAGATCCTTCCGGTGCTCGACGCCTGCGATGGCGCCGTGGCCAATGGTGCGGCTGATGTCGAGCCGGTGCGTTCGGCCCTGATGGGAGCTCTGGCCAAGCAGGGCCTCGATCGCATCGACGACGCCGAGTCACCCTTCGACCCGTCCCGACATGACGCCGTGATCCACGAGCCGGACGACGAGGCCGACGGCCCGGTCGTGGCCGAGGTGATGCGAGCGGGATACAGCTGGAAGGGTCGGGTGGTGCGCCCGGCGATGGTTCGGGTCCGCGGTTGATGCGGGCCAGGTGCGTGACGGCGCAGTCGACAGCTCCGAGGAGGTGACATGTCGCAGCACGATTGGTTGGAGAAGGACTTCTACAAGACCCTCGGCGTTTCGTCCGACGTGTCGGAGAAGGAGCTGACGAAGGCGTACCGGAACCTGGCGCGCAAGTACCACCCCGACGCCAACCCGGACGACACCAAGGCCGAGGATCGCTTCAAGGCGATCTCTGAGGCCTATGACGTGTTGAGTGACCCGGAGCGGCGCAAGGAGTACGACGACGTGCGCCGCTTCGGCGGCGCGGGCCGGTTCACCACCGGGGGTGCCGGCCCCCGGCCGGGTGCCGGCACATCTGGCGGTGGGTTCAGCTTCGACCCCACCGATCTGTCCGACCTGCTCGGGGGCATGTTCGGATCCGGTTCGCGTTCAACATCGGGCATGCAGCCTCGACGGGGCGATGATCTCGAGGCCGAGCTTCATCTCAGTTTCGACGAGGCGGTGGAGGGCGTGACCACATCGGTTCACCTCACCTCCGATGCTGCGTGCCGGTCCTGTCACGGGTCGGGCGCCGCCGCCGGCACCACACCCCAGACCTGCACCCGCTGCAACGGCCGGGGTGTGCTCGACGACAACCAGGGATTCTTCTCCTTCTCCCAGCCGTGTGACCGCTGTGGGGGACGGGGGCGAATCGTGGTCGACCCCTGCCCCACCTGCAAGGGCAACGGCATCGAACGCAAGCCTCGCCAGGTCAAGGTTCGGATCCCACCGGGAGTTCGCAACGGCCAGCGGATACGGTTGAAGGGGCGGGGAACGCCCGGTCGCAATGGCGGCCCGGCCGGAGATCTGTACGTGGTGGTGGAAGTGGCGAGTCACGAGCTGTTCGGGAGATCGGGCGACAACTTGACCATCGACGTGCCCATCACGTTCGCCGAGGCTGCGCTGGGTGCCAACGTGAAGGTGCCCACCCTCGACGGCACTACGGTCACTCTGCGAGTCCCCGCCGGTACCCCAGCGGGGAAAACCTTCCGGGTACGAGGCCGGGGCGTCAGCGCATCGGGCGACAAGGTCGGCGACCTGCTCGTCACCGTTGCCATCGACGTGCCTGGCGAACTGACCGACGCTCAACGCAATGCGATCGAGGCGCTGGCCAACGCCACGCCAGGATCGCCCCGTGATCATCTGCTGAGGGCGGTGTGATGATGGACGGCCAGGCCGATCGGCGGGCCGTGTACGTCATCTCGGTTGCCGCCGAGCTGGCCGGGGTGCATCCCCAGACGCTGCGCATCTACGAACGCAAGGGTCTGGTGCTGCCCGCCCGAACCGGCGGTGGCAGCCGTCGGTACTCCGACGCCGACATCGCGCAACTGCGCCAGATCCAAGAGCTGACCGACGAGGGCCTCAACCTCGCCGGGGTGAAGCGCGTGATCGCCCTCGAGGCCGAAGTGGCCCGGCTCAAGGCCGAACTGGTCGACCTTCAGGCCGAGAAGGAACGGGCTGTGGCCGAAGTGGAGCGGTCGCATCGCCGCGACCTCGTGCCGGTCAAACAGAGCGTCACGGTCTACCGCCGCCGTCGAGGCTGAGCCTCACCGGCGGCCGCTGCGGCCGTAGAACGTGGTGAGCGCGGAGTCGGAAAGGCCGATCCCGGGCTGGTCGTTGAACGCGAACACCACCAGCATGCGGGTGACCGGTCCAACGGTTGGTGTCACCCGATGCAGGGCATTGCGCCCCCGGAACAGCACCAGATCACCGGGCCCGAAGCGCAGCGTTTCCGGCTCCTCACGGCCGTCGAGAACGGCGTCCACCCGATCGAAGGCCATGTCGCCGGCGTCCGCGTCACGGACTGCGGCGACGTACTCGAACACGCCGCCCCCGACCGGGGCCTGCATCAGCGTGGTGACAGCGAACGACGAGTTGTCGAAGTGCCATCCGAGCTCCCGGCCCTCGGCCGCGAAGTGGACGTTGATCGAGGACAGCTCGTCGGCGTAGGGGTGGATCGCATCCACGTCGAGCACTCGGCAGAGGAACAGCCGGAAGGTGGGGTCACCGTAGACAGCCCTGAGCGGCGAGTCGGCCGGGATCTGATCGTCGGCCAGCAGGCCCTTGGTGCTCGCCACCTGCCGGTTGAACGGATGCTCGGGCGGCAACGAGGAGTCGGGCGGCGTGAGGTACACGTTGTGTGTCGAGTTGGCGTGGAAGGCCTCCGATTCGCGCGACGCGGCGTGGCGAACCACCTCGTCGAGCATCTCTGACCGGAAGAACCCGGGCAGGACCAGCGCCCCCGTGAGGGCCAGCAGGTTCCGGCACTGGTTGGCGTAGACGCGGTCGCGGATGGGGTGGGTGGTCGTCTCGATCCAGTTTGCGGCCAGGCTCGGCTCATGCGAGGCCACGGGTCAGCTCGTCGTTGCTCGCCTGGCCACGATCTCGGCCAGGTCGGCGTGCGTGATCTCGCCCATGAACAACGACTTGAGCAGCCGGCCGAAGGGCCGGCGCGGCCACCGCTCGTCGTCCACGAGGTGCAGGTCACTCCGCACGGTGCCGTCAGGCTCGAAGCGGTAGGTCCGATAGCCGGGAGGGAGCCAGGTTTGCGGGTCGAGCGAGAAGTTGTTCTTCAGTGACGGGGCGACCCAGACCGGCCGCCCCGCAACGGCGTAGTCGGCTGGGATGTGGGTGTGGCCACCGCCGAAGCCGCGAATGAGCGGCAGCTCGGCCAGTAGCGCCGCCCATTCGGCGGTGTACTGGTCGTCACTCACCAGCGGCACCGGCACCCCAGGGGGATGGTGGAGCCACACGAACACGTTGGCTGCCGTTGTCTCGTGGCACATGCGGCGGACCCACGCTGCTTCCCGGGCCCCGAGCGAGCCGTTCGAGTGGAGCCGCTGCTCGGCCGGCGGATCGACGTGACGCCCAGTCTCGTCGGCAACCATCAGGCCGGCGCACGAGTCGACGAACAGGAAGGCCCAGGCGCCGATCTCCACCACCCGTGACGTGCCAACGCTGGGTCGCGCCATGTTGGCGTCGAAGGCGTCGGCGAGATCGTGGTTGCCGGGGCACACGTTGACCGGGGCGGCGAAGCGGGAGAACGCCTCCGCTGCCAGCCGGTACTGTTGCGGTCGCCCGTGGTCGGCCACGTCGCCGGTGATCACGACGAGATCCATCTCGCTGCCGGCACCGAGATGCTCAAACACCGCATCGAACGCAGCCCCGGTTTCGTAGGCGTGGCCGCCCTCGGGCTCGGCTCCCGGCTCCAGGAAATGGGTGTCCGACAACTGGGCGATCCGGATGGTCTCGGACATGCGGCGAGTATTCCACGCTCTGGCCGACGCCAGGAAGTGCCGCTGGTTTGGGGGCGAGAACTAGCTCGGGCCGCGGAGGATGCGCCGCCTGATCGCGCCCGAGATCAGGTCGACGATGATCGTGGCCACCACCACGATGATGAGGCCGAGCCCAGCCACGTCGAACTGCTTGAACTGCAAGGTCTGGGCGATCGTGCCGCCGATACCGCCGGCACCGATCACGCCCAACACTGCGGATGCTCGCACGTTGATCTCGAACCGGTAGAGCAGGAACGAGGCGATCTCCGGAGACACCTGAGGCACCACGCCCCAGCGGAAGCGCTGGATCCGGGAGCCACCGACGGCATCAACGGCTTCCACCGGATGCGGGCTGATCGCCTCGATCACTTCGGCGAAGAGCTTGCCGAGGGTGCCGATCGAGCCGATGGCGATCGCCATCACGCCAGCCATGGGGGTGAGGCCGAGCAACGGGATGAAGGCGATTGCGAGGATCACCTCGGGGATGGCCCGGAGGATGTTCAGGATCTGCCGTACCACCAGCCGTGTGCCCAGGCCGGCGAGGTTCTCAGCCGCGAGGAACGAGAGCGGTATTGCGAACACGGCGGCGATCATGGTGCCGAGCCACGCAATGGCGATCGACTCCCACATGTCGATCAGGAGATCGCCGGCGCGGTCGAAGGCCATGTCGCCGAACAGGAGCTGGCCGAGGTTCCAGAAGTCGGCGGGGGCGTCGAGCAGGCGTTCCCAGCGGGCGTCGAGGCCCCAGAACGACCAGGCGATGAGCACGACCACAGCCACCCAGGTGGCCGGCCGCCACCACTCTCTCGGTGGGGACGGGATCCGGTCCGTTGCGGTCGCCGCCGTCATACGAGCCGCCGCCGGAAGAAGCTGGAGATCTGCTCCACCACGAACACGACGAGGAAGAACAGGATCACGAGGCCCCAGAGCTTGTCCCACTCGCCGCGGCCCTGGAAGAACTGGATGCGCTCACCGATACCGCCGGCACCCACGAGGCCGATCACCGCCGAGGCCCGCAGGTTGATCTCGAAGCCGTAGAGCACGAACGACACGTAAGACGGCAGGATCTGGGGCAGCACGGCCGTGCGCAGCATCTCGGTGTTGGTGGCACCGGACGCAACGGCGGCCTCGATCGGGGCCCGGTCCACACCGTCGAGGGTGTCGGACGTGAGCTTTGAGATCACGGCGATCGAGAAGAAGAACAGGGCCAGGAGACCGGAGAGGGCCCCGATGCCCACCGCCGACACGAACAGCAGGGCCCACAGCAGATCGGGCAGCGATCGGATCACCGAGTTGATGAGGCGCAGGGTGATGCGCACCGACGGGTGGGGGGCGCCGTAGTCGGTGGCATACAGCGCCAAGGCCAGCGCCACGATGGAGCCGCCGGCGGTACCGAGCACCGCCAACTGCAGCGTCTCGACGAAGGCGCGACGGGAGCGCTCGGACCAGATCTGGGCCCAGTCGGGGCTGAGCAGGCCCTCGATCACGCTGTTGGGCCGGGTGAGGTCGGTGATCAGCCCGCTCAGGTCGAAGTCGACCGCCCATCCCGCGAGGACCGTGATGACCAAGGCCCCCAGGGTCGCTCCGACCGTGAAGCGGCTCAGCCCCGGTCGAGGGGGAAGTCGATCGATCGCCGCCATCAGTGGTGCGCCCCGCCGCTCACAGCGACGGTTCGGCCTCCATGGTGTCGTCTGCGGTGAGCGACCGACCGTAGATCGACTCGAACACGGTGGCGTCGCACTCCGAGCCTGGCCCGTCGAACACCAGCTCACCGGCCCGCAGGCCGATGATGCGATCGGCGTAGGCGGTGGCCAGATCGAGGAAGTGAAGGTTGACCAGCGTGGTGATCCCCAGGTCGGCGGAGATCTCCTTCAGGTACCGCATCACCACGTGTGAGGTGGGTGGGTCGAGGCTGGCCACTGGCTCATCGGCCAGGATCAGCTTCGGTTCCTGGGCCAGCGCCCTGGCGATGCCGACGCGTTGACGTTGGCCGCCCGAGAGCTGGTTGGCCCGCACCCGGGCCTTGTCGAGGATCTCTACCCGTTCGAGCGCCTTCGCCGCGATCTCGACGTCGGCCGCCGGATAACGGCCGAGCACGGTGCGCCAGGTGGGCACGGAGTGCAGACGGCCCATGAGCACGTTGTTGAGCACGCTGGTGCGGTCGACCAGGTTGAAGCCCTGGAAGACCATGCCGATGTCGGACCGCAGCTCCCGCAGGCCCGACCGGTTGAGCGATGACACCTCTCGACCGTTCACCTCGAGCGAGCCCGATGTGAGTGGTACGAGGCCGTTGATTGCCCGGATCAACGTTGACTTGCCGGCCCCTGAGAGGCCGACCACGACGATGAACTCGCCATCGCCGATGTCGAGGTCCAGCCCCGACAGGGCCCGGACGCCACCGTCGTAGACAACGGTGGCGTCGCGGAACCGGATCATCGGTCGACCACCTGGAGGGAGGCACCGCGCACGGCCACCTCCCACCAGGTTGCGGTCAGGCGATTATTCGAGCAGATCACCGAGCTCGGCTTCGAGGTCACGAATCACGTCGTAGTCGCTCGAGGTCACCGGCACCAAGTTGTCGATCTCGTAGAGCTCGGCCAGCAGGGCGGCACCGTCCTCGGTCGACGCGATGTCGACGAACGCAGCGGTGATGGCCTCGGACAGATCGGCGGGCAGATCACCGGCGACGGCGAAGCCGTCGTTCGGGATCGGGCCGGACCAACCGAACACCACAACCTGCTCACCAACATCGGGAGTGGCCTCGGCGATCTGGCCGCGGGCGTCGTTGAACGACACACCGACCGATGCGTCACCGTCGTAGACGGCCTGCACCGAGTTGTCGTGGCCACCGGCGAACAGCCCGTCGACGCCGTCGAGCGGATCGACACCGGCGTCGGAGAGCTGCAGGGCCGGAATGGCGTAGCCCGAGGTGGAACCCTGGTCGACGAAGGACACCGTCTGGCCCTCCAGCTTCGACAGCTGGTCGGCGCCGATGGGGCCATCAGCGGCCGACTCGGCGTCGAGCACACCGTTGCAGAACAGGAAGCCGTCCTCGTCGGCGACGGGCTCGTCGTCACAGTAGGTGTCGGGGTCGTTCGTGAACCACTGGGTGACGTAGAGCAGCGAGCCGAAGCGCTCGGCCTGCAGGATCAGCGACGCACCAGCCTGCTCCTCGGCCTGCACCATCTGGCGCGGCCCGAGGCCACCAGCGATCTGGGCCTGACCCGACTCGAGCGCCACGATCACACCGGCGTAGTCGGTGGGCACCAGCGGCTCGACGGGAACACCGAGGCGCTCGGAGAGCATCTCGGCCAGCGGGGTTGCGGTCTCGATGAGGCCGCCTGTCTCCTGCGACGGGGTGAGCGTGAACACGAGGCTTTCGGGCCAGCCCTCGGGGGCGGCTCCCTCGTCCTCCATGGCCTCGTCTTCCATGGCTTCGTCGTCTTCCATGGCCTCGTCGTCGGCGGGCTCGGACGCCGATGCTGACTCCGACTCGGACGCTGATGCGTCGTCGCCTGCCTCGTCATCGTCGGAACCACACGCCGCCGCCACGAGCGACAGCGCGAACAACAACGCCAGGATCTTCCACATGCGCGACATCGCGCACCTCCTCTCCGGGCCCGAATCTTCGGGCGGTCCTCCGCAACGCTAATGGAGAGCGAACGCGCAGGTGCCGCATCAATGTGAATGCTCTGTGACATGGGGCTCATCAGCACTGACTGGGGGCCGTCTCAACGCCTCGCCACTCTGGCCGACGGGAGCACGCGAATCGCAAGGAGATCCGATCGCGTGCGATCCCGAGGGCAACGTGTCGAACCGGCTGCGTTCGTTTTGGCGCGCCTCGGCGTGGTCGCCGGAGCGCTGCTCGTGGCTCTGGCGTACCTGGGGTGGCGGGCCGGCACCCTCGGCACGGGCTGGGCGCTCGCGCTCGCAATCCCGGTCTTCGCCGTCGAGATCGTGGCCTTCGTCGACCTCGCATTGCTGGCCAGCATCGTGCGGCCCCGCCGTCGCGCCCCGGCAGCTCGGCCCCGGGTTCGCCCATCGGATGTCGAGGTCGATGTCATCATCACGATCGGCAACGACGACGCCGTCGAGCTGGAACGCTCGCTCATCGCCGCGAACCGCATCATGGGCCTCGGCCGATTGCGCGTAGTCGACGCCGAACACCGACCCTCCTTCCAACTCCTGGCCACCCGGTCCGGCGCTCGCTACGTGGTGGACCCCTACGCACGAGAGAATCCGCTGGCGGCTGCCCATCGGCACTCGTCGAGCGACACCTACCTGTGGCTCACCGCCGGCCAGGTAGCAGCATCGGAAACCGTGGTGGCGGCCTCCGCCCACCTGAGTGATGACGTGGCCGTGTGCCAAGTGGCGACCAGTGCCCTGAACGCCGAGGCGCTCGCCCACCTCCGCCGCGACCACGACGACGATCACCTCGTGAACTACGTGATCGGGCCCGCGCTGCATCGGTGGGGGGTCGCCCCCTGGTCGGGTTCTGCCGCCCTGATCCGCCGCGCCGCCGTCGATCCCCTCGTCGTCGATGCGGGGTGGCTGTCCAGCCGACGTCTCACCTCCCGCCTGCACCAGCGAGGCTGGCGCACGGCGTTCGAACGCCGGACGCTCGTTGGCACCGTGGCCCCCGATCGCGTCGACTCGTTCTTCGCCGCTCGCCGCCGTGCAGCCACTGACGTGTGGGGCCTGGTGCTGTCGTCGGACGGGCCCGTCCGATCATCGACGCTGCCCTGGCGGGCTCGGATCGCCCAACTCGCCACCGCAGCCCGTTTCACCGCCGGTCTCCGCCTCGCCCTGCTCACCCTCGCCCTCGGCGTCACCCTCGTGACCGGCGTGGTACCCGTCGACGCTGCGCCGCTGGTGTTCATCTCGTTCTGGCTGCCGAGCGCCGGGGCGGCCGCGCTGGCGCGACGGCTGCTCACCGGCGGGCACAGGCGGCTCGGCGAGTGGGTGCGGCTGGCCTGGCGCTCGGTGGATGCCGATCTCGCCGGCCTCATTCGTGCGCTCCGCGGTGGCCGAAGTGTTGGTCGGGGTGGGCGCCGCCCACGGCCGCTGCACATCGACGATGACGGCGGCGGTTCGAGTTTCGCTGCCTTCGCCCAGCTCCGCGTGGCCTACGGGGCGGTGATCGTTCTCGACCTGACGCTGCTGTTGCGGACGCTCAGCGTCATCGACGCCGACATCGTTCCGCCCTTCACCGCTGGGTGGCGCATCGTCGTGTTGGGCCTCGCCGTCGCGACCCTCATTCCGGTGCTGAACGTGCTGCAGATGGTGGCGCGGCGCAGCCAACGCCGTCGCCACGACCGCCGCAGCGCTGTGCTCCCGGCGGCCTTGAATGGCATCCCTGGTACCACTGTTGACCTTTCGCCCGAAGGTGTGGGTCTGCTCGTGCCGACCGAGCCCCGTATCGGCACGCCAGCCACCCTCGACCTCCACCTCCCGGCGGCCGATCGGAGCATTAACAAGATCAGTGCTGCAGCCACGGTGGCCAGCGTGCGGCCGGCCGGCGAAGGTCGATGGCGCATTGGCGTGGAGCTCGTCGACCTCACCGAGCCGGCTCATCGTGACCTGGTGGAGTTCTGGACGCTCGGCCCGACCATCGCCCTCGACCGGAGCTCCGGCACAAGAACACAGCCCGACGAGCGCGAACGCCCCTTCGTCGGCGCCGTGACCGCCACGGCGATGGTGGGTGGTCTGGTCACCGTGCTTCTCGGGCCAGCTGCCGGCGAGGCCTTCGCTGCCAGCCCCCACCTCGTACAGACGGTGTGCGTCGTCGGCGCCGACGGCTCACCGGTGCCGGACGCTGCCGTCGAACGGATCGTGGGCGAGGCCATCGCGCCGGTGGCCGGCACCGGGCCCGACGGGTGTGCTCCTGTCGATCAGGTGCCCGGCACCACCGGGTTCGTGATCGGGCATCGAGGCCAGCAGCGGGCAGTGGAGGCCACTGAGTACGCAGGGGAGCGAGTCGAGGTGAGCCTGCGACGCACGTCGCTCCGGGTGGTGCTCGGCGATGGAGCCACACCGGTACCGGTGAACCTGCGCGTCCATGGAGACGGTTGGGATCTCGTCGCCCCGGCTGCGGTTGGCGAGTGGGAGATCGAGACGCTTCTCATCGAGCCGGCGATCGAGATCGAGCTCGATGGCCATCGCCACGTTCGCACCGTGCTCGCAGGTGCCGAGCACACCATCGTGCTTGCTCGCCTCGTGTGGGCCGACCCGACCGGCGGCCGTATCGCCGTCGGGCCCGATGTCCCTGCCATCGATCGGGGCCTCGGGTGGGAGCCCCTCGTCACGCCCGAACTCGTCGTCCTCCCCGGGCGACTGACGCTCCGGCTCCCCGATGGATCCGTGGTACGGCTGGACGTTCCTGAGGGCCACGAGGTGATCCTGCCGGCGGGCGAGGTGCGACCCCGCGGCGACGCCGTGGCTCCGACGTCCACCCCGAGCTCATCGGAGGCCTCGACGACCGCGGTCGAGCAACCGAACCCGACGACCGACCCGTCGGGTTCGGCGTCCACCACGGCCGACACGCAGCCGTCGCCGACCGCGGCGCCGGCCGACGCCAGCACGACCTCGAATCCGGCCGAGGCCGAGCCGTCGTCGAGTTCGGCCACCACCGGGTCGCCCGAGTCGTCCGCCACGACCACCCCTGCCACCACGTCAACGGCTGCCGATCCAACCTCGGAAATCACCACGACCAGCGCCGAGAGCACGAGCGAGGCTGGCCAGTGACCGGTGGTTCGAGCGGGCGTCCCCGTCTCGCCCTCGTCGCCACCCTCTCGATCCGGCTCCTGTCGCTGAGCACGCTCATTGCAGTCGGGATCACGGTCGGTGCTCTCGCAGCCGGTTACCGACCGATTGTGATCCTCACCGGCAGCATGGGTGACACCGCGCCCGCTGGCTCCCTGGTGATCGCCGAACCAGTGCAGGCCGACGCGGTGACCGTCGGGGACGTGCTCGTGATGCGGCGGCCCGGTTCCACCCCGGTGACCCACCGGGTGGTCGAGATCGAGAATGCGGATGCTCCGGGCGCCACGGGACGATTCGCCATCACCCGCGGCGACGCCAACGAGGCCGTCGACGCAACCCCCTACCCCCTCGCTGGTTCTCAGCTGGTCGGCCGTTGGGCGGTGCCCCACGTGGGGCGTTGGCTCCAAGCCCTCTTCGAGCCGGGCCCGGTGCTGGCCATCGTCGCGCTCGCTGTCGCGGTGTGGACCTTCGGTGCCCTCCGTCGGATCTGGGCCCCACCGTCGGGCGGGCCTCCGTCGACAGGCTCGGGCCCCAGCTCGGGCTCCGACGCCGATTGGGAACGCGTCCAGCTGCGTCCGAGCCGCCTCGGCCCGGCGGAGCCTGCGTCGTGGGCGCGGGCCGATGGGATCGCCTCACGACTCCCGCCACCTATCCGGGCCCGGATCCAGATGCGGCGCCGAGCCCGGCGGCGTGCGTCGGCCCTCGCAGTGGTGCTTGCCGCCCCTGCGGTGATCTTCGGAACGGCAGCGGTTGCCTGGGCCGCGTTCCAGGGCGCTGACACGGTGTCGACCAACACGTTCGGAACACGGGCCTGTTTCGACCCGAAGCTCACATCGATCCAGAGCGGCGAAACCGTCCACGCCGTGAACGGCACCGTCAGCGTGCCGATCACCGGCGTGGACCCTGCTCGCTCGTTCGTGATGGCGTCGCTGCGCAGCTCGGTGGCCCAGCCGCCCGACGCCACGGTCTCGGTGGAGCTCGACGGCGCCGGCACCGGCATCGATCTGATCCGGCCGACGAACGCGGGCACGGTGCCGGCGATCACGGTGGCGTGGTCGGTGGTGGAGTACGGGTGTGGCGTGTCGGTGCAGCGAGGAACCCTCACCGGTGCCACCACCAGTCAGATCGACATCCCGATCTCCACTGTCGATCCGGCGGCCAGCTTCGTGCTGGTGACCACGTCGCCTGCGGCCGGCGACGGCATCTTCTCACAAGACGACCTCTACATCGCCGAGCTGGCTGATGGCTCCACGCTCCGCATCCGTACCGATGCCTCGCCGGTGGCGCCCGCCCGCTCCTTCAGCTGGCAGGTGATCACCTTCGACGACCCCGCCGACGCCACCGTTCAGACCGTTGGAACCACGCTGAACGCCACCGAAGGCAGCGACACCATCACCCTCTCCACCCCGGTCGACCCCGACACCACCTTCCTCGTCGCCACCGCAGCCTCCGCATCGACCGGCGCCGACGTCGGCGAGCGGCTCGTGCGGGCCCATCTGGTGAACTCGACGACCGTGGCGGTGGACCGCAGTGTGGCCACCGAGTCGGTGGAGATCAGTGTGCAGGTGGTCGACCTCAACGACGGGTCGACAGTTCGCCACGGCACCGTCGACCTCGCCGCCACCGAGGCGTCGACCACGGTCACCATCGATCCCGTGGATCCAGCCCGCTCACTGGCGGTCTCAACCGTGGCCCAGCCCGGGGCCCAGGGTGGCGGCATGACCGACTATGTGACCAGCGATCTGCCCGGCGAGGCGAGTGCCACGTTCGACGTCACCAACTCCACCACGATCACGGTCACTCGGGACGTGTCAGCGTCGAATGCCAGCTTCGGGTGGCAGGTCATCGAGTGGGCGGGCCCTGGCTGGTGGGACGGCAACTGGGACTTCCGCCAGCGGATCGACCTGGTCGCCACCACCACGGCCGCCCCCGACGGCTACAGCGTGCCTGTTGCTGTCGACCATGCGGCGCTCGTGGCGTCGGGCCTCGCCCGGGCGGATGGCTCCGATGTGCGCGTGCTCCGATGGGACGGCTCGACGTGGATCGAACTCGACCGGGTGCTCGACGACGACTCGGCCTGGAACAGGGTGGACACCACGATCTGGTTCCGCTCCCAGGCCGCTGTGGCCGCCAACAGCGACGACACCTACTGGCTCTACTACGGCAACGGCACGCCGTCGTCGCCCCCGGAGGACCCGGAGAACGTCTACCTCCTCACCGAGACCTTCGATGCCGGGGTGCTCGGTGATTTCGTGGATCAGACCACAGGCACCGGGTGGTACGTCGCCGATCCGTGGACGCGCCGGATCCCCGTCACGGTGCCGTCAGGATCGGTGGCGAGCGACCTGACCGACTACCCCCTCCTCGTGTCGCTCACCTCAGCCGACCTCGGCACCAACGCCCTCGCCGACGGCAGCGACATCCGCTTCACCGCCGCCGACGGGTCCACCCCGCTGGCCCATGAGATCGAGCGGTTCGACAGCGCAACCGGCGCCCTCGCCGCGTGGGTGCTCGTTCCAACCATCACCGCCGCGTCGGACACCACCGTGTACCTCTACTATGCGGCGCCGAACGCGCCCGACCAGCAGGACATCCGAGCCACCTGGCCGGCCGACGTGGAGGCCGCCTGGCACCTCCACCGCAGCCCCGCCGGCTCGGCGCCCCAGCTGGACGACTCCACCATCAACAACCATGACGGTTTGAGTGGTGGGGCGATGACCGTCGGCGACCTGGTGACGGCCGGTGCCACTCCTGCGATCGACTTCGACGGCGGCAACGACGTGCTGCGGGCCGATGCGTTCGACCCCACCCCGACCGGCCAGCTCACCATCTCGGGGTTCGTGAACCTCGACGCCCACACGGCATCGGGCCGCCTCGTGACGAAGGCCGACAACGCAACCACACGGATCTTCGGCATCAGCTTCTCGGCCAGCGGCGACATCCGCGGCCGCCTCGTACTCGACGGCGTGTTGACCGAGTTCACCGCCGGCATCGTTCCGGTCGGTGCCTGGCACCACGTGGCCCTCACCTGGGACGGAACAACTGCCCGCCTCTATCTCGACGGTGTGGAGCAGGGCTCGCAGGCAGCCACCGGGGCCCTCGACCGCGATCACACCATGCCGGTGACGATCGGCAACGTGGTGAGCGCCGACCGGGGGCTCGACGGCCGCATCGACGAGGTGCGCATCGAGCGGGTGGCCCGGTCGGCGGCCTGGTTGGCGGCACTGGCGTCCAACGTCCGCTCGCCGGGCGCATTCCTGTCGGTCGGGGCTGTCGAGACCGGATCGTGGCTCGGGCAGGGCACGTGGGACCATCGGCAGCCCATCGGCGTCGACCACGTTCTGGTCGACGCAGATCAGACCGACTACCCCCTGCTCGTCGAGATCACCGACGCAGGGCTCACCGGAGCGACCTCCGACGGCCGCGATGTGGTGTTCACCGCAGCCGACGGCACCACCCGCCTCGACCACGCAATCGAACGATTCGATCAGACGACAGGGGCGGTGGCGGCCTGGGTCCGTGTGCCCAACGTGTCGTCGGTCTCCGATACCAGGCTGTTCCTTTACTACGGCAACTCCTCGGCCGACTGGCAGACAGACGCGCCTGCTGTTTTCGGCGACGCGTCCGACCTCGTTCTGAACGGAGGTCGCACCGACTGACCACAGGAGTTGGCCCCGATGTTGACATCAGGAATCACGGGAGACCGGGCGCCGAAGCGCAACACGTTCACGAAGATCCTGGCCAGCCTCGCCGTGCTGGCGTTGGCCGGCGGCACCTTCACGGTGGCGTCGCTGGCTCTCTTCACCGGGCAGGACACCGTCGGGGCGAACAGCTTCGGCACCGGCACCGTCGACATCACGGCTGCGCCCGCCACTGCGCTCGTCACCGCGAGCAACATGAGCGCCGGCGACCAGGTCACGGCGCCGCTGACGATCACCAATAGCGGCACCCTCGAACATCGCTACGCCATCACCTCTACCACCGATGAGGACGTGCTCGCTCCGCAGCTCGTACTGACGATCAAGGCCGGCGTCACCACCTGTGACGACGCAAACTGGACCACCGACGGCTCCGTGCTCTTCCAGGGGATCCTCGGGAGCACCGGCACCACCGCGGTCGTCGGCGACAATACGTCCGGCGCCGACAGCGGCGACCGAGTGCTGGCCGCAGCGGCGAATGAGGAGCTCTGTTTCAACGTCACCCTCCCGTTGGCCACGGGCAACTCGGCTGAGGGGTTGACGTCAACGGCGACCTTCACCTTCGACGCCGAACAGACGGCGAACAACCCCTAGGTCCCGGAGTTGACTCTTCGCGCGACGAGGCCCGCCCGCCCCGTCAATCGGCTCGTGGCGGCAGTTGTCGTCATCGTCGCGCTCTCGTTCCTGATCGCCGGGGCCACTCCACAAGTGGTCGGCTCGCAGACGGCCGACACCCCCGACGTGATCGTGCCGCTCGCCCACGAGGGCCGGTTGGTGGTGTTCGGGAGCGAGTCGACCGAGGTCGAGCTACGGGGCGAGGGGCAGGCCACACCGTGGGGATCGGTGGTCGGCGCCGACGGTCGGCTCTACGCGACCGATGCAACGTCGGGGGCGGTCCACCAGGTGGATCTCACCACTGGAGCCGTCGTGTCCACTCCGGTGGCCGACGTGAAGCTACGCAGTCGGTCGCCCGAAGGCGGTGCCGCCGCGACGCCGTTCGTTCCCCGTGGCATCGCCCTGCTCACCGAAGGCGACCTGCTCGTGGTCGACGCTGGGGGCGATCGATTGCGGCGCTTCGACACCACCGGAACCGAGGTCTCAGCCGCGGCCTTTGCGGCCGACGTGTTGATCGATCCGGTCGCCGTTGCGATTGCGCCCGACGGCTCAGTGGTGGTGACCGACCGCGGTGACGACGACCTCGAACGGTTCGATCCCGGCACCGGCGAGCACCTTGGAACGGTGGCCCGGCTCCCGGCAGGATCAGCTCCGGCCGGCCTGACTGTCGGCCCGGGCGGCGAGTTGCTTGTTGCGTTGTCCGGGAGCGGATCGGTGGTGGCGATCACGCCGACACCCGGCGACGGCGAGGAACCACTGGTGGAGGTGGTGATCGAGGGCCTCGAGGAGCCAATGGGCCTGGCGCTCGACCCCGACACCTCGCATCTGTGGGTCTCGGACTCCTGGGCCGACACCGTTCAGGCCTACGACGTCGACTCCGGCGACGCGACCGGGGGTCGACTGGCGTTGGCGGCGGGCAGCGGACCTCGGCTGCTCACCGCGCTGGATGTCGACGAGCTCGAACCAGCCGAGGTCGCGGCCGACGAGTCGACCAACGAATGGCTCGACGACCTCGACGCCCAGCCGGACGCTGCTGACGAAGACCTGGCCTTCACCGCCAATGACGGGTCCGCCCCGTCCGAGGTGGACTACGCCGCCGACACCAAGGAATACGGGGCCCTGCTGGCCGACGGCGCCGCCATCTTGCTCGTGGAGGGCGAGTCAGTCACCGAACCACTGGTGATGGAGGTGGTCGGTGCAGCCGAGGAGCTCGACACGACAGTGGTCGACGCCGAGGTCGTCGACGCCGACGCCGAACCCGAGGCGGCCGAACCCACGCCCCAGGCTGCACTCGACCCGGCCCCCGAAGCAGCTCCGGCTGTGGTCGACGAGGACGAGGCGGTGGAGTTCGCCCAGGTGCTGCCCGGGATCGACGTGGTGTACACCGCAGCCGACGATCGCCTCGAGTACAGCTTCGTGATCGAAGCCGGCTCGGACCCGGCCGCCATCGCCGTGCGCTTCGACGGTGCCGCCGATCTCAGCCTCGCCGAGAACGGCGATCTCGTCATCGAGACCGAGCGCGGCTCGGAGATCGTGTCGACGGCCCCGGTGGCGTTCCAGGACGTCGGTACCGAACGCGTTCCGGTGGAGAGCGCCTACGTGCTCAGGAGCGACGGCTCGGTGAACTTCTCGCTCGGCACATACGACCCGGCTCGCCCGGTGGTGATCGACCCCACGTTCATCGCGGTCGAGACGGCGGCCGGTGCGTTCACGAGCGGGACGACGATCGACCTCCCGGTGCCCGCCTACTACGTCGAGAACGATCTGATGCTCGCCCAGGTCGTGTACATGGCAGGCGGAGGCGGCACGATCACGCCACCCGCGGGGTGGACGACCCTCACCGAGAACGCGGTGAACGGGATGAGCCAGGGCCTGTTCTGGCGCATCGCAACAGCCAGCGAGCCGGCGTCGTACGGCTTCACCCTGAATGGCCTCGGCACCCAGCCGGCCTCGGGTGCCATCACGCTGTACGACGGCGTCGACACGTCGTCACCGATAAACGCGTGGGACTACCAGGTCAACGCACCGAGCGCGGCGGTCACGGCTCCGACGGTCACCACCACGGTGGACAACGCCACGCTCGTGGCCTTCTTCGCCGTGAAGGACGACGGGGCGGCGACGCCGCCAGCCGGCATGACCGAGCGCACCAACGTGAACAGCGGGCAAGGCGGAGCCGCTGACACGGAGACGCTGGCAAGCTCGGCCGACGAACTGCTCGGGGCCGCTGGTGCCACCGGAGATCGCACGGCCACCGTCGACGCCACCGACGGCTCGATCGGTGCCCTCGTGGCGCTCACTCCCGAGCCGACCGGGGGCACGAACCTGTTGATGGTGACCGGCAACGGTGGGTTCAGCCAGATCAACGATGCCGACAAGCGGGACCTGTTCCAGAGTTGGGGCTGGACGGTGACGGCCATCGACGACGGCAGCTCGGCGTCGGCGTTCGCCGCCGCTGCCGCCACCAATGACGTGCTGTTCTCCAGCGACTCGATCGGCACGGGGGTCTCCAATTTTCGCGACCTCGACATCGGCATCGTCATCGAGTCGTATAGCGACTGGGGCACGCTGATGTACGGGTCGAACGGGATTGGCTTCAGCAACCAGACCACGATCGACATCGTCGACAACTCCCACTACATCACCTCTCCGTTCTCGACCGGATCGTTGACGGTCCAAACCACCTCCCAGGACCTCAACTATTGGAACTCCGCCTCCACGGCGCTGCCGAGTGGGGTGGCGGTCTTGGCCGAGTCGCCGACGAGTACCAACCACGACGCCCTGTTGGTGGCCGACACCGGCGCCGCTCTCTACTCGTCTAGTACTGCAGCGAACCGGCGGGTGTTCTTCCCATCCGACTACGCCGATCCGGCCTTCTTCACCGCTGACTACGAGACGTTGCTCGAGCGCTCGCTCGATTGGGCAGCCGGCAATGACGCTGCGGTGTCGGTCTCACCAGCGGTGACGGTGAACTCCACGAGCGATTCGGGCGACGCCAACGCCGGCGACCACCTGTGTGACACGGGCGCCACCAACGCCGATGGTGACCCGGAGTGCACCTTGCGGGCCGCCATCGAGGAGGCCAACGCCTCGGCCACTGTCGACACGATTCGGTTCGTGATCCCCAGCACCGACACTGGGCACTCGTCAGGGGTCTGGACGATCCAGCCGGCCACAGATCTGCCGGCCGTTACGGCCGTGGTCACGATCGACGGGTCGACCCAGCCTGGCTTCGTCGCTAACACCGCAGCGGCGCCTGCTGCACTCAACGGCTCCCAGGCGATCGAGGTGCGAGCTGCGTCGTCGTCGGTGAACATGTTCGAGTTCTGGGCGGCCGCTGCAGGGAGCCGGCTCCATGGCCTCACAATCAACTCCGGGTTTGGTCTGATCAGGCCAGCCGACAACACGACCATTACTGGCAGCTACCTGGGGACCGATGCATCTGGCACCGTGGCCCGAGCGGGCGCCAACAATGTGGCGACGGTGTTCGACGACTCGGTTCAGTTTGGTGGCACCAGCCCGTCGGATCGGAATCTGATCGCCGGCCACGGAGCGGCCCTCTACGTCGCTGGCGACAACAACGTGTTCGAGGGCAACGTCTTTGGCCTCGATGCTTCTCTCACCTCAGCGCTCGGGCTCCACGAGCAGAATCTCGTCATCCGGGGCAGCAACAACCGCATCGGTGGCACCACGGCAGGATCGGCCAACGTGATCAGCGGCTCCGGGTCCGGAGTCAATGTCGACGGTGGCACCGGCAACGCCATCCTCGGCAACGCCATATACGCCAACACTGCCTATGGCAGCGGCGCCGGTACCGGTATCGACCTCAGCGCCACGAACTCGCCGGATGGTGTGACGGCCAATGATGCCGGCGACGGCGACACCGGCACAAACGACTACCTCAACTTCGCGGTGCTCACCTCACTGGTCGTGACCGACGGTGCGACGACCGCCGACTTCGATCTCGACGTACCGGCCGGCACCTATCGGGTGGAGTTCTTCACCAACCCGTCCGGAGCCGACCCCAGCGGCAACGGGGAAGGCGAGACCTTCGTCCATACCACGTCGATTACCCACACAGGCTCGGGCGTCGAGGCGTTCTCCACAACCTTCGCGGGCACGGTTGGCGACGTCGTGACCACGACGGCCACGGCCGATCTGGGTGGGGCGACGTTCGGGTCTACGTCGGAGTTCTCGGCCGCAGTGACCTCCTCGCCCGGCGTTTGTGGCACCGTCGACTCCGACGCTGATGGTCTGCTCGATTGTGAGGAGGACGCCAACACCGACGGTGACGGGGATCCGTCGACCACCCCGGGCCCCGACACCGACGGCGACACCACGCCGAACTATCTCGATGCCGACGACGACGGTGACGGCACGCCGACCGCCTCGGAGAACGCCGACCCCAACGGCGATGGCGACCCCCGCGACGCCTTGGACATCGACCGCGACGGCCAACCCGACTGGCTCGACGCCCCGACGGTGGCCGCCCACGTCAGGGTCACCACCGAGCAGAAGATCTCGGCCACTGCCGGAGGCCTGACGGCCACGCTCGATGGATGGGACCAGTTCGGCTCCAGTGTCGACGGCATCGGTGACCTCGACGGTGACGGTGTGGTCGACATCATCACCGGCGCACCCCGCGACGACGACGGCGGCGATGCCCGAGGCGCAGCCCACGTGCTGTTCCTGAACGCGGATGGCACCGTGAAGGCCGAGCAGAAGATCTCCGACACGGCCGGCGGGCTCGTCGCCACGCTCGACGACGATGATCGCTTCGGATCCGGCGTCGCCGGCCTCGGCGACATCGACGGCGACGGTGTGGGCGACGTGGCTGTCGGCACCACGAGTGACGACGATGGCGCATCCGGCGCGGGCGCCGTGTACGTCCTGTTCTTGAACGCCGATGGCACGGTGAAGGCCGAGCAGAAGATCTCCGAACTCGCTGGCGGTGGGCCAGACCTCGACGGCGGCGATGAGTTCGGACGATCGGTCGCTGGCCTCGGTGATATCGACGGTGATGGCGTGAACGACGTCGCGGTCGGCGCCCGCCTCGACGACGATGGAGCGGGCGGCAAGGGTGCCGTCTACGTGCTGTTCCTGAACGCGGATGGCACCGTGAGGGCGCAGCAGAAGATCTCCGACACCCAGGGCGGGCTTTCCGGGCTGGACACCTCCGACCAGTTCGGGTGGGCAGTCGGCGCCCTGGGCGACGTCGACGGTGATGGTGTGAACGACATCGCAGTCGGCTCCTGGCTTGACGACGATGGGGGCTCCGACCGCGGCGCCGTCTACATCCTGTTCTTGAACGCTGATGGCACGGTGAAGGCGCAGCAGAAGATCTCCGATACTGACGGGGGTCTTCAGCCCTCGATTCAGGACAACGACGGGTTCGGGAGTGCGGCCCGGGGTGTCGGTGACCTCGACGGTGATGGCGTGCCCGATCTCGTGGTTGGTGCGTTCCAGAACGACGATGGTGGCACGAGCCGTGGGTCCGCCTACGTGCTGCTCCTCCAACCGTCGGGGGCGATCAAGTCGACCACGGTCATCAGCAGCACCCAAGGGGGCCTGACCGGCCCGATAGACAACAACGACGAGTTCGGCTACTCCGTGGCCAGCCTCGGTGATCTCGACAGCGACGGCGACATCGATCTGGTGATCAGCGCCGCCCGCGACGACGACGGCGTGTCGGATGCTGGCGCCCTCTACGTGCTCGACTTTGCGCCGGCCACCGATTCCGATGGCGACGGCCTGTGGGACCACGAAGAGGACGCGAACACCGACGCTGACGGTGATCCGTCGACCACGCCCGGGCCCGACACCGACGGCGACACCACGCCTGACTATCTCGATGCCGACGACGACGGTGACGGCTCGCCGACCGCGTCGGAGAACGCCGATCCGAACGACGACGGCGATCCTCGCGACGCCCTCGACATCGACCGCGACGGTCAACCCGACTACCTGGACACCGAGGCTGGCGTCAGCTCGGGAACCGTCGCCGCCGAGCAGAAGATCTCGGCCCTCGCCGGCAGTTTGACAGGGCCGCTCGACGGCCTGGACCTGTTCGGTACGAGCGTGAACGCCATTGGCGATCTCGACGGCGACGGCATCGGCGACATGGTGGTGGGCGCCGCGAATGACGCCGACGGGGGCTCGGCTCGCGGCGCGGTCTACATCGTGTTCATGAACGCCGATGGCACGGTGAAGGCGGAGCAGAAGATCTCCGACACCGCCGGCGGCCTGACCACGGCGCTCGACAACAGTGACCAGTTCGGGCAGGGGGCAACCGCCATCGGCGATCTGGACGGCGACGGCATCGTCGACGTCGCAATCGGCGCCTGGGCCGACGACGACGGCGGGTCGGACCGGGGCGCCGTGTATGTGTTGTTCCTGAACGCCGATGGCACGGTGAAGGCGGAGCAGAAGATCTCCGACACCACCGGCGGTCTCACGGCCGCCCTCGACGACTCCGACAAGTTCGGCGATTCGGTGGCCGGTCTCGGTGACCTCGACGGCGACGGTCTGCCCGATCTCGCGGTCGGCGTGCGCGATGACGACGACGGTGGCTCGAGCCGGGGCGCGGTGTATGTGTTGTTCTTGAACGCCGATGGCACGGTGAAGGCGGAGCAGAAGATCTCCGACACCAACGGTGGGCTCGCCGCAGCCCTGGACAACGGCGACTATCTGGGTGTTGCCGTCGGCGGTCCCGGAGACATCGATGGCGACGGCACCCCCGATCTGGTTGCTGCGGTACGAGGAGACGATGACGGTGGCTCCAACCGGGGTGCCCTCCTCGTGTTGTTCCTGAACGCCGATGGCACGGTGAAGTCCGAACAGAAGATCTCATCCACCCAGGGCGGGCTGACCGGGCCTCTGACCGACGGCGATCAGTTCGCCAGCGCCGTCGCTGGGGTGGGTGACATAACCGGCGACGGCGTACCCGACATCATCGTGGGGGCCTACACCGACGACGATGGCACCGGTGCCCCGGGCGCGATGTACATCCTCGGTCTGGCCGCCGACGGCACCGTGACCAACGAGTACAAGATCGGCGAGACCGTCGGAGGGTTCACCGGCCCACTCGACGACAACGACCAGTTCGGCGTGAGCCTGGCGGGCCTCGGCGACCTCGACGGCGACGGCACACCAAACATCGCGGTGTCGGCATTCCGCGACGACGATGGAGCCGGCGACGCCGGCGCCGTGTACGTGCTCGACCTTGCAACGCCGGCTGATACCGACGGCGATGGGCTCTGGGACTACGAGGAGGATGCCAACACCGACAGCGACCACAACCCATCCACCACCCCTGGCCCCGACACCGACAACGACGGCACGGCGAACTATCTCGACGCCGACGACGATGGCGACGGCACGCCGACTTCGGCCGAGAACGCCGACCCCAACAGCGACGGCGACCCCCGCGACGCCCGCGACACCGACGGTGACGGTCAACCCGACTGGCTCGATATCGAGGCCGGCGTGAGCGCGGCGCCGGTAGCTGAAGAGCAGAAGATCTCCTCGACCGCTGGTGGATTCACTGGACCGCTCGTCGACGGCGACGTGATCGGGTCTGGACTCACGTCGATCGGTGACCTGGACGGCGACGGCATCACCGACATGGTGGTCAGCACCGACAGTGACGACGACGGCGGCACCAACCGGGGCGCGGTCTATGTGCTGTTCCTGAACGCAGACGGAACAGTCAAGGGTGAGCAGAAGATCTCGTCGACCGTTGGAGGCCTGACGGGCGCCCTGGACGACAGCGACGGCTTCGGGGTGTCTGTCGGTGGGCTCGGTGACATCGACGGTGACGGGCACGGAGACCTCGCCGTCGGTGCGGTAGGCGACGACGACGGTGGGAGCGACCGCGGTGCGGTGTATGTGCTGTTCCTGAACGCGGACGGAACAGTCAGGGCGGAGCAGAAGATCTCCGACACCGCCGGAGGGCTGACCACCGCACTCGACGACAGTGACCACTTCGGATTCGACGTCGCCGCCCTCGGCGATGTGAACAACGACGGCATCGGCGACCTGGCCGTGGGCGCGCGCTTCGATGACGACGGTGGCACCGATCGCGGTGCGGTGTATGTGCTGTTCCTGAACGCGGACGGAACGGTGAAGGCGGAGCAGAAGATCTCCGACACCGTCGGTGGGCTGACCGGCCCGCTCGACAACAGCGACTGGTTCGGTGAAGGAGTCGCAGGCTTGGGCGACCTCGACGGCGACTCCATAGAGGATCTCGCCGTCGGCGTGTACAACGACGACGACGGTGGCACCAACCGCGGTGCGGTGTACGTGCTCTTGCTGAACGCCGACGGAACGGTGAAGGCGGAGCAGAAGATCTCGTCGACCGCCGGTGGGCTCACTGGTCCGCTCGACAACAGCGACCGCTTCGGTGTGTCGATTTCGGGCGTCGGCGATGCCGACGGTGACGGCCGCCCCGACGTGCTCGTCGGGGCGATGGTCGATGGCGACGGTGGGTCGAGCCGTGGTGCTGCCTACCTCCTCGGGCTCTCGGCGACAGGCTCGGTGGTGAGCGAGGCGAAGTTCAGCTCGACGAGCGGTGGCCTGTCGGGCCCAGTCGACGATGGCGACTGGTTCGGTCGCTCAGTCACCGGCCTCGGCGACCTCGACGGTGACGGTGGAACCGACCTGGCCATCTCTGCGTTGAACGACGACGACGGTGGGTCCAACCGCGGCGCGGTCTACATCCTCGACCTGACCACGAGCTGTGCGGGATCGCCCGACGGCACCAGCGCGCCCTGCGCCTTCACCAGTCTGGCGGCGGTGCCCGACACAGCGGATGGCCGCTACTGGTTCGACTTCGGCAACGGCCCGTTCCGGGCCTCGGTCGACTCCGACGAGGGTGGCGGCTGGGTGCAGCTCCTGCAGTACAACCACGAAGGCGGCACGAACCCGGTGCTGGACGTTCGCTCAGCCACCGAGGACTGGCCGGCGTACTCGTCGTCGGCGGTCGGCACCGACCACTCCGGCCTGATCTTCTGGGGCCACACGGGCCAAGCAGCGGCGTCGGCGATTCCCGATGCGTCGGCCGATCTGGAGCTCCGCTGGTACGCCGAGACGAACCGTCACAGCCGGGTGATCCACTTCCGCTCGCCGGTCCTGGGCGAGTTCCAGTCGAACAGCGAGGACGGCTTCCTCACCGGAGGCATTGCCACCAACCACTCGCTGCTCACCGGGCACAGCGCAAACCTGCCGGCGGCCGTCACCCACCAGTACACCGACGAGGGCGACGACGTCCTCACGCAGTTCCCCTTCTGGGTGAGCGGCAACTACCACTGGGGCGTCCGTGGGCTCGGGAGCCGGTGGGAGGTCGACGACTCCGACGGATCGAGCTGGGACACGTTGCACCGGGTGTGGGTACGGGTGCAGAAGCCGGCGGTGATCGTGAACTCCACCGGCGACGGCGCCGACACCTCCGCGGGCGACGGCCGCTGCGACACCGGCGCGACCAACTCGGCCGGTGCAACCGAGTGCACGCTCCGGGCTGCGATCACCGAGGCCAACGCCAACGCGTCGATCACCGAGATCGAGTTCGACATCCCCACCTCCGACTCCGGCTACGCCGCCGGCCCTCCGGTGGGTTGGACCATCACCCCCGCCACGGCCCTGCCTGCGGTGACCAGCCCGCTGACGATCGATGGCAGCACCCAGCCGGGCCACGTGGTCAACACCGCGGCCGCTCCGGGTGGGCTCGACGGCACGCAGGTGCTGGTGCTCGACGGCGGCGGCACGGTGGCCGACGGCCTCCAGTTCGCCACTGGATCCGACGGCAGTGTGGTACGCGGCCTCGTGGTGTCGAACTTCACCCTCACCGGCATCCGGGTCGACGCGTCGCCGTCGGGCGTTGGCGTCTATGGCACCTACATCGGTACCGACGTGGCCGGTACGGCGGCGGCGTCGGCCAACATCGGCGTGTTCGCGAACGGGCCGGGGGTTCAGGTTGGCTCCGGTACCGCCGCAGACCGCAACCTGATCTCGGGCAACGCCGATCTCGCCGTTCGGTTCTCCGGCGCCGGCGCGCTGTCGGGGCTCGTGCAGGGCAACCTCATCGGCACCGACGTGTCGGGCCTGCTTGCACTGGCCAACAGCTCATGGTCGGTGATGACCGACAACGGCGGCGGCAGTCTCACGTTGGGCACCGACGGTGACGGCACCGACGACAGCACCGAGGGCAACGTGATCGTCGGCTCCACCGTCACCCTCTCGGGAACGGGCAACGTCGTGGCCGGCAACCGGATCGGGGTTGCCCATGACGACACCGTGCTCGGGGCAACGCACGTGTCGATCTCCGGGTCTGGCCGCATCGGCACCAACCTCGACGGCCAGTCCGACACCGAGGAGGCCAACCTCGTCGCCGGAGCCAGTGGCGCCGGCATCGGCGTGAACACGGCGGGCACCGAGGTGTCCATCCTCGGGAACCGCATCTGGGGGAGCACCGGCGTCGGCATCGATCTCGGCACCGACGGCGTGACCCCCAACGACGCCGGTGACGCCGACACCGGGCCCAACGATTTGCTCAACACGCCGGTGATCACCGCCGCCACCCCCAGCGGCGGGTCCACGACCATCGACTACACCCTCGACGCCCCGGCCGGTACCTACCGCATCGAGTTCTCAGCCAACGACACCGTGGCCCACCCCGCCACTGGGTACGGCGGGGCCGAGGTCTCCCTCGGGGCGGCGAGCATCGTCCACACCGGCAGCGGAGCGGAGTCGTTCTCCACCACGCTCACCACCTCGGACGACTACTGGCTCACGGCCACCGCCACCGAGTCGCTCGGCGGCGGTGCCTACGGCTCGACCTCGGAGTTCGCCCGAGCGGTGTGCGTCGGCGATCAGGACAGCGACGGCCTCTGCGACTACTGGGAAGACGCCAACACCGACGGTGACGGCGACCCGTCGACCACCCCGGGCCCCGACACCGACGGCGACACCACGCCCAACTACCTCGACCCCGACGACGACAACGATGGCGTGCACACCGGCGCTGAGAACGCCGATCCCAACGGCGACAACGATCCCCGAGACGCCCTCGACTCCGACCGCAACGCCATTCCGGACTACCTCGAAGCTCCAGTGCTTCCCACCACGGGGTGGGTGGTCACCGAGCAGAAGGTGTCGCAGTCCGCTGGCGGAGGCCCGGCCCTCGACAACGCCGACAGCTACGGGCGCGACGTGGCCTCCATCGGAGATGTCGACGGCGATGGCGTGGTGGACGTGGCCGTGGGCGCCGCCAACGACGACGACGGCGGAAGCGGTCGTGGGGCGATCTACGTCAACTTCATGAACACCGACGGCAGCGTGCGGGCGGCCCAGAAGATCTCGGACACGGCCGGTGGATTCACCGCCACCCTCGGCAACGGCGACAACCTCGGCTTCGGTATCGCCGCGCTCGGCGATCTCGACGGCGACGGCGTGCCCGACATCGCGGTTGGTGCTCGCAACGACGACGATGGCGGCTCCAACACCGGCGCGGTCTACGTGCTGTTCCTCAACAGCGACGGCACCGTGAAGGCGCACCAGAAGATCTCGGCCTTATCTGGCGGCGTGACCTCCACACTGCCAGGCGGAGGCCAGCTGGGGTTCGACGTCGCCAGCCTCGGCGATCTCGATGGCGACGGCCTGCCCGACATCGCGGCCGGCTCCTGGCAGTCCAATGCCGTATTCGTGTTCTTTCTCAACGCCGATGGCACCGTGAAGGCCGACCAGGAGATCTCGGCCTCCGTCGGCGGCCTCACCGGCCCACTCGACGCTGGTGACCTGTTCGGTGGTCAGCTCACATCGGTCGGCGACGTGAACGGAGACGGCCGCCCCGATCTGGTCGTGGGCGCCAGTCAGGACGACGACGGATCGAGCAATGCCGGGGCGGTCTACGTCCTGTTCTTGAACGCCGATGGCACCGTGGGAGGCGAGCAGAAGATCAGCGCCGCCGTGGGCGGTATGACCGGGCCGCTCGAGACCAACGACAAGTTCGGCGTCGGCCTCAGCGGCCTCGGTGACCTCGACGGAGACGGCATCCCCGATCTCGCCGTCGGTGCCGAGCTCGATGACGATGGCGGTACCGACCGGGGAGCGGTCTACCTGCTCACGCTCAACGCGGATGGCACCGTCAAGGGCGAGTACAAGATCAGCGAGACCGCCGGCAACTTCACCGGCCCTCTCGACAACAGTGATCAGTTCGGCAACGTGGTGGCCTCGCTCGGCGATCTCGACGGCGACGGAACCCTTGGCCTCGTGATCGGCGCCAACAACGATGACGACGGCGGCACCAATCGGGGTGCGATCTACGTGGTCGATCTGGCTCCAGCCACGATGACAGTGAACTCCACCGGAGACACCGGCGACGCAACGCCGGGCGACAACGTGTGCGACACCGGTGGCACCAACGCGGCTGGCGCTGATGAGTGCACGCTCAGGGCGGCCTTCGAGGAGGCGAATGCGAGCGGGCCTGGCCGCATCGTCGAGTTCGACATCCCGACCAGCGACTCCAACCACGCATCTGGGATCTGGACGATCACCCCCGCGAGCCGCCTCCCACAGGTCACATCTCCAGCCACCCTCGACGGCACGAGCCAGCCAGGTTGGGTCGACCGGCCGATCATCGGTGTCGACGGACGCGGCTATCCAGGTGGGTACGGATCGCTTGATGACGGGATCGCCTTCGACGCCGCCACGCCGAACTCCCTGGTCCAGGGTGTGGCCGTCTACGGTTTCCCTGATGAGCAGCTGGTGATCGAGGGCACCGGCTCGACTGCCAGGGCCAACTGGGTCGGCCTTGCCCCCGACGAGAGCCCCATCAGTCATCCCACCGCCGCTGTGAGCGGGGCCGTGGTTGCCTACATCCTGGGTGCCGATGTGACGTTTGGTGGGCCAAACGCAGCCGACGCAAACGTCGTGGTGTCACCTGACGGCGAGCGATCGCTGCTCGTCGCTGGCAGCGCATCAGGAGTCACGATCGAGGGCAACCGGTTCGGCGTCGGCTCTGACGGCATCACCCCACTCGGATCAGGATCCGGCGACACCGTCGTGTTCTGGAACTCAACGAGCGGAGCAGTCGTCCGGGGTAACCAGTTCGCGAACGTCGGTACGCGGGGCCTGGTGTTCGAGGACAACAGCGGCGGCACCGTCGTCGGCAACACGTTCGGGACCGACGCCAGCGACACCTCGTCGTTCGCGCTCACCGCGGGGGTCTGGGTGCAGGAGGCGGCCACGGTCACCGTTGGCGGCACGGGTGTGGGTGACGGCAACACGATGCGCAACATCACGGGTGACGCAGTGGCGGTGGATCCTGCCGCCAGCGGCACGCTCACGGTGCTCGGCAACTCGATCGTCGGCTCGGGTGGTCTCGGGTTCGACATCGGGGCGGACGGCGTGACCGCCAACGACGCGGGTGACGTCGACGGTGGTGCCAACGGCCTCCTGAACTTCCCGGTCATCACCGCCGCCAACACCTCGCTCGGTACGAGATCGGTCGACGTCGACCTCGACGTGCCCGCCGGGGACTACCGCATCGAGTTCTTCCGGAACCCGGCGGGGGCCGACCCGTCAGGCAACGGTGAGGGCGAAACCTTCATCCACGCCACCACCGTCACGCACACCGGCTCGGGCTCCGAGTCGTTCTCCACGTCGTTCGCCGACACCGGAGTCGTCGCCCTCACGGCCACCGCCACCCAGGATCTCGGAGGCGGTTCCTACGGGGCAACCTCGGAGTTCTCGGCAGCGTTCACCGGCACCTGCGCCGACTCGGACGCCGACGGCCTCTGCGATCTCGCCGAGGACGCCGATACCGACTCCGACGGCGACCCTGCCACCAGCCCAGGGCCTGACACCGACGGCGACACCACACCGAACTACCTCGACGCCGACGACGACGGTGACGGCCGAGCCACCGCCACTGAGAACGCCGACCCCAACGGCGACGGCGACCCCCGCGATGCCGCCGACTCGGACCGCAACGGCCAACCCGACTGGCTCGACGCCCCGATTGCCCCGTCGGGCGGGCCGGCCGCCGACGAGCAGAAGATCAGCGACACCGCGGGTGGCTTCACGGCAACGCTCGACAACTCCGATGAGTTCGGAGCCAAGGTTGCGAGCATCGGCGACGTGGACGGCGACGGGATCGTCGACCTCGCCGTCGGCGCCCGCAACGACAGCGATGGGGGAACCCAGCGCGGTGCCGTCCACATCCTGTTCATGAACGCCGACGGCACGGTGAAGGCCGAGCAGAAGATCTCGTCAACCCAGGGAGGGCTCGTCGGCCCGCTCGGCGATGCCGACAATCTCGGATTCGGTCTCAGTGGCCTCGGCGACCTCGACGGCGACCTCGTGCCCGACATCGCGGTCGGCGCATTCGGTGATGACGACGGCGGATCCGGCCGCGGCGCCGTGTACATCCTGTTCCTCAACGCAGACGGCACGGTGAAGGCCGAGCAGAAGATCTCCGACACCGAAGGTGGCCTCATGGCCCCGTTCGGCAACGGCGACCGCTTCGGGATCGCCGTCGCCAACCTGGGCGATCTCGACGGCGACGGCCTCAACGACGTTGCCGTATCCGCCGACTTCGCCGACGTCGGTGGCACGAACCGAGGTGCGGTGTATGTCCTGTTCCTCAACGCCGATGGCAACGTCAGAGCTGAGCAGGAGATCTCGTCGGTCACTGGTGGGCTCACCGGCCCGATCGACGACGGCGACGCCATCGGGCCGGGCCTCGCCGGCCCGGGTGACATCGACGGTGACGGTCTGCCGGATCTGGTGGTGGGCACCCGTGACGACGACGATGGCGGCACCGGTCGGGGTGCGGTGTACGTGCTGCTCTTGAACGCGGATGGCACCGTCAAGGCGGAGCAGAAGATCTCGTCGACCGCCGGTGGCCTCCCGGCCGGGCTGGCCGACGGAGATGCCTGGGGCATGGGTGTGTCGGGCATCGGTGATGTCGATGCCGACGGTGTTCCCGACATCGTGGTCGGCGCTGAGGAGGCGGACGGCAGCGGATCCGATCGGGGCAGCGTGTGGCTGCTGCTCCTCAATGCCGACGGCACGGTCAAGGCCGCAACCGTCTTCGACGACACCCAAGGCGGAATCACCGGCCCGCTCGGCAACGGCGACGGGTTCGGCGGCGGTCTGGCCAGCCTCGGCGACCTCGACGGTGACGGCGAGCTGAATCTCGCCGTCGGTGCCCGCTACGACGACGACGGCGGCAGCAACCGTGGTGCGGTGTACGTGCTCGATCTGGGTGCCATTGCCGTCACGGCCACCGTGAACTCCACCGGCGACGCGAGCGACGCCAGCCCTGGCGACCACTACTGCGACACCGGCGGCACCAACGCCGACGGCGACCCCGAGTGCACGTTGCGAGCCGCCATCGAAGAGGCCAACGCATCGTCCAGCGTCGACACGATCCACTTCGCCATCCCCACCACCGATGGCGGCTACGTGGCCGGTTCACCCGCCACCTGGGTGATCGAGCCGGCGACTGCCGTATTGCCCTCGCTGTCAGCCGCAACCACGGTTGATGCCTCCACCCAGACGGGCTACGTCGATCGCCCGATCGTCGTGCTCGACGGCACCACTCGTGCCGGTGCCTCCGCCACCGACGACGGCTTCGCCAACGTGGCCGCCGGGTCCACCATCAGAGGCTTCGCCATCATCGATTGGCCCGATGCCGGCATCGTGACGGCGGGGGACAATGTGACCGTTGCCGGCAACTGGTTCGGCATTGACGGCACCGGTGCGCGGGCCCCACTGGGTGTCTCCGACGTACGCGTCACCGGCGGGTCGAACGCCACCCTCGGCGGCGCCGGTGCGACCGATGGCAACCGCTTCGGGGCCACCGGCGGGGACGGCGTGTCGATCTCCGGTACCTCGTCGGGCACACGGGTGGAAGGAAACGTGTTCGGCCTCCTCGCCGACGGCGTTACGTCCAGCGCTCCGACACGGGAGATCTTTGCCTGGTCGGGCTCGGCCACCGGCACGATGGTTCACGACAACCGGTTCACCTACTCGGCCAATGCCATCTCCGGAGTCGAGCTGCTGTCGACGGGCACGATCACCTTCACCGCCAACGTGTTCGGCGAGGACGAAGCCGGTGGGGCGGCGCCCAGCGGCGACCACGGCTTCTGGGTGAGCAGCTCAGGCACGATCATGATCGGCGGCACGGGTGTCGGGGATGGCAACCGCATCCTCAACGCCAACGACGACGGCATCGCGGTGCCCAACAGCAACGCAACGGTGTCGATCCTCGGCAACTCGATCGTCGGCAACACCGCACTCGGTATCGACCTTGCGGCAAACGGGCTCACCCTGAACGACGCAGGCGACGTCGACACCGGGGCCAACGACCTTCTCAACTTCCCGGTGATCACCGCCGCCAACGCCGAGCTCGGTTCGATCAACGTGGACTTCGATCTCGACGTGCCGGCCGGCGACTACCGCATCGAGTTCTTCATCAACCCGTCCGGGGCCGACGGGAGTGGGTATGGCGAGGGCGAATCGCTCGCCCATGCCACCACGATCACCCACACCGGTTCTGGGGTGGAGTCGTTCTCCACCTCCACCGGGGCCGAAGGGCGCCACACGGTCACTGCCACCGCCACCGAGGACCTGGGCGGAGGCTCCTACGGCGCAACGTCGGAGTTCTCGCTCGCCTTCGCCAGCACGTGCACCGACTCCGATTCCGACGGCCTGTGCGACACCTCTGAGGACGCCAACACCGACCTCGACAACGATCCATCGACGGCGCCCGGCCCCGACTCCGACGGCGACACCACACCCGACTACCTCGACACCGACGACGACGGCGACGGCACCCTGACGGCCAGCGAGAGCCCCGACCCGGACGGGGACGGCCTCCCACGAGATGCCGCCGACGGTGACCGCGACGGCGAGCCCGACTACCTCGACCTCCCCACCATCGTCACTCCTGTGCAGTCGGTCGCCGCCGAGCAGAAGATCAGCGCCACCGCGGGCGGCCTCACGAGCCCGCTCGACGGCGGCGACGTGTTCGGCACAGATGTGGCCACGATCGGCGACCTCGACGGCGACGGCGTTGTCGACGTGATCACGAGCGCAATCGGCGACGACGACGGTGCGGGGAGCGCAGGTGCGTTGTACGTGCTGTTCCTCAACGCCGATGGCACGGTGAAGGCGGAACAGAAGATCTCTGGCACGACCGGCGGACTGACCGCCACGCTCGATGCCAGCGACACGTTCGGCATCGCCGTTGCCAGTCTTGGTGATCTCGATGGTGACGGGCTCGGCGACGTCGCGGTCGGTGCCTACGGCGACGACGATGGTGGGCCCGGGCGGGGTGCTGCGTACGTGCTGTTCCTGAACGCGGATGGCACCGTGAAGGCGGAGCAGAAGATCAGCCACACCACCGGGGGCCTCGTCACGCCGCTTCTCGATGATGACCGGTTCGGGATCGGCATCGCCGGGCTCGGCGACGTCGACGGTGACGGCCTCCCAGATCTGGCGGTCGCCGCCGATTCCGACACCGACGGAGGCTCCGACCGCGGCGCGGTCTACGTGCTGTTCCTGAACGCGGACGGCACGGTGAAGGCCGAGCAGAAGATCAGCTCCACCCAGGGTGGGCTCGTCGGCCCGCTCGAAGACAGCGACTTCTTCGGACGGCAGCTCACTGGACCTGGTGACATCGACGGCGACGGGACCGCCGACCTGGTGGTGCACGCCTGGGGCGACGACGACGGAGGCACGAGCCGAGGCGCGGTCTACGTGCTGTTCCTGAACACCAACGGCACGGTGAAGGCGGAGCAGAAGATCTCCGACACCGAGGGCGGTCTCCCGATCGCGCTCGACAACAGCGACAGCTTCGGCCTCGGCGTGGGCCCTCTCGGCGATGTCGACGGCGACGGCACCCCCGATCTCATCGTGGGCGCCTACCGCGACGACGACGGCGGAACCGACGTGGGTGCGGTGCACATCCTGCGGCTGAACGCGGACGGCACCGTGAAGGCCCTCTCCACGATCTCAGCCACGACCGGTGGGCTGACCGGGCCGCTCGATGCCGACGATCGGTTCGGGTACGGCGTTGCTGGATTGGGCGATCTCGATGGCAACGGCACGATCGACATCGCCGTCGCAGCCCAGTTGGACGATGACGGCACCAGCAACGCAGGCGCGCTCTACATCCTCGATCTGGAGTCGACCGTCACCGAGGTGAACTCCACCACCGACAGTTCCGACGCCACACCGGGCGACGGGGCGTGCGACACCGGTGCAACCAACACCGCCGGTGCCGCCGCATGCACCCTGCGGGCGGCCATCGAGGAGGCGAACGCATCGGCGGTGGTCGACACGATCCACTTCCGGATCCCCGCCAGCGAGGCAGGCTACGTCGCCGGCCCGCCCACCCACTGGGTGATCCAGCCGGCTGCCTCGCAGCTCGGTGCGATCACGGGCGCCACCACCATCGACGCCACCACCCAGCCCGGGTGGACAGCCGACCCAGTGGTCGAGCTGAGCGGTGCGCTGCGGTCCGGGGCCGATGATGGGCTGCACGCTGGGGCCGACGGGATGACCGTTCGTGGTCTCGCCATCACTGATTGGCCCGACGACGGCGCCCACACCAACCGCACCAACGTGACGTTCGCCAACGTCTGGTTCGGGATCGACCCGGCCGGCGTGGTGGCCGCCAACAGCTCGAGCGACCTTGTGCTGTGGTCGTCGGCCACCGGCACCGTCATCGGCGGAGCCACGACCGCTGATCAGGTGCGCTTCGCCGCTGCGGGTGGCGCCTCCGGTCTCCAGGTCACCGACTCGTCGTCGAACACGCTGGTGCAGAACGCAGTCTTCGGCCTGTTGCCCGACGGCGTGACGACGACCGGTATTCCCGCCAACGCCGTCTACCACACGAGTTCCGCCGGTGGCACCGTCATCGATCAGAGCCGGTTCGCCAACGGCGGCGGTGCCGCCATCGACCAACGCGGTACCGGGAGCCTCACGATCACCGGCAGCGTGTTCGGCCTCGACGAGTTTGGAGGAGCCGCGCCGGTGCGTCGGGCGGTGTGGACCAACACGTCGGGCCCCGTCCGCTTCGGCGGCACGGGCGCGGGCGAGGGCAACACGGTGGTCGGCGCCGTGCACGACGCACTGACCCCGGACGGGGGGACTGCAGCCTTCACGATCCTCGGCAACTCGATCGTCGGTTCGGGCAACCTCGGCATCGACCTCGACGACGATGGCGTGACTGCCAACGACGCGGGTGACTCCGACACCGGCGACAACGACCTCCTCAACTTCCCCGTGATCACCGGCGCCAACCGCGCCGGCGGATCGCTGACCGTCGACTTCGATCTCGACGTTCCCGCTGGCGAGTACCGCGTCGAGTTCTTCACCAATCCGTCGGGGGCGAACGGCACCGGTCATGGCGAGGGCGAGGTGTTCGCCGGTGCCACCGCCATCACCCACACCGGCTCCGGGGTGGAGTCGTTCTCGGCGCCCTCGTTGGCCGGGCTCATCACAGTGCCCATCACGGCCACCGCAACCCAGGATCTCGGCGGCGGCTCCTACGGCGTGACGTCGGAGTTCTCGGCCGCCGTCACCGCCACCTGCACCGACACCGACTCCGACGGTCTCTGCGACTACTGGGAGGACGCCAACACCGACGCCGACCAGGACCCATCGACGAACCCCGGCCCCGACTCCGATGGTGACTCGACCGCCGACTATCTCGACGCGGACGACGACGGGGACGGCATCGCCACCACGAGCGAGAACGCCGACCCCAACGGCGATGGCGACCCCCGTGATGCCCTCGACATCGACGGTGATGGTCAGCCCGACTACCGGGATGCACCGACGGTCGCGATGGTCACGCCGCGCATCGTCGCCGAACAGAAGATCAGCTCGACCACGGGTGGGCTCACCGGACCTCTCGGCGATGTCGACTCCTTCGGCGGCGGCCTGGCCGCCATCGGCGACGTCGACGGTGATCGCATCGTCGACCTCGCCGTCGCCGCCGTGCTCGACGATGACGCGGGGTCGAATCGGGGCGCCGTCTACGTGCTGTTCATGAACGCCGATGGCACCGTGCGGGTCGAGCAGAAGATCTCCGACACCAGCGGCGGGCTGACCACGGCGCTCGACGACAGCGACCAGTTCGGGCTCGGCCTCGCCGATGCCGGTGATCTCGACGGTGACGGCCGCAACGAACTCGTGGTCGGCACCTGGAGCGACGACGACGGTGGCACCGAGCGAGGAGCGGTCTACGTGCTGTTCCTCAACGCGGATGGCACCGTGCGGGCGGAGCAGAAGATCTCCGACACCACCGGTGGGCTCGTCGCCACGCTCGACGACGAAGACCACTTCGGCTCCTCGGTGGCGGGCATCGGTGACCTCGACGGCGACGGCGTGCCCGACCTCGCCGTTCAGGCCCGCTATGACGACGACGGTGGCACCGATCGCGGTGCGGTCTACGTCTTGTTCATGAGCCCCGATGGCACGGTGCGGGCGGAGCAGAAGATCTCCGACACCACTGGCGGGCTCGTCACGGCCCTCGGCGATTCCGACTTCTTCGGTTCGGGTCCTGCCTCGCTCGGTGATCTGGACGGTGACGGCGTCCCAGATCTCGCCGTCGGGGCGGTCGGCGACGACGACGGCGGATCGTCACGCGGCGCGGTGTACGTGCTGATGATGAATGCGGACGGCACCGTGAAGGCCGAGCAGAAGATCTCGAGCACCACCGGCGGGCTCTCCGCGGTGCTGGCCGACGGCGACGGGTTCGGTCGGGACCTGCGCCCTGTCGGTGACCTCGACCGAGATGGCCGGCCCGACCTCATCGTCGGCGCGGCCGGCACCGACGACGGTGGCAGCGAGCGAGGCGCCGCACACCTCATCATGTTGAACGCCGACGGCACCGTGGCCGCCGACCATCAGCTCAGCTCCACCGAGGGTGGGCTCACAGGCCCGCTCGATGACGGTGACCAGTTCGGCTGGCGGGTCGCCGGCCTGGGCGACCTCGACGGCGACGGCACCATCAACGTGGCCGTCGCCGCCAACGATGACGACGACGGCGGCACCGATCGGGGTGCCGTCTACGTGCTCGACCTCGCCTCGACCACGGCCGTGGTGAACTCCACCGGCGACGCCGACGACGCCACGGCCGGCGACGCCGTGTGCGACACCGGCAACACGAACGCCGAAGGCGTCCCCGAGTGCACCCTCCGAGCGGCGATCACCGAGGCCAATGCCTCGTCGCTGGTCGACACAGTGCACTTCGCCATCCCGACCGCCGATGCCAACCACGCAGGTGGTGTCTGGACGCTCACACCGGCGACCGCACTACCCATCACCACCGCCACCGTCACGCTCGATGCATCCACTCAAACCGGGTGGACGAGCACGCCGGTGATCGTGCTTGACGGCTCCAGCCTGGCTGGCACCGAGAACGGGCTCCAGATTCAGGCGAGCGGCACCACGGTGAGGGAGTTCTCGATCGTCAACTTCCCCGACGAAGGTCTCGATCTCGAAGGTACCGGTGGCCACACGGTGGTGGGCAACTACATCGGCCTGCTTCCCGACGGCACCACTGGGGCCGGCAACGCAGGCCGCGGTATCGAGGTCAACAGCGGTACCTCCGGGACGATGGTGGGCGGACCAACGGCAGCCGACGGCAACGTCATCTCGGCCAACAGCGGTGACGGCATCGGGGTGTTCGGTACCGACGTCACGATCGAGAACAACGTCGTCGGCACCGACGCCGCCGGCCTCGTGGCCCGCCCGAACGACGCTGACGGGATCGACCTCACCGGCGCCGACCGCACCGTGGTGCGAGGCAACGTGGTGTCGGGCAACAACTACGAAGGCATCGAGGGCACGACGTCCGTCGACGTCACCATCGTCGACAACCTGATCGGTGTGGGCTCAGACGGCACAACCGTGGTCGGCAATCTGCGCGACGGGATCGACCTCGAGACAATGGATCGGGTTGCGATCCAGGACAACGTGATCTCCGGAAACGACGACGAAGGAGTGGAGATCGGGTTGTCTGACGACGTGGTGATCGTCGGGAACCTGATCGGGGTGGCCGCCGACGGCACCACGGCGGTGCCGAACGACGGCGAGGGGGTGCTCTTCGTCTCTGGAGCGATGGCGGGCGGGGTGATCGGGGGCACCACCCCGGCGGAAGCCAACGTGATCGCCAACAACACTGGTGATGGCGTGGACCTGCAGGCCGATGGCCCCAATGCCGTGATCGGGAACAACATCCACTCGAACGGCGATCTCGGTATCGAACTCGATCCCGACGACGTGACCGTTAACGACACCGGCGACGGCGACACCGGGCCGAACGGCCTGCTCAACTTCCCGGTGATCGGCGCCGTCGAGCGGGTGGACGGCAACCTCGAGATCGAGTTCACGCTCGACGTTCCGGCGGGGGATTACCGCGTCGAGTGGTTCGCCAACGCCGTAGCCGACGCGAGCGCCTACGGCGAAGGTGAGACGTTCCTCGGCGGTGCCACCGTCACCCACACCGGCAGCGGTTCCGAGTCGTTCACTGCCTCGGTCACCTCGGCCGCCACGGTCCTGACCGCAACGGCCACGGCCGACCTCGGTGCCGGCTCCTACGGCGCCACGTCGGAGTTCTCCCTGGCCGTCACTGCCCCCACCCGGGCCGCCGTGAACTCGACCGGCGACGGTGCCGACGCCAGCCCGGGCGACGGGGCCTGCGACACCGGTGGCACCAACGCCGACGGCGACTCCGAATGCACCCTGCGGGCCGCGCTCGACGAAGCGGCCGCATCGGCGGCGATGAACGACATCCGCTTCGCCATCCCGGCCACCGACTCCGGCCACAGCGGCGGGATCTGGACCATCTCGCCCGCCACGGCGCTCACCGCCGTAGCCGCTGGCGTGACGATCGACGGATCCACCCAAACCGGCTACGCCACCACCCCGGTCATCGACATCACGGGCGGGAGCCAGTCGTCGGGTGACGGGCTGAGCTCCAGTGCTGATGACGTGACCCTGCGGGCGTTGACCGTTCGGGACATGCCCGGCACTGGCGTGTACCTCGGCGGTGACCGTGCGTCACTGATCAACAGTCATATCGGCACCGATCCAGCCGGGCTCGTCGACCGGGGCAACACCGGCACCGGAGTCCAGATCCAGGGTGTCGATGCCACGCTCTCCAACAACCTGATCTCGGGCAACAACTCGAACGGTGTGGTGCTCAACGGCGCCGATCGGGCTCGGCTTGTCGACAACCACATCGGTACCGATGTCACCGGCTACGTCGCCCTGGCCAACCTGCAGGAGGGCATCGAGATGGTGGGCTCGGTCGATGTGGTCATCGGTGAGCCCGGCGCCGGGAACGTGGTCGCCGGCAACGGGTTCGCCGGCATCAGCGCCTGGAGCGGGGTACCGACCGGGGCCACGGTGCAAGCGAACATGGTGGGTGTTGGAGCCGACGGCGTGACCGCGATCCCCAATGGTCTGTCGAACAACTCGGGTGGTATCGAGCTCTACACGAACGCCTCCGACTGGCTCATCGGTGGCACCGGCCCCACCAACGGCAACACCATCGCCACCAACGGCAACAGCGGTGTCGGCGTCCATCACGCATCGTCGACCGACATCGCCATCCTCGGCAACGCGATCCACACCAATGTCGGCCTCGGCATCGACAACGGCGACGACGGCGTGAGCGCCAACGACGCCGGCGACGCCGACGCCGGGGCCAACGATCTGCTGAACCATCCCGTGATCACGGCCGCCTCTCGCTCGGGAGTGACGGTGAGCGTCGACTACGACCTCGACGTTCCGGCCGGCGCCTACCGCATCGAGTTCTTCCGCAACACCGCCGCCGACCCCACTGGCTACGGGGAGGGGCTCGAACTGCTCGGGGCCCACGACATCACCCACCTCGGCGCAGGCAGCCAGTCGTTCTCGACAACGCTCGCCTCGTCGTTCGATGTGTTGCTCACGGCCACGGCCACCGAAGACGAGGGGGGAGGCAGCTACGGCTCCACCTCGGAGTTCTCGCTCGCGGCCGTGGCCTGCGCCACCACGGACACCGACGGCGACGGCGCCGACGACTGCGCCGAAGGTGCCGACCCGAACTACGACGGCAGCCGCCGCGACGCCCGCGACATCGACCGCGACGGCGAACCCGACTACGACGACCTCCCGACAACCGAGACCTACGCATTCGTGGTGGCGGAGCAGAAGATCTCAGCGACATCCGGCGGCTTGACTGGCCCACTCGACGGCGACGACCAGTTCGGCACTGCGTCGGCCCCGATCGGCGATCTCGACAACGACGGTGTGGTTGACGTCGTGGTGGGTGCCTACGACGACGATGACGGTGGCTCCAACCGGGGCGCCGTGTATGTGTTGTTCCTGAACGCCGACGGCACCGTCAAAGCGGAGCAGAAGATCTCCGACACCGTTGGTGGTCTCATCACTGCGCTCGACGATGGTGATCAGTTCGGCCTTGGCGTCGCCGGTCTTGGGGATCTCGATGGCGACGGCATCGAAGACCTCGCTGTCGGTGCTCGAGGCGTAAAAGAGTGGCTCAGGGGAAGAAAGCAAAGGGTTGTTTTAAATGGAGAAAAATCTGAATGGAACAACGTAATCAGTGGGGTGCCACAGGGGTCTGTTCTTGGTCCACTGTTCTTTATAATCTTTGTTAACAATATTGAACAAGGAGTACATAATAAGATTTCTAAGTTTGCAGATGACATCAAACTGGCCTCAACTGCCGATTCAGTGGGATGTAAGAGATTGCAGGAAGATTTAGATAGACTGGTACGGTGGGCTGGTCAATGGCAAATGCAATTCAATTACTCAAAGTGTAAGGTACTCATGTTAGGAAAGACTAATCCGAAATACAAATATTTCATGAACGGTCACGAACTTCAGAACATTGAGGAGGAAAAGGATTTGGGGATTGTTGTCAGTAAGGATCTGAAACCATCAAAACATTGTGCAGAGATCATAAAACGCGCCAACAAGATATTAGGAATTATAAATAGGTCAGTTTCATATAAAAGCAAGGAAGTTATCAAGAAACTGTACTGTGCATATGTTCGGCCACATCTAGAATACTGCAGTGCAGCATGGAATCCAACCCTTATAAAGAACAAAAAAGCATTAGAGAAGGTTCAGCGAAGGGCTACCAAAATGGTCAGGGGACTCGGGAATATTTCATACGGGGAGAGAATGAAGAAATTAGGTTTACATAGTCTATCTTTCAGAAGATACAAGGCAGATATGACTGAAACATTCAAAATATTGAAGGGAATTGATAAAATACCAGCAAACCAAATTTTCAAGATAAGAGGACGGGGTAGAACCAGGGGTCATAATTTTAAGCTTATTAAGGGAAAAGGAAAAACGAACATGAGACAGTCATTCTTTAGTAATAGAATTATAAATCGCTGGAATGCATTGCCTAGCAGCATAACGGAATGTTCATCACCAAATAGTTTTCGGCGAGGGATTCATAAATTATGTACAGCAAATGAAACTGTGTATGACACGTATTAGTAACTGTCAATTTTATGTCAGATCTCTTTGAATGCGATGTTTTATTTAGCAATAAATGTTTTGTTGAGCACGCAATTCATCTGTAAACTTTTAGAGTAAATTTCAACGTATTGTATGTATTGTATGTATGTATGCATTGGAAAATGTTGGAATGTAT
>JBCCFL010000026.1:0-81596 GCA_039029735.1 Actinomycetota bacterium | reverse complement strand
TCGTTCCAGGGCCCGACCACCGTCGCCATGGGCGTCGCCACGGCCGGCGCCTTCCCGGGAAGCGTAGACCTCGGTGGTGAACGCTCCGTCGTCAATCGCCTGCTGAAGCGTCAGCCCACCTGCTGTTGCGAGCAGACCGGTCGCTCCGAGTGCAGCAAACGTCCCGCCCGTTCCCGTCGATACGACCAGGAGGCCGGTGCCGCCACCAGCCCCGGCTACGACGACGGGCACGAGCGGGAAGTAGAAGATGAGTGCTGCGGCAACCAAGGCGATGCCGGCCACGACCAGCAGCGCAGCCAGGGCAGCGAGCACGTGGAAGTTGTCGATCACCCGCTCGTCGGGGGCCGCACCGCGGAGCCAGGCGAGCCCGGTGATGGCAGCGAAGGTGAGCGCCCCCGACCCGAGGAGCACCCGTAGCACGAGGCTTGCGGTCAGGTCGCCGACGCCGAGCGGCGTCGTACGACGAACAGCTCGCCACGATGTCGCGATCTGCCATCCGATCCACACCAGACCGAGACCGGCAATCGCCGCAAGGACCGCCGCAGGACCCGGCTCGGCGAACCAGTCCTGTGTGTCAGCGGCCGCCGGGGTCGACCCGATCGCATAGTAGGCGACTGCCGGGGCGATCAAGATCAGCCAAATCACGAGTGGCACGGCGCGTCGCCACAGGCGCCTCGAATCCCCGAGCCCGAGCCATCGCGCCACCACGAGGCGATCGTCGACGTTGCGCCAGCCGTTTCGGTCGTTGGCGGCGTCGATCCCGAGTCGGACATCGGTCACTGGCTGTATGAGACGATCGTCGCCCTGGGCGGACGAGTAGCGAGCGGCACGTCGAACCAGCACCAACCGGGCGGCGAGGGCGGCGGTCCACGGCAGGCGAGCCGTGGCCAGTCGAGCGACACCACGAGCGTCGGACAGCGATGTGGGGCGATCCCCGAACCCGAGTTCGGGGTGACGGGCTGCCTCTTCGGCGAGCACGATCCGATCGCGTACCACCGCAACCATGAGCACGAGCAACGGCCACAGGTTGGCCACGGGTTGGGCCGTGCGGAACAGCCACGTGAGGCCGTCGCCGAGGCTGTTGCCGTCCACGGCGGTGGCAGCGTAGTTCGTACTGGCGTGATCAGCCCCGACCATGAGGATGAGCGCCACACCCACAAGCCGCCATGGGGGACGCTCACGAAGGAGCAATCCTGCTCCCAAACCGTTCACCGACCCCCAAATCAGATGCGAGAACGCCTGGCCACCGCTCGGAAACAGCACGTTCTCACCCGACACCGGCGGAGGGAGCCAGCGGCCGAGCATCGCATCTGGCGCCGCCACCTCCACGCGGATCAGGTTGTGCATCACCCACCACCCGTCGCTAGCGGCGAAGGTTGGTTCCCCGGCGATCGTGCCGAAGCGCATCACTGCCTCCAGCAGCCCGAAGCCAGCTCCGATCGCCGCCCCAACGAGGACATAATCGGTGAGGCCCCACTGGCGTCGTACGGTCGGCCAGAGGCCAACGAGCAGGAGCGGAGCGACCTTGAAACCCTCTTCGATGAACGGGTTGGTTGTGTAGCCTGCGACGTTCACGATCTGCGTCATGCGGGTGTCGACGCCGAGCCCGATCAGTCGGGTGACGGCGAACTGCACGAGGACCGACGCCACCGCGGAGCCGTAGGCCCCGGCCCCGAGGGCCAGCAGCAGGGTGCTCAGGCGAACAGAGCGGGCGGCCGAGCCCAGGATCGCAAGCTGGAGCACGCCGTACAGTGCCGCCAGCACCATCGCCCCCACCAGCATGGTTCTCGATCGTAGTTGCCAGCCGCGTGCGACGGGTCGGTGCCCGCCATGTGGGGCTCAGTCGGAGGTGAACGCGGAGCTCGGGAGGTCCTTGGTGTCGCCCTCGATGGCGTCGACGATCACGCCGGCCACCACGTTGGGGTCGAGCCCGTCGGGCATCTTTGGCGCCGTACCGGCGATGGCGCGATCAGCGAGGCCCGTCTCGGTGTGGGGTGGACGGGCGTCGATCACCCGTACCCCCGCCCGGCGGGCCTCACGAGTGAGCGCCTCGTCGAACGACCGGAGCGCCGCCTTCGATGCGCCGTAGGCCGCCATGCCCGGCAGGTTCTGCTCGGCGATCACACCGGAGAGGTTCACGATCACCCCGCCGCGCTCCAGATGGGGCAGCGCGGCGGTGGCCAGCATCATGGGGATGAACGTGTTGGTGAGGAACAACTCCTCCATCACGTCGACGGCGAGATCTGCCACCGGGCCGAAGGCAACCACACCGGTTGCGTTCACCACGACGTCGAGGCGCCCCCGCTCGCGGACGGCGAAGTCGATCGCCTCCCGGCACGCCTCAGGCGACCGGAGGTCGAGCGCCAGGCGCGGCCCGTCGCCGGGCAGCGCAGCGAGCCTCTCCCCATCCCGACCGATCAGCACCGGCGACACGCCGCGTGCACCCAACTCGGCGGTGATGGCAGAGCCGAGCCCTCCCGTGGCGCCGGCGACGAGAACGGACGAGGCGGGATCGATCACGCTCGACACGGTAGGTCCAGCGCTCGGTGGCGGGTCGGACCGGGCACCACAGATTGTTCGCGATCGGCTCAATCGCCGCTGCGACGGACCGACCGGACCGGAGTGCTGAACGAGGTCTCGGCACCGGCGAGGAAAAGTGGGGCAGGTCAGAATGAGTCAGATTCCCCGGAGCGGGCGGCGGACGCTCGGTATGGGACAGCGGGTGATGGCCGGCTTCTATGTGGTGCTGGCCGTCTTTGCCGGTGTGGGGGTGTACGCCTACCGGAGCGTGTCGGGCCTCGAAGAGAACGCCGCACGGGTCGACCACACCCACGAGGTGATCTCCAAGGTCGACTGGGTACTGGTCTCGTTGATCAACATCGAGACCGGCATGCGCGGCTTCGCGGCGACCGGTATCGAGGACTTCCTTGAGCCGTACCATCTGGGTCTGGAAACCCTGGAGAGCTCGGCCGGTGCCGGCCGTGAGCTGAGCCAGGACGACGCCAGTCAAACCGCCCGCTGGGACGAGCTGGCCCCGAAGCTCGCCGCCATCGTCGCCGAGACCGATCGCATCATCGAGATTCGCCGCACCGAGGGTGCCGACGCTGCCGCGTCCGCCGTTGCCGAAGGACGGGGGACAGTGATCATGGACGACATCCGCGGCTCACTCGACGAGTTGCGGAGCGCCGAACAGGTGCTTCTCGTCGAACGGTCGATCGCAACCTCCGACAGCGTGGCCGCAACCAAGACGGTGATCCTGTTCGGTATCGGCGGAGTGGCTGTGATCGTGGCCCTCATCGGCATGGTCATCCACGTGTCGGTCACCCGGCCCCTGCGCACCACGGTGGACCGGGCCCGCCGCTCAGTGTCGATGCTCACCAAGGTCACCTCGTCGTTGAACGACTCGGCCGAGCAGACGGCTTCGCTGGCGTCGAGTGCATCCGACAATGGCCAGCAGGTGTCGGCCAGCGTCGAGAGCGTGGCCACGGCCATCGACCAGATGGGGGCGTCGATCTCGGAGATCGCGGCCACGGCTGCCGACGCCTCGATGGTGACCAAGGAGGCGGTGGAGGTCACCCGTCGCACCTCGTCACAGATCGCGACCCTCGGCGAGTCATCCGATGAGATCGGTGCCGTGATCGACGTGATCAACTCCATCGCCCGCCAGACAAACCTGCTGGCCCTCAACGCCACGATCGAGGCCGCACGAGCAGGCGAGACCGGCAAGGGATTCTCCGTGGTGGCCAACGAGGTGAAGGAACTGGCCAATCAGACGGCGCGGGCCACCGACGAGATCGCCGATCGCATCTCGACCATCCAACGCGAGACCGGCGCCGCCATCGATGCCACCGACGAGATCGTGGAGACCATCACCGACATCTCGGCCAAGTTCGAGATCATCGCCGCTTCGGTGGACGAGCAGTCGTCGGTGACGTCGGAGATCAGGCGATCCATCTCGATCGCGACCGACGTGAGTCGCAACATCGCCGACTCGATCGAAGAGGTCGCGTCGACGGCGGAGCAGACGAGCTATTCCACCACCGAGACCCAGGACGCCAGCGACGAGATCGCCACGCTGGCCACCGATCTCGACGTGCTCGTGAACGGCTGACCGTTCGCTCTCGATCGCCGCCAGCCAGGGGGCTGGCAGCGAACGTCCTTGGCCTCGCCGGGCTCGGGCTGTCAGACTCGCCGCTGTGAGCGAGACCACACTGCATCCCGACCGCCTGCGCGCCTACATCACCACCGTGTGCGGGGCGCTCGGGAGCGAGCCGACCGAAGCCGATCTCGTGGCCGAACAACTCGTCGGCGCGAACCTGGCTGGGCATGACTCCCACGGCATCGGCATGATGCCGGCCTACGTCGACGCCGTGGTGGGCGGGCGCCTCTTCCCGAACCGGCACGCATCGATCGCACGCGACTCGGGGGCTGTGCTCGTCGTGGACGGCAACCGGGCGTTCGGACAGGTTGCAGGGTTTGAGGCCACCAACATGGCGATAGATCGCGCCCGCGACACCGGCGTGGCGCTCATGGGCCTGCGCGACAGTTTCCACATCGGCCGCATCGGTCACTGGGGCGAGCAGTGCGCCCGGGCCGGGATGGTGTCGATCCATTTCGTGAACGTGGCTGGGCACCGGCCCCTGGTCGCCCCCTACGGCGGCGCCGACGGGCGCTTCACGACCAACCCCGTGTGCATCGCCCTGCCGTCGCGAGGTGAGCGCCCTGCGGCGATGCTCGACATGGCGACGAGCGTGATCGCCATGGGCAAGGTTCGGGTGGCCAAGAACAAGGGCGAGGTGGTCAAGGCCGACAGCCTCCTCACCGCAGAGGGTGACCTCACGAACGATCCAACGGCGATGTTCTCCGATCCGATGGGAGCCATCGTGGCCTTCGGCGAACACAAGGGATCGGGCCTGGCGATCATGTGCGAACTGCTTGGAGCGGCCTTGACCGGCGGCCACACGATGGCGCCCCATCACGAGCGCGACGGCTCCATCTTCAACTCGATGCTCTCGATCGTGATCGACCCCGAGGCGCTGGCCGGCCACGGTGCGCTGGTGGCCGAGACCGAAGCCTTCCTCGACTACGTCAAGGCGTCGCGGCCCCGCAGCGGGACTGAGGAGGTGCTCACTCCAGGTGAGCCAGAAGAGCGGGCCCGGGCGGCGCGAGCCAACGGGGTGCCGGTGGACGCCGGAACCATCGGCGAACTCAGCGCGGCCGCAGCTCAAGCCGGCCTCGAGTCGAACGCGATCGCAGCGTTGCTCGACTGAGCGGCTCGGGTCGGGGTAGGACGCACCCCATGCGGCCTGCACTACCGTCGCGGGTGATATGAAGACGTGCGAGCGATGCGGGTCTCGGCTCGGTGACGCCGATCGGTTCTGCGGATCGTGCGGCGCTCCTGCCCCTGCTGGCGACGATAACTTCGGCCTGCTCGACACCTCCACTCGCACCGATCTCGGGAGCGTCCAGCGAAGCGGTGGCCGAAGCCGACTCGTGGCGCTGATCGTCGGTGTGGCCGCCGTGGCGGGCGTGGGATGGCTCGCCGTCGATTCCTTCGGTGGCTCCGACGGCGTCGACGGCGACGCCCTGATGGAACTCGGAGAGAACGAAGAGGCGCCCGACACAGCCGATGCCGACGATCTGTCATCGGAGACGTCGGTTGTGGAACCGCCAGCGGCCGACGCCGTTCCCGATCCGTTGGAGCCCCAACCGGACCTCGCTGGTCGCTCGCTGTTCGTGGCATTCGAGAACCCCTTGGGTGCAGCCATCGGCTCGATCTGGCGCCTCGATCTCGGCTCCGGCACGTGGACCGACACCGACTTCGATGGGATCCCCCTTGCCGTGGTGGCGGACGACCTTCTCGTGATCGAGGAGAAGGCCGAGTCGATCGAGATCGCAGCAGTTCCCGTCGACGGCAGTGGCGACGCTCGACAACTGACCACCGACTTCGCCTTCGTGGTCGACGATCGACGCCAGCCGGCCGAAGAGGGCACGGTGTGGCTGTTCCGCCCGTTCGACGTCTACCGCTTCGAGTACCAGCGCCTCGACGTCGCGACGGGCGAGGTGCTCGAGAGCTTTCATGCCCCACGACCGGACTGGCGGTCGATCGATGCGCCGTCGCTCCTGGCCGCTCAGGGGCAGATCTTCGCCCGGACCGACGGTGAGTATCGCTCGGTCGGCCCCGGCCGGGTGGTTGCTGCGGCGCCTGACCTGGCCTTGGTCGAGACCTGTGAGACCCCGGGCGACTGCGCGATCGAATGGCGCCAGGGCCCCGACCTCGAACCGGTCGATCGACCTGTCCCCGATGACCTGGCCGATGCCCGGGTGACGATCATCGACGACGGGTCGTCGCTGATCTACACCACGATGGAAGGCTCCACCTGGGTGTTCGACGTCGAAACCGGTGAGGCCAGGAGCCTGAATACCTTCATCGAGTTCTTCAGCTCGATGAACCACTTCGTGAGCCACGACCAGCGCTACGTGGCGCTTCCCATCGCCGACCCGGGGCCACCTCGCGAAGGGGCGATCGTGCTGGTGGATCTGGACGACTACGAGACCTACAACCTCGGCGTTCTCCCCGCCCGTGCAGTGTCGGTGGTGTGGGGCACATCGGACGAGGCCACGTGACACCCTGCGCAGCGTGCGGCGCACCTTTGGGTGCGGCCGATCGGTACTGCCGAACGTGCGGGGCTCCGGTGGCCGACGCAGGTACTGACACGGTGCCGCCGTCAACAACGCTCGTCGAGACCAAGACCGACACCGTGGAGCCGCTGGCCACGATGGTCGAGCTCGACGCCCCGGCCGGCGAGCCAAGACGAACCCGGCGCCGACCATCGAGCCGCCGGATGCCATGGTGGGCTCCCGTTGTGGCGCTTGCGGCGTTGGCGGGACTCCTGGCATGGCCCGTCATCAGCGGCGGGTTGGGGGGTAGTTCGGGCGATGCGAACGAAGCGGACGCCGCGATCAGCGACGACGGGCCCATTGACCCCGCGCGGCCGGCCGACGCGACGGCGGCATCGGCCGTCGAGCGCGCCCCGACGATCGAGCGGGCGCGCCCGGACGTAGGTGATCCGGTGGCACCAGGAGCGGTCGGGTTGTCGGTATTCGTCGGCTCTGCCACCGAGCTGGTGCGCATCGATCTCGACACGGGCGTGCAGCGCGCCTTCGAGGCCCGGGGCCGACCGGCTCACATCACCGGCGGCTGGCTGGTGGTGGCCGACAGCGACGGAGGAGCCACCCGCTTTGTCGACACCAACGACCCAGAAGGTCGACTGCGACGCACGATCGAGGAGCCGCAGGCCTGGCTCCTTGGCGCGGGCCGGGCGATCGAACCCGGACAGCTCTGGGTGCTGGTCGACACCAACAACTCCAGCGTGACCGAATGGAGGCTCGTCGATCTCGACAGCCAGGCGGTGCTGCGGACGGTGTCGGTCGACGGTCCGTTCACCCGGGACATTCTGGTCGACGATGGGGCAGTGCAGCTGCAGCCGCAGTTCACGTCTGCGTCTGACGGCAGCCTCTTCGTGCTCGGCGACGCGAGCACATCGGACGAGGCCACCAGCTACGAGCCGCTCGGCCCCGGGCGGCTGTTGGCCGCCACCGACGATGCCCTCCTGATCGAACGGTGCGACGAGCCGGTCCGGTGCGAGGCCCACTGGTACGGGCGAGACGGCCAGACCCGTCTCGACGACGATGCGGTCACCAACGAGTCGCTTCTGGTGTCGCAGGTGCGGTCGTCGACAGATCGGGAGGTTGTTGCCTGGAGCGATCCGTTCGGCGGCGGCGTTGTGGTGAGGGACATGGGAACAGACCGCACCTACGTGTTCGATGCCACGTGGGAGCCTGCACTCCCGTCGGTCTCGGCCGACGGGCGCTATGTGGTGGGGGTCGACACCGCCCCGTTCCTCCTCGACGTCGAGACCGGCGAGGTCACGCCGCTTCCCGTGTCGACCTCGCTGCGCCGCGGCAACGTGAGCGTTCTCCTCTTCGAGCGCACCGACGACGGTCTGACCCCAGCACCCGATGAAGACTCGCCTGGCGCGGGCGACGCGGGGAGCTGATGGGCAACGGCACCGCGGCGTCCGATCCGCCTCCGGTGGAGGGTACGGCGCTCGGCGAGCTCACCCCCGACGCCGCCACCGAGCACAGCGTTGTTCGCCGCGGGTCCGCGCTGAACCTCGCCGTTGTGGCCGTGATCGCCGCCGGTCTCGTGGCCGGCCTCGGCTGGTTGGCGTTCGGAGCGTTCGTCGGGGGGACGGACGAATCTGCCAGCCCCGAGGCCGCCACCACGGATGGCTCGTCCTCGGCCGCCTCATCGGCTGATCTGGCCCCGGCGCCGTTCGTCGACGCTGACGGCGGCCCCGGCGCACTCGTCGACACCGAGCCCCTACCGGATGGCGACGGCTTGTCGCTCTACGTCGCATTCGCCCAGCGCGTGGACGGCGGACCGGCGATCTGGCACTTCGACCTCGGGCGGGGCACATGGCGCGACACATCGAATCGGGGCACGCCGCTCGGGGCCACCGACGATGCCGTGGTGATTGTGCGGCAGCTCCGCGAGCAGACCTACGTGGCCGCGATCCCCGTTGCCGAAGGGAACCAACGGGTGCTGGCCAACGCCTTCCAGCTCGTGGTCGATGACCGTCGCGACCCGGCGGAGGCAGGCTCGGTGTGGCTGCTCGGGCCGTCGGAGGACGAGCGTTTCGCCTACCGCCGGGTGGACCTCGAGACTGGTGAGGTGCTCGACCGGGTCGAGGCACCGTTGCCCGAGTGGGACTCGGTCGATGCCCCGTCGCTCATCGCTGCTTCTGGCGAGATCTTCGCTCGCACCGACGGGGCCTACCGCGCTGTGGCCGAGGGCCGAGTGATGGCGGCCGGCCCGGATCTGGTGCTGGTCGAGACCTGTGACGCGCCGGATGTCTGCCAGCTCTCGTGGCGGGCGGGCCCGTCGCTCGAACCGGTCGATCGACCTCTACCGCCGGGTGTTGTCGGCACGGTGTGGGCGATGACCGACGACGGCTCCGTCATCGTCTACAGCCCGGATCGCAGCGGAATCGACCTCTGGGTGTTCGACGTGGAGACCGGCGTTCGCCGAGGGCCATACGCAGCGGCGTTGGGCGCGTTCCCGTCGGCGTCGATCGTGTCGCCCGATCAGCGGTTCGTCGCCGTTCCCGATGGCCCGATCTTGGTGATCATCGATCTGACGAATGGAGCGGAGTACGAGCTCGAGATCGGGGCTCGCACGATCGACGGCATCGCCTGGGCGCCGCACGCCGAGGCCATTCGGGCGGGTGATGGCGCCGGTGGCTGAGCCCGACGACCACGAGCCCGAGATCATCGTCGCCCTCGACGTCGGCGCCGACTCACCGGACGCCAGCGGCGGGACCACGGCGCAACCCACCGCGCAGGCGCCGTCAGCTCCGGTGCGCTCGGTGCCGCCGTGGGTGATCGTGGCAGCCGGAGCAGTGCTCGTCGCGCTGATCTCGTGGCCATCGATCGCGGCCCGCATCGGGGTTGCGCCGGCGACCGAGGGCGAGACGGCCGACGACACAGCACCCGCTGAGGCCAACTCGGCCGATACCGGTGACACGTTCGACACGGGCGACACGTTCAACACCGACCGCGACCGGCCCGATGAGCCGGAGAACGAGGTGCGGCCCGAGCTGGGGGCGCCCGTGCTGCCCGAGACCGACGGGCTGTCGGCGTTCGTCGGCGACGGTCGTCGCCTCGTGCGCATCGAACTCGACTCGGGCGCACAGGAGGCCTTTGCCGTGGGCGGTGTGCCCGCCCACGTGTCCGGTGCATGGCTGGCGGTCGAGGACGCCAACGGGCTCGTCGACGGCTATCTCCCGGTCGACGAGGCCGGCGCGCCGCTGCGTCGACCGGTCGGTACCGAGCGCATGACGTTGTCGTCGGTGGGGCGGGCCGCCGATGCCAACCGGCTCTGGATGCGGGCCGATCGGGACGGCTTCGGCGGGGCCGAGTGGTTGCTCGTCGACCTCCCGACCGAGGAGGTGGTGCGTCGCGTGGACGACATCGAGACCAGGCCAGCGTGGTTCGGCACGCTCACCAGTGCCAGTCTCGACCGGCCCACCTTCGCCCAGGCCACTGACGGCGGCCTCTTCCGGCTCGAACGCACGGAGGACGGCTACCGCCGCCTCCTCACCGGCCGTCTCCTGGCCACGACGCCCGAGGCCGTGCTCGTGGAACGGTGCGACGGCCCCGGCCTCTGCGAGGGGCGATGGCACGACGCCGAGTCCGGTGGGGAGCTGTTGCGGCCCCCGGTTGCGTTCGGAACGTCGTGGGTCGATGCGGCCCAGGCATCGCCCACTGGCCGCACGGTGGCGGCCACCGACACGATCTCTGGAGATCTCCTGGTGTTGGTCGAGGGCCGGGCCGAGCCCTACCGGTTCGATGACGCCTGGGCCACACCGTCGATCTCGCCTGATGGCCGCTGGGTGGCCGCCAACAGCGCCACCGGTCCGTTCATCCTCGACGTCGACACAGGCACGGTCACGATCGTGCCCATCGACGACGAGATGCGATCGACGCTCGCCACCACGATCGTTCTGTTCGGGCGAGGTGGCACGAACTGACAACGAGTCGGGATTCGACCAGACGTTGTCGACTTTCGACCAATCAGTTGGAGGGGGCCCTGTCGTCTCTGATCTCGCCCGGAAGGCGTCCGAGGTGGCGCTTCACGAACTTGGAGAAGTTGGATGGGTCGCTGAATCCGAAGTCGGCACCGATGCCGGCAACGGGGCGGTCGGTGTGGGTGAGGAGCCGTCGCACCTCGAGCGCAACCCGGTCGTCGAGCACGCCTTTGGCCGTCTGGCCCGACACCTGCTGGCAGGCGCGGTCGAGGGTGCGCGAGCTGTACCCGAGCATGTCGGCCAGTGCGGCAACGGTTGGCCGCTCGTAGAGCTGATGCTCGATGAGCTGACGGAGTTCGAGGTAGGGCCGGGGGAGCTGGCTCGGGTTCGGAGACGGCTCCGGCACCTCGATCGCCAGCCGCAGCAGAAGTGAGCACAACAAGGCCTGCATCAGGCCGATGTAGCGGGCCGATCCGTCGAACCTGTCCTGCTCGGTCCGGAGCTCGTCCACCCAGCCGAGGATCTTGGCGAACAGCTCACCTTCGAGCTGCCAGTGGGTGGCGGCGCTGCTGCCCGGGAACCACGCCGGGGCGGCCGGGTCCGCATGATGAGACTCGATCGGCCACACGATGATGTGAGCGTCGAACGCCGGCTCGGGCTCGAACTGCTGAACCTGGCCCGGGTGGATGCGTAGCAGCGTGCCCTCGGAGAGCTCGATCTCCTCGTAGTCGACGTGGTGCGTGCCGTGCCCCCTGGTACAGACCACCAACTGGTGGAACGACGTGCGCTGGCGATGGGCCACTTCGCGGGCGGCGATCCGGGCCATCAGCTCAGCCCGGTCCACGACCTCCACGGGCACGAGCCGATGTCGGCGCTGGGGGGCGTAGCTGACGTCGATCGGTGCGTGATCGAGCAGCTGTCGGGATTCGACCATGCACGGTCACTATAGAACCGACTGCACCGCCGAGAGGAACCGATCGTTCTCAGCCGGAGTTCCGATCGTCACCCGAATACCGTTGCCGGCGAACGGGCGGGTGACCACGCCCTGCTTCTCGAGGGTGACATAGACGTCCTCGGTGCGATCACCGAGCGGCAGATACACGAAGTTGGCCTGGGCATCGGGAACCGAGAGGCCGAGGTCGTCGAGGGCGCCCACCAGCCGGCTGCGCTCAGCGATGAGCCCTTCGATCGACGGGCGGATGTCGTCGACAGCGTCGATCGCTGCGAGTGCTGCGGCCTGCGCCAACGCGTTGTTGGTGAACGGGAGCAGCAACTTGTCGAGGGTCACGATCACGTCGGGATCTGCGATCGCGTAGCCCGTGCGCAGCCCGGCCAGGCCGAACGCCTTCGAGAACGTTCGGAACACAGCGACATTGGGAAACCGGGGGAGTAGATCCTGCACCGGGTCACCGAGCGACGGGTCGGCGAACTCCCGGTATGCCTCGTCGACGAGCACCACCACGTCGGAGGGAATGCGCTCCACGAGTGCGGCGACGTCGCTTGTCGAGACCGCAGTACCGGTCGGGTTGTTGGGCGTGGCAAGCAGGACGAGGCTCGTCTTGGAGGTGACGGCCGCCGCCACAGCGTCGAGATCGAAGGCATGGTCGACGAGTGGGATGGTGACGGGTACGCCCCCCATGGTGGTGACGCTGATCGGGTAGGCCTCGAACGAGAGCCACGGGTAGACGACCTCGTCGCCCGGGTCGACGAAGGCCATGCACAGCTGACGAAGGAGCCCGACCGACCCACAGCCCGCCGTGACCTGCTCGGGCTCGACACCGATCCAGCCGGCGAGCTTCGTGCGCAACTCGACGGCCAGGTGGTCCGGGTAGCGGTTCACGCTGGCGGCAGCGGCGGCGATTGCCGCGGCGACGGCGGGCGCCGGGGGATAGGGGTTCTCGTTCGATGCGAGCTTGATCGCATCGCTGATGCCGTGCTCCTCCTCGGCCTGCTCGGCCGCCTTCCCCGGTCGGTACGCCGGCAGCCCGGCCACCGCGGGGCGAACTCGACCCACTGTCATCTTCTGCGACCTCACTCTGCACCCTCGACGGTGCTCTGGCGTGCTGGCGGGCTTCCGCGCGGCGAACCCGGCGCCGACTATAGGCGTACCGGTACGATCGGGCCCCAGCCATGTTGACGCCCTCGATGATCCACGATGCGGCGCGTCGGATCGCCCCGCACGTTCTGCGTACGCCGCTGATCGACTCGGAGCCGATGGCGGCAAGGGTCGGTTGCCGGGTGCTGATCAAGGCCGAGCATGCGCAGCACACGGGCAGCTTCAAGGTGCGCGGTGCGCTCAATGCGGTTCTGAGCCTCGACGCAGAGGCGCGAGGGCTCGGCATCGTCACCGCCTCGTCTGGCAACCACGGGCTGGCTGTGGCGACAGCGTCCGCCGTGGCCGACGTGCCGTGCCGGATTCACCTCCCACAGGGGGCGTCGGCGGTGAAGGTCGATGCCATTCGCCGGCTCGGGGCCGAGATCGTGATCGTGGACAGCACCGACGCCTACCAGGCCGAGGTGCAGGCCCGAGCGGCTTCGGAACGGGGCGATGGCGTGTACGTGTCGCCCTACAACGATCCCCACGTGATCGCCGGCCAAGGCACGGTGGGGGTTGACCTGGTGGCTGACGTCGCCACCCACGAACGCCCGCCCGATGCGGTGGTGGTGGCGGTTGGTGGGGGAGGGCTCATGTCGGGGGTCGGCATGTGGCTTCGTGAGCACTGGCCCGATGTGGAACTCGTTGGTGCGTCACCGGCGAACGATGCGGCGATGGCAGCATCGATCGCCGCCGGGCGGGTGGTCGAGGTTGAGGCCGCGCCGACCTTCTCCGACGGCACAGCCGGGGGCCTCGAACCCGACGCCATCACGCTCGGGTTGTGCGACGGGCTCGTCAACCGTTGGATCACCGTGGATGAGCATGCGATCGCCCGCGCTTGTGCGGCGATGATCGACGATCATCGCGCCGTGGTGGAGGGCGCAGCCGGCTGTGCGCTGGCCGCAGCCGCCATCCATGCCGCCGACAAGCCCGGGGCGACGATCGCGGTGGTGAGCTGTGGCGGCAACGTGAGTTCAGCCGCACTGCGGCGGATGCTCGTCGCCGCAGACGCCGCAGACGCCGCAGACGCCGCAGACGCCGCCAGCCCGAACGCCTAGGCGAACGACAGCGACACCTTCACGGCGTCGTCGGCGCCAGGATCGTTGGCGAGTTGGAACGCGTCATGGATGTGCTCGACATCAATCACGTGGCTCACCACCTTCGAGACGTCGAGTTCGCCGCGGGTGATGATGTCGGTGGCGGCCTGGAACGATGCCAACGCGGGTTCGTCCTGGGCGCCGTGGTAGCTGAACGCCGAGAGGCGCTTGCGGAAGAACTTGTTGAAGTCGATCGGAACGGGTGACTCGGTGTCGGGTAGCCCGAACCACAGCATTGTTCCCTCGAAACCCACCACGTCGATGCTCTGGGCCAGCGTATGGGCCCGTCCAACGGCCTCGATGACGAAGTCGGCGCCCCGTCCGTTGGTGAGATCGCGAACAGCCGCGGTCAACGCACCGTCGGTGTTGTCGATCACGTGGTCGGCGCCGAACTCCTTGCTGAGAGCCATGCGGGCCGGCGCGAGATCGCTGGCGATCACCGTGGCCGCGCCGGCGCGCCGCATCAGATGAGTGAAGAACAGGCCAGCCGAGCCCTGACCCATCACGGCCACGGTCTTGCCCGTGACGTCGACGGGCTGGCGCCGGAGCGCCCACAGCACGGTGCCGAGCTGTTGGGCCATCAACAGTTCGGCCGCCGGGATGTCGGTGTCGGGCATCTTGAGGCAGTACGCGGCTGGCAACGTCTGAATCTCGTTGAAGCACGTTCCCACTGGTGTATTGGGCACCGTCAACACGATGTCGCCCGGCTCGAAATCAGGGTGGTGGCTCTCCAGCACCTCGCCGATGCCCTCGTGGCCAGGAAAGCCATGCTTGCAGGGGAGCGGGTTCTGCATCACGCCGTGGCACACCACGTGCAGATCGCTACCGCAGATCGACGCGTAGGTGGTGCGCACCACGAGGTCGCCGTCGGCCGGCTTCCACACCTCGGTCTCCTCGCAGACCATCTCGTTGAGGCCGACCATCCGTCCGGCTCGCATCATGTCCATGAGTTGCTCCCCCTTCTCCGCTGTGCCGGCTAGCCGGCCAGCGCGGTCTCCATTGCGTCGAGCCCCGCCACGAGCGCGTTGGCCCCGTCGACATCCACGGCGGAGTACGCCGCCAGCACCATCTTGTCAGTCGCGGCCTCGATGTCGGCGTGCAGCGCCCGATCGGCGTCGGTCACCTCCGGCGCCGGGTCGTACCCGAAGGTCTTCACGTCGTCGGGCCGTTTGATCGCGTGCCCCACCTGATGGCTGAGGCCGAGCACCCGATGGGCGCTCAGGTGGGCCGACCCGCGGAACTCGCGGAGCAGCGCGGTGAGCTGCATGGCTCGGGCCGGTGCGTCGTCGGCGAGTGGGTCTGCCGCGTGGGCGGCGTACAGCGACAGGCTGGCCACGTCAGCCTTGGCGGCGTCGTTGATTGCGCCCGCAGCTTCGACGTAGGCGTCGAGCCCTGGCATGTCGGCCAGCTTGGCTCGGCCGAGGGCGTGGGCGCACTCGGTGTAGGCGGTCGCAGCTGCCCGGGGCGAGGCCTTGGCCTTGGCGCTGGTCCAGATCTTCTCGACGAGCCCGGGGGCGAAGTACCCGAACGCCGCCTCGACCACAGGCGGCTCGACGTCACCGAGCACACCACCGCGGCCCAGGAAGTAGAACCGGAAGCCGTCCAGGTCCATCTCCTTGCCCTTGGCCAGCGTGTCGGGCACGAAGTAGAACGCGGCGCCGAGCGTGCCGATCTTGGGACAGGCCTGTTGGACGAGCTCGGTGGGGGTCATGATGGCGCTCCATTGCTTGGAATCGGGGACCGATCGGTGGCTGATCGCCAAGGCTCACACACGCCCGTGCCACCAGCAAGCTGGCGCAGCTCGGCCGTCTGGGCCCTATTCTGGTCGTCTCCGCCGCAAACTCAGGGGGCGCGCGAGCGTACTCCTGCGCCGTGCGTCCACCCGACCCCGAGGTAGTGCAGACCAGACATGCGGTTGCTACCCATCTTCAAACCGGCCGATTGGAACGGGCCTGAGCGGGGCGCTCTCGTGCACCTTTGGCTCGGCGACGCCGACGATCCGCTCGTGTTCGTGGCGTACGGGTGGGAGGACGACGAGGACCTGTCCTACGTCACGAGCCACAGTGACGAGCCGGACAACGTGGTGCGCAAGGCGTTCTCCAACCTCGAGCAGACCCCGGCCCATTTCGACGTGATCGACAAGGGCGAAGCCCGCCTCGTGGTCGGGGCTGGTCATCCCTTCGCAGCCGAGCGGGTGCTCTCCGAAGCATTCATGGCCCGGGTGCACGACGCACTCGGACATCACGAGGTGATCGTGTCGATCCCTCGGCGAGGAGCGATGTTGGCCTGCGCCAGCAACTGCTCACCCGACGCCCGTCAGGTACTGCTCGACCTGCACCGAGAGGGATGTCGATCAGCGTCGCCCAACAATCGGATCACCGATCAGCTCATCGTGTATCGCTCGGCGGTGAAGTCCACCTTCCTGCCGGTCGACGAACACGGCGACGTGTTCGGCTGGCATGTCCGGCCCTGATCCCGCCGAGGATCCCACCGCCCTCCACCGGCTGAGCGCAACCGACGCTCGCCAGATGATCGCAACGGGCGAGCTGTCACCCGTCGAGTTGCTCGAGGCGTGCCTCGCCCGCACCGATGCGGTGGATCCCGCGGTGAATGCCATGGTGACCCGAGCCGACGAGCGGGCCCGCGTCGAGGCGCAGGCGGCCGCCGACGCCGTGGCCCGCGGCGACGAGATCGGGGTGCTGCACGGCCTACCGGTTGCGATCAAGGATCTGCAGGCGACGGCGGAGATCGTCACCACGCTGGGGGCAGTCGATCGCGTCGATCACGTGCCGGACGCCGACAGTGGAATCGTGGCTCGCGTGCGCGCCGCCGGTGGAATCGTGTTGGGCAAGACGAACATCCCCGAGCGGAGCATCGGGGCCAACACCGTGAACCGGTTGTTCGGGGCGACGGGCAACCCGTTCGACCCCGACCGGAGCTGTGGCGGCTCTTCCGGGGGGTCGGCCGTGGCGCTGGCGGCCGCCATGGTTCCGTTGGCCACCGGCTCCGATCACGGCGGCAGCCTCCGCATCCCGGCATGCTTCTGCGGCGTGGTGGGCCACCGGGCGACGCCGGGCGTCGTGCCCTTCGACGAGCGCACCATCACCCAGACCTTCTACGCCGTGCAGGGCCCGATGGGGCGCACCGTGGCCGACGCCGCGCTGTTGATGGCGGCGATCACCGACCGCGGCGTTCGCCCCGCCAGCGGTCATATCGATCCGATGGCCTTTCCGCTGGACCACAGCCGGTTCGCCGCACTCGATGCCGTCGACCCGGCGTCGATCCGGGTGGGCGTGTCAGCCGACCTCGGCGGGGTGCTGGTGAGTGAGGACGTGCGCCGGCGCTTCCGTGATCGGGTCGAACGCATCGCCCCCCTCGTTGGGGACGTGGTTGAGGTGCCCGTTGATCTCCGCAACGCCGCCGACGTGGACTGGCGCCTCCGCAGCGATGTGTTCGCGGTGCAGTATCAGCACGAGGCCGCCACGTGGGACGAGCGGTTCAACCCGAACATCCGGGCCACCTACGACTCGGCATTGACCACGCCGATGGAGGTGATCGCCGCCGGTCGCCGCGCCCAAACCGAGCTGTATCAGCAGTTCCAGGCCCACTTCGACCAGGTGGACGTGATCGTCACTCCCGGGGTGTCGGTGGCCCCGTTCCCGTGGCGGGAGCTGTACCCAAGCACTGTCGACGGAGTGGCGGTCGAGAACTACATGGCCTGGCTGGCCCTCTCGTCGGGCATCACCGTGATCGGTCACCCCGCCACGGCGTTGCCCTGCGGCGTCGACGATGAGGGCCTGCCGTTCGGCCTGCAACTGATCGGCCCGCCATACGGCGACCATCGGCTGCTCTCGATCGCAGCCGCGCTGGAGCAGGCCTTCGCCAGCGATCCCGCATTGGCCCGGCCGCACCCGCCGGAACCCGTGCTGGCCACGGCCCGCCCGGACCTGATCGCCGACGGTCGCCAGGTGCATTGACCGAGCGCTGGCCCAGCCTGACCGAGTCGAGCCGGGGGGCCGGGGTCAGCCCCAGATGGTTGCCGGGTCGGACTGGTCGGTGAGGCGGGCGGCGGCGGTGCCCCGGTCGATGTTGAGGTTGACGCCGTTGAGGTAGCTCGACGAGGCGTGGTCGGCGAGGAACAGCATCGCTGGTGCCATCTCCTCGGGCTCTGCCATACGCCCGGCCACCGCCTGGGCGTGATCGATGAGCTCGTCACCCAACCCCCGCCGGAAGTCGGGCACGATCCGGGTGGCGGTGACCCCTGGGCACACGGAGTTCATCCGAACCCCGGTGGGCAGCAGCTGCACTGCTCGCCAGAGCGTGTAGTACTGCACAGCCTCCTTCGAGAAGGCGTAGCCGTCGCCGCAGGTTCCGAGATTCGCGTCCACCCAGGCGGCGCCGGCGTCGAAGGTGCCGGCCGCCATCAGGGCCTCGAGCTCGGTTCGGCGCTCGGGCCAGGCCCGGCCAGCGGTCGACGCGATGTGTACCACGGCGCCTCCAGACGGGATCCGAGGGAGGAGCTGCTCGGTGAGGTGGCGGAGGCCGAGCCAGTTCACCGCCATCACCTCGGCGGGGCCGAACCGGCCGCCGTTGGGAACGCCGGCACAGTTCATGACCACGTCGATCTCGGCTGGGAGGGTGGCCACTGCGGCATCGATCGACGCCTGCTGGCCCAGGTCCACCTGGTGGTAGCTCACGGCACTCTCGACGGGCCCGATGTCGAGTGCGTGCACGTGGGCCCCGTGTTCCACGAGGCGGGCCGCGGTCGCGGCCCCGATCCCTGAGGCTGCGCCGGTGATCACGACTCGTCGACCCCGGAAATCCATCAGGCCGGGCACGGTGCTGCTCACGAGTTGGCGCGGTGGTCACGCACCCAGCCCAGGAACCGGTCCCGCTCCCAGGTGTTGATCACCAGATCCTTCGGGGCCCACCCGCGTTGGGCCGTCCGCACGCCGTACTCCATCCGCCCGAGCTCGCTGGTGTGGTGGCTGTCGGTGTTGATCACGAGCTTCACACCTCGATCGACGGCCCGGCGCACAACCGACGACGCTGCGTCGAGCCGATCGAGCGCACCGTTGATCTCCAGTGCCACGTCGAAGTGGTGCAACGCCTCCAGCACGATGTCGACGTCGATCTCGATGCCGGGCCGGCGCCCGATGTAGCGGCCGGTAAGGTGGCCGATCGAGTCGACGCTCGGATCCGAGATCGCCTTCACCAATCGCGCCGTCTGCTGCGTGGTCGGAGCGTCGAAATGGGAGTGGACCGACGCCACGGTGTAGTCGAAACCGGAGCGGAAGTCGGCGTCGTAGTCGAGGCCACCATTCGGGCCGATGTTCAGCTCGCACCCATAGAGCAGGGCCATGTCGGGGTACTCCTCCTGCAACGCTCGAATGGCGTCGCGGTGAGCGAGCATCTCCTCCCGATTCGAGCCGTTGATCACCAGGTCTTCGCCGTGGTCGGTGATCGCCAGGTAGTCGTAGCCGCAGTCGGCAGCCACCTTCACCATGTCTTCGAGGGAAGCTCGGCCATCCCCGGATCGGTCGGTGTGATAGTGCAGGTCACCCTTAATGTGGTCGAGTTGGATGATCTCGGGCAGGGTGCCGTCGGCGGCGGCCTCCACCTCGCCGGTTGCCTCGCGCATGGGGGGCACGATCAACTGCATCCCGAGTGCGGCGTAGATGTCGGACTCGGTCGCAGCCGCCACGGGCTCGGGGCTGTCGCCGTCGGCCTGGGCTGCATGGTCGGCCGGCGGGTCGGCCGGCGCGTCGGCATCGTCAGCCGGCACGTCGGCATCGGCGTTGACATCCGAGCTGGTGGCCGCCGGAAAGAGCCCGTACTCGTTGAGCAGAAGGCCCTGGTCGATCGCCCGTTGGCGCAGGGCGATGTTGTGGGCCTTCGATCCGGTGAAGTAGAGCGTGGCGGCACCGAACTGGTCAGGGGCAACGACCCTGACGTCGACCTGGAGCCCGGTGCTGGTCAGGAACGACGTTTTCGTTTCGCCGCTCAGGATGATCTCGTGGACGGCGGCGTGGCCCCGCACCGCGTTCATCACCTCGGCGGGAAGCCGGGACGCCACGGTGATGTCGATGTCGCCGATCATCTCGGCCATCCGCCGGAGGCTGCCGCAGTAGGCGATGTCGGTCACGCCGTCGACCAGGCCGAGTTCGGTCACCAACCGGTCGGCGAGAGGGAGCGCGTCGGCGATCGGGGTGCGGTTGTTCTTACCCGTGAGGCCCAGGCGCTCGATCGCCTTCGCGATCTTGGCTTCGCTCGTGGCCCCCATGCCGCGCAAGGTGCGCAACTGCTCGGCGGCGATGGCTGCCTTGAGCCCGTCGAGGTCCTCGATGCCGAGCTCCGAGCGCACCAGCTTGAGCGTTTTCGGGCCGAGGCCCGGGATCTTGCTGAGGGCGACGAACGGCGGGGGATACTCGGCGCGCAGCGTTTCGAGTTTGGCCACCGTTCCGGTGTCGACGAACTCCCGTACCTTCGTGGCCGTGGCCTTACCGACACCCTTGATCTTTGTGAGTTCGCTCGCAGTGAGCTGAGTGATGTCACCACCGTGCGCCTCGAGAGCGAGCTTCGCCTGTTCGTAGGCTCTCACCTTGAACGACTGGGGGCTCTCCTCGTCAAGCGTGGTGAGGGAGACCAGTTCATCCAACATGGCCAGTACGTCTCGCGTCGTTGCCATGTGGGCTAATCTAATTGATCCGTCGCTTCCGCATTCGGGGCCCGGGCGAAACACAAGCCTCCGCCGTGGTCGATGACGAATATCTGGCTTCGGCCTGGGCAAGCGGAAGGGCAACTTCAATACATGGCGGCGAGCACCCTGGCGCAGGCGCTCGAACCAGTGGCGGTCGGATTCGACGAACTCGAAGCCGAGTACAAGCCGATGCTGAAACTGGTTGAGCAGTTGATTGGCGTGGTCCCAAACCACGAACGGTATTTCGCGATCTGGCATCCCGGATTCCGGACGATGAACCTGCTCGTCCCGAATCTGTTGAATCTGCCGGCCGCGCTGTTCGGGCAGGGAGCACCCAAGGACCTCGTCGGCCTCGTGATGTATGCATCGAGCTTCGCCGCCGGGTGCATGTACTGCACGGCCCACTCGTGCTCGTTCGCGCTACGGCGCGGGATCGACCCCGAGACCCTGGCCGGCAACCACGGCGCACCCGAGTCGGCCGTCTATCAGCTGGCGACCGTGCTCGGTCACGTTCCCTCCGACATCATCCGGAGCGACATCACCGACCTCGAAAAGCACTTCGACGCCGATGACATCGAATGGTTCGTATTGGCGGCCGGCCTGATGGGATTCCTCAACAAGTTCATGGACTCCATGGGCATGCAGCTGGAAGACAACACCATCGCCGACGTCCAGGATCTGATCGCTCCCCTCGGGTGGACACCGGGGCAGCACAAGTGGGACGAGGAGCGCGTCGAGTCGAACGAGGAGGTGCCGGTCGACTCGATCCGAACCTACGCCCGAGTCATCCGCCAGGCCCCAGGGGCAGTACGCACCGAGGGCAAGTGGACCAAGGGTCTGTCGGGCCAGACCGGCCGAGCGCTCATGGCGCTGGAGGATCACGCCGGCTACGCCTTCCCGATTCTGGCCAGCCTGCGTCACTCCAAGGCCGTGAAGGCCATTGCCGCTGCGTTGCGGGAGAACCTCACCCCGGAGACGAGCGAGATCGGTATGGGGGCCAAGTGCCTCGCGGGGCTCGTGTACGCCCGAGTGGCCGACAACGAGATGCTCTCGGCCGAGATGATCATGGTGGCCCAGAACCTCGCCCCCGATCTGCCCTTCGACACGCTCGTGTCGGTGGGGCTGTGGGCGGAGGATCCGACCAACGAGCGGCCACTGCCCGACGGGCTCGACCGGCTCCAGGCCGCGACGGTGATGCTGGCCAAGTCGGCGGCCACGAGCCCAACGAGCATGACCGAGATCTCGGTGCAGCTCGCCACCGAACGGCTCACCCCGCCTCAGATCATCGAGACCGTGACTTGGCTCGCCGTGTGCCAGCTCCTCAACCGGCTCTACGCCTTCTACGACGCCCGGATCGGCCTCACCGTCTGACCCCGCCTGGTCATCGTCACAGACACGAGCGAACGCTTGCGTCGAGGGCGCGTCATGTGTTGAATGTGGGACCTCTCAAATCGTGGCCGTTCCGGCCCCGGGTAAAGGAGACCTCCGACGACCCTCACCGCAACCGAATCGGTGGCACCGCTCACCCCGGACTTCTGCCACCACCCGTGGCGTCCTCTCGACGCTGCGCACCTCGATCACGATCACGTGGTCGTCCGTTGGGCTGACGGACAGCGCTACCGCGCCTACAACCTCTGGCTGGCCGAGAACGTCGTGGGCCTCGGCCTCGACCCGTCCACTCGCGAGGGCATCCTCGATCCGTCTGAGTTCCCGGAGCCGACGGCCTTGCGTCGGGTGGATCTCGGGTCGGACGGACGGCTGTTGTTGCGTTGGGAGTTGCCCGGGGGCCCGGTGGATGCCGAGGTGCATCCCGGCTGGTTGCGATCGGTCGCCGACGGTGCCGCCACCCCATGGTCACTCCTCCCCACGCCGCGGCCATGGACGGCGGCCGACATGGCGGAGCCGCCGACGTTCTCGGTCACCGACGGCGACGCCACGAGCGACCCGGCCCACGACGACGCTGCGTTGCTGGGGTTCCTCGACAGCGCCTGCCGCCACGGTGTGGCTCGGCTGCGGGGTGCGCCGCCCAGCCTGGACTATCTGCCGCTGCTGGCCCGACGGATCGGGCCGATCCGAGGCTCGAACTTCGGGCCGACGTTCACCGTCGAGGCCAGAACCCAGCCTGACTCGACGGCCAACACCGGGTTCTCGCTGGGGCAGCACACCGACCTGCCCACCCGCGAGACCCCGCCCGGCTTCCAGGTTCTGCACTGCGTGGAGAACACGGTGGCCGGCGGCTGGTCGCGCCTGACCGACGGCCTGGCTCTCGTGGGGGCAATGGCCGAGGAGCAGCCCGAGCACTACGAGGCGCTCACCACGCTGCGGTGGACGTTCATGAACCGGGCGCCCGGTGAGGATCACCGGTGGTGCGGGCCCGTCATCGATCACGTGCACGGCCCCGAGCCGCTCACGATCAGGGCGTTCTACCCGGTGCGGACCGCACCAGCCATGGATGCAGCCGACGTGCCCCGGGCCTACGCCGCGCTGAAGGCCTTCTCGGCGCTCGCGCACGATCCGCGGTTCCGGATCCGCTACCCGTTCGAGCCAGGCGATCTCGTGATCTTCGACAACCGGCGGGTGCTGCACGGTCGTGACGAGTTCGAGCCGGGCACCGGCACACGCCAGCTTCACGGCTGCTACCTCGACCACGACGATCTCTACTCACGGCTTCGGGTCCTGATCCGGAACCAGTCATCAACCGACCAAGGGGGAACCACCACATGAGCTCAGTGTTCATCACCTGTGCCGTGACCGGTTCGGGCGACACGGCCACCAAATCGGATCGGGTACCGGTCACGCCGGCCCAGATCGCCGCGGACTGCGTGGCCGCAGCCAGAGCCGGTGCGGCCATCGTCCACGTTCACGTCCGCAACCCCGAGACGGGCGACCCCGCCCGCGAGGTGGACCTCTACCGCGAGGTGGTGGAGCGGGTGCGCGACAGCGACGTGGACGTGATCCTCAACCTCACGAGCGGTATGGGCGGCGATCTCGTGCTTGGCTCGGTCGAGGCGCCGCTGCCCCTCGACCCCGACGGCACCGACATGGCCGGGGCCACCGAACGGATGGAGCACATCGCCGAACTGCGGCCCGAGATCTGCACCCTCGACTGCGGCACGATGAACTTCGGCGAGGGCGACTACGTGATGACCAACTCGACGGCGATGCTCCACGAGATGGCACTCCAGATCCAGAAGCTCGGGGTGCGGCCGGAGATCGAGGTGTTCGACACCGGGCACCTGTGGCAGGCCAAGAGCCTGGCCGACGCCGGCCTGCTCGACGATCCCGTGATGATCCAGATGTGCATGGGCATCCCGTGGGGTGCGCCGCCCGATCTCAACACCTTCATGGCGATGGTGAACAACACACCGGACCACTGGGTGTTCAGCGCGTTCTCCATCGGGCGCCAGCAGCTCCAGTACGTGGCGCTGGCCGCCATCGCTGGCGGCAACGTCCGCGTCGGCCTCGAAGACAACCTCTACCTGGGCCGGGGCCAGCTGGCTTCGAACGCCGACCTGGTGGGTCGGGCCGTCGAGATCCTCACGTCGATGAACATCGGCGTGAAGGAACCGGCCGAGGTGCGCGAGCAGCTGCAGCTCACCGCCCATGGCTGAGACCCTCGACGCTGGCACCCTGAACCCAGCCGACGAGATGCCTCCGACCCAGGTGGCGGTGATCGGATGTGGTGTGATCGGCTCTGCCTGGGCGGCTCGGTTCCGGCGGGCCGGGGTGGCGGTACGCGCCTTCGACCCGTCACCCAATGCCGCCCGCATCCTCGACGAGGTGGAGGCCAATGCGGCCACTGCCTGGGCGGAGCTGGGCTTGCCGCCCGTCACCCCCGGAGACCTCACCGTGTGCGCCTCGGTCGCAGAGGCCGTCGACGGGGCCCAGCTCGTGCAGGAGAGCGTTCCCGAACGCCTCGAGATCAAGGCATCGACCCTCGCCGCGATCGAGGAGGCCGCCTCGACCGAGGCCGTGATCGCCTCGTCGACGTCGGGATTCCGGCCGACCGTGCTCGCCGAGGGGCTCGCTCACCCCGAGCGGCTGATCGTGGCTCACCCGTTCAACCCCGTGTACCTGCTGCCCCTCGTGGAGGTGGTGGGCGGCGAAGCCACGACCGCAGCGGTATTGGAGCAGGCTCAGGGCTGGTACCGCTCGGTTGGCATGCGTCCGCTCCACGTTCGCACCGAGATCGACGCCTTCATCGCCGACCGGCTGCTGGAGGCAGTGTGGCGGGAGGCGCTGTGGCTGGTCAACGACGGCGTGGCCACCACCGCCGAGATCGACGACGCCATCACCTATGGGTTTGGCCTTCGCTGGGCTCAGATGGGCCTGTTCGACACCTACCGCGTGGCCGGAGGCGAGGGAGGCATGCGCCAATTCATCGCCCAGTTCGGCGAGTGCCTGTCGTGGCCGTGGACCAAGCTGATGGACACCCCCGAACTCACCGACGACCTGATCGACGCCGTGGCCACCCAGTCTGACGATCAGTCGGGGCACTTCACGATCCGGGAGCTGGAGCGGGCTCGCGACCGCAACCTCGCGGCGATCCTCCGCGCTCTCGAAGCGAACGAATGGGGTGCTGGAGCGACGCTTGCACGCCAGCGGGCGGCGGTGACCACGCGGCTCGGGAGCTGACCGCCACACCCGGCCGGGCCCGCTACAGGCGGGACCGGCGATAGCCAGACAGTCGCTGGACCACGTCGAACCAGAACGGCGCCCCGAGCGACACGGCCACGCCGGTAAGGAGCCATCCCGCCACCACCTGCACCGCGTTGTCGTCGGGCATGTCGTCGGTCCAGAGGCCCAGCGCCTCGTACGGCGTGACGTACTGGCCGAAGACCGGCAGCGTGATGTCGTCCACCATCTCGCCGCTGCCGGCGTCGGGGTTGAGTTCCCCGACGAGCTGTTCAGCACACGTCACCACGTTGTCGTCCTCACAGGCGGCGGCCGAGTCGGCGGCGGCGGTGAGTGCGGTGCGGCGGTCGGAGTCGAGGCGGAGGTCCTCGACGAGATCGATGGCGTTGATGTTGAGTGCCACTGCCATCGCGATGCCGGCGAGAAACAGGATGCGGCGGGCCGCCTTGCGGTAGAGGGCCCGCACCTCCTCCATGTAGGTGTCGAACCACGCGCTCAGCTCACCGATCACTGCGTCGGTACCGGCGGCGGCCCGGGTGGTGATCGAGTCGACCGCAGCGCCAACCGGGGTGCTGGCGGTGAGGGCCTTGAGGTCGGCCACGGCGGCCGACTCGTTGGCATCGGCGATGCGCTCCACGGCGGCGAGCATGGCGTTGTTCAGGGCCGCGGCGCCGGCGAGCGCATCGGCTCGATGGATGGCGGCCTGCCAGGCGGCGGCGCTGGCCTCGATCGGTTGGGCCAGGTTGGCCGACAGGCCTCGGTCGGTGAGTGCCATGGCCAAGGCGCCAGGGTTCGCCGCTTCGTGCCAGCCCGTCACCACCACCTCAGGATCGGGGTTGTCAGCGGCCGTGGCTCGGGCGTGCGCTTCTCGGGCCTCGTGGAGGTAGCGGGACACCTCGGCCCCTCGGGCCTTGGTGGCGAGCTCCATCAGCGCCGCCGACATCATCGGGGCCGGAATGTGGTCCACCGTGGTGCGGCCGCGTGAGATGCCGCCGAGCGGGGCGATGATCGGCGAGCGGGCCAGATCGTCGAGCGTGCGGGCCACCTGACTGGCGTCGTTCGACAGCGTGCGCCTGAGGCGGGGCCGGCGATCACTCCTGGCGAACACCATGAGCGACTGCATGAACGGGATGTCGAACGACGCAACGCCGGCCGTTCCGCCGGGGGCGGGGTCCAACAGGTTGGCGAGCGCGTTCCAGAGCACCTTGGCGCGGATGTTGAGCACCGAGCTCACCCACTGGTTCAACGCCGCGACCAGAGACGACACGACGAAGAACACCACGGCCAGTCCGATGGCGATGTCGACGAACACGGAGTCGAACATGGGCCCTCCATTCGCAATGAGTGAGCGGGGCGGGGCGCGCACGCAGCCCATGTGTGGCGCCGGCGCTCAGGCTTGCACCTTGGCCACGGAGAGTCAACGATCCTGTCGCCTCCACGGCCGGCGTCAGCCTCGCCGGGCCTGGTTAGGCTCCGAGACATCATGAACGCCTCCTCCGCTGCCACCGCCGACGGCCCCGTCGTCGAGATCGCCATCCCCGATGACTGGCACGTGCACCTGCGCGACGACCACATGCTCAGCGCAGTTACGCCGCTCACCGCTCAGTGGTTCCGCCATGCGCTCGTGATGCCGAATCTGGTGCCACCAATCGCCACCACCGACGCGGCCGTGGCCTACCGCCAGCGGATCCTCGATGCGGCCGGGCCCGACGCCCGCCCCGACTTCACCCCGTGCATGGCGCTGTACATGACCGAGACGGTGACGATCGAAGATCTGCGCAAGGGCCAGGAATCGGGCGAGGTCATGTCGGTGAAGTACTACCCGGCCGGGGCGACCACGAACTCCGAGCACGGCGGGCGGGGCCTGGCTGCCTTCCGGCCGATCCTCGAGCACATGGCCGGCTCGGGTATGCCACTGCTGGTCCACGCCGAGGCGACCGATCCCGAGCTCGACGTGTTCGATCGCGAGCGGGCCTTCCTCGACGCCGAACTGGTACCCCTCGTGGCCGAACTGCCCGAGCTGCGCGTGACAGTCGAACACCTGTCCACGGCTGCCGGCGCCGCCTTCGTTGCCGACCATCCGCAGGTGAAGGGGTCGATCACGCCCCACCACCTTCGCTGTGACCGCACTGATCTCCTCGCCAACGGCCTGCGCCCCGATCTGTACTGCAAGCCGATCATCAACTCACCTGAAGACCGCGAGGCGCTGGTGGCTGCTGCCACGTCCGGCTCGGATTCGTACTTCCTCGGCACTGACTCGGCCCCCCACCCCAACACCCACAAGCACACCGCGGTGGCGAAGCCCGGCATCTTCAACGCGCCGTTCGCCCTACCGGTGGTGGCCGAGGTGTTCCACCACGCCGGTGCCCTCGACCAGTTGGAGGCGTTCACGTCGATCAACGGCTGCCGGCACTACGGCTATCCGGTGGCCACCGACCGCCTGCGCCTCACCCGCACCGACCTGCCCGACGTCGCGGGGGAGGAGCCGGCGGCCGAGCTCGTGACCGCGGACGGTGCCGTGGTGACGATCTTCGGCGTGGCCGAGGCTCGCCTCTGGAACGTCGAGCCGGTCACGGCCTGAGGGCTGGCGCAATGGGCGGGTGGAGCAGGTGGACGGCCGGCGCGCTGGTGCTGTTGGCCGTGATGCTGGCGGGCGCAGGCTGCGTGGAGGAGGTGGCCACGGGAGCCGACGGCGTCGGCTCCGATGGCACCGAGGTGGAGGCCGTCCAGTCCGACGATGAGCCGGGGGCGCCAACCGACGAGCCGGCTGATCCGTCGGCCGATGCAGGCGGCGACGCTGCGGAGGCGACACAGGCCGCGTCGACCACGGTTGCTCCGATTCCGGGGGCCGTGGCCGCCGAGGTCGAGCGACCGATCGACGGCGACTCACTGGAGATCCGCACGGCCGACGGCGTGGTGGAGGTTCGCCTCATCGGGATCAACGCCCCCGAGCTCAACTCGCTCGCCGATCGCACCAGCTGCCCCGGTGCGGAGGCCCGAGCGGTGCTCGGTGCGTTCCTCGCCAGCGGGCCGATCGAGTTCGTCGCCATCGAGGAGGATCGCTTCGGCCGCACCCTCGGCGATCTCTACGTGGGTGGTGTGAGCGCTGCCGAGGTGCTGGTGCGAGCGGGCTGGGCGCTGGCCCTGTGGTCGAACGACGACCCGGCCCTGATCGACGCCATGATCCTGGCCATGGACGAGCGGCGCGGGTGGTGGGGTGACGTGTGCGGATCGCCGACCCAGATCTGGGTGACCGACTGGAACATGAACGCGCCCGGTGACGACCGCGAGAATCTCGATCAGGAGTGGGTGGAGATCACCAACCGCGGCCCCGAGGCCGTCGATCTCCGCGGGTGGGCAATCCGCGACGAGACCACGTCGAACCGGTTCCTGCTCGACGATGTTGGCGATCTCGACGCCGGGGGCACGCTCCGAGTGATCACAGGCCGTGGTTCCTCCGGCGGCGGCTCGTTCTACCTCGGCGAAGAGTTCCCCGTGTGGTCGAACCGAGGCGAGACCGTGCTCGTGCAGGATCCGGAGGGCCTCGTCGCCGGTTTCGCCGTCGACTTCGGCTGACGCAGCGTCAGGTCTGGCTGGGACGCAACAGGTCGGCTCTTGCGATGCTCAGCTCGTGAGCCAGGCCAGGAGCAGGCCGAGGGGGATGATCACCCACGGGATGAACGTGAGCCCGATGGCGAGGGTGGCAATCGTGCGCGCCTGATCGCGAGGCGGCTCGCCACAGCGGCCGATCGTCTGCCACAAGGCGCTGAGCGGCTTGTCGGTGGTGAGCAGTATCCGACGACGAGCTACGGCGGCTCCGCGCAGGATCACGAAGGCGGCACCGGCGATGAGGAGGCCCACCACGATCGTGGCGGCGGCCTGGGTCCACAGCGATGAGGTGGCCGAGCCTGCGGCGTCGAGTAGGAGCCGGGCGAGGGTGGAGAGCACGGCACCGCCCAACAGGAAGGTCGGGACGCCGAGCGGGTTGCGTTTGAATCCGGGCGCGAGCCGCTGCATGTGGATGCGAGCCCGCGTCAGGAGCCGCCGTTGCGGGTCGTTCGGGTCGGCGTTGGCTTCGCGGCGGGCGTAGAGCCAGAGCATCCGGTCGACGACGGTGGCCTGGTAGCTGCGCACGATGAAGTGGGCCACCTGGCGGATGAAGAACCCCGCAACCGGCCCGAGTGGGCCGAGCCCGCGGACGGTCACGCCTCGGGCGCCGTTGCGATCGAGCACTTCGAGCGACCGCACGGCGAGGGCGTGGGCCTTCAGGAACCGGTCGGGATGCCCGAGCGGTTGCGGTGCCGACAGCTCGAGCACGATGTCACGGTCCACGTCGTCCTGAGCGCCGAGGGCGTTCAGTATCGACTCCGACTGTGTGGCGTCGCTCTTGCGGAAGGCCTGGAAGGCGGCGAACCGCTCGTCGAGGTCGTCGAGCAGTAGCGACTTGTCCGTTGCGGCCGCGCTGTTCGACGGTTCTGACGGCTCAGCCGACGGCGTGTCGTTCTCGTGTGTGCTCACCCGCGCCTCCCACGTCCACCCGACACAGCGGGAGATTCCAGCGGGAGAATAGGGTAGGGCGTCACGTGGTTTCCACGTCCCACACTCGCATGCCCAGGAGGCAACCATGAGCCACGGCGCCGACATCGACCGCACCGACGAGTGGGCCGAACTCCGATCCCGCCATCTCAGGCCCCGCGAGGAGCGCCCGGCGTCAACCGCCCGAGGCGTGCACCACGTTGCCCTGCTCAGCTCCGACGTTGAGAAGACGATCGACTTCTACCAGGGGCTGCTCGAGTTTCCGCTCACGGAGCTGTTCGAGAACCGCGACTACACCGGCTCCACCCACTTCTTCTTCGACATCGGCCACGGCAACTCGCTCGCATTCTTCGACTTCCCCGGCCTCGGCCTCGGCCCCTACGCCGAAGTGCTCGGCAGCCTCCACCACCTGGCCATCTCGATGGAGCCCACCCAGTGGGAGCGGCTCAAGGCCAAGCTCGACGCTGCTGGGGTCGGGTATCACCAGGTTGAGACGTCGTTGTACTTCAACGGCCCCGACGGCGAGCGGGTGGAGCTGATCGCAGATCCGCTTGGCGAGATGTACGGCAACGTGGTTGGCTGAGGGCGCACGGCCGCCCGACGCCCTCGTGGCCGTTGACCGCAAGGTGTGCGATCGGTAGGGCTGGTCGAGCCGGGAGGGCAGGAATCCCGACTCGACCAGCGGGTTGCCGATGCGTGTCTGCCCCGGACGGAGACGATCCGGGGTTGTTCTGATCTACGGTGCGTTCGGCCCAGACCTTGAGTTGAAATATGGGTCGAACGCCCCACGTCGTGGACCGGCCGACCCTGAAACTAGGGTGCGAGCATGACCTACTCCGATGTGCTGGTCAGCACCGAAGGCCACGTCGAGGTGCTGACGATCAACCGGCCGGAGGCCAAGAACTCGCTCACGAGGCAGACCTATGCCGAGCTGACCGATGCCGTGCGCAACAGCACCGCCCGCTGCCTCATCATCACCGGCGCCGAAGACACCTTCTGCGCTGGCGACGATGTGAAGCAGGTGATGGCGAACCCGGACGACCCGCCCGCTGACCGACTCGCCCGTGAACCCCAGATCACGCCACTGGCGGAGGCCTTGCTGGCCACGTCGATCCCGGTGATCGCAGCCGTGAACGGAGCAGCGGTGGGGTGGGGGATGGAACTGGCTCTCCTCGCCGACATCCGCATCGCCGCCGTCGACGCTCGCTTCGGTGAGCTGTTCGTGTTGCGTGGCCTCACCTGCGACGTGGCTGGCCTCGCTCGCCTCTCTGGAGCTGTCGGGCGCGAGCGAGCTGCTGAGCTGTTGTTCACCGGCGATGTGATCAGCGCTGATGACGCCAAGGCGATGGGGCTGGTGAGCCGCGTGGTGGCCAACGACGACCTGATGACGACAGCCCACCAGCTGGCAGCTCGGATCGCCGCCAACCCACCGTTGGCCGTGCAGACGATCAAGCACGGCCTCCGCAAGGCGCTCGACCCGGATTGGGAGGACCTGGGGGAATGGGTCGCCATCAACCTGGCACGCCTGTTCGCCACCGAGGACCACAAGGAGGGCATCGCCAGCTTCTTGGAGAAGCGCTCGCCTGAGTTCGTCGGTCGATGAGCGAGGTACCGCTTCGTCTCGGGGGTGTACCCGAGCACGTGAACCTGCCGTGGCACCTGGCTCGTGAGGGCGCTGCGCTTGCCGAGACACCAACCATCTGGACCGACCAGCCCGGCGGCACCGGCCAGATGCTGGAGGCACTTGCCGGCAGCACGCTCGACCTGGTGAGCATCCTCACCGAGGGAACGGTGGCGGCAATCGCCGGTGGGCTGCCGGTCACGATCCTGCAGGTGTACGTCGCCTCGCCATTGCAGTGGGGCGTCTTCGCCCCGGCGGGGGCCGGGCTCAGCGCCGAAGCTGATCTCGAAGGGCGTCCAGTGGCGATCTCACGTCGCCGGTCCGGGTCCCACCTGATGGCGTTCGTCCAGGCACAGCGCAACGGTTGGGAGCTCGACGACTCTCAGTTCGTGATCACCGGTGGCCTCGACGGCGCCCGCGAGGCCTTCGCCGATGGTCGGGCCAGCACCTTCCTGTGGGATCAGTACATGACCCGGCCGTTGGTGCGTGGCGGTGAGTTCGTGCAGCTCGGCGTGGAGGAGACCCCCTGGCCGTCGTTCGTGATCGCCGTACGCAACGAGGTGCTCGCCGCCCGCACCAGTGAAGTCGGCGCCGTCATCGACGCCGTGGTGGCGGAGGCGCAGCAGCTCCACGGCCGCGCCGGCGTGGTCGACGAGATCGCGCAGCGTTTCCAGCTTGGCACCGACACGGTGGAGGCGTGGCTGGCGTCCACCACCTTCGCCGCTCGCACTGCCTGGGATCCGAGCGTTGGCGCCGAGGTGCTGGCCACCCTCGCTGCCGCCGGGTTCACTGATTGAGCGCAGGCTGCGAGCGCCGATGACTGGCGGTCGCGAGGTCACACACGCTGGAGGTTGGGCTGCTCGGTGTCTGCTGTGGCGACAGCTCTGAACACCGCAGGTCGTCCTGCCACAACCGGAGATTGGCCGGCCCGTGGTAGACCACCGTCACGAGTAGCGACACGATCAAGCCGCCCAGGGCTGCAGTCCACCGTCGCCGGGCGATCGTTCCGGGCTGGCTGTCCCCACGTGAGGTCCAGACGCCGTAGAGGGCCAGCGGCAAGGTGAGGGCGACCGCTGGAAGCAGGAACACGAAGGTAGTGGGGAAGGTCTCGCCGAAGAGCTGCGGATCCAGCTGCGTCCACGTTCGCTCCCGCGATCGCCCTCATCCCCGTGATCGTGGATCTGATGGTCTGGGGAACGGAGCACACTGCTGGCTCAGCACCTGATTGGATACTCGATGCTGTGGCGAGCAACAGAGAGCAACTCATCCGCTCGCTCGCTGCGGCGGCCGAGCAGCCTGAACGGGGCCGCTGACGGCTGCTTGCGGGTGCCTGGCGGGCGTGATATCACGGCGATGGGCAGGTCTGGCAAGCGGTTCAAAGAGGTTCAAAAATGGCGCGCTCGGTGGCGGAAATACGGCGGTTGTCGGCGCGCAGGAAACTGATGCTGGTCCTGGGGCCCCTTGGCCTGGTGGGTGTGCTGCTCGGTGTTCCTGCGATCGCGATCGGTACCTCCGATGCGGTCGAGGTTCACCTCGTTGAAGTGTCCGAAAACGGCCAACTCGCCACGCTGCACTTTGACCCGTCGCCCGACGTCACCTCACCGGTCGCATATGAGGTTTGGTACCACGATGGCGCCACCTGGGATTGGGTCCGGCCCAGCGATGTTCCCGCCGGTCTCGCCACCCAGAAGAACGTGCCGGGCACGAGCGTTTCTCCCTCGGCCCAGGCCGACGCCGACTACGAAACCACTCTGCAGTTTCCTGGCAGCGTGGCCGGTGCCCGCTGGATCGGGATCAGGGCCCGGCCGACGTGGGGCCAGGAGTGCCTCCACCCATCGAACGCCACGCCGACGGACTGTTCTGACATCGAGCCAACGAGAACCGAGCTCATTGCGCCGATCGGCCCAGTGACCGCCACCCCCGTGTCCGGCGGTGTGGAGCTGGCGTGGAGTGCGCCGGCGTATGGTCCGACGCCGGCCTACACGGTGAACTACAACTCGGCCAGCGGCTCCGGATCTGTCGACGTGCCGGCCGGCGCCACGCAGATCACCGTTGGTGGGCTCTCGGTCGAGCCCCACACCTTCACCGTCACGGCCAACCACGGCTCCGAGCCGCTGGTGACCACATCGTCGAGCGTTGCGGCGAGTCCGGCGGCGTTCGGCACTCCCGTGATCGAGTCGGTGTCGGTGTTCGGCGGCCAGCGGGTGGAGGTGTCGTTCAGCGACGCTGGCACGGTCGGAGAGCGCAGCTATCGGCTCGTCGCCGGCGGTTCGGTGGTGACCATGCCGGCGGCGGCGTCGGCTCCGGCGGGGCCAGTAGAGGTGGTGTTCGCCAACCCGTTGGGGTGGGCCGATGGGGTGCAGTCAGTGTCGGTGTGCGGCGCCGATGGCGGGTGCGTGAACGCGGCGAGCGTCGACTTCGCACCGTGGCAGCCCTACGGGGTCACTGCTGGTGAGGTGACATCGGATTCGGTCGAGTTGGACTGGAACCATGTCTCCTTGGCGGGGGCCCCGTTGAACGGGTTCGAGATCGCCTATCGGGAGCCAGGAACCTCGGCCTGGACCGATTCGGGGCTGGGCACGGTCGTCGGCACCTCAGCCACGGTGGTGGGGTTGGCTGGTGACACCGCCTACGAGTTCGGGGTCCGTGCCGTTCAGGCCACGAACCCGACGGTCACCACTGACTACGGCATTGCAACCGCCACGACCGAGGCGGCCTTCATCCCTGGCACGCCAGTGATCGAATCGGTCTCGGTGTTCGGTGGCGAACGGATCCAGGTGCTCGTCACCGACGCAGGCACGATCGGGGATCGCAGCTATCGCGTTGCCGTTGGCACTGATGTGGTGAGCACCACCGTGTCGTCATCAGCTCTGGCAGAGCCGGTGGAGGTGGTCTTCGCGACCCCGTTGGGGTGGGCCGATGGGGTGCAGGCGGTGTCGGTGTCGGTGTGTGACACCGACGGCGTCTGCGTGAACCCAGCAAGCGCCGACTTCGCCCCATGGCAGCCCTACGGGGTTGCCGCCACCACCGTGACCGCCGCCTCGGCGGGGCTCACCTGGAGCTATGTCTCCCTGGCGGGGGCCCCGTTGAGCGGGTTCGAGATCGCCTATCGGGAGCCAGGAACCTCGGCCTGGACCGACTCCGGGCTGGGCGTGGTGTCTGGCACCTCGGCCACGATCGATGGTCTGACGGCCGACACCAGCTACGAGTTCGGGGTTCGTGCGGTGCAGGGCGCGAGCCCGGCCGTCATCACCGACTACGGCACGGCGACCGCAACCACCGACGCCGCCGGTGATCCCAACGCCTGGGATCCACGCCGGGCCCGCGACCAGGCCGGCGCCAGGCCGAGCTTCGGCGGGCAGGATCCGGCGGGGGCCAACGTGTACGTCGTCGATCCGGCGAACGGAGCGGCGGGCGTGGCGGCCGCTATCAGTAGCGCACCGGCTGGCTCCACCATTCTCGTGCCCGACGGCGTGTACCGCGGCGCGATCGGCGACGTGTACAAGACCGTCGAGATCCGAGCCCAGCAGGGAGCGTCGCCTCTCTTCCTCGGCACCACCGAGGTCGGCCTCGGCGACCTCGGTGGCAGCGGCGCCATCCGCTCGGTCGGCATCTTCGCCGGTTCGGCTCCCAGCCCGCTCTACACCGTTGGTACCCATCTCGAGTCGGGGGCGGACTTCCTCAACGAGAACACCCTCCACTACGAGGCGCTCATCGACAGCGCAGGAAGCAGTGAGGCTCGGGCTGCGTTGCTCCCCGAGCAGGTATTCCGGGTGGACACCAACGGGGTATGGCACCAGCTCACCCAGGTTCGCTGGCACGACACGGCCCAGCGCAACACGCCGACCGACGCCGGCACCTTCACCTACAACCCGTACGACAAGAAGATCTACGTGCACCTGTCCACGGCTGCGTGGGCCGCCACTGATCACCTGGAAGTCACCGACACCGAGGAGGCCATCCGCTTCGGTTACAGCGCCGATGGCTCCGCGCTCACCGGGCTCGAGTTCCGCGGCTACTCGCCACCAGTGCAGTACATCGGGAACCAGCAATCGCCGGTGACCTCGGCCAGCGAAGGTTTCGCAGTGGTGGCCCTGGCGGGAAACAGCGCCGACCGCGTGGAGAACGTCACCATCAGCGAGGTGACGGTGACCCATTCGGCGTTCAACGCGATCCAGCTGCAGTACGTGGCCGACATCACGTTCAACCACGTGACCGTGGCCGACAACGTTGGCAAGGCGATCAACTCGAACCAGGCGCTGAACCTCACCGTGGAGTTCTCCCGGTTCGACGACAACGTGCATCCGCTGCTGACCGATGCCCGCTCGATCCTGGCGGGCGTCAAGGTCTCGGGCGACACGGCCAACAGCCCGGCCGGCGCGAGCGCCACCGACGAGAGCGTCTTCCGCTACAACCGCTTCGTCGACAACCACGCCACCGGCCTGTGGTGTGATCTGTGGTGCGAGAACGTTGCGGTGGTCGGCAACTACATCGACGGCAACACCAAGTACGGCGTGTACTACGAGGTGTCGGAGGATGCCGTCATCGCATCGAATCTGTTCGTCGACAACACCCTGGCCGGGATCCAGGTGTCGGGCAGCCAGCGCGTCGACATCGTGCGCAACACCTTCGCCGGCAACGGAACGCAGCTCCGCATCCCGAGCGACATCGACTCACGAGCCGGGGACGGGCAGCGGCGCCCAGGGGAGCCCAACGGGAACATCGAAGACACCGCCGATGTGAACATCGAAGGCAATCTCTTCGTCGAGCCGTCGGGCACCGAGACACCCATCATCGACCCGGTCACGTGGCGCAGCGGCGGTGGCGATCACCATCTCCCGTCGGCGCGCATCGACGTCTACGACCGGAACGCCAGCGCCACCACGTTCCTCGAGATCGCAGGGCGTGAGCGGTATCAGTGGGACGGCGACGTCAACTATCACACGGTGGAGGCGTTCGTCGCAGCGGCCAACAAGGGCGCCAACGACGAGGTGTGGCGTGATGTCGACCCCTACTCGGCCTTCGTCGACACCGCAGCCGGCGACTACCGTCTCTCACCGTCGATCGGTGCGCTCGCCGGCATCAGTCAGGCAGTTCCAGCCGACGCCGCGACGCACATGATCGGCTCCACCGACGGCCCTGCCGGCGCCGCGTTCCCCTGGGCGCCATGACGTGGCGACCACCTAGGTGGGCGCCCCGTAGCCGCCGCCTCCGGGGGTGGCGATCTCCAGCACATCACCGGGCTCGACCTCGCACGAGTCCACGCCGGCCAGCTCCACAATGGTGCCATCGAGCCGGAACAGGCGGTTGCGGCCTGTCGCTCCCGGTTCACCTCCCGCCATGCCGTAGGGCGGTTCCACCCGCCGTGAGGTGAGCAGGTTCACGCTCATCGCCTGGTCGAAGCGAACCCGCCGTACCGTGCCGCTCCCGCCCCGGTTGCGGCCGGCGCCGCCGGAGCCGTGGCGCACCACGAACGACTCCAGATGCACCGGGTGGCGCCACTCCAGCACCTCCGGGTCGGTCAGGCGTGAGTTGGTCATGTGGGTGTGCACAGCGTCGCAGCCATCGGCCCGGGGGGTGGCTCCCGCCCCGCCCGCGATCGTCTCGTAGTACTGGTGGCGGTCGTTGCCCCAGATCACGTTGTTCATCGTGCCCTGGGCCGCGGCCATCGTGGCGAGAGCGCCGAACAGGGTGTCGACGATCAACTGCGACGTTTCCACGTTGCCGGCGATCACCGCCGATGGCGGCACCGGGCTGATCAGGCTCGGCGACGGAATCACCACGTCGAGCGGAACGAGACAGCCCGCGTTGAGCGGGATGTCGTCCTCGACGAGGCAGCGGAACACGTAGAGCACCGCCGCCCGGCACACCGCCTCGGGGGCATTGAAGTTGCCAGGATGTGGGCCACTCGTTCCAGTGAAGTCGACCGTCGCTCGGCCGGCCTCGCGGTCGACGGTGATGGCGACCGACACCTCGAAGCCATCGTCCATGCGATAGGTGAACGCCCCGTCGTTCAGCGTGCCGATCAGCCGCCGCACCGACGCTTCGGCGTTGTCGCGCACGTGCGTCATGTAGGCGTGAACCACGCCGAGCCCGTAGTGGTCGATCACCCTGGCCAACTCAGTGGCCCCCTTCTCACACGCCGCCACCTGGGCTTTCAGATCGGCGATGTTCTGCTCGGGATTGCGGGCCGGATAGGGGCCCGATGTGAGCAGCGTGTGGATCTCGCGCTCGAGGAACACGCCTTCGGCAACGAGCAGGTCGTTGTCGAGCAGCACACCCTCCTGCTCGACCGATGTGGAGTCGGCCGGCGACGAGCCCGGCGTCATGCCGCCCACGTCGGCGTGGTGCCCCCGCGACGCAACGTAGAAGATTATGCGCCCCTCGTCGAACACCGGCTTGATCACGGTGATGTCGGGCAGATGGGTGCCGCCGTTGTAGGGCGCGTTGAGCACATAGATGTCACCGGGGCGCATGGAGGTGCCGTCGCCGGTGTCGCCCTCGGTTCGATGGTGGGAGATCACCGACTTGATCGACTCGCTCATCGATCCGAGATGCACGGGCATGTGAGGGGCGTTCGCCACCAGCTCGCCGGCGGGATCGAAGATGGCACAGGAGAAGTCGAGACGCTCCTTGATGTTCACCGAAGACGCGGTGTTCTCCAGCACCACGCCCATCTGCTCGGCCACGTTCATGAACAGGTTGTTGAAGATCTCGAGTTGGATCGGATCGGCGTCCTCGGTGCCGAGCGCCGCCTGGATGGGCCGCGGCGTGGTGCGGGCCAACACGAGGTTGCCGTGCTCGTCGACGCTCGCCGACCACCCGGGTTCCACCACGGTGGTGGCGGTCGCCTCCACGATCACGGCTGGGCCGCTGATCGTTGCCCCGACGGCCAGGTGGTCGCGGTCGAAGAACGGCGTGTCGTGCTCGGTGCCAGCGAACCAGGTGCGGTGCCGGGCCAGCGGATCGGGTGCGGTCGACGTGCCCGCCTCAGCGGTGGTGGTTGCGGTGGCCACCGAACGCCCGATCGCCTCGACCTGGGCCGACTCGATCACGATCGCCTTGTCGGACACGAACCCGAACCGGGCTCGATGGAGATCCTCGAACCGGGCGCGGAGCCCGGCCGCCGGCTCGGCCGGGACATGCAGGGCCGTGTCGCTGCCCTGATAACGCAGCGCGAGCCGGCGCTCGGTGCCGATACGGCTGTCGTCCACCTGGGCTCGCAGCGTGCCCACCGCCTCGCTCGCAAGTTTCTCGAAGAGGGCATCCACCGAGGCCAGCGCCCCACCGTCGTCGAGGGGGAGCTCGACGGCCTCGTCGCGCACCACGCGCACATCGGCGAGGCCGATGCCCAGCGCCGAGAGCACACCGGCGTAGGGGTGGATCAGCACCCGCTCCATGCCGAGCTGGTCGGCAACACCACACGCGTGCTGGCCACCGGCACCCCCGAAGCAGACGAGGGTGTAGTCGCCAACGTCGTGGCCTCGCTGCACCGAGATCTTCTTGATGGCGTTGGCCATGTTGTCGATCGCGATCGTGAGGAATCCCTCAGCCACCGCCTCGGCCGTGGTCGCCGTGCCTGTCGCAGCCGACACATCGTCGGCCAGTTCGGCGAAGCTGGCCCGGACGACAGCTGCGGCCAGCGGTTCGTCGGCCCCAGGGCCGAACACGGCCGGGAAGTGCTCCGGCCGCAGCCGGCCGAGCGCCACCTGACAGTCGGTGATGGCCAGCGGACCATCATTGCCGTAGGCCCGCGGCCCCGGATCGGCGCCCGCCGAGTCGGGGCCCACCCGCATCCGTGCCCCGTCGAAGTGGCAGATCGAGCCGCCCCCGGCGGCCACGGTGTGGATCAGCATCATCGGGGCCCGCACCCGGACGCCGGCCACCTCGGTCTCGTAGGTCCGTTCGAGCTCTCCCGCGTAGTGCGACACATCGGTGGACGTGCCGCCCATGTCGAAGCCGATGAGCTTGTCGAACCCGGCGGCCTCCGCGGTGGCCACCATGCCCACCACGCCTCCGGCTGGGCCCGACAGGAGCGCGTCCTTGCCCTGGAAGTGACCAGCCTCGGTGAGCCCGCCGTTCGATTGCATGAACATCAGCGACCCGGCCTCTGGGGCGGCAGCGTCGGTGGGGGCGAGCTGGTTGGCCACCTGGTCCACGTAGCGGCGCAGTACCGGTGACAGGTAGGCATCGACCACGGTGGTGTCACCACGCGAGACGAGCTTCATGAGGGGGCTCACCCGGTGCGACACCGAGATCTGGCCGAACCCGACCTCGGTGGCGAGCTGGGCCAGCTGGGCCTCGTGATCGTGGTGGCGGTAGCCGTGCATCAACACGATCGCCACCGCGTCGAAGCCGGCCGCCTTGGCCGCCACGAGCTGGGCGCGGGCGTCGTCCATATCGAGGGGCCGGGCCACCGTGCCGTCGGCCTCCACCCGCTCGTCCACCTCGAGCACCTCGGTGTACAGCATCTCCGCGAGCACGATGTCGAGGTCGAACAAGCGCGGCCGGGCCTGGTACCCGATCCGCAGTGCGTCACGGAAGCCTCGGGTGGTCACAAGCACGGTCGGCGCACCCTCGCGCTCCAACAACGCGTTGGTGGCGACCGTGGTGCCCATCTTCACGCCGTGGAACGAGCCCGGCGGGATCGGATCGTCGGGGTCGAGCCCGAGCAGGTGCCGAATACCGGCCACGGCGGCGTCACGGTACTGGCGGGGGTTCTCCGACAGCAGCTTGTGCGTGGTGAGGCTGCCGTCGGGCCGCCGGGCCACGATGTCGGTGAAGGTGCCACCGCGATCGATCCAGAACTCCCAGCCGGAGCCGGTGCGGCGGGCGGTTGCGTCGTCGGTGTCGTCAGGTCGAGGTTCGATGGACCGATTGTCGCCCGTTGGCTGCTGATCTGCCAGGCCCCCGCAGCCCAACACCGGACCACCGTGCTACAACCAGGCGGTGGAGATCGACGTCGACCGCTACCTCGACCGCATCGGCCTAAGCCATGCACCATCGGTGGACCGTGATGGCCTGGAGCGCCTGATGCGGGCGCACCTCGCCTCGGTGCCGTTCGACAACCTCGACGTGTACGCCGGCCGGGCGGTGTCGGTCGACCCGTTCGAGTCGATCGCCAAGATCGTGGAGCGGCGCCGCGGCGGCTGGTGTTTCGAGCTCAACGGCGCCTTCGCCGAGCTGCTCGGCGCTCTCGGGTTCCCAGTGATGCGTCTCGGGGCGGCCGTGCTGCTCGGGGGCCCGACGAAGCTGGTCGACCACCTGTGCCTCGAGGTCATGCTCGATCAGCCATACCTCGTCGACGTGGGGTTCGGCGACAGCTACTGCCGCCCGCTGGAGCTGAACACCGGCGGCCCCCAAGACGGGGGCACGGCACCGTTCGAGTTCATCGCGAGCGCCGAGGGCACCACCCTCACCCGCCACGACGAGGAGGGGGTACCGGTGGCCCAGTACCGGTTCCGTCGGGTGGCCCTCACGATGGACGACTTCGCGTCCGCCTCGGATCGGCTCGCCGGCGACCTCGACAATCACTGGCATCAGCGCCCGTTCGCCACCCGCTACCTCGACGGTGGCCCCGGCCGGGTCACCCTCATCGCCAACGAGCTCAAGGTGGATCGCCCTGGCGACCGCTCGATCACCCCGGTGAGCGACGTTGAGTGGAACGCCGTGTTCGCCGAGTGGTTCGCACCGTCGGTGCCGGCTGAGCCGGTTGCGCCCGGGCAGGTCGTTCCCGATGACTAGCGGCTAGTCGATGCCGTGGTCGAGTGCGTAGCGGATCAGCTCCTGCTTCCGGCTGAGCTGGAGCTTCTTGAGGATGTTCCGCACGTGGTTCTCGACGGTCTTGGCCGAGATGTAGAGATCCTCGCCGATCTCTTTGTAGGTGTGGCCCCGGGCCACGAGCTGCAGCACCTCACGCTCCCGGCTCGACAGCGCATCGCCTGGCTTCTGGGCCGACCGGATCCGGCGGAACTCGGTGAGCACCAGTGCCGCCAGTGATGGCGAGAACACCGGCTCGCCCTTGGCCGCCCGCCACAGTTGATCGCGCAGCTCCTCGGCCGTTGTCGACTTCACGAGGTAGCCGAGCGCGCCGTGCGCCACGGCGTCGAGCAGGTCTGATTCGGCTTCCGACACGGTGAGGATCACCACCGGGTAGGTCTCACCGATCGCCTTCACCACGGCGAGGCCACCGCCGTCGGGCATGTGAAGGTCGGACAGCACGAGGTCGGGCTTGGTCTGCTCGATGACCTTCACCGCCTCGGTGGCGTTGCTGGCCTCGCCCACCACGATGAAGTTCTCGCCGAGGTCGGCCCGAAGACCCGAGCGCCAGATGCCGTGATCGTCGGCGATCACCACCCTCACAGCCACAGCTTCACCTCCGTACCTCGTCCGGGTCGGCTGGCCACCTCGGCCCACCCTCCCACCTCCATGATCCGACCTCGGATGGAGCTTGACAACCCAATGCGCTCCTCGACTGCGGCCGGATCGAACCCGTCGCCGTCATCCTTGACGCTGACGAACAGCGTCGGCGCCTCGGCTGGCACCGTTGCGCCGTGGGCCACATCGGCCACGAGGTCGGCCCAGTCGTCGGGATCGGCGGGCTCGGCGTAGAGGGCAACCCGACTCGCGTTGGCGTGCTTGCCGGCGTTCGCCAGCGCTTCGCCCACGGCGCCCAACGCGGCATCGAGGGCGTCGGCCCCCACCCGAGGCGCATCGGCGGCGACCACCACCGACACGGGTGTTCCGAAGCGGCCCTCGTGGCGCTGGGCCAGCCGACGCAGTTCGGGTTCGAGTGAACGAGCCCTGGTGGTTGCGCCCGCCAGGAAGCGCCGGAGGTCGTGCTCCTGGTCTCGGGCCATTGCGGCCAGCTCGCCGTCGGCCGAGCGCCGTTGGATCACTGCGAGCGTCTGGAGCACGCCGTCGTGGAGTTGGCGCGCCACCTCTTCGCGGGCCCGGGCCATCGTCACCTCGGCCTCGGCCTGACGGAGCCGGCCCGCCACGTAGCCAGCAAGCACGCCGGTCACGATCCAGAGCCCGGCCCGGGAGAACGCCGGGATCGGGCTGGCGAGGTCGGTGCCGAGGTTGACCTCACTGGTGAGCGACGCCGCCACCATGGCGATGGCCGCCGCCAGACCCATCCGCACGCCGAACACCACCCCGGCAGCCAACACCCCAGCCGTTGGCCACGACCACGGGAGGGCCACCGACCGACCAGCGTCGTACACGAACCCGTCGCCGACGAGGAGCACGGCTCCCACCGCGAGCTCGGCCACGATCACCCATCCCGAACGCACCGGGAGCACGGCGCCCCGCCGGGGCCAGATCGTGACCAGGGCCGTCCAGGCGATCATCATGGCCAACAACGCAACGGCGAGCCCAGGCCGCCGCATGACGTCGGTGGACGACCCCGCACTGACGAGGGCCCACACCAGCGCCGCACCCCGGAACACGCTCACACCTCGCAGCAGCCCGAGTACGAGGGCGGCATCGGCGTTCCGGGCCGGTGGCGCCACCAGCCGCTGCGCGCCCTCCACCAACTCAGAGCGGATCGGCGTTGGGTCTTGACTGGTCATGGGCACCCCCCAGGGGGTTTTGGGGGGTCCCCCGGATATCTCACGGGGCCGATCCGGGGCTCAATACGGACATGTCCACAACGACTGCCTCCCCCGACAGCCTCACCAAGGCCAGCGGGACCCCTCCCACCGTGGCCTCCGAGCCGACGCTGGCCGCCATGGCCGCCCAGACCAAGGCCGATCGCAACCGGGCCATCGACGTCTACCGGGTGGTGGCCATGCTGGCCGTCGCCTTCGGTCACTGGGTCGCGATGGTAGCGATCATGGACAACGGCCGCCTGGTGGGCGGCAACGCCCTCGAGTTCGTGCCGTCGATGGCGTGGGTCACGTGGCTGCTCCAGGTGATGCCTCTGTTCTTCGTGGTCGGTGGCTACTCCTCGGCCATGTCGCTCGACTCCGCGGCCCGGCCTGCCGGCGCCGATGACAGCTACCGCCTCGGCCTCCAGCCGCCTCGCGCCGACTACCGCCCGCAGGACTGGATCGCCGCCAGGCTCCGCCGGATGCTGCCCCCGGCGGTGGCGCTGGCCGGCACCTGGCTGGTGTTGATCAGCCTCGGGGCCGCCTTCGGTCAGCTCGACCTCGTGGCCGCTGGCGCCTTCGCCGCCGCCGTGCCGCTCTGGTTCCTCGCCAACTACACGATCGACACGGCACTCGCCCCGTTCGTGCTGCCCCGGCTCCGGCGTCGCCCCCGCATGGTGGCGGCCACCATCGTGGGTGCGTTCCTCGCCTTCGAGGCGTTCCGGATTGCCGGCATCGGCCACCTCGCCGCCGCCAACTGGGTGATCGGGTGGCTCTCGTTCCAGGTGCTCGGCATGGCGTGGCGCGACGGGCTGCTCCCCACCGGCCGGCGGCTGCTCGTGCTGGCCGGCCTGTGCTGGGCCGGTGCCATCGCCATCGTGACCTCGGGCGGTCCGTGGTCGGTGTCGATGGTGGGGTTCGATGGCATCGCCCACGCCCCGACCAACCCGCCGAACCTCGCATTGCTCGTGTTTGGAGCGGCCTACAGCCTCACTGCCATCGCGGCTGCTCCCGCAGTATCCCGCTTCGTGGCCGCCCGGCCCACGGTGTGGACCGGGGTGATCGCCGCCAACACGGTGGCGATGAGCATCTACCTCTGGCACATGACGGCCGCCATTGCCGTCACTGCCGTGTTGCACCTGACGGTTGGACTCCCCGAGACCTCGGTGGCCTCGGTCACCTGGTGGCTGTGGAAGGTCCCGACGATCGTCGGATCGATGCTGGTGCTCGCACCGATCGTGTTCCTCGTGTCGGGGATCGAACGCAAGGCCATGCTGGCGCCCCGCCGGCCCTGGAACGGCGGCGTGGCGTCGATCTTCGGGGTGGCGATCGTGGCCTCGGCCGCCCTCAAGTGGTGGACGGTCGACCGGCTGGAGGTGATGGTGCCCTGCCTCGTGGTGCTGGTGCTGCTCGGCCGCACCGTGCTGCGGCCCACCGAGGCGCCGACCCCCACCCCAGCCTCGACCTAGATCGAGATCGAGATCGGACCCTGCGCCCGACACAGCGGTCGCGCCAGGGTCCAGTCCGCAAGGTGAACACCGAGCGGACAGAAGAGGCCCGTCGTCTCTGCGGCGACGGGCCTCGCTGCACCTCTCGTCGAGCTAGTCGGCGACGTGGACGCCCCCGAGGGGGCAGAACAAGCTCGTCGCCCCCAGCGCCGCTGGCTCGTCAGCGCTGGCGTCGGTGGTACCTGCGGTGATCACCACGGCGGCCGAGGCCAGGCCCACCAGGGCGACAGCTGCGGCGGCACCAGCGGGTGCCATGGTGGGGCGTCGCTCGGCAGGGTCGGGGGCGGCAGGAGCCGGGCCCTCGTCGATCAGCATGTGCATGATCGCTGCGAACAGGCCGAGGGCCAGGGCGATCAGCCACACCAACCGGTAACTGCCCGTGGCGTCGGCCAGCTCGCCCCCGAGGAGCACGCCGACGAAGGCACCGAGCTGGTGGGCCAAGAACACGATCCCGAACAGTGATCCCGAGTGTCGGGTGCCGAACTGCGACGTGATGATGCCGGAGGTGAGCGGCACGGTCGACAGCCACAGCAGGCCGAACGTGGCGCCGAACACGATGGTGGATGTGGCTGAGATGGGGCTGAACACGTAGGCGCCGATGAACACCGCCCGCATGGCGTAGATGATCGCCAGCAGTTTCGTCTTCGAGTAGCGACCGCCGAGGGCGCCAGCCACGAGCGATCCGACGATGTTGAACAGGCCGATGAGCGACAACGCCGTGGCCCCCACCGACGCGCTGATGCCCTGATCGGTGACATAGGTCGGCAGGTGGGTGCCGATGAACGTGACGTGGAACCCGCATACGAAGAACGCGAGGTTCAAGAACAGGTACGAGCGGTGGGCGAACGCACGCCGTAGCTCCTGGCGGAGCGTGTTGCCCTGGTCGGCGTCGTCCGCGGCGGCGGCCTGGCTGATCAGGTCGTCGGCCTTGCCCCGGAACGGGACTGCAGCGATCACCACCAGCAGGGCGACCAGGCCCATGATCGTGACCGTGGTGCGCCAGTCGGTCGAGTCGAGCAGGCGCTGCGCCGCTGGCACCAGCACGAACTGACCGACCGAGCCCATAGCGGTCACGATGCCGAGTGCCATCGATCTGCGCTCCGGCGGTGCGATCCGGCCGACGGCGGCGAGCACCACAGCGAAACTGGCCGCCCCTGTGGCGATGCCGACCAGGAAGCCGGCCGAGAGGATCAGCAGCCCGGTGCCATCGGCGGTGGCCATCAACAGCATCGAGGCGGCGTAGCCGACGCCGCCGACAGCCAGCACCTTCGCCGTGCCGAATCGGTCGGCCACCGCCCCGGCCACCGGTTGGGAAAGGCCCCACAACAGGTTCTGGATGGCGATTGCCAGCGCGAACGTGCCCCGGTCGGTGTTCAGTTCGGTGATCACCGGATCCAGGTAGAGGCCGAACGTGAGGCGGATCCCGATCACCACCGAGGTGATCAGGCTCCCGGCTGCGATCACGAGTCGCAGTGATGGGGTGGAAGGCACGGGCAGCGTGGCCGCCATGGAGGACTCCTGTTCAGCCCCGCCGCCCGTGCGGTTGAGCTAGATGAACGGGACCTCGGTAACCATGGCCCCGACGACGCCACCGTCGACGTCGACCGACATTTTGGTGCCCAACTCGTTGTGAGGCACATCGATTTGGGCGAGCGCAATCATGGAGTCACGCTGGGGAGACCACACCAAGGTGCGAATCTGACCCACCGTCTCTTCCTTGATCGTCACCGGGAGGGGGGTGGTGTTGGGGAGCCTGCGAGGCCCGTCGACCATCAGGCCAACCAGCTCGCGGGTCAACCCCGCCGACCGCTTCGCGGCCAACGCCTCGGCCCCGATGTAGTCGAGCGCCGGATCGGCGCTGACGTACCGGCCAAGACGACACTCGAACGGGTCGCTGTCGTCGAGGGTCTCGGTGCGAATCGAGATGAACCCGGATTCCACTCTCTCCATGTGATTGGGAGTACCGGGGCCGATGTCGTAGGGCGCACCAGCGGCCCAGACTCGGTCCCACAGATCGCCGCCCTTGGATGGGTCGGTCAGATACAGCTCGAACCCGTCCACGCCGGAGTAACCGGCTCGACCGATCCAGAACGGGATGCCTTCGTGTTCGGTCTCAGTGAATCGGAAGAACCGGATGTCACGCACCCACTCGCCGAGCATGTCGGCGAGTGTGTCCTCGGCATGGCGACCTTGGACGGCGAGAGGTGCGACCTCCAGCTCGGTCACCGTGGCATCGAGGCCGCGTTCGGCTCTGATCGCCCGAATCCAGAACAACATGTCGGAGTCGGCGATCGAGATCCACCAGCGGTTCTCGTCCACCTTCAACACGAGCGGATCATTCAGAAGACGCCCGTCGTGGTCGCACATCGCGGTGTAGCGACCTTGCCCCATCACCGTGTCTCGCATGTCGCGAGTGCACACGGCCTGGGTGAGCTTGTCGGCGTCGGGCCCGGCCAGTTCGATCTGGCGTTGGCACGACACGTCCCAGACGGCGACTGCGTCGTGCAGCCGCCAGTACTCGGTCTCCATCGAACCGTACGACACCGGGAAATAGGTGTGGTTGTAGATCGAGAAGGCTTTGACGCCAGCTGCGACCGTACGGTCGAAATAGGGCGACTTTCGTGCCCGAGGAGAGAATGCAATCTCAAAGTCCAATGAACCACCTACCTCTTGTGTTGCGGCCTTCGAATGCCGCGCCGGCGAGACACGTTAGCTGCGACTCTTCTGGACTCCTGTCGGCCGGAGTCAAGGTCGTGATGAGCGGTTCCGATCAGATTTTCACTTCTGATCTTCGGCCGAGATGGCTGGGCGTCGGTGCGTGCAGCTGCTAGCGCGATCGGAGCTCTGCCTGCCCCTTGGCCGGACGGGCTTCGGGGCCTGATTCCGGCCCGTTCTGGCTGATCGACGGGCCGGCGGGATCAGCGGCGTCGGCGGGGACGACGGTGGACCGCAGCGGGTTTGGAGGCTGTGACTGCTGGCCGGGGCCGGCAGCACAGGTGGCAAGGCCGACAACTGCTGCCGGCAGGGCAACGGCCAGCCACAGGAAGCGGCCTGTGGCCCGCCGGGGACGATGAGAACGAGCGAACATGCGGCGACTCTCGTGTCGGGCCCGGCCGCATTCGAGGGTATTGCCCGTTCCCGCCAGCGCTCTGGGGGGTTGTGCCCGACCGTCGGGGGCAAAGCCGCTCAGGCGAGTGAATCGAGAATCTCGGCGATGTCGGCCTCGGTGGTGCGGGGGTTCACGAAGCAGAACCGCAACACCGGTCGCCCGTCGTGCCGGCTCGGCACCACGAATGCCGTTCCCGCCGCCATCTGGCGCTCGGTCCACGTCTGGTAGTCATCATTGGTCCAACCGACCCGTTCGAAGGCCACGATGCTGAGGCCCCGCTCCCACACGAGATTCACGTGGGATGCGGCGTCGATCATCCGGGCGGCGGTGCGGGCCAGGTCGATCGTGGCCTCCACGGCGGCGGCGTAGGCGTCGGTGCCGTAGGTGGCCAGCGAGAACCAGAACGGCAGGCCGCGGGCCCGGCGGGTGAGGTGGATCGCGAAGTCACTCGGATTCCAGTCGCCGTAGACGTCGAGGAACTCCAGGTAGCCGGCCTTCTGGGCGTGGGCGGCCCGGCCCTGGTCGGGATCTCGCCACAGCAGCGCACAACAGTCGTAGGGGGCGAACAGCCACTTGTGGGGATCGATGATCACCGAGTCGGCGAGTTCGATGCCAGCGAACAGCTCGCGCTCCGTGGGGGAGGCCAGGGCGGCACCGCCGTAGGCGGCGTCGACATGGAAGAACACGCCACGGTCTCGACACGCGGCGCCGATCGAGTCGAGATCGTCGATGATGCCGAGGTTGGTCGTGCCGGCCGTGGCGATCACGCCGGCCACCCGATCGAGGTTGGCGTCGAGGGCCGCCGCCACGCCTGCGCCGGTGAGGCGACGTTCAGCGCCTGTGGGCACCGGAATCAGATCAGCGTCCATGACCTGGGCGGCAGACGGGATCGACGAGTGAGCCGTGTCCGACACGACGAACGCCCAGCGGTCGGGTCGAGGCCGGCCAGTGGCTTCCCGGGTTGCGGCGGCTGCGGTGCGGGCGCCGACCATGGCCGACAGGTTGCCCATCGTGCCGCCGGGCACGAACACGCCGCCGGTGCCTGCTGGCATTCCGCACAGGTCGCGGAGCCAGTCGAGCGCCTGGTTCTCTGCGTAGACGGCCCCGGCCCCCTCCAGCCACGAGCCGCCGTAGATCGACATGGCGCCAACCACCACGTCGAACAGCACCGACGCTTCGGTGGGGGCTGCAGGCACGAACGACAGGTACCGGGGATGGTCCACGGCGAGACAGGCCGGGGCCAGGATCTCGGAGAACCGCCGCAACGCCTCAGGCCCGCCGATGCCTTCGGGGGTGATGGTCGGCCCGCAGCTCTGGTCGAGGTCGGCTTCGGTGCGGGGGTGGTCGAGGGGGATGTCCTCGAGGCCCGTTCGCCAACGGGCGTAGGCCAAGATGTCGTCGGCCAACGCCTCGGTGGCGGCGTCGTGGGTGTGCATGGATTCGGGCATGACGCCTCCGTCGGGCCCCGACGGGGTCAGAGCATCGAGTTGAATCGGTCGTCCAGAGTGGTCTCGAAGTCGAGATCGAGACCGCCCCAGGTGAAGAGCCGATTGCGGGTGCTGGCGTCGGGGAAGAGCACGGGGTCGTCGGCCAGTTCCGAGAAGCCGGTGGCCCGCAGTTCGTCCTGCACGCCGATCACCGGGCTGATGTAGTTGCCGGACGCCGTGATCCTGGCCCCGTTCGCCGGCTCGTACACGTAGTTCATGAACGCTCCGGCGGCTGCGACGTTGGCCGAGTTGCGGGGGATCACCATCGTGTCGAACCAGCGGATGGCTCCGTGGTCGGGGATGACGAACTCGATGTCGGGCCGGCGGCGCAGCAGCGAGAAGGCGTCGCCCGACCAGGCCATGGCGGCGGCCAGTTCACCCGTTTCGAGCTTCTCGGCGAAGTCCTCGAACGTGATGGCGGCGATCTGGCCCGACGCGACACCGTCCATCACCCGCTGCAGGGCGGCGTCGGCGGCGGCCTCGGTGGGGCGGGAGGGGTCGTCGCCGTTGGCGAGCATCGCCAGGCCAACGGCCTCACGCATCTCGCCGATGATGCCCACCCGGCCGGCGAGGGCCGGGTCGAACAGGTCGTCGAAGCTCGTGATGGGGCGCTCGGTGAGGGCCGGGTTGTAGGCCAGGCCGGTGATGCCGGCCTGCCACGGCATCTGGAACCGGGAGCCCCGGTCCCAGGTGTTGGTCATGTACTGCGGATCGAGGTTGACGTGGTTGGGGATCAGCTCGAGGGGGAGTGGTTCCACGTCGCTGGCGGCGATCATCTGGGCGGCCAGCCAGTTCGTCGGCATCACGATGTCGTAGGCCGGTACCGGCTGGTTCAGGGCGTTGGCCACCACGAGGTCGTAGCCGTCGTAGTTGTCGGTGTACTCATCCAGGTAGGTGATCTGGAGCCCGAGGTCGGTCTGCGCCCGCGAGATGGTTCCCGGCCCGGCGTCGCCGTCGGGGTCGATGTAGCTCGGCCAGTTGAGGATCGTCAGCTGGGTGGTGCCCCCGAGGTCGTACTCCTGCGCCGATCCGGCATTGGGGTCGAGCCCGCAGGCTGCACTCACGCCGGCGGCACCGACGGCCACGAGGAACGTGCGGCGGCTCCACGCAGCGCCGGCGGGGGCAGTGACGGGCCCGGCCATCAGCTGTACTCCCGCAGCCGGGCCTGGAGGCCCACCGCGGCACTGAGGGCGGCCGCGAGAGGCAACACGATGTTGAGTAGGGGCAGCCACCGGGTGACCGCAGCGGCGGCGTCGACCCCGTCGATGAACTGCTCTCGGTTCTCGGCCACCACGGTCTCCAGCGTGGTGTTCAGGCCGTTGAAGGCCTGGAGGCCGTCGTCGCGGTAGGCCGCGATCGCGCCGCCGGTGAGGCCCGCCTCGGCGTTGGCGCTCACCTCGAGCAGGGCATCGCCGTAGCGCTGACGGCGGGCTTCGAGCTGCTGGGCCACGGCCTGCTCGCGGTTGGAGTCGGCGCTGGCGGCGATGAGATCGGCTTGCTCGCCGAGCCGCTGCAGATCGCTCGTGGTGGTGGACGCCTCCTGGGTGCCCTGCAGCAGATCGAGGCCGTTCTGGGTCTGCACCGTGTAGAGATCGGTCTGGAACGCCGCGGTTTCCACGATGGCGTCGTAGCCGCCGCTCTCGGCGTTGGAGAGGTTGACGGTGCGGGCGGCCAGGGCGAGGCCGAGGGTGGCGGTGGTGAGGATCATGAGCACGACGGCTCCGGTGAGGCCAAGGTTCAGGCGACGCCGGCTGCGGCGGGCGACCGAGGCGTGGAGATTCAACAGGAACGCAGTGAGCGCGATACCACCGATCACCGCGACGATGCCCCAGAGCAGACCGGCCTGTTCGTTGTCGTCGAAGCGCTGTTGGTTCTGGGCGGCGACCGCGGCCACGCTCTCGGCCATCTCTCCCTCACTGCGACCGAGGGCATCACGGAGGCGGGCGTCGGGCGTGGTGGCGCCGAGGGCGTTGGCCGTGCGGGCCGCCTCCACGTCACCTCGATACTCGCCGAGGGCCACTGACAGAGCCTGGAGGTCGTCATGGGAGGCTTCGTCGGTTCCGGCCAGCCCTGCCAGCGTCTCGGTCTGGGCCGATGCGCGTTCCAGGGCCTCCAGGTAGAGCAGGCGAGAGCTGCGGTCTTCCTCACCAGCAGTCTGCGACAGGAACGCAGCTGTCGCCCCGGCGTTGGCCTCGGCGATGCTGGCCGACAGCTGCTGCACCGACACCAGCGACGGGGCCACGCTCGTCTCGATCCGACCGGCTCCCTGGCGCGCCAGCCAGCCCGACAGGGTGGCCACCGCGGCGAAGGCCGCAAGCCCGGCGAGGGTCACCGTGATCATCAGCCGGTACCACTCGGGGGTCGACCGACCGCGAGACGGCGCCGCAGTCTCTGGGGGTGCGATGGGGGGCGCCGGGGTGGTGACCATGCCGTCGCTCAGACTAGTGGGCCTGTGCTGGGTAGACTCCGGCGCGGTGGCCAACCGAGCGCGCACCCCGATCCCCCCGCCTCCGGGGCCTTTGGCTGCGCTCAGCCAGATTCGTCGGCTCCTTGCGGCGATCAAGGCGGAGCTCGTCGGAGTCGAGGCCTCGCCGTCGTACCTGATGACCACCGATCCCTCGCTCGGGCCGGTCACGCTCGCCGAGCTCGGGGGCGACCGTCCCGCTGACGTATGGGGCACCGTCCATGCGGTGGACGGAGCACTCGCCGATCTCGACCAGGCCCTCGGCATCGTGCCGGGGGCACCGCCCGGTCAGCACCAGGCGCCGATGGTTTCCGCTGCGCTCGATCGGCCCAGGCCGGAGCTCGCCGAGCCGGGGGGTTCGGCTCGCACGATTGCTGATGCGGTGAGCGACGTCAGGAACTGGCTCGACCGGGTGCAGACGGTGGTGGCCGACGTCGATCGCCGGTGGCAACGCGAGTTGCCCCGCCTCGAGGCAGCCCGCACCACCATCGGACGGCTCGAGCGCGACGTGGCCGATCTCGGCGTGCCCGAGCCGTTGATCGGTCGAGCCCGGGCTCAGGCCGACGCCCTCACGGCGGCGCTCACCGCCGACCCGCTTGCGATCGATGACGACGCTGGCACCACACTCGAGGCTGCGGTGGAGGCTGCGGCCCTCCAGGTGGCGTCGATGCGTCAGAGCCGCAACAACCTCGATGCCGACATGGCTGGCACTGAGGCCCGACTCGCCGCGCTCCGGTCGCTGCGAGCGCAGGCCGAGGCGGCGGCGATCGAGGCCGAAACCAAACTCGTGCCCGGATCCCGCCCCGATCTGGTGCAGGTGCCATCCGATGCGATCTTCGATGCGCCGGGTGGGCTGGTCGAGCAGCTCGACGAGCTGTTCGATGGCTCCACGGGAGCCTGGCACCACCAGCGCGGGCGGCTCGACCGCTGGCTCGACGCCGCGGCCGACATGGACCGTCAGCTCCGGAGGGCGCTCGAGCTGAACCGGTCCGGGCTGGAGCACCGCGACGAACTGCGGGGCCGCCTGAAGGCCTACCAGGCGAAGGTCGCCGCGGTCGGCCGGGCCGAAGACGCGGAACTCACCGACGTCGTCGCACGCGCCCGTCGTGCGCTGTACACGGCACCATCTGATCTCTCCGATGCGGCGGCGGCCATCGACGACCTGGCAAGGAGCCTGCGCTCATGACTCTCATCTGCACCCAGCCTGGCTGCGGCGGCACCATCGACGCCGACGGGTACTGCGACACGTGCGGGCTCAGGCAGCAGGTCAGCGCTTCGACGCCGGGTGGTGGAACCAATGGCGCCGCCGGCACGCAGCCGACCACCCCGGCGCCGGCTCCCGCCGAGCGGGCTCTCGTTGCTCCGGTTGGTCCGGGCTCGGCGTGCCCCCAGCTCAACTGCGGCGGCACGATTGCCGAGGACGGCTACTGCGACACGTGCGGGATGCGTGCCGTGCCCGCCACCCCGGTTCCGGCCGCCGCCGGATCCGGAGGGGCACCGGGATCGACCGGCGGTCTCGGTACCGGTGGTCACCGCCCGAGTATCGCTGCTCCAACACCGCCCGACGTGTCGGCCCGTGTGACTGCCGCTGGCACCTCGATGGCGCCGAGCCGGCGCACGCTCACCTCTGCTGGCACCACGAATCGATCCGGCATCGGACGCGGGCTGGTCCAGGTGGCGCCGACGCCCGTCGGTGATCCCGCCCAGGCGGTGATGAGCGAGGCGAAGATCGCCTCCGTGCTCGGCGAGGTGCCAGAGGAAGATCGCCACTGCACGAGCTGTGGCAGCCCGGTCGGGCAGTCGATCGACGGCCAGCCCGGTCGCGTGAAGGGGTTCTGCGGGAACTGTCGTCACCCGTTCGACTTCGTGACCAACGAGCCGGGTCTGCGAGCAGGCGAGCTGGTAGCCGGCCAGTACGAGATCCTCGGGCCTCTCGCCCACGGCGGAATGGGCTGGATCTACCTCGGGCGAGACAAGGCCGTGTCGGACCGGTGGGTGGTGCTGAAGGGTCTGCTCAACGAGTCGGATCCCGATGCCATCATCGCTGCGGTCGCCGAGCGGCAGTTCCTGGCCCGGATCGAGCACGCCAACATCGTGAACATCTACAACTTCGTCACCCACCGGGGCTCCGGCTACATCGTGATGGAGATGGTTGGCGGCGAGTCGCTCAACTCGAAGCTCAAGGGGCGCCGGGAGGCGAATGGCGGTGTGCCCGATCCGTTGCCTCCGGCCGAGGCGATCGCCTATGTGCTCGGCATCCTGCCTGCCTTCGGCTACCTGCACGGCCTGGGCCTGGTGTACAACGACCTCAAGCCGGCCAACATCATGGCGGTGGCGGCCGACGTGAAGCTGATCGACGTCGGCGCGGTGATGCAGATCGACGATCACCAGGCTGCCATCTTCGGCACCCAGGGGTTCCAGGCGCCCGAGGTGGCGAGTGAGGGCCCGTCGGTGGCCTCTGATCTCTTCACCGTTGGCCGCACGCTGGCCGTACTGATGCTGCGCTTCGTGTTCCACGACGGGCCGTACCTCTACACACTGCCCGACCGGGTGGACGAGCCACTGTTCGCCCAGTGGGAGTCGTTGCACCGCTTCTTGCTCAGGGCGTGCGCCCACCACCGCGATGACCGCTTCCAGAGCGCAGCAGAGATGGCCGAGCAGCTCACCGGTGTGCTGCGTGAGATGGTGGCGGTGTCCGAAGATCGTCCGCGGGCCTACAGCTCCACGGTGTTCGAGGGGGATCGCCTTCCGGGCCTTCTGGTGGCGTCGGCCGAGGAGTACGACGTGACTGCGCCCGATCATCGGGTGCTTCCCCCGGCCCGGGTCGCCGCGGACGATCCAGCGGCTCCGTTTCTGGCCGAGCTCGACGAACTGGACGCCTACCGGGCCCATCAGGTGCTGGAGCGGGCCATCGCCGACGACCGGTATCCCGATTCGATCGAGGTCGCCCTCTATCAGGCCCGCCTCCAGGTCGAGCTCGGTGACGACCCATCGGCCGTACTCGCCGAGGTGGAGGAGCAGAACCCATGGGAGTGGCGCGTGCCCTGGTATCGGGGCCTCCACCGCCTGTCGTCGGCATCAGCTGGGCACGCCGACCGGGCGGCTGAGGCGGCGGAACTGTTCAGCCGGGTGTGGACCGAACTCCCGGGCGAGACTGCGCCCAAGCTGGCCGTGGCACTCGCCGCCGAGATGGCCGGGCAGTATCCGAGGGCCGAGGAGTTATACCGCCTCGTGATGGGGGCCGACGTCGGCTACGTGTCGGCGGCGTTCGGCCTGGCCCGGTGTGAGCGCCACGACCGAGACGTGCCGGGCGCCGTCGACGCCCTGAGCCAGGTGCCGGCCAGTTCGGCTGCCCACTACGACGCCCAGGTGGCGATGGCCCGCACGCTGGTGGCCGGCACCGAGAGCGGCGGGCCGTCGATGGAGCAACTGGCCGCCGCCTCCACCACGATCGAGCGCCTGCAACTCGATGCAAGTGAGCGGGCGGCGTTGTCGGCCGAGGTATACAACCGAGCGCTCGCCGGCCTGACCGCCGGCACGTTCCAGCCGCAGGGTCAGGTGGTGCTCGGGCGGCAGCTGAACGAGGGCTCGCTCCGCGAGGGGTTGGAAGAGACCTACCGGCTGATGGCCCGGCTCACCGACGACCCCGACGAGCGGATTCGGCTGGTCGACAGGGCCAATGCCGTGCGGCCCCGCACCCTTCTGTGAGCCCGTACCCTGTTGATGTGTCGATCAATGAAGCGTTGATGAGGGACGCGCTCATGATGGGAGACGCCGAGGGTTTGGGACAGGCCGCGAGATGAGGTGCCCGAGCTGCGGCGAGCCCAATCCTGACGGCGCCCGCTGGTGTGAGGCGTGCGGCACCGACCTCACCGTGCGCCCCGATGCGGTATGTGTGGCGTGCGGGCTCGCCAACATCGAGGACGGGTACTGCCTGTCCTGCGGGTACAAGCAGCCCGTTCCCCGCGATCACGTGGTGGTGGCCGTCGGCTCGGTGGCGGCGGTGTCGGACCGAGGCCTGCGCCATCATCACAACGAGGATGCTGTTGCCGTGGCCGACGTGGGGGCCGGGGGAGCGGCGCTCGTGGTGTGCGACGGTGTGTCGTCGACCCCAGGCTCCGACGTGGTGTCCGAAGCAGCAGCCAACGCAGCTCGCGATGAACTGGTGGCCCAGCTGCTCGGTGTGAACGAGCCCGATGCCGAGGCCATCGACAAGGCGTTGAACAAGGCCGTGGTCGCCGCCCAGAGTTCGGCGATGTCGTCGGCTGTGGCGTCATCGACGCTGGTCGTGGCTGTGGCGCATCCCACAGCAGAGGGCCACCACGTGATGGTGGCCTGGCTCGGCGACAGCCGGGCCTACTGGCTCGGGCGCAACGGCGCAGTGCTGCTCACCGAGGACCACGAGCTCGGCGGACGGCTCGTGCGATGGATCGGGGCCGACGGTGACGGGCAGCCGGCCGAGGTTCGGCACCGGCTGGTCACCGACGACGGCCTGCTCGTGGTGTGCAGCGATGGCCTCTGGCGCTACGCCCCCGAAGCGGGTGACATGGCGGCCGCCGTGCGGGGTCTGGGCGGGCCGACGGCTCCGCTCGACGGGCTCGGCGAGGGCCTCGTCCAGCTGGCCCTCGACGGGGGCGGACATGACAACATCTCGGTGGCGCTGTGGGCGACGGCGGCATCGGACAGCAGGGGGGCCGTCGGCCCCGACGAGCTCGCAGACAGGAGCAACCCATGACCGACTTCGTCGCCGAGGTCTTCCAGAACGAATACCTCCCTGCCGGAGCCGAGGTCGTGGACGCGGTGGTCACCGTTCGTTCCGACGTCGACACCGACGGCACCGGCGGCGCCGACATGGTGCAGCTGATCGTGCTCGACACCTCGGGCTCCATGAACGAGGAGGGCGGCCGCAAGATCCGAGCGGCCAGGAGCGCCACCAGCGCCGCGATCGACACCATTGCCGATGGGGTGTCATTTGCGGTGGTGGGAGGCCACTCGTCGGCGTACATGATCTATCCCGACGAGGGCCTTGCCGTGGCCGACGAGGCCACCCGATCGGCGGCGAAGGGGCGGGTCGACCGCATCGAGGCGTCCGGTGGAACGGCCATTGGTACCTGGTTGCAGGCGGCGGCGTACCTCGCCAATCTCAAGCCGGGCGCCATCGCCCATGCGATCTTGCTTACCGACGGCAAGAACCAGCACGAGGAGCGGTCCGTTCTGGATCGGGCCATCGCGGGGTGCGTCGGGCTGTTCCAATGCGATGCCCGAGGCCTCGGCGCTGACTGGAACATCGACGAACTGCGGCGGGTGGCCTCGGCCTTGCTCGGCACCGTCGACATCATCCCCCGCCCCGAAGACATGGCCGAGGAGTTCACGTCGCTGACTGCGGCCGCGATGGGCCGCAGCGTGCGGTCGGTGCAGCTGCGGCTGTGGAGCCCGAAGGGAGCCGAGATCGGCTTCGTCAAGCAGGTGGCCCCAACGCTCGAGGACCTCACCGGCACTGCCCGCCCCGTGAACGCCCTGACCAGGGACTATCCGCTCGGCGCGTGGTCGGCCGGCGAGGAGCGCGACTACCACGTGAGGGTGAAGGTGCCGGTCGGCGGTGTTGGTGACGAACGGCTGGCAGCGCGTGTGATGCTGGTGATCGACGACGTCGACCAGCCGGCGGCGCTCGTGCGGGCGGTCTGGACCGACGACGAGGCGCTCTCCACCCGCATCAACGCCGAGGTGGCCCACTACACCGGTCAGGCCGAGTTGGCCGACGCGATCGCCGAGGGTCTGGCGGCTCGGGACCGCGGTGACAGCGACGACGCAACGAAGAAGCTCGGGCGAGCCGTACAGCTGGCCCACGAGGCCGGACACGTGGACACGATCCGGCTCTTGCAAAAGGTCGTCGACGTGGACGATCCTGCATCAGGTACCGTTCGACTCAAGAGAACGGTGGAGAAGACCGACGAAATGGCCCTTGACGTGCGCTCGACCCGTACCGTCCGAGTGAGGAAGGGATAACGAGGTGAACAACGCCGGGGAGTTGACATGCCCCAACTGCGGCGCTTCCCACGGCCCCGACGACATCTTCTGCGAGAGCTGCGGATACGACTTCATCACGGGGTCGCTCCCTCGCTCCGATGAGCTGTTCGGCGGCAACCCGAACCGCCAGGGGGCCCAGCCCCAGTTCTCCGGCCTCGATCTCTTCGGCAACCCCGGGCCCGAGCCTGCGCCCGCTCGCGGTCCCGCCCCTGGTCAGGCCCCTGCGCCCGCCCAGGGTCCCGGTCCGGGTCGACCGCAGCCCCAGCCTCAGGCGGCCCCGCCGCAGCAACCGCATCCCCAGCAACCGCACCCTCAGCAACCGCATCCTCAGCAACGCCCCCAGCCTCAGGGCGTGCCCCAACAGGCCCCACCCCAGGGCGCGCCCCAGTCGGGGCGGACGGCTGCGCCTCCTCGCCAGCCGGCGGCGCCCCCCTCCGGGCGATCGCCCGGTCAGCCAGGAGCCCCCGGCGGTCCTGGTGGTCCTGGCTCTGGTGGTCCCGGCTCTGGTGGTCCTGGCGGTCCCGCTCAGACGCCGCAGGGTCCTCCGCCTTCGGGTCGCACGCCGCAGGGCCCTGGCCCGGGCGGGCCTGGTCCTGGTGCGCCAGGCCCTGGTGGCCCCGCTCCCGCAGGCCGCGCCCCCGACGGTCGTGGTCCTGGCCCGGATGGCGGTGCCGGGCCTGCTCCTGGTGGCCCCGGCCCTGCTCAGGGCGCTCCGCCTCAGGGCGCTCAACCGCAGGGCGCTCAACCGCAGGGCGCGCCGCCTCAGGGCAACGGCCCCGCTCCGGGTGGCGCGTTGTCGGGTCGCGACCTCGCCCAGTTCCCTCCACCCCAGGTGCAGTCTGTCAACCGGCCAACCGTGGCCGTTGGCTCCGTGGTGGTCGACGTCGCCGCCGATCCGCATTACTTCGAGGCCGTGGTCTCCGAGGGCGAGCTCGTGTTTCCGACTCCTCAGCCCCAGCCGAGCCAGCTCCAGCTCTCGGCTCAGGAGCTCCACATCGGCCGCACGAGCGAGAGCCGGGCCATCCATCCCGACATCGACGTGGCCCGTCTCACCGGCGACCCTGCGGTGTCGAGCCGTCACGCCGTGATCCGGCGTGAGGCCGACGGCACCCTCACGGTCACCGACGTCGGCTCCACCAACGGCACCTACGTTGGGTCGCCCTACAACTCGCCGCTCCCCGTCGGCCAGCCCACCCTCGTTCCACCAGGCACGCCGGTGTTCGTCGGGGCCTGGACCCGCTTGGTGTTCAGCGGCGCCTGAACCTGGCTGAGCCGCTCGGTCAACGGGCGAGCCGCCTTGGCGGCACCACCACTTCCACCGAGAGCACGTCGATCGTGCGTGCCTCGTCGTCGATGTCGAGCACCACGAGCACATCGTCGAGCCACCGCAGCCGCGCCGAGCGTTGGCTGAAGTCGTCCGGCTCGCCCAGCGAGCGGGGGTCGACGGTCACGATGTCGCTCAGCCACTGGTAGAGCCGAACCTGGATGGTGGCCTGAAAGTACGAGCCGGCCTCGAACAGCTCCTCACCGTTGGTGAGCACCCACCGGCTCACGACGCCCGCCTGGCCCGGAGTTCTCGAACGAGGGCGTCGTGGTCGGCCTTCATCTCAGCCACGAGATCATCAGGGAGGCGCCGTTCGCCCCAGGCATTCCCGGTGACCACCGCCGCCTGGTACGCCTCCCAGAGCGTTTTCAGATCGCCAGGACCAGGAGGATCGCCGGCGATGAGGCGGGCCTCCATGCGAGCCCGCTCGGTGACGAGGGCGTTCGTCGCGGGTCGAGGATGCTCACTCATAGGCTAATCGTACATATGTTCGATTAGCCTGGCCAGCGGGAACGGGGTGTCTGGTGGGCTGGCCCCGCCCCGCTGGTTGTCGTTGTCGGCTGTGACGGGTGGTGTCGGCCCTACTTCGGCGGCATCCGGATGCCGCCATCGACCCGGATGGTCTCCCCGTTCATGTACGGGTTGGTGATGAGCTCGGTGACCATGAACGCGAGCTCCTCGGCGGAGCCCAGGCGCTTGGGGAACAGCACCGACTGGCCGAGGTGAGCCTTGAACGCATCGGACTGTTCGCCCTCGCCGTAGATGGGCGTGTCGATCAGGCCGGGAGCGATCGTGTTCACCCGCACGCCGACGGCGGCCAGGTCACGGGCGATGGGCAGCGTCATGCCGACGATGCCCCCCTTCGACGCCGAGTAGGCGGCCTGGCCGATCTGGCCGTCGAACGCGGCAACCGAGGCCATGTTCACGATGGCGCCGCGGCTGCCGTCGGCATCGACGGTCTCGGTCTTGGCCATCTCGGCGGCCGAGAGCCGAAGCATGTTGTAGGAGCCGAGCAGGTTGATCCGGATCACGAAATCGAAGTCGGCCTGTGGGGCCGGTTCGTTGCTCCGGTTCACGGTGCGGTTGGCCCGCCCGAGGCCGGCCGAGTTGACGAGCGCCCGGAGGGGGCCCATCTCGGAGGCAGCCGCCACCGCGGTGGCGCCGTCGTCTTCACTGCTCACGTCGCATCGGACGAAGAGCCCGCCGATCTCCGACGCCACCATCTGGCCGCGATCCTCGTTGAGGTCGGCGATGACGACCCGGGCGCCGACGTCGGCCAACTGGCGGGCCGAAGCCTCGCCGATGCCAGAGGCGCCTCCGGTGACGATGGCGGATGCGCCTTCCAAGTTCATTCGTGGCATTGCGATTGCGTCCCTTCGTGTACTGATGCGACGTCCGCACTGTAGGCCCCGGGCCAGCACGAGCTACAGCCGGCGTTGATCAGGCCCCGGTGTGGTGAAACCGGCAGCGAGATCTCGGGCGCAGCGCGCCGATGGCTGCCGGCCGACCCGTGGCAGCCGGTGGCAGTAGGGACCGTTCTCGGTGGCGGGGCGGGATGTCTACCTCGGACATCGCCTGGTTCCCGCCGCAACGATGTCCGAGGAGACAAAGAGCCGCAGAACACGGAACGTGCTTGGGGCCCCGAATCTGGCGAATGAGACGAGCGGAATAGACCTGCTCTACTCGAAAGCCGCCGAGAAGCCACTTCGTTCAAACTCGTTCGGTTTGGTTTGAACAAAGCCTGTCGGCTTGTAGTTGACAACGAACGACTGGATTTGTCAAGCCTGCTATGTCATTTCGATGCATTTGGTTTCACCTACATCCAGCGACGCATGGGCCTGATGCAGGAGCCGAAGATGGGGCGGATCATCGGGCCATGCGGTTCGGGCGTGATCAGTGAAGGCCAGTGATGCCACGACGTCGCCGTCGGTGACGAGCCAGTCGAGCAGGTTCACGCCGTCGGTGCGCAGAACACTGCCAATCCAGCGCCGAAGCACGCGTAAACCCGGTGCGACCACCGCGGGTGGTTCCGGGTCCACGGTGATGATGATGGCCTTCTCTGTGCCGGCCGGGATCACCTCGGCCCAGCCAACGAGCCGGGCGAGGCACTCGAGGGTGCCCTTCGGATCGGCCCCGTGATGCACGTGGTGCCGGGTGGCCGCTCCGCTGCCGTCGACCGTGGCGACAACCGTGGCCAGGCGGCGCAGATCGGCGATGGCCAAGGCCGTGCCGTAGGCATCGCGGAACGACGCGGCCTCGATGGTGAGGGGATGGAGTGAGCGCGTGATGCGCTGTTGGTGACGGTGGGTGGCCATGGCCTGCGTACTCCTTCGGCCCACACGGGGCACAACGTGGAATGAGGCAGGCCGGGGCCGCAAGCTGTCAGAGCCGACGCTATGCGCCCTCAGTGACAGCGAAGGGCGTCAGACGTGGTTGTGGGGTGGCCGGGCGAACACGTCGCGCACCAGCGGCTCGAAATACGACAACGGCGCACTCACGAACGACGGGTCGAAGCAGTTCTGATCCCACTCGGCGCAGAAGTGAACGCACGCGTCGTACCACTCGTGAGCGTGATGACGATCACGTTCGTTGCGGTCCTGACCGTAATGGTGCATCCAGTAGTAGCCCTGGAACAGGCCGTGATGCTTCACGATCCAGTGCGTGCGATCACTGACGTAGGGACGGATGATCGCCGCTCCCACCTCTGAGTGATTGTGGGGACTGATCTCGTCGCCCACGTCATGCACGAGGGCGGCCACGATCATCTCGAGTTCGGCGCCGTCGGCTTCGGCCCTGGTGGCCGATTGCAGTGAGTGCTCGAGCCGGCTCACCTGGTATGGCGATGGCCCGTCCATGGCCTCGAGCCAACCGAGCACACGATCCGCCTGGCCCGCAGCCAGGTCGGTCGTGTGGGCATCGATCAGCGCCCAGTCCTGGGCAGTGCCACGCTCCATGGCGGTGAATGCCGCTTTGGGGCCGAACTCGGTGTGGCTCGTCATGCGGTGAGTGCCGGCGACCCTCCGAGCACGTGGAGCTGGTTGATCATGTCCTCGTACTCGAAGTAGACGTCCTGCAGGTGGCGAGCACCCGTCGAGGGCCGATACTCCGACCGGCCGTGAAGCATCCGGTGCCCGTGCACCACCAGCATGTCGCCCGACTCCAACCGGAATCGATGTTGATTCGCCTCGTCGAGCAGCAACGAACTGAACCGGTGGAACGCTCGGTAGAAGCGCATCAGGTCATGGGCCTGCGGGTCCAGCGGTTGCATGAGCTGATTCGAGAATCGGAGGCCCGTGATCGACCCGTCGGGGGCCAGGCGGAACAATGGCGCCTTCGTCCAGGTCTCGTGCCCTACCGACGCATCGAACTGGCGGAACGGCACCGGGAAGGTCGAGAGAACGTCGCGTTCGTCGTCGGTCAGCTGCGCGGCGATGGCGATGCCGTCGACCACGATCGAATCACCGCCGACGGCGTCGTTCACGAGCATGTGCAAGCCCTGCCCAGACGGCGGCCAGGCATAGCTGGCGAAGTCGGAGTGGGGCGGCAGGCCCTCGAAGGTGTGGGCGATGTTGTAGCCCGACGGATCGATCCGCACGTCGTGAACTCGGCCGAACGGAAGCTCCCGGATCGGAGCCCAGCGGCTGATGAACCGCTCCGACTCACCGGAGTAGCTCGGCACGCCCTGGATCACCACGGCGCCATGCCGGGCGAAGCTCGTCACGAAGTCGGAGACGGCCGCTCGTCCGGACCCGGTGGCCTGATTCAGGTCGCCGTGGCGGAAGCGGGGGAGTGGTAGGTCAGGGTTCCAATGCGCCGGAGACAAATGATGGCGCTCGACCTGGGACGTGATCTCGTCGTACCAGGCCCGACTGTACGTGGAGCGGTGACCGCCCCAATCGATGGTGATCCCCTCATCGTCCTCGCTGATGGAGGTCGGCATGAGATCAAGGGACTGCGACGCGATCATCATCCGTCGCTCGGAGGTGGCAAGCACCTTGCAATCGGCGCACGGGCAGTGGTCCCGGAGCCAGATCGCCGGAACAACGACCGGTGGGTGGCCGCTCCAGCGAAGTTCGACAGTGTCCAATCAACCACTCCTTCCAATGGGGTCACATCGGGCTCGCCCCGAAGGCCCACGCCAGGGTGCCGGAAATCGTACGCCTGCTCACCTGCCGCCGTCCAGGGTCGGACCGTGACGGTTTGGAGCCGGACATCTGACGCGCGTTTGCGAACATGTGTTCGATCGAGGCATCCTTGGGTATGGCCTCGTCCACTGCCGCTGCACCCTCGATCGTCGCCCAGCCGTCGTTGTTCGGCCTCGACGAGCCATCGATCGACGCGAGATTCTGCGGTCTGGAGCGCCACGTGCTCGATCGCGGGGCCTGGGTCGACGTGCAGCGTGGGTGGCTCCGCGGGCATCAGACCTTGTTCGACCGGCTCATCGGCAACGTGGAATGGGAGCAACACACACGCCCCATGTACGAGCGCATGGTGGAGGTTCCCAGGCTCACAGGCGGTCGTCCCTCCGGCCCGGGATTCGAGGTGCTCGACGTCGCCGCAGAGGCGCTCGCGGCCCGCTATGGCGCCGCATTCGAGCGGATCGGGGTGGCCTTGTACCGAACCGGTCGCGACAGTGTGGCCTGGCACGGCGACCAGATCGCCCGCGAGCGGCATCAGGCTCTGGTCGCCACGGTGTCGGTGGGGGAGCCGAGGAAGTTCTGTCTCCGCCCCAAGAACGGCGGCCCGTCGCGCTCGATGCATCTCGGGCACGGCGATCTCGTGGTCATGGGCGGAACGTGCCAACGCACGTGGGACCATGCCGTGCCCAAGGTGGCGCAGGCTGGGCCACGTATTGCGGTGATGTTCCGCCCGATCTGGTAGCTCCGTCACGCCGCCGCGACGGTCGCCCAGACGCGTCAGAGCCCCGGGCTCTCGCCCAGGGCTCTGACGTTCAGTCTCAGTGCTGAACCCGGTTCGGGTGGCGCTCGGAGGGGATGAGCGTCTCGCGAACCCAGGGGTCAGTCGCCTCTGCTGATACCGGCCTCTTTCAGCGTTGCCGCCGACACGCCGACCTGGCGGAACGCCGTGTAGGAGATGCCCTTGCGCTGGGCGTAGGACTTGGCAACCTTCACGAACTCGGACTCGAGATCTCCGAGGTCGACGCCGTCGTCCATGGCAGCGAGTTCTCCTCGTAGGTCGAGCTCCTCCTGGGTGAGCTGGAGACGCTTGAGTGAATCGGCATCGGCGAGCTCGGTTGCGATTGCATCGAGCCGGCTGGTGATCGAATCCTTCGTGCGCTTGCGGCCCCGACGAGGGCGGTGCGTCTCCAGGGCCTCGAGGTAGGCGCGGACGGCGCGGCTCTCGGTTCTGCCGACCGCCAATGCCTCCTTGTGGTCATCGGACATCGGTTTCTTCGTGCTCGTACTCATCGCGTTGGACTATCTCCCTTGGTTCTCGTGGCCCGCCTGTTGGATGTCCGCCCTGCATCCGAATTCGCCGAGCTATGAGTTATTGGTAACCGCACCATAGCACGATATTTGCCCGAAACTCATGCCGAGAATTGGCCCCAACCATGCGAAGGAACCGGCCCACTGAAGAGACTAAGAGGTCAGATCAGCCTTATTCGATCCAAGCCCGGACCTTTTCGATGGTGCCCAAGGGGTCAGCACCGTGTGGCTCCACGTTGAGATATGTGATTCCCACTTCTTTGTACACGCTCAATCGCTCACGAACGTGGCCTTCGGGCCCACAGAGCGTGGCCACGTCCAGATATTCGTCAGGTACCGCAGCAGTAGCTTCCTTGCGGTGACCGTCGAGAAATAGCGTTTGTATCTTCTCGGCCTCTTCTTCCCACCCGTACCGGCGGAACAGATCGTTGTAGAAATTCTTGTTGCGAGCGCCCATCCCCCCTACATAGAACGCAATGTGGGCCCGAGCGGCTTCTCGTGCTTCTTGCACTTCTGGGCCATCGCCGATGGCCACAGGCCCGCCCGCAATGATCTCCAGCGGCGGAAGGTCGCTCGACCGGCGGGAACGGCCTGCTTTCAGCGAATCGCCCCACACGTCGTTGAAGCGATCTGGGACAAAATGTATCGGCTGCCACCCATGTGCCAGCTCGGCTGTCATTTCCACGTTCTTCGGGCCAATTGCGGCCACCACGATCGGAATGTCCTGCCTGAGCGGCTTATTCATGAACTTGAGTGGCTTCCCGAGGCCGCTGCCCTCACCCTCGGGAAGTGGAAGGGAGAAGGCATTGCCTTCGTGCACCACGCGATCGCCACTCCACACCTTTCGGCAGATCTCGATGGTGTCTCGGGTGCGAGCGAGCGGCTTGGTGAACGGAACGCCGTGCCATCCCTCGATCACCTGGGGGCCTGACGTGCCCAGGCCCAGCACGAATCGCCCCTTCGACAGCGCATCGATCGTGGCCGCCGTCTGGGCGATGAGCGCCGGGCTCCGGGAGTACACGGGCACGATTCCCGTCATCAACTGCACCCGTTCTGTCGCACCGGCGAGAAACGCCAAGGTGGACGTCAGGTCGAAACCGTAGATCTCGCCGCCCCAGAGCAGGTCTACCCCCGCCGACTCCAGGTCGCGGGCCTGCTGGGCGAGGCGATCGGGGTCGCCGCCGAATCCGATGGTGGTACTGATACGCATCGGCCCACGGTAGCTCTGGTCCTTCGTCGGGTGACAAGGCGCATGCGGTGTCATGACCGGTCGGTCCGCGGCCCTGGGGGCGATCTACCATGGGCCGTGATGTTGGAGCAGGGGCGCCTTGAGTCCGACCTGGTACCGAGCCCGGTCGACTATGCGGTACTGCGATCGGGCGGTGAGCCGGCCGATGGAGCCGAGCTGCCCCTCCTGTTGTGGCTGCACGGTGGGGGTGGATCGGCCCGCTTCCTGGAGTCGTGCCGGCCTCAGTTCGCCGCCTGCTGGCAAGACAAGTCGCTCCCCGAGATGGCGGTGGCAACGCCCAGTGCCGGGTGGTCGTTCTACCTCGACCGCGTCGACGGATCCGAGAAGTGGGAGACCTTCCTGCTCGACGAGTTCATCCCCCACCTGCGGGCCGAAACCGAAGCCGAGGGCCCGCTGCTCGTTGGCGGGATCTCGATCGGCGCCGTCGCCGCCCTGCGGCTCGCGTTCAAGCACCCCGACCGCTTCGAGGCCGTGATGGCGGTGGAACCCACCATGGAGGCATCGCTCGATGCCGACCGGGTGACTCGGCGAGATCAGGTGCATCTCCCAGCCAAGATCCGGGCCCAACTCTTCGGCGATCCACTCGACGTGAGCTTCTGGGAAGACAACCACCCGCCCGTGCTCGCAGGGCGCAACGCCACCGCCATCGCCGCGTCGGGCCTCGCCATCTACCTCGAGTGCGGCGACGGCGACCAGTTCCATGCCCACTACGGAACCGAGCTGTTGCACCGCGAGTTGTTCGATCTGGGTCTGTCACACGAGTACCGCCAGGTGCGAGGGGCCAACCACGTGGGGCCGAGCGTCGGTGGCCGGGTGAGTGATGCCCTTCGCTTCGCTGGTCGTGTGCTCGGCAGCGACGACGCCACCTCGTTCGAGTCGATTGTCGAACTCGAGACCTTCGCCACCCGGGTTCGGGAGCTGGAGGAGCGGGCCGGGTACCGCCGGTCACGCTCGGTGGACGTCGGCGACGCCTCGATCACCGTGCTGGTCCAGGGCGACGGCCCGAAGATCGTGATGCTCCCATCGCTCGGGCGCGGCGCAGAGGACTTCGAGGACCTCTCGGATCGCCTTGCCCGCGAGGGATACCAGGTGCTGCGGCCCCAGCCCCGCGGTGTCGGCGGAACCTCTGCGGTGCTCGTCGACCTCACCATGGACCGCTTCGCCGACGACGTGGCCGCGGTGATCGCCTCGTTCGGGGGCTCGGCTGCGGTGATCGGGCACGACTTCGGCGCGCAGATCGGGCAGGTGCTAGCGGCCCGCTACCCAGATCTGGTGTCGTCGCTGGTGCTCCTTGCTCCGCCTGGTCCGGTGGCAGCAGCATCCGAGCCTGCAACGGCGTTGCGCCGGATCTTCATCCCGGAGCTGAGCGCCGAAGAGCACCTCGAGGCCGTCGCTCTGGCCCTCTTTGCCGAGGGGAACGACCCGGTGGTGTGGGTGGGGGGCTGGCACCTGCAAACGGCGTTCGCCCAGGCCGAGGCCGAGCGCCACATCGAACCCGAGCAGCTCTGGGCCAAGCTCCAGCACCCGGTGCTGTTGCTCCAACCCGAGTTCGACCGGATCGTGCCACCCGACAACGCCCGTCGCATGTCGTCGGCCCAGCCCGACCTCGTCACCCTCGTGGACGTACCCCAGGCCGGCCATGCGCTGCTGCCCGAGCAGCCGGCGGCGGTGGCGGCGTCGATCTTGTCCTGGTTCGGTGCTCGTCGCTAGCGTCGGGCCGGTCCGGCCCACGCTGACCAGGGAGACATCCAATGGCTGACACGGCATCCGACGACGTCGGCGCGGGTGACGCCGACACGCCCGGCTACGACCGGCCCGCCGTCGAGGCCTGGATCGCCGACAACGTCGACGTACTCCACGGGCCGTTCGAGTGGCAGCAGCTCGAAGGTGGCCACTCCAACCTCACCTACCTCCTGGTGGCCTCGGATGGGGCCCGCGCCGTGATCCGGCGCCCGCCGCTCGGCGAGTTGCTCCCCAAGGCCCACGACATGCGCCGTGAGTACGCGTTGATCAGCGGCCTCGGTCCAACAGCGGTGCCAGTGCCCACGGCGCTGGGCCTCTGCGAGGACCTCGACGTCACTGGTGCCTTGTTCTACGTGATGAGCGAAGTTGAGGGGCGGGCGATGTACACCGCCGAGGCGGTGGAGGAGTGGCTGAGTGTCGATGCTCGCGACCAGGTTGGCCGGTCGTTCATGGAGACCCTGGCGGCACTGCACTCGATCGACCCCGACGACGTCGGCCTCGGCGAGCTCGGGCGGCGCGACGGGTACGTGGCTCGCCAGCTCAAGACCTGGTACGGCTCGTGGAACGCCTCCAAGGAGGACGCGTCGCTCGACGACCAGCGCATCCACGAGCTCCACGCCTTGTTGTCGGATCGCATCCCCGAACAGGGCCCTGGTCGGGTGGTGCACGGCGATTTCGGCCTTCACAACTGCATGCTCGATCGCACCGGCCGGGTGAGCGCGGTGCTCGACTGGGAGATCGCGACCCTCGGCGACCCGCTCGCCGACTTCGCCTATGCCCTCAACGGCTGGAGCGACCCCGACGATGAGGTGGTGGTGTCGCACGAAACGGCCACGACCGCCCCGGGCTTCGCTCGGCGTGATGCGCTGGCCGACCACTACGCGTCGATCACCGGGGCCGACCTCTCGTCGCTCGATTATTACCGAGCGTTCAACTACTTCAAGACGGCCTGCATTCTCCACGGGGTGTACGCCCGGTACGTGCAGGGAAAGAAGAGCACCGAGGGCGTAGACGTGCCGGCGCTCAGGGAGCGCATGCTCGCCACGATCGATCTCGCGGCGGCCCGGGCCGCAGAGCTCGGCTGACGGGGCGGGCACCTGTCACCGACGGGGCATCGTTCCCGCTGACTGGCTAGTCTCCGCCTTATGTCTTATCCCCCTGCAGGCTGGTACGAGGACCCGGCCGGGAGCCCGAATACCGAGCGCTTCTGGAACGGATCCCAGTGGACCGAGCAGACTCGGCCCGTTCCGCCTGCGCCTGCTCCGGCCCCGCCGCCTCCTGCCCCTGCGTCGGCGCCTGAGCCCCGGCGAGAGGCCCCCGTCGGCACAGTGTGGGACGAGCGGCCCCAGCGCGCCGTTCCCGAACCTGCGGCGGTTCCGTCGGCCCCAGAAGCCGTTCCGAGCGGGCCGGTCGCCGACGTCAACACACCACCGCCGCCACCACAGGCGATCCCTTCCGCCTTGGGGCAGCCCGAGGCCGACCGCGTGCCGCCGCCCCCTCCTGGTCCGGGGCTGGACGCCGGTCCTGGTCCGGGCCCTGGCGATTCGTTGGTTCCGCCTCCGCAGAACGGCGCACCTGAGAGTGGGCTCGGCCCCGGCCCTGGGGATTCGTTGGTCCCGCCTCCGCCCGGCCCGGGTGGGCCCGCCGTGGGGGCGCCCGCTGCGATCCCGCCACCCCCCGGCCCCGGTGCCATCCCACCGCCGCCTGGCCCCGGTGCCGCAGTGCCGCCACCTCCCGGCCCCGGCCCTGTGCCGGGAGCACTCTCGGCTCCTGCGGCCGGTGGCCCCAGCGCCGCTCCACCCCCCGGCCCTGGCCCTGCGGCCGTCGGGCCGCCCCCTGGTCCGGGCGCATCTCCCGGTGCGATCCCGCCCCCTCCTGGCCCCGCAGCCGATGTTGCGGCGGCCGCAGCCGGCATCGTGCCGCCACCACCACCGCCGGCCGACGGGTTGATCCCGCCGCCGCCGGCCGAGGTGCCGGAGATGCCGGGGGCACCCACCGCGAACGAGGGCCGGTTGATCCCGCCCCCACCATCCGAGCTGCCCGACGTCGCGGTCGACGCCGATCTCGATGGCGGCACGCTGGCGATGCCCGACCTCGACGAGGGCACCGTCGAGATGGCTGATGTCGACGCCGAGGCCACCCAGGCCCTCGATCTCGACGACGAGGACGGCGACCTCGACACCGTGGCGATGACCCAGGCCGAAATGCAGGCCCTTGCGGGTGAGCTCGACATGCCGGCCTCGGTGCGGCCTGCCGTACCGCCCTCGGCGCTCCCACCACCTCCGGCCGATTCCCGCGCCGAAGAGACGGCCATGCTTCCCGGGCCACCCGTGATCGATCCCCCGCCGGCCGACGACGGGGTTCGCCCGGGGACGCCGCCTGTGCCGACACCCGGTGATGGCGACGCTGCCACCAACGGTGCCTCCGATGCGGCAGCTGCCCTCGACGAACTGCTCCACGGTGCCGACGGTGAACGCGATGGCGGGGACGACGAGGGGGCCCGCACGCCTCGGGCCGCCGACGGAACCCTCGATTTCGGCGTTCCCGACGGGGTCGACAACCTCGATCCTGCTGATCTCGTTGCCGCCGCAGCGGAGGCCGAGGCCGAGGGCGACGAAGCTGGCGTCGACGACGATGCGACGGCCGATGCCGATGCCGATGAGGCCGAAGCCGAGGCGGATGCCGATGCCGTTGAGGTCGAAGCGGATGCCGTTGAGGCCGAGGCGGATGCGGTCGATTCCGATCTCGATACCGATCTCGATGCCGAAGACACCGATGTGGATTCGGTCCTGGCCCTCGATGGTGACCTGACCGATGATGTCGCCACCGAGATTGCGGCCGCCGACGTCGACGCCGATGTGGTCGCAGCCGATGGCGATGCCGCTGATCTGGCGGCCGCAGACCCCGTGGCCCCTGTGCCCGACGCTGCGGCGCTCATCCCACCGCCTCCCGCCGGTGCGGTGCCACCTCCGCCGCCTCCCGCGGCCTATGCCGGCCCGGGTCCGGCCACCGACGCTCCCGGCCTGGTGCCACCCCCGCCCGCACCTCCGGTGGGGCCTCCGGCTGCCCCCGGCGCTGCGCCGGTGCCACCGCCCGCTGCCGCTGTGGCCAGCCACACGGGGCTCGACGGTATTCGCACTGAACTGCTCACCGACGAGCGATACGCCGAGGCCCCGTCCGATCAGCGAGTGTCTCGGCAGAACGGCAAGCTTCTCAAGGTGGTGCTCGGGAACGACGTCATGGCCCGCCAGGGTTCGATGGTCGCCTACCAGGGAGCCATCGACTTCGACTACGAGGGGTCCGGCGCGAACCGTCTCATCAAGAAGGTGGTGACCGGCGAGGGCCTCCCGCTCATGCGGTGCACGGGTCAGGGTGAGTTGTTCCTGGCCGACGGTGCCCGTCAGGTGCACATCGTGTATCTCGAAGGGGCAGGGCTCACGATCAACGGCCGCAACATCCTGGCGTTCGAACCGTCCCTGAACTGGGACATCGAGCGCATCAGCGGCGCTGGGATCATGGCCAACGGGCTGTTCAACACCAAGCTCGAAGGCCACGGGTGGGTTGCCATCACCACTGACGGCGATCCCCTCGTGCTCCGTACCGACCGCCCCACCGTGGCCGACGCCGACTCGGCCGTGGCGTGGAGCTCCTCGCTGTCGACCTCGATCGTGAGCAACTTCAAAGCGAAGGCGCTCGTGGGCCGAGGTACCGGTGAGTTGTTCCAGCTCGCCTTCAGCGGCGACGGCGTGGTGATCGTCCAACCCTCCGAGGGCCGGTCGGCGCCTCCGTCCACCAGTTGACGGCGACGGCTTTCGAGCCGGTCGCCGTTGCCCGGCGGTATCCACCTCCCCGGGCCGGAATCGATCCCGACACGACGAAGAGCTGGCTTGGTCGCCTCGCGCCCATCGTCTGGTCGCATCGCGTGCTGCTGCTCGGATCGCTTGCGCTCGCCCTCGTGGCGATGGTCGCCCAGGTCGCAATCCCGGCCGTGATCCGGGCGGCGATCGATCAGGCGCTCACCGAGCGATCGGCGGAGCTCACTCCATTCGTCATTGCCGTGCTCGTGCTCGGTGTTGGTCGGGCGCTCCTCACGTTCGGGTATCGCTATGGCCTCTACCGGATGGCGTTCGAGATCGACACTGATCTCCGAGTGTTGCTCTACGACCACCTCAACCAGATGTCGTTCTCGTTCTATGACCGAACGCAGTCGGGGCAGGTGATCTCGCGGGCCAATTCCGACATTCGCTCGGTCCAGTTGTTCCTCGTGTTCGCCCCGATCATCTCGATGACGGGTGTCATGTTCGTCACGGCCTTGGTGTACATGTTGTCGATCCACGTGTGGCTCACGCTCGTGGCGCTGCTCCCGCTGCCCGGCGTCTACCTCCTCGGTCACCGACTGCGCCAGGACGTGTTCCCGCTCTCGTGGATCGTGCAGGCCCGAACGGCCGAGATCGCAACCCAGGTTGACGAGAACATCAACGGCGTGCGGGTGGTGCAGTCGTTCGCCGCTGAACGCAGCCAGGTGAACGAGCTGGCCCGTGCCGCCACTCGTCTGCGTTGGTCGGGTATTCGAACCATCGAGGCGCGGGCCCGCTACAACCCCTTGATCGAGAACCTGCCCCGTGTCGGCACCCTCCTCGTGCTCGTCTACGGTGGCTGGCTGGTGATCCAGGACGAGATCACCGAAGGCACGCTGTTCGCCTTCTCGGCCTACGTGCTGCTGCTCCAGGTGCCGTTCCGTACGCTCGGGCTGTTCCTCATCTTCTCCCAGCGGGCTCGGGCCTCGGCCGGCCGGATCTACGAGGTGCTCGACGAGCAACCAGAGATCGTCGACCGCCCCGACGCCATGGATCTCGTCAATCCGGTGGGCACGGTGGTGTTCGACGACGTGCACTTCGCCTACGCCCCGCTGGCACCCCCGGCCGACCCTGGCGACACCGACAACGCGCCTGAGAAAGAGGCCGATGACGCGGCCGTCAACGCGGCTGAGAAAGAGGCCGACAACGCGGCCGATGACGCGGCCGTAAACGCGGCCGACAACGAAGCCGAAAGCGAGGCCGACAACGAGGCCGTGGCCCCACCGGTGCTGCGAGGGTTGTCGCTGCGGATCGAGGCGGGCGAGTCGGTGGCGCTCGTCGGTCGAACCGGGAGCGGCAAGTCAACCGTGGGGCGGCTGCTCGCCCGCTTCTACGACGTGGGCGATGGCGCCGTGACCATCGACGGCCACGACATCCGCGACCTCACCCAGGCCAGTCTCCGCGCCGCTGTCGGCATCGTGGCCGACGACCCGTTCCTGTTCTCGGTGTCGTTGGCGGAGAACATCGCCTACGCCCGGCCCCAGCTCGTGGCCGAGCCCGATGAGGAACGGGCCGACGACCCGTCCCACCTCGACCCCCTGATCGAGGCGGCCGCCCGTGACGCCCAGGCCCACGGCTTCATCACCGATCTGCCGGACGGCTACGACGAGGTGGTCGGCGAGCGGGGCTACACATTGTCAGGCGGTCAGCGCCAGCGGGTGTCGATCGCCCGCACGCTGCTGGCCAATCCTCGGATCCTCGTTCTCGATGACGCCACCAGCGCGATCGACGTGCAGGTGGAGGCGATGATCCACGACGCCCTCCGAGCGCGAATGGCCGAGCGCACCACGATCATCATCGCCCAGCGGCTGTCCACGATCGCCCTCGCCGATCGGGTGGTGCTCATCGACGAGGGCCGAGTGGCCGCTACGGGCACCCACCGCCAGCTGCTGGCCACCGAGCCCCGCTACGCCGACATCGTTGCGGGCTTCGGCGACTCCGACACCGACTCCGACCCCGGCCCCGGCTCCCACTCCGGCCCCGGCTCCCACTCCGGCCCCGGCTCCCACTCCGACGCCGACCCCGGCTCCGACGCCGACCCTGGCTCCGGCTTGGACCCCGACACGGCCGCTGCTCCCGGCGCGCATCCCAACGGGTATCGAGCCAACGGTTCGCACGACGGCGGCCAGAACGGGAGCGAGCGGTGAGCTTCGGGCCTCCCATCGGATCACCCTTCGGGGGCCAGTCGGCGTCACAGGTGAGCGCAGCCAATGGCCTGCCCTTCGCTGGTGTGCCCTCCGAGCTGGCCGAACGGGCCGAGCAGATCCTGTCGGAGGAGCCGGAGCACCCCGAGCCGAACATCGCCTACCGCCAACGCACCACCACTGATGACCGGTTCACCCTGCGCTCGTTCCTGATCCCGCACCGCTGGGGTCTGGCGCTCGCTGCGCTGCTCATCGTCGTCGAAACCATTGCGTTCCAGGCGGGGCCACTCCTGATCCAGCTCGGCCTCGACCGAGCCGTTGTGCCCCGGCAGTTCGACGTGCTGATTGGGGTGGCTGTGGCCTATATGGCCGCCATCGTGGTTAACGCGGTGATCTCGAGAGTCCGGGTGCTGTACACCGGCCAGCTCGGCGAGACGCTCATGTACGAGCTGCGGGTGAAGGTGTTCTCCCACCTGCAGCGCCAGTCGCTCGAGTTCTACACGAAGAACAAGGCTGGCGTGATCATGACCCGCATGACGAGCGACATCGACGCGCTTGCTGTGCTCTTCCAGGACGGGCTGGTCAACCTCGCCGTCCAAGGCCTCACGCTCGTCGTGATCACGATCGTGCTGTTCTGGCTCAATCCACTGCTCGCCGCGATCACGCTTCTCGCGGTGGTGCCGGCCATGGCGGTGCTCACCTACTGGTTCAGCGGAGCCTCAGAGCGCACGTATCGCGTGGTGCGCGACAAGATCGCTGCGGTGTTGTCGGATCTGTCGGAGAGCCTGGCCGGCATGCGGGTGATCGCCGCCCACAACCGCCGGCGGCACAATGTGATCCAGCACGCCAACGTGGTGGGTGAGCATCGTGACGCCAACATCGAGGCCGCCACCGTCGGCGCCATCTATGGGCCCGCGAACGAGGCGGTGGGCTTCTTCGGCCAGGCGGTGTTGCTGCTCGTCGGCGGGCGGATGGTGCTGGACGGCACGCTCACGGTCGGGGAGCTGTTCGCCTTCCTGCTCTACCTCACGGCGTTCTTCGCCCCGATCCAGCAGCTGGTGCAGCTCTACAACGCCTATCAGGCGGGTCAGTCCGCAGTCGCCAAGCTGCGCGAACTCCTCGCCACCGATCCGTCGGTGGCCGAAACCGAGGGCGCGGTCGAGCTGCCCCCGATCGACGGGCGCATCGAGCTCGACAACGTCCACTTCGGGTACGCACCCGAGGTGCCAGTTCTCGATGGCGTGTCGCTGATAGTCGAGCCGGGGGAGACGGTGGCCATCGTCGGGCCCACCGGGGCTGGCAAGTCCACTGTGGCCAAGCTGGTCACCCGCTTCTACGATCCCGACTCGGGCTCGGTGCGGATCGACGGCCACGACCTTCGGACGGTCACGCTGCAGTCGCTGCGGAGCCAGCTCGGCGTGGTGCCCCAGGAACCGTTCCTGTTCAATCGCTCGATCCGGGAGAACGTGGCGTTCGCCCGGCCCGACCTTCTCGGTGATCGTGCGGCCGGTGACGCCGAGATCATGGAGGCGTGTCGGGCCGTCGGCATCGACTCGGTGATCGACCGCCTCGACGGTGGCCTCGACGCCATCGTGCACGAGCGTGGCGCGTCGTTGTCGTCGGGGGAGCGGCAGCTCCTCGCCCTGGCCCGAGCCTTCCTCGCCCGGCCCCGGGTTCTGGTGCTCGACGAGGCCACGTCGAACCTCGACCTGGCCTCGGAGACCATCATCGAACGAGCCCTCGACGTGGTGCTTGAGGGGCGAACCGCGATCGTCATCGCCCACCGGTTGGCCACCGCAATGCGGGCTGATCGGATCGCCGTGGTCGATGAGGGACGGGTGGTGGAGATGGGCACCCATGACGAGCTTGTCGCAACTGACGGCCGGTACGCGTCGATGTACGCGACCTGGGTCTCCCACGTCTGAGACGGGGAGACCCAGATGAGTCTCGATTCGGTTGTGGGCTGGAACTACTGGGCGGTGCCCTCGGCGGAGCCCGACTTCAGCGTGCCGTCGAAGTTGTTGATGATGCAGAGCACCTCGCGGTCGCTGACCTGATCCCAGCCCTCCTGGGTTGGCACGAGGTGGTTGAAGCCGTAGATCGACGACTCGTACTCGAGACCCACGAAGGGCTCGAACGCCTCGAGGCAGCCCTCCGATGCGAGGTTGGCCACCTCGTCGTCGCCCGGGAAGTCGGTGCCGGCGAGATCGAAGGCGTGGTACACCTCGTACTCGTGCTCGGACTCGCAGGGCACACCCTCGGTGGAGGTGATCTCGCCGGTCCCCACACTGGCCAGGCAGTCGCCGACCTGGATGGCGAGGGCCCCCACCTCGCCCTCTTCCACGATGTCACCGCTCTCGTCGCGGGTCGTGTCGTCCTCGGTGGAAGCGGAGCTACATCCGGCCAACACCAGGGCGAACGCGGCAGCGGTACTGATGCTCATCATTGTTCGCTTCATAGCGACGGCACTCTAAACGACTGTTCGCAGCGTTTTGGGCTGCCCGAGCAGATGTACCTGGTTGGTCCATGGTTGTGGTCGAATGCGTGATCTGTGCTGGCTATGGCCCCACATAGGTGGCCCGGGCCCGGAAGCGCAGTGGTTTCTCGCCGTACTCTTCGAGCGCATGGGCGAGCCAGCCTGCGGTTCGGGCGATGGCGAACAGCACTTCGCCGGCTTCGGCCGGCATCTCCCCGAGGTAGCTGAGGGCCCCGAGTGCGAGATCGACGTTCGGGAACGAGCCCCCGCGCTGACTCACCAGATCGCGTACCCGGTACACGATCACGAGTCGGGGGTCGTCGCCCCAGGCCGACACGATCCGGCTCATCAGCGCCCCGTAGCGCGGATCCTGGTCTCGGTACACGGCATGGCCGAAACCCGGTACATGGTCAACGCGTCGATGGAGCTCGCCGACGGCGGCAGCCGCATCGCCGGTGCGTTCGGCCGTGGCGAACAACTCGTGCACGCTGCCGCTGGCCGCTCCGTGGAGCGTGCCACCGAGCACCCCCAGGCCTGCCTGCACCACGGAGTAGGGGTCGGCCCGCACCGACGCCGCAATTCGGGCGGCCAGGGTTGAGCCCGCGAGCCCGTGATCGACGAGCAGCGCCATGGCCAGATCGACGGTGTCGATCCGCTCGCGGTCGAGGGGTTGGGTGGTGAGGCGGCGCCACAGCGCCGTCGCGATGCCATCGGTGCTGTCGGTGCTGTCGGTGCTGTCGGTGTCATCGGCGGCCCCCTCGTCGAGTGCCGGGGGCAGGCCGTGGGTGAGCGCGACGATCAGTGACCGGCCGGCGGCCCGGACGGCGCTGGGGGAGCGATCGTGACGGAGGGGGTCGGCGGCGGAACGCTCGGCGGTGATCCTGCGCAGTGCGTCGAGTGGCGAGCGCTGTGCGACCTCGGCCACGAGAGCGGGGTGTGAGCCGGCGGATCCGACCTCGTCGGCGCTGGGCCACTGCTCGCCCGGCGGCGACTCCCAGAGCAGGTCGACCACCTCGGTGAACCCGAGGCCGTCATCGATTGCGGCCACCAGGTCGAGGCCCCGGATGGTGAGCCGCTGGTCGTCGACTCGGGTGATGGCGGTGGCAATGCTCGTGCGGATCTCACCTTCGTCGTCGCCGGCCCGCCGGCCCTGGCGCAACGCATCGATTTCGGCCGGGTCGAACCGGCTGGTGCGGCCGTCCGGGCCGATCCGGCGGGTGATCAGCCCTCGGCTCACGTAGGCGTAGAGCGTCGCCCGTTTCACGCCGAGCCGGGCGGCGGCCTCGCGGCTGGTGAGAGTGGACATTGATCCAATCAACATTGACTTGATCAATGTTGTCAACCTCGATCGGTGCGCTCATTCTCGAACCATGTCCACGAGTTCCGAACCCACCGCACCCCTCGTCGCGCCACCGGGGCTGAAGGGCCTCGTCGTCGCCGACACCACGGTCGGCAGCGTTCGCGGTGAGGAGGGCTACTTCCACTACCGCGACATCGATGCCACCGTGGTGGCCGCCACCCAGCCCTTCGAGGCGGCAGCTGCACTGCTGCTGGACGGCAAGCTGCCAGTCGGCGACGGCGCCACCGGCTTCCGGGCCGAAGTGGGCGCAGCGCGCCACCTCGACCCGGCGACCACCGATCTCGTGGTCGCGCTGGCGGATCGCGTCGATGATCCGCTGGCCGCGCTGCGGGCGGTGTGGCCCGCACTCGTCGACGACACGCCTGTGGTCGATCTCGACCATGCCGCACGTCGGGCCCGGGTCTTGCGTGCGGCTGCGGTGGCGGTCACCGTGTTGGCTGCCCATCACCGGCGGCGAACGGGGCAGGTGCCGCTCGCCGCCGATCCCGGCCTCGGCCACGCCACCGACTACCTGCGAATGCTGATCGGTGCGACCCCCTCGATCGTGGCGTCCGAGGCGCTCGAGCGATACCTGCTCGTGACGGCTGATCACGGGTTCAATGCGTCGACCTTCACCGCCCGGGTGGTGACCAGCACGGGCGCCGGCGTAGCGAGCGTGATGTCGGCGGCCTTGAGCGCGCTCTCGGGGCCTCTGCACGGCGGCGCGCCGAGCCGGGTGCTCGACATGCTGGACGAGATCGGCGATCCGGCACACGCCGAGGCCTGGGTGCAGGCTCGCCTCAACCGGGGCGAGCCGATCATGGGATTCGGTCACGCCGTGTATCGGGCGGAGGATCCCCGCGGCGTGCTGCTCCGTCGTGAGGCCGAACGCTTCGACGACGAACTGGTCGAGCGGGCCATCGAGATCGAACAGCGGATCCTGGCGCTCCTCGCCCGGTGGAAGCCAACGGCCCGGATCGTGACCAACGTCGAGTACTACGCCGCCGTGGCACTCCATCTGGCAGGCGTACCCCGCACGATGTTCACGCCGACGTTCGCCGCCAGCCGAGCGTTCGGGTGGGCGGCCCATGTGCTCGAACAGGCTGCTGACAACAAGATCATGCGACCGGCCGCCCGCTACGTCGGCCCGCCGCCCACCAGCGAGCTGCCTCTGGTCGCCACAGGCTGAGGTTCGACGTCGCCGGTCGACATTCCGCGAGGTTCCCGAGTTCCTGCGAGGTTCCCGCGAAGTTCCCGAGAGGGGGAGTCAGCCCCGGTCGCCGGGCTCGGCGGCCAGCCATGGCCCGTTGCGGGGTTCGTTGATCACGATCTGCCGGTTGCGCTCAGAGAAGATGCAGTGCTGCTGGCCCCGCTCCTCCAACAGGTAGTCGTAGAAGCCGAACTGCATGCAGTCGGCGTCGGGGCCCTCGTGGGTGAGGCCGTAGACGTGGCCCAGTTCGTGCACCACCGTGCTGAGACAGTCGGCCGGGTAGTTGGTGGAATAGGGCACCGTGGCCACGCGTCCAGCCACGCAGCCGATGTCGTCGCCGTCCATCCATGCACCGTCGAAGCTGTTGGCTCCCACCCGCCCGTCGATGCGGGCCACGGGGTAGGTGATCACCCGCTGCTCGGGCTCGGAATCGAGGTCGAGCTTCTTGATCACCTCGGCGCGGATGTTCAGCAGGCGATTCCAGCGGGGATCGTCGTCGTTGGGAGTCTCGTCGTACCAGCGGGCGGGGTGGTCGCCGAACACCACGTCAACGCCGCCGACAGGGAGGAGGAACGTGCCACCGAACTGCTCGTACCAGTAGGCCTGAACGGCCTCGGCCTGGGTCGCCACCAGCGCCTCGGTGTCGGGGTCGTACACCTGGTCGGCTTCGACGAACAGCACGAAGCGGATCACGCCGGCGCCGCCATCGGACCGCTGGGGCAGGGCCGTTTCGAGCGAGGGGCGAGCCGGGGCGGCGCGGAGGTTCACGTTGCCGACGGCATCGTCGGTACTCGACACCGGAAGGCGCAGCGCCGCCGTGTCCTGCGTGTCGGCCCCGGCCATGACGGCCGCTGACTGAGACTGGAGGACCTGCTGATCGTTGGGTGGATCGGTGAACGGCGACACCATGACCACGATGGCCATCACGGAAACCGCAAGGCTGAGATGGAACACTCTCCGCCACAGTTCCGAAATCCGCATCATCCTCCGCCACCCGCCCGCACCATTGCTGGTGATGGGCCAAGCGTAGTCGTGCAGGTGCCAGGGGGGAACCGCGGGTTGGTGCTGAATTCAGCGGTGAAACCGGCTCAGCCGGGAGTGGCGAGGCTCAGAGGTCGAGGCTCAGAGGTCGACGTCGTCGGGGGCGAAGTCGTCCCACTGGGGTTCGGGTCGAGTGTCCACCTCCCGAGGCACGGTGAACGGCGCAGCATCCGGTGCAGGGGGCTCGGCCGCTGGCTCGACGTCGTCATCGGCTGAGGGGCCGCCGACGAGCGTGGCGGCGATCAGCGTGGTGATCGGCACGGCGGCGACGAGACCGATCGAACCGCAGAGCGTGCGCACGATCTCCACCGCTACGAGTTCGGAGTTGGCAACCGCACCGAGGGCCTGGTCGGAAGCGGCGATCACGAGCAGCAGGGGCATGCTTGCCCCGACATACGCCAGTAGCAGGGTGTTGACGGTCGATGCGATGTGCTCGCGGCCGACCCGGATCCCCGACGTGACGAGCTGAGCCGTCGTCAGCTTCTCGTTGCGGTACCTGAGTTCGGCCACCGTGGCCACCTGGGTCACGGTCACGTCGTCGAGGGCGCCCAGTGTGCCGAGGATGGCGCCGCCGAGGAGCAGCGCCGACAGGTCGATGTCGGAAACGAACGGGAGCGTCGATCCCTCCTCGGTGGCGAGGCCGGTGAACTGGGCCATCGAGAAGAAGAGTGAGGAGATCGCGAGCGTCAGCCCCAGTGAGGCCAGGGTGCCGGCGAGGGCCACGGTGGTGGTGGGTGTGAACCCGTGGGTGAGGTAGAGACTGACGAAGGCAATGGCCGACGCGGCGGCCACGGCGACGATCAGTGGATCGTTGCCGTCGAGCACACTCGGAGCCACGTAGAAGATGAGCACCACGACGGTGATGGCCATGGCGGCCAGAGCGTTGAGGCCACGCCACCGGCCGAGGGCCAGCACCACCACCACGAAGGCCAGCGTGAGCAGGAGGAGCGTGGGGCCGCGATCGCGGTCGGCGTAGAAGTAGAAGTTGGTGCGCGGTTCGTAGCCGAGCACCACGGCGTCGCCGATGTTGAGGTCGGGGGTCGGTGTCCCGATCGTGAGGTTGAACTCGGCCAGCGCGATCTCCGAGCCGGCGGCGGGTCCTTCATGCACGATGAACGTGAACGCTCGGCACTCCTGGGGGTCGTCGATCGTGGCGTAGGAGCACTGGCCGTCGGTCACGGACTTGACGGTGGCGTCGAACCTCTCGGTGACGAGGCCGATGTCGGCCGCCTGGTCGAGCGTCTCGGCTCGGCCCTCGCCGTCGGGCCACGTGACGAGCACCCCGAGCACGGTCAACACGCCAACGAGCACCACGCAGCCGAGGATCACTCGCAGCGCCGGTACCTGGAGCCAGGTCTCCCAGCTCCCCTCGAGGCCATGACCATGACCATGACTGTGGCCATGATCAGGACCGCGGCCATGACTGTGGCCATGATCAGGACTGTTGCCGTGACCGTGACCAGGACCGCGGCCATGGCCATGACTGTGGCCATGATCAGGACCGCGGCTGTGGCCATGATTAGGACCGTGGCTGTGCCCGCCGGGCTCGCCCTTGTCGTTCACGCCCACCAGTGTGTCGGCTCAACGCCGGTCGTGGGGCGAGCCCCCTTCGATTCCGGCCAGACCGGCCCTGCGTCGGGCAGCCCTGCACGCGTTCGGTCAGGGTCTGCGTCCCAGGACCGGCGGGATCGGGTTCACGCCGGAGCCGTAGCGGTCGGTGTGATCGTCGGGGTCGCCCTCCGGAATGCGGGCCACGCCGGTCATCTTGTCGGCCACCATGTTGTGGAACCGGTGAAGCGGCTCCTCGAAGCGGGCCGAGAGCCGGCCCGGGGGTGTGCCCGTGGCCGTGGTGAGGCCCCGCTGGCTGCGCTGCACGATGTCGATGTCTTCGTTGTTGACGTCGATCCAGAATGATCGGGTGGTGGCGAACGCTGCCTCGTCGGGCGAGCTGCCGGGCGGAACGAGCCACACACCGGTCTCGATTGTTCGCCCGGGAGCCACGGGGTCGAGGATCATGACGAACACGTGGTTGGGGAGCACCGAGAACAACACGTTCGGGAACAGGGCGAGGAACCGGCCGCTGGCCGCGTCGGACGCCGACAGACTCGGCGCGGGCGGCATCGCCGTCCAGTCGTCGCGGTCGTCGCTCGACACTGGCGTGGTGGTCTGCCCGCAGTACATGCCGGATCCCTGGTAGCGGTAGTGGTCCTCCACCCGTGACACCTTCGACAGCTCGGGGTGGACCCACGGCAGGTGGTAGTACTCCTGGTAGTTCTCGCTGATCAGCTTCCAGTTGGCGTCGAT
>JBCCFL010000025.1:0-81745 GCA_039029735.1 Actinomycetota bacterium | reverse complement strand
CAGATGGTGGCCTACTGGCGCTACTGCCGCGACTTCACAGCGTCGAAGCGAGACGAGCGGGGCGACGACCTGGCGTCGGAGTTGATCGATGCCCACGAGGCCAACCCTGACGAGCTCTCGTACAACGAGGTGGAGTCGATCGTCTACGGCCTGTCGTTCGCCGGCCACGAGGCCGTCACCTCCCTGATCTGCAACACGCTCCAGTGCCTGCTCCCCCGCCGTGACGTGTGGGCCGAGATCTGCGACGACGCGGGGTTGATCCCCAACGCCATCGAAGAGGTGCTCCGCTTCAACTCCAGCCAGATCTCGTGGCGCCGTCGGACCACACGCGACACCGTGGTGCGAGGCATCGAGGTGCCGGCTGGAACGGACGTGTTCCTCAACTTCGCCTCGGCCAACCGTCAGGCCGACCTGTTCGACGCCCCCGACACGTTCGACATCCACCGCCCGAACGCCAACCGCCACATCTCGTTCGGCAAGGGTGTGCACTACTGCCTCGGCGCGAAGTTCGCGAAGTTCGAGACCCAGATCATGACCGAAGTGCTGGCCGCGCGGCTGCCGTCGTTGCGCCTCGTCGAGGATCAGACGCCCGACTACTTCCCCAACATCACCTTCCGGGGCCCGACCGAGTTGACGGTGGCCTGGGACTGATCGGCGCTTCTCAGTCGAGGAGGCGTCCGACGTCGCGGTCGAGGGCTGCGGTGAACGTGCGCTCGATCATGGCGTCGAGGCTGCGCTGGGTGTCGGGATCGGGACGGAGCCGGGCGAGGTTGTTGGCGAACTGCCCCATCCACCACAGCAGGTTCTCGTCGTAGCTCCGGTCGAGCCACTGACGGTCGACATCGACGCCGTTGGTCGCGAGTTCCGCGGCGTAGCGGTCGATCAGATCAGTCTCCCAGGATCGACGATCGTCGACGGTGAGGCTGGTGGCGATGAAGCACGACAGGTCCATCGCCGCCGGGCCCACGAGCGCAGTCTGCCAGTCGATCATCGTGACGGAGCCATCGTCATCGGAGTTGAACACCAGGTTGGCGAGCCGGTAGTCGGCGTGAACGATCGTGAGCGGCTCGGTGGCGGCCCGCTCCGACCACGTCGACAGCGTGGGGGCGAAGCGAGTGAGCCAAGACCCTGTGGGTTCGGGGATCAGGTGGTGGAACCGTTCGAGGAATACGGGATGGGAGTCGAGCCAGGCTGGTGTCAGCCCACCGATGCCGCCACGGTCGAAGCCTGGCATCCAGGAGAACCGGGTTGGCGATCCCCACCAACGGGCGTGGAACGCCGCCAGCGCCACAACGGCGGCGTCGGCCTCGCGGCGGGATGCGTCGTTGCGGGGCTCGTACGCGCCAGTACCGGGCCCACAGTCTTCGAGCAGCACCACCCATCGCTCGGCGGCCGGATCACCGGCGGCGTGGTAGCAGTGCGGCACTGCGATGCCGGGCGCCTGGGGTACCAACTCGCGATAGAAGGCCACCTCACGGGCCCATGCGCCGAGCATGGCGCCCACCTCGCGGCCACCGGGATCGGTGGTGGGCAGCTTCACGATCAGCCTGGCCGGACCGGCCCCGTTGGTGGTGGCGAGATGGAGACGGGCGAGGTCGCCGAGGAGTCCGACGCCAGCTCCGAGGGGCTCCACCTCAACGGCCGTGACCTCGACGGCCTGCGCTCCTCCTTGGCGCAAGGCGGCGTTGAGCCACGACACCGTGACGTCGTCGAAGGAGCTGGGAACGGCGAGTGCGGTCATGGCGAGTGCAGGTTCAGTCGCCGGAGGGCGGAGCCACCGAGAGCCCGTTCACACCGTGCTTGTCGATCAGCGAGGCGACGAGCCCGGAGGCCTTGGCGGCTTCAACGAAGCGGGTGAGGTACTCGAAGCCCGCGTTGTCGCGGGACCGGGGGGTGCCCATGGCCTGCTGCACCGCGGTGAACCGACCTTCGAGGATCCGACCGCCGGGCACCCGCTCGATGTCCTTGAGCAGCCCGGGTCGCAGCCCGGCGAGGGCATCGAGACCCTCGTCGAGGAACAGGTCGAGTGCACCACCGAGGCCCTCGGAGGGCACCCGCTCGGCATGCTGCAGGTTGCGCTCGAGCCACAGGTCGTAGGCCGCCCGGTTGGGGCTGGCGATGCGCCGGCCGGGTTGGTCGACCTGATCGATCGAGGTGATGTCGGAGCCGGCCGGAACCAGGTATGTGGCCTCGATCTCGCAGTAGGCGGCGGTGAAGGCGATCTGCTCCGCCCGCTTCGGTTCGGCCCCGATGTTGCCGATGTCCCAGGCGTCCGAGCCGCCATCGTCGGCGATGGCCCCCGGCGTCTTGTAGCGGAGCAGTTCGAGGTCGACGCCGAGCTGATCGGCGAGGGCGCCGGCCATGTCGGGCGACACACCTTCGGGGTCGCCGTCCTCGCTGCGCCCCGTCACCAGGAGGAAGTTGGCGAGGTTGATCGCCGCCCGCAGTCGGCCCGTCGGGGCCAGGGCGCGAACGGCGTCGGGGGACGGTTCCGGCAGATCCATGCCGGGGAGTCTGGCACCTGGTGCAGAGCCGAGCCAGCCCCTCGCAGTCCATCTCCCACACAACAGACCACGCCCACCGAGTTCGCCGGCGACCCCCCAAAGGAGCGCCTCCGGCGCCCCGACGGGCGCTCCGACTCAGTCTGTGACTCGCTGTTGGCCCACGTGGCGGGTGGGGGTGACTCGCACCACCATCTCGCTCGGATCGGCGTTGCGCCGACCGAACTCGTCAGCCCGGTCGTCACCGACGAAGCGGCGGCATGTCTCGGTGGCCCAGTGCAGGGCACCCTCGGGGTCGTCGGCGTAGGGCGTGAGGGTGGCCGTCCCGTCGATGCGGGCGAAGTCGTACGGCATCTCCATGAGGTCGACACAGATCGACACACGAGGATCTCGCTGCAGGCACCGACCCTTGAAGCTCTCGATCTGGGTCATGAACACCAACTCACCGGTGGCGTCGTCGAAGTCGAACCACACCGGGGTGACCGACGGGCTGCCGTCGGGGCGGATCACGGCGAGCTTGCCCGTGCGCGAACCGGTACGCATGAAAGCAACGACCTCTTCTGGTGACATCTTGGCCATGGCGGCGAGGCTAGCTCTGGGTTGCGCGGCGTGACCGCTGTCTCGGAAGGCGAGCCAACTCGTCCGGGGTTCACCCCACTGGTAACGTCCCCGTTCTCGACCCCAGGAGTGTCCTCATGACCGACGTGAACTCGGCGATCCTCGGCCTGCGCCGCACCAGTGGCGCCGTGCTGCTCATCACCTACCGCGGCGACTGGTGACCGTATTGCTGTGGCCAGCTCGTGCGGCTGGCAGCGAACGCGGAGCGGATTCACGCCGCAGGGGCTGAGGTGATCGCCATCTCGGTCAACGAGGAGGAGCGCCAAGCCGGCATGTACCAACGCTGGCCCGGCAAGGACCAGCTCTTCGTGAGCGACCCCGGCGGTGAGACCTATCTCCAGCCGCTCGGCCTGTTCGATCCGGAGGAACGGGGCGGCATCGCCCTGCCGGGCATGCTCGTGATCGCCCCCGACGGTACCGAGGTGTACCGCTACCAGGGCCGTGACTTCGCCGATCGCACCAGCGACGAGGACATGTTCGCCGCGCTGGAGGGGCTCGGCCTTCCGGCCATCGAGGCCCCGGCTGGCGGACCGACGAGTGCGGTGCCGGAGACCCTGAAGGGCTTCTTCGCTCCGAGCATGTACGGCCCGTATTTCCGAGGGAACATGTTCGGCGCCATCGCCATCGCCGGGCGGATCACCGACCCCGAGTCGGCCGAGATCGCCAAGCAGCATCGGCGGATGGCCAAGGCGAGCATCGACGCCTGGGACGAGGTGCGGGCCCGGTCGTAGCTGGTCGGGCTCGTTGCCTGAGCGGCCGTTGCGCTACTCAGCCGACAGGAACGCAGCCACGGCGTCGTTGAAGGCGCCGGGCTGCTCCTGGTTGGCGAGGTGGCCGGCGTCGTCGATCATCACGAGTTCGGCGCCTGCGATGCCAGCGGCGAGCTGCTTCGATAGTGATGGTGGCGTCACCTGATCGTGCTCCCCCACGATCACCAGCGCCGGGAGGTCGATCAAGGCGAGCGCGTCGCGATGGTCGGTGTCGGCCATCGAGGCGCACGCCCATGTGTACGAGGGCTGGCGCACGGCGTTCACCATCAGGCGTTCCACCTCGGCGATCACATCGGCCGGGGTGTTGGGGCCCACCAGCAGAGGGGACCGCTCGGCGGCGAAGGTGGCCAGGCCGTGCTCGTCGACCGCAGTGGCCCTGGCGCGCATGGCCTCGGCCCGTTCGGGAGTCGTGCCTGATCCAACTGAGGAATCGGCCAGGATCAGCGACCGGAGGAGCTGCGGATGCCGGAGCGCGATGCGGGTGGCGGTGACGCCGCCCCAACTCACACCGAGAAGGTCGACGGGCCCACCGCCGGTCGCCGTGATCAGATCCGCAGCCGCGTCGGCCCAGTCGTCGAGCGAGTATGGCTTGGCCGGGTCGGGCGAGCGGCCGTAGCCAGGCGCATCCCACGCCACGATTCGGCGCCCCAGCCGCTCGACGAGGGGGATCTGCGGGTCGAAGGCCTCGGCGGCCGAGCCGATGCCGTGGAGGCACAGCAACACCGGGGAATCAGCTGGGCCGTGGCTGAGGTGGAACGGCGTGGTCATCGGGCGGCTCCTGTTCCGGGATAGGGGCTGTCGCCGACCGCTGCCTGGAGCCGCCGGAGCTCCTGCTCCAGTTCCTGACGCACGGCGGCCTGGGCGGGGTCATCGATCACGTTGTGCACTTCGAGGGGATCGGCGACGAGATCGAACAGTTCCCACTCCATCGGATCGACGGGGCCGTGGGCGCCGGGTTGGTCGAGCGGGTCGTTGTAGTAGCAGATGAGCTTGTGGGTTCGGGTCCGTACCCCGTAGTGGGCGGGGCACAGGTGGGCGCCGTCGCGGTGCATCCAGTAGCGGTAGTACATCGACTGGGGCCAGTCATCGGGGGCGGCCCCGGCCATGAGTGGGGCGAACGAGCGGCCCTGAACCTCAGGCGGTGCCTCGACACCGAGCAGGTCGAGGAACGTGGGGGCGAAGTCGACGTTGACCACGATCTCGTCGCTGCTGGTACCGGGGGTGGCGACGCCGGGGCCCTGGATGAGCAGCGGCATCGACAGCGACTCCTCGTACATCAGGCGCTTGTCGAACCAACCGTGGTCGCCGAGGAAGAACCCCTGGTCGGAGGTGTAGACCACGATCGTGTTGTCGATCAGGCCGGTCTCGGTGAGGTGGTCGAGCAGACGGCCCACGTTCTCGTCGATGGCGGCCACCACCCTGAGGTAGTCCTTGATGTAGCGCTGGTAGCGCCAGGCGATCTCCTCGTCGAGCGAGAGGCCGTCGGGCACCGGGGCCTTGAGATCAATGATCGGGTCGAGGTCGAGCATCCGCATCTTGACCGCCTGCACCACGTCGGCCCGGCCGACGAGGTCGTCGCGGAAGGTCTCGGGCTCCGGGATCACGTCGTCCGCGTAGAGATCGTGGTGACGGGGCGCCGGCTCCCAGGTGCGGTGCGGGGCCTTGTGGTGGCACATCACGGCGAAGGGCTGATCACGGTGGCGGTCGATGAAGTCGATGCAGTCGTCGGTGATCAGGTCGGTGACGTAGCCGCCCCGCTCCACCACCCGACCCTGGGCTTCGAGCATCACCGGATTGTGGTAGTGGCCCTGGCCGGGCAGCACCCGCCACTCGTCGAAGCCGCTGGGGTCGGCGCCGGGGCCGTGGCCGAGGTGCCACTTGCCGATCATGGCCGTGGTGTAGCCGGCGGCCTGGAGGGCGTGGGGGAAGGTCCAGAGGGTGTTGTCGAGCGGGGCGTCGAGCGTGGTCACGCCGTTCACGTGGTTGTAGGTGCCGGTGAGGATGGCGGCTCGGCTGGGGGCGCAGATCGAGTTGGTGCAGAACGCGGCGTCGAAGCGCATGCCGGCGGCGGCGATCCGGTCGATGTTGGGCGTGGCGTTGATCCGGCTGCCGTAGGCGGAGATGGCATGAGCGGCGTGGTCGTCACTCATGATGAACACGAGGTTCGGTCGCGCCCCCGGCTCCGGGGCGCCGGCGGTCACGACCAGCCGCCGTCGTTGGAGATCACCTGGCCGTAGATGAACGACGATGCGTTGCTGGCGAGGAAGAGTGCCAGTTCGGCGGACTCGGCCGGGTCGCCCACTCGGCCGGCTGGCACGTCGGAGCGGAGCCGCTCCTGGAAGCGGGGGTTCTCCAACAGTTCGGGCGGGTAGTAGGTGTCGTTGGCCACGAAGTTCTGGGCGATGGCGTTGAGCCTCACCCCGGCCTTGCCGAGCTGGTGCCCGGCAGATCGGACGAACGCCAGCTGGGCGGCCCGGGCGGTGACGTAGGGCGTGGCCGGGGGGCTCATGCGCCGCAGCGGGGACGACGAGCCGAGTACCACGATGCTGCCCGATCCCCGCTCCATCATCGCCGGGGCGGCCGCCCGGACCAATCGCATGAGGGGGTGGACCATGGCATCGAAGCCGTCGAGCCAGATGGCGTCGTCGATCTCGGCCACCCGAGCGTTGTCGGCGGGGATGTCGAGATTGGCGATGATCGCGTCGACCGGACCGGCTTGCTCGATCAGCTCCGCCGGCTCATCGACGCCCCGGAGTTCGCCCTCGTCGATCACCAGATCGGCGCCCTCGGCCGCGAAGAGCTCCGCGATCGGTGGCCCCATGAAGGTGGTGGCGCTGGTGATGAGAATGCGTTGCCCGGCGAGACGGTTGGTCATGACGGCGAGGCTAGAGCTGCCCCGCCGATCGCGCAGGTTGGGTTCGCCGAGGAGTCAGGCGGCAAGCTGCGGACGGTCGAACTGCCCGTCGAGCACACCCAGGCGGAAGGCATCGATCTCGGCAGCGGTGAAGTGCAACTCGACACCGGTTCGCACTGATCGCCACGTCTGGCTGCCGTCGGAGAGCCGTTTGATCGCAAGCTCACCATTCACACCATGCGAGCGGTCGCTACACACTTGCAGAGTCGCGAGACGCCACGCGTCTCCCGACACGCTGAGAACAGCCGGAGCCAAGCAACCTCGCTGCTTGCTGTCTCGAACCACGGTGACGTGGCCGACGTGCGCAACTTCCACGCAGTGGACCGGACCGCTGAAGCTGCTCTTCCTCCATTTGATGCCATTGCCATTGACCGACACGTGCATCCCCTCTCGTAGGCCGATTCGACGCTGAGGTCGGCTTCTGCGGACGACTCAGGGCCAGCACGGAACTGTTACCAGAGGGTAAACAGCGAGATTTGCGGCGCGCAAATCAGTTGATCGCTAACGGCCTCAATCAGGCGAAGACGAGTGAGCGGGAGAACTCTCCGTCGACTACACCGCCGCGGAATGCATCGATCTCATCCGCGGTGAAGCGGAGCTCAACGCCAGACGCGGTGGAGCGCCAGAGCTGCCCACCGTCATTGGTGGCGGTGATGGCGATCTCTCCGTTCGAGCCGAACGGAGACTCACCTCGGAATTCGGCTTCGAGACAGGACCATGCCTCGGGCGAACAGAGCAGGAGGGGCTGCTCGATCAGATCATGCTGCTTGGTATCACGCACCCGCGTTTCGGCTGCGAGATGCGCAACCTCAACGCAGTTGGTGTAGCCACTTCGTGCGGCTTTGAACCATCGGACCGGTCCCCCCTGCTCGTGCAACACGACTCTGAGTCCTCTCTCCGTTGAGCGGAAAACCAGAGCGTGCATCTCCTGCGACCACGGCTGGGGCGTCTACGTCCTGGCGCTTATCGGTGTTTTAATCAAAACTGATGTATATCCACGTGAATAAGTGAATATATGCGCAGCTAGCACATCGGTGGCACCCTAGCTGACCGTTTGGTCGAATGCGAGCACCAATCCTGTGACGACCCCGGGAACAGGGATGTCGCTGGTCGGACAGCCCACGGACCCTGTTCCCAGGTGGTCACTGCATCAGACGTATCAGTCGCTTCCACCGGTCGCGACAGCGACGAATGTCATAGCGTGGCATTTCGAGAATTCGTGCCGTCTCAGCCAACGAACAACCGGCAAAGAGAAACTCCAGAACCTCGACATCAACAGTTGTGGGCACAACATTGTGCTGCTTGCAGAGCACCGCCAGGTCAAGACGAAGACGAGCCAGATCCAAATCGGCTTGGTCTTCGAGATCGCGACGGGCAACAAAGGCGGCATCGGTCACCGATCGGGTGTCCCGAACACGAGCCCGGTTCTCGCTCCGACGAACCGAATGGGCCTCGCTCTTGATGATCTGCTCAATGCGAGCGATGCCCCGGCGGTCTGCGGGAACAGACGTCCACTTGATCACGGCCCGAGAAAGGACATCCTCGGCAAGGTGTTCGTAACCAATGAGGCGCCGCCTGGCGAGTGCAAGCAGTCGGTCGTACTCACTCCCGTACAGCCACGTTGGCCATTCCCCCGGCGTTTGCCATTCTCTCGCTTCCATTGTGATCCCCTCGTATCACGATGGCGGTTCGACGCTGAGCCCCCTGCGGTTCTCGTCACGAGGCCAACGCTGACCTCGTGCCGATACTCTTGCACAGCGGTTACGTAAGTGGCAAGGGAAATGCTGGATACCGTAGGGATCTCGCAACACACCCGAGTGATTGTTCATGCAGCGTCGTGGCCGCCCATGTACGCTCGCACCTACCACGAACCGGCAAGGGGGCCGATGTCCACCACGTCATCACCCACGGTTGCGAGCTGGGAGCTCTCGATCCGGCTACGCGAACACCGCGTGCGTCTGGGTATGGACGTGGCCACGGTGACCAAGGCGCTGAAGTTCTCGCGCAACTACTGGTCTGCGGTCGAGAACGACCGAACGATGCTGGCCGACGACAAGTTTGCGACCGTCCTCGCCCTGTTCGAGCTCGATGAGGCGGAACGGAAGCGGCTGACGGCGCTGCGGGACTATGCCAAGTCCAAGCCGTGGTGGTCCGCAGATCCCAGTCTGGTCTTGCCCGGCGAGCAGCGTTTCTTCGGACTCGAAGACGGGTCCGAGGCCATCCGCAACTTCGAGGGTCTGGTCATCCCTGGGCCCCTTCAAACCGAGGCGTACTCCAGAGCGTTGTTCAGCTCGCTGCCCGGCGTCGCCCAAGTCGAGGTCGAGAGTCGTGTTCGGTTCCGACGGGCACGACAGAAGCGGATCCTCGACGACACGAAGAAGAGGCTCTCGGCCGTGATCAGCGAGGGCGCCCTGCTGCAGCACGTGAGCGCGGATCCCCAGGTTCAGCACGGCCAGCTGTGTTCGCTCACCGAGGCGATCGACACCTACGCAGAGTCTGTGGATCTCCGAATTCTGCCGTTCGCCCAGCCACTTCGTGGCATGGTCGGTACGTCTAGCCTCGTCGTCTTCTCGTTCGAGCAGCCCATCCTTCCGTCTATTGCGTTCCAGGAGGCGGCTGTTCCCATCGGCTTCATCGAAGATCCGGCCGAGATGCACCTCGTCGAGCTGACGTTCAAGCAGGCCTACGAGTCGTCACTCAGCCGGACCGATTCACAGGCACTGATCGAGAGCTACGCCTCAGCGCTGCGCTCCGAGATCGAACAGGGCGACTTCCCCAAGCCTGGAGAGCCGCTCGGCCCGCTCAACCGTTCACGCTGAAGCTCGAGTTGGGGTTGATCGCCCGGTTGCGGCTGAACGAGCCGAGGTTGAGCGCCAGGCCCGTGTAGCGACCCGTCACCACGAGTGGATCGGCGTCGTGGTCGTGACCCGCCTCGACCGCCGTGATCAGCTCGGCCATGCAGTGACCGGCCACACCGGCGTTCTTGTACTGGTTGCCGCTCGTGCCGATCGCAACGTAGAACCCGCCCAGATCGGTGCGGTCGTAGATCGGGATCCAGTCGTCGGCCACGTCGTAGAGATCCACCACGCCGCGCTTGGCGCTCGGCACCCCGAGATCGGGCATCCGCCGGGCCAGGCGGAGCACCTGGGCCTCCCACTGGTCGTGCGTGATCTCGCGCTCGAACTCGTCGGGATCATCGATCCATTCCTGCGGATCACAGGCGGGATCCTCCGACCCGATCAGGATGTTGTCGCCCGCCTCGGGCCGGAAGTAGATGCCGGTGTCGCCGTCTTGGACGTGACAACCGGCCGAGCCGTACGACATCCCATCGGGTGAGCCCACGTGGTGCACCTCGTGGCGCAGGGCCTTGGTGCCGATGTTCATCGTGCCTTCCAGCCCCGCCATCCGGTTCACCACGAAGCTGTGCGGGCCCGCCACGTTGACCACGACCGGCGCCGTCACCCGCGACCCGTCGTCGAGGGTCACGCCGGTCACCCGCCGCGCCGCCCCCGAGCCCTCGGTGTCGATCGCAGTCACGGCGGTGGAGAAGCGGAACTCACCGCCCACCCGCTCGGCCGCCCGCTGGAGGTTGTGCACCGAGAGTTGCGGGTCGCTGATGTAGCCGGCGTCGGCGGTCCACACGGCGCCCAACAGCTCTTCGGTCGGTTCGGCCCAGAACTCGTCGTCGTCGGGCCGCTTCGGCGGGCCGAACACCGCCGGATCGAGCATCGGGAACCGGCGCACCAACTCCTCGCGGTCCCAGTCCTCGAAGGGAATGTCGAGCTCGCTGAGCAGCGGCACCACCTTCTCGTGGTGCGAGTCTCCTCCCGACTTCTTCAGCAGCGCCGTGCCGCACTGCACGAAGTCGATGAGCCCGCGCTCGTCGACGTCGCCTCCGAGATAGTCACGCCAATGCACCCAGTAGCGCTGCCCCTCCCAGCTCATCGCCACCCCGTCATAGGTGGAGTAGGAGAAGCGGATGATGGCGCACGAGTTCGATGTGGATCCGTAGCCGGCTGCCGGAAGCTTGTCGACGTTGAGCGTGCGCCAGCCTCGCTGGGCCAGCTCGTAGCCAACAGCGGCGCCGATCACCCCAGCCCCGATGATCACGGCGTCGTAGGACACGCTGCCCCCGGTTGCGGCCCCCGTCATCGCTTCTGCTCCCGACCCGCTCATGATCGCATCCGCTCCCCCGCCCGATCCCACAGGCATCCGTTCACCAACGTGGCCCGGCGCCTGACGCCGAGCACCTCGATCTCGAACCCATCCCCTGCATCGGCCAGCGCTGCCGGCACGTAGCCGAGCGCCACCGACTGCTCCGAATGGTGGGAGTACCCACCCGAGGTGACCCACCCCACCACGGCATCGTCGTGCCACACGGGTTCGTCACCGATCACGTCGACCGCCTCGTTCTCGCCCGACCCTGGGGCGCCGGTACCGGTCTCGATCGTCCACGTAAGCAGCCGCCGCTCGGGGCCCTGCTCGGCCACGGTCGCCAGGGCGTCGCGGCCGATGAAGTGGCCCTTGTCGAGCTTGACGAACCGGTCGAGCCCGGCCTCGTAGGGGTCGTAGATGGGCCGGTACTCACGAGCCCACGACCCGAAGCTCTTGTCGAGCCGGAGCGAGTCGAGCGCCTGGGAGCCGAACAGCCGCAACCCCATCGCCTCGCCCTCGGCCCGGATCTGATCGAACACGAGCCGCTGGTACGACGCCGGCATCCACAGCTCATATCCGAGGTCGCCCGTGTAGGTGACCCGGCCGCACCACGCCGGGGCCATACCAATGTCCATCGTGCGAAAATCCATGAACCGGAAGGCGTCGGGGCCGACGGCCGACGCGTCACCGGTGAGCGCGGCCAGCAGGTCGCGTGAGCGGGGCCCGGCAATCGACAGCCCGCACATGTTCCAACCGAGCGTCTCGTAGCGAACGGAGCCATCGGCAGGGAGGTGGGCGTCGAACCACCGTTCGTAGTAGCGCTCGGCGATACCCGAGCCGAACACGATGAACCGCTCGCCGTCACCCGTGTTCTGCGTTGCCCCGCCGGTCATCGTGGAGCGCGGCCCCTCGGCCTCGCCGGGCGTGGCCCCCAGGCAGGCAACCGTCAGATCACCGATCAACTTGCCGTCGTGATTCACCATCGGAGCCAGCACCATCCGCCCTGGCCGAGGCATGCGATTCGTGATCAACCGATCGAGGAACGCCCGAGCCCCCGAGCCCGAGAAGGCGAACTTGGAGAACCCGGTGGTCTCCATCAGGCCCACCCCGGCCCGCACGGCCTTGGTCTCGGCCCGCACCTGGTCCCACGCGTTCGACCGCCCGAACGTCACGTCCTCGATCGGGTCGAGCCCCGGAGCCTGGTACCACAGTGCCGTCTCCAGCCCGAACGAGTCGCCCCACACGGCGTTCTCGGCCACGAGCGTGTCGTGGATCGGTGACGTCTGGAGGGGCCGGCCCGCTGGCAGCACCTCATTGGGGAACTGGATGCGGAACCGACGTGAGTAGTTCTCCTGCACTTTGGCGCTGGTGTAGCCGAGCGTGGCGAAGTCGCCGTATCGGGCCACGTCCATCGCCCAGATGTCGAAACCGGGGTCGCCCTCGGTGATCCAGTTGGCCAGCGCCAACCCCACGCCGCCGCCCTGGCTCAACCCGGCCATCACCGCACACGCGCTCCAGAACCCGGGAAGCCCCCGGATCGGGCCGAGCAGCGGGTTGCCGTCTCCTGAGAAGGTGAACGGGCCGTTGATCACCTGCTTGATCCCGGCCTCGGCGAAGATCGGAAAGTGCTTGAAGCCGACGTCGAGCGACTCGGCGATCCGGTCGAGATCGGGGCTGAGCAGCTTCATGCCGAAGTCCCACGGCGTCTCGGTTGGCGACCACGGCTTGCCGTTGCGCTCGTAGGTGCCAAGCAGCAAACCGCCGCCCTCCTGGCGCATATAGATCTCACCGCCGAAGTCGATGCAGTGCAGCACTTCGCCGTGGGCGGCGTTGTACTCGGCGACGGCCGGAATGTCCTCGGTGAGGAGGTACATGTGTTCCATGGCCAACACCGGCAGCTCCACGCCGGCCATGCGGCCCACCTCACGGGCCCACAGCCCGCCGGCGTTGACCACGTGCTCGCACTCGATCGTGCCCTTGGTCTCGCCCGAGGGCGTGTCGAAGACCTCCACCTCCCAGCCCCCGCTGGTCGCTCCCGGTGGGGCGGGGAGACGGCGCAGTGATCGGGCCCACGAGTTGCGGTAGATCTCGGCGCCGTTGTCACGGGCGCACTGGGCGTAGGCGTGGGTGACGCCCGACGGGTCGACGTGGCCCTCGTGCTCGTCGTACATGGCCCCGACGAAGTACTGCTCCTCCAACAGCGGCATCAGGTTCTTGGCCTCGGCCACCGAGATCAGCTCGGTCTCCATGCCGAGATAGCGGCCTCGGGCATGGGCCATCCGCAGCCAGTCCATCCGCTCTGGCGTGTCGGCCAGCATCACCCCACCAGTCAGGTGGATGCCACAGTCACGGCCCGACAACTTCTCGATCTCGCGGTAGAGCTCGATCGTGTACTGCTGGAGCTTGGCCACGTTGGGGTCGCCGTTGAGGGTGTGCATGCCCCCGGCGGAGTGCCAGGTCGACCCCGCGGTCAGCTCGGTGCGTTCGAGCAGCACCACGTCGGTCCAGCCGTTGCGGGTCAGGTGGTAGAGGATGCTGGCGCCAACGACGCCACCCCCGATCACCACCACCTGGGTGTTGGTCTTCATCTCGCCTCGCTCTTCAGTGGGCCTGGATGGTCAGTAGTCGGTGGCCACGCCGCCCTCCGCCACACGGCGGGCGACGAAGTCGTCGAGTTCGGCTCGAATGGCGTCGTCCATCGGCGGGCGCTCATATTCGCCAAGGAGCGACCCGACGAGGTCGGTGGCCTTCTGCTCGGCTGTGGGGGAGCCGGCCTCTTCCCAGCTCTCGAAGTTTCGCCAGTCCGACACCATGGGGGCGAAGAACGCATCGCGGTAGCGGTCCTGGGTGTGCTGTACCCCGAAGAAGTGGCCGCCCGGCCCCACCTCGGCAATGGCCTCCAGCGCAAGGGTGGCATCATCGACCACCAGCGGCGTGAGGAACGTGGCCACCATGTTGATCAGGTCGGCGTCGACCACCATCTTCTCGAACGACGCCCGCAGACCGCCTTCGAGCCAGCCCGCCCCGTGGAACACGAGGTTGGCTCCTCCCATCACTGCTCCCCACAGCGAGAACACCGACTCGTAGCCGGCCTGGGCATCCACGGCGTTGGCGGCGTTCACGTTCGACGAGCGGTAGGGCAGGCCGTAGCGCCGGGCGAGCTGGCCGCCGAGCATCGCCGACTGGATGAACTCGGGTGTGCCGAACGCGGGCGAACCCGACTTCATGTCGACGTTTGACGTGAACCCGCCGTACACCACGGGCGCGCCGGGCCGCACGATCTGGGCCAGGGAGATGGCGGCCAACGCTTCTGCGTTCTGCTGGGTCACGGCACCAGGAATGGTCACCGGCGCCATCGCTCCAGCAAGGGTGAACGGGGTGATGATCAGCGCCTGGTTCCGAGCAGCGAACTCGATGATGCCTTGGGCCATCGGGTCGTCCAGGCGCAGCGGGGACGACGTGTTGATCACCGTGCTGACGATGGTGTTCTGGTCCACCTCGTCGGGAGTGAGCCCGTTGGCGATGCGGGCGATCTCCAGCCCGTCGCGGTTCCGCTCGGCCCCGAGGCTGTAGCACTTGGGCACCTTGTCGGTGAGGGTCACGGCGTCGTCCAGGGCGTGCAGGTGGCGCACCGAGGCATGGACGTCTGCCGGTTCCACCGGGTAGCCGCCGTTGATCTGGATCGCGTTGAGATGCTGGGTGAGCCGGAGCAGGTTCTGGTAGTCGGCCCGGTTCCCCGTGCGGCGCCCGCCGGGCACGTCACTCACGTTGGGTGGGCTGGCCACGGCCGAAAACACCACGTGGTCGCCGCCCAGGGTCACCGAGTGCTCGGGGTTGCGGGCCCGCATGGTGAACTCCGATGGCGCCTTGGCCACGTGCTCGATCACCATCTCCGGATCGAAGCGCACCCGCTGGTCGTCGACCACGGTCGCGCCCTCGGCGGCAAGCAGGCGACGAGCTTCGGCGTTGAGCACGTCGATGCCGGTCTCGGCGAGCACCCTGAGTGACGCGTGGTGGATCGCCTCGAGCTGGTCGTCCGACACGGCTCTGGTCGGTTCGAACCATCGGCGGTGGCGACGGAACGGTGGCTGCTCGATCCGGCGCTCGCCCTCGGCTGGTCGGTTGCGGCCGCGGCGGCGGCCTCGTGGTCGGCTTCCCGGGCTCTCGGCCTCGGGGTTGGTGGCCGGTGTCCCCACGGCCGAGGGGGCGTCGCTCGGCGATCCCATTAAGGCGGGCACGGTAGGGGTTTTCAGGGCTGGTGTCTAGCCCCCTTTTCAGGGCCGTCAGGAAGCCCTGGCGGCACCGGTCAGCGCCGGGAGGTTGTCACTCCTGGAGGCCGAGGCTCATCATCCCGCCGGTCAGGTTCGTGACGTCGGCGAACCCGCTGGCTGTGAGGAACTCTGCGGCCCGACCGCTGCGGCCGCCGCTGCGGCACAACAGGATCACAGGGCGAGCCGGATCGAGCTCGGCGATCCGCTCCGGCAGATCACCGAGCGGGATGAACACCGAATCGGGCAACGATGCAGCGGCGGTCTCATCCGGCTCGCGCACGTCGACGAGTTGGGCGCCGGCGGCAACCAGGGCGGCGGCGTCGGACGCGGGGGCTTCCTTGTGGGCCATGCCCTCACCGTAGCGGCCGCGATCAGGTGCGTTCGCCCGGCCGCTGACGACGACTGACGGCAACGAGCAGCGCGGCGGTGACCGTGGCCATCGCACCCAGCAGTGCGGCCACGCCCCCGAACCCGAATGCCGAGTCGGCAACGATGCCGGCCACGAACGGGCCGCTCACACCGCCAACCTCGCCGACCGAGAACCAGAGACCGTTGATCACACCAGCGTTGCGGTTGTCGACCCCGGGCGCGTCCATAAGCAGCAGCGCAGCGAGCGGAACCATCGCCGCCCGCACCCCGACCACCAACATGGCCGCCGGCCCGAGCCCCGGTGGCCCGAGCGCCAGGGCGAGGCACGCCATGCCGAGCACGAGGCTCACGCCCGCCAGCACCAGCCGACGGGCCGAGCCCGACCCCAGGCTCGGCACCGTGAGCGCAGCACCGATTCCGAGTAGACCGGCAAGCGCCACCCAGTTCGCGGCCTGTCCGACGCCGATGTCAGCCAGTGTCGCCAGCAGCGTCGGCGACCAGGTGTTGAGGGCATGGTTGAGAAAGAAGATCGGGAACGCGAGCCCCAAGGCCAGGGCGAGCGCTGGCGACGACCGAACCAGATGCGCCAGCTGCCGCCAACCGTCGCCCCCCGGTTCCTGGGCGGCGCCACGCGTGGTCGTCGCGGCCGCCCGATGCGGGGCCGGGCCGGAGACCGACGCCGACAGCACCCACCAGGCGCCTGTCGCCACCAGTGCGAGCGCCGCCTCGGCCACGAGGACTGCGCGCCACGAGCCGAGCCAAGGCAACAGCACCGAGTTGGTCGTGGCCAGTGTGACCACCGATCCGAGCGCGGGAGCAACCACGTACACGCTCACCGCCCGGGACCGAGCCACGGGATCGGCGAACGACTGACGCACGAACACGGGCGCACCAGCGGAGATGAGCGGGCCGCCAACGCCGAAAATGGCGACCGCGAACCACAGGCTGGTCACGCTCTCGGCCCCGGCCCGGGCCAGCGCCGAGGCGGCGACGCTGATGCCACCCACCGCCAGCGCCAGCCGAAGGCCGTAGCGGTCGATCACTCGCCCGGCCACGGGAGCGGTGACGATGAAGATCATCGCCCACGCACCGAGCACGAAGCCCATGGCCGCCCGGCTGGCGCCGAGTTCAGCCCGCACGAGTGGCAGCATCGGCGCGATCGAAGTGACCACCACACCGAACGCGAAGTAGACGGCGAACACCCCGCCGAGCGGTCGCCATGTTGGTCTCGCAGGCGGGTCTTCGCTCACCGGCGACAGGGCACCGTCAACCCGCCACACCAACCCCCTCGGGATCTGACCATGAATCCAGTAGTAGCAGGATGGATCACCGTGGCCGACGCCTTCGGCCAACGATTGAAGGCGGTGACCGACGATGAGTGGAACTCGACTTCAGCGGGGGCCCTGGCCGTCGTCCACCCTGATCACCGTGCCCGTGACCGCGTCGGACGACGGCGCACAGAGGTACAACAACGTGGAGTCGAGCTGGGCCGGATCCCCAATGCGCTTGCGAGGGAAGTGCTGTGAGATGTCGCCCATGCGTTCGAGCATCCCGTCCATCATCTCCGAGGCGAACGCACCAGGGGCGATGCCGTTGACGTTGATCCCGAAGCGGGCCCACTCCACGGCCAACGCCTCGGTCATACGAGCGATCCCAGCCTTGGTGATGGAGTACAGGGCTGCGCCCTGGCCGGCGTAGTTGTACGCCGCCGAACTGGAGATGTTCACCATCCGGCCCGGCTGCTCGGCGTCGATCAGCCGCCGAGCCACCTCGCAACTCATCACGAACGGGCCACGGAGGTTCGTGTCGAACACCGCGTCGATCAGCTCGGTGGACATCTTCGTGGCCCGCTGGGCGTCCGGTACGCCGGCGTTGTTCACCAGGATCGTCACCGTGCCGAAGGCGGCTTCGGCCTCGGCCACGCAGGTCATGATGCTGTCGTTGTCGGTCATGTCGACCGGCACCGCCGCCGCGGTGCCGCCAGAGTCGGAGATCACCGAGACGAGCTCGTCGAGCCGCTCCACCCGGCGCCCCGTGACCACCACGCGAGCGCCGGCGTCGGCCAACACTCGGGCGAACCGATGCCCGAGGCCGGAGGTGGCGCCGGTGACCAGGGCGACCTGGCCGGTGAGATCGTGAGAGGCGTTGGGGAGGGGGTAGTCGCTCATGGGTCTCCTGGGGTGGGGCCGGGCGTCATGCACCAGCGGAGGGTGGACGACGCGTTCGGCCCAGACGCTAGTCGTCACCCCGATGCCGCCCAAGCGAGGTGGAGGGTGCCCCGTCGACGACTCTATGGTGCGAGCCATGCCCGAGAAGAAGTCGATCGTCGCTCCCCTGCCCGCCATGCTGCGCCCGGGTGTGGTCGGTGACCGCTACCAGCGTCAACTGAAGATCTTCGGCGACCTCGCGGAGGTCACCGAGGTGCACGCCACCTCGCCCGAGGCGCTCGTGGAGGGTGCCCGCGACGCCGATGCGATCATGACCACATGGGGCGTGCAGCTCACCCGCGACGTGATCTCCCAGCTCGATCGTTGCGTGGTGATCGGCCTCGCCAGTGTGGGCGTCGACATGGTGGACGTCGAGGCCGCGACCGAACACGGCATCGTGGTGACCAACGCTCCCGACGCCTTCATCGAAGAAGTGGCCGACCACACGATGCTGCTCCTGTTGGCCGGGTGGCGCCGCTTCCGCCGCATCGAAGCCATGGCCCGCACAGAGGGCGAGTGGCACAAGAGCCGGCCGTTGCTGAACGAGTTCCCCCCGCTGCGGGGCCAGACGCTCGGCCTCGTCGCGTTCGGCAACGTGGCCACGCTCGTCGCGCGCCGGGCGAAGGCGTTCGGCCTGAACGTGATCGCCCACGACCCCTACGTGTCGAGCCTGCGCATGGTGGCCGAAGACGTCGAGCCGGTGCTGAGCCTCGACGAGCTGCTGGAGCGATCCGACTTCGTGAGCATGCACTCTGCGCTCAACGCCGAGACCCATCACCTCATCGGAGCTCCCGAACTGGAGCGGATGAAGCCGACCGCGATCCTCGTCAACACCAGCCGTGGCGGCACGGTCGACGGCACCGCCCTCGCCGAGGCGATCAGCTCGGGCTCGATCGCCGGCGCGGCACTCGACGTACTGGAGGAGGAGCCGCCGGATCTGTCGCACCCGTTGTTCGCCCTCGACGACGTGATCATCCATTCGCACGTTGCGTCGGCCAGTTCGATGATGCGGGCTGCGTCTGAGACGCGGGCGGCCCGTGAGATCAGCCTGGTGCTGAAGGGGCGGTGGCCGATGGCGTGCGTGAACCCCACGGTGCTCCCCAAGGTGGAGCTGGAGCGGTGGCAGCCCGTCTCGATGGATCGAGGCCCCAACCGCTGAACCCGTGGCCGTGGATCAGGCCTGCCCTGGCGGACGCTCAACTACCGTGGACCTCTGATGGACCACGAGCCCGAGCGGGCAGCCCCGATGACGGTCCAGCGTCGCCGCTGGCTCTCGGACGACCTCGTGAGCTTCGTGATCACGGCGCTGCAACAACGCTGCACGTGGACCATGGGCGTGTTCGGCGCGATCGCGGAGTTCGAATCGGGCGGGGCACCGCTGCAGATCCGGGTCGACGACGGCCTCATCGTTGCCCACTGCCCATCGGGAGCGATGCAGCTCGACCCGGCGGTGCCGCTCGAGGTGTTCGAGACGGTCGACCCCGCTGGCAACCTTGGGCCCACGGTGTTGGCCGTCTCGGAAGCGTCAGCGCCGCGCCCGTGCTCACGCCTCACCCGGATGGGGCCCGACCTGGCGTCGGTACACCCCGATCATCGTGATCACCAGGTGTACGACCTGGGGCTGGGTCGGCGAGCGGGCAGCTTCGCCGTTCGAACCGACGACGCCGACCTGATTGCGCGACTCGACCAGACAGCGGCAAGCCCACCCGACGACGAAACCAGCGGCCTCGACGCAGTGGCCCCCGCCCTCGTCGCGGCCAGCCCCCATCGGGTGGTGACGGGGGCCGCTGGGCGGATCGAGGTGTATGCCCCGATTCCAGCAGCCGACGAGACGAGCCCGCTCGGATGCCACACACACCTCGACCCCGCCCATCTCGCCCACAACCGCGATCTCCCACCCGGGCTCGACCTCCCGGACAACGTCATTCCCGCCGCGGTGTGTTATCCGGGCCCCGGCCATTGAGCATGGCCGCGATGCGCCGGGCCTTGAGATGACGGCGGCGTCCGACCACTACCTCCGCGCCCTCGCCTCGCCGTTCGCTCCGCACGGCGACATCGAGGTGGTGGTCACCGGTGAGGGGGACCTCGCCTCCTCGTTCGCCGTCACCGACTTCGCCGCCGCCTCCATCGCCGTGGCCGGCGTCGCGGTCCGCCGCCTCCAGGCCATCCTTGGCCGATCCGACACCTCGCCGCTCATGGTCGATCGACGGCTCGCGTCGTGGTGGTTCCTGCGGACGTTCGAGCCGATCGGGTGGACGCCTGGGCCCGTGTGGGACGCCATCGCCGGTGTGTACCCGACGGCCGACGAAGGCTTCGTGCGCCTCCACACCAACGCACCGCACCATCGTGAGGCTGCGTTGGCCGTGCTGGAGTGCGCCCCGGATCGTGAGGCGGTTGCCGCCGCCGTTGCCACCTGGCCCGCGGAATCGCTGGAGCAGGCCGTGGTCGATGCCGGGGGCGTGGCAGCGGCCTGTCGAACCAGGGAGCAGTGGCGAGCCCATCCCCAGGGCATGGCGCTCGCCTCCGAACCGCACGTGCGGCAGCGGTCCGAGCCAGCGAGCCCGGCCCGCCGGGCCAACTCCAAGGCCGCTTCGGTGGCGCGGCCCTTGGCCGGAGTGCGTGTGCTCGACCTCACCCGGGTGCTGGCTGGGCCGGTGTCCACTCGCTTCCTCGCCGGCCTCGGGGCCGACGTCGTGCGCATCGATCCGCCGTGGTGGAACGAGCCGACGCTCGGGCCGGAGGTGAACCTCGGCAAGCGCTGTGCCCGCCTGGACCTCCGCGAAGACGACGACCGCGCCCGTTTCGAGGCGCTCCTGGCCGACGCCGACATGGTGGTGCACGGCTACCGGCGTGATGCGCTCGCCGGCCTCGGCTACGGCCCTGAGGTGCGCCGGCGCATGAATCCAGGCCTCGTCGACGTGTCGCTCAACGCCTACGGCCATGCAGGCCCGTGGGCCGACCGCCGTGGGTTCGATTCGATCGTGCAGATCGCCAGCGGCGTGGCTGCCGCCGAGGCGGACGCCTCAGGATCGGATGCGCCGGTGCCGCTGCCGGCGCAGGCGCTCGACCACGCCACCGGCTACACGATGGCAGCCGCCGCGGTCACCGGATGGGCGGAGCGTCTCGTGAGTGGGCACGGATCGACGTGGCTCACCTCTCTCGCCGCCCACGCCGAGATTCTGTGCGGCCGCCCCCAGGGCCCTTACGGGGGCGAGGTGCGCGATCCGGCCGACGAGGATCGGCTCGGCGGCGACGAGCACACGCCGTGGGGGCCGCTCCGTCGCCTCCGGTTCCCGATCCAGCCCCCGTCGATGCATCTGCGGTGGGATCGACCGGCCACCGATCACGGCACCACAGTCGATCCCCGGTGGAGCGTCTGATCGAGGCCGGTGCACGCCGATCCGAGCGTTCAGCCGGAGACAGGCCGCTTCGGCCTCTTCAGGCCAGCAGCCTTCGTTCAGATGGGCACCCGGCTGGTCGACGCCCGTTGATCGAGCCGATCGAGCGCCGCTGAGATCGTATTGACGCTCTCGGCGTCGTCAGCCGCCAGCGCGGCGATCGACGACACGGCGTCGTCGTAGCCCTGGATGGTGGCCGTCATCTCCGCCTGCTGACGCTGGAGCGTGCTCGCATCGGTGGCGATGCGGCCGACGCTGCCCTCGCTCGCGTCCACCGCACTCACGACTGAGGAGATCGACTGTTCGATCTCGTCGGCAGACGTTGCCGCGTGGGAGGCCAGGCTCCGCACCTCGTCGGCCACAATGGCGAAGCCCCGGCCCACCTCGCCGGCCCGGGCGGCCTCGATGGAGGCGTTCAACGCCAACAGGTTGGTGCGGTTCGCAATGCCCTTGATGGTCTCGGCTGATGCGCTGATCGCCCGGGTCCGTTCGCTGAGGCTGGCCACCGCGGAGTTGGCGTCGGCCGCCGTGGTTGCCGTCTGGGAGGCGATGTCAGCCACTTCCTGGGCGACCGTCGTGAGTTGGTGGTTCGATGCCGCCAGGCTGCCCGACACCTCGGCGGTGGCTGCCGCCGACGAGCGGATCGTCACCATCTCGGTTCGCAGCGAGGCGATGCCGTCAGCCATTGCGTCGGCGAACTCGCGCTGCGCCTCCATCTGGGCCGTGATCGACTGTGTCGCCCTGGCCTGCTCGGCCCTGAGGTCGGCGTCACTCCACTCCCGCTGCAGTGCCTGCATCAGACCGGCGACAACGAACACCGAGGTGCAGGCGATGCTCGTCGAGAAAACGTCCATCGGTGACCACACGGCAAGGAGCGGCAACACGCTGAGCAGCGCCCCCACCGAGTACACCGCGAGAATGCGCCGACCGAAGATCACGCCGACGAACACCCCGACCATGACATAGGCGGCGCCGAACAAGACGGTGTCGGCCAACCAGCGACCGAACACGGCAAGCAGCGCAAGCGCCCCTACCGACTGCACGTGGAACCCGACGTGGCCAATCCGGTCCCATGGCAGGAAGGGCGACACCAGGCCGACGATCAGGGCGATCGCGCCCGACAGCAGCAGTGGTGTGGTGTGGAGTGATCGACCGACGGCGAACCACAGCACCACGATCCCGAACACGAGGTACTGCATGCCGGCCGTCGAGCCCATGCGAACGTTGGTGCTCCGCTGCTCCATCAGGACCCCTGTCGGCCCCGACGTGGTGGTACTGAGCGCTATCGGGCCACGGCGTCGTGAGGCAGCGAGCCTCGGGCCGCCCGGAGGTAGGCGAAGGGCGTGTACTGCCGGAAGTTCGACACCCGCGACGTGTACACATCGGCGTAGCGCTCCACCTGGCGGGCGAACAGGCTCTTGTCGTTCCCGGCCCGCATGACCGGCCCCCAGTTCGGGTTGCCCACCTCCGCTGCCGCTTTCACCAGGGGCACGATCTCGTCATCGAGGCGCGACACCTCGTTGTTGGCCGCCGTGAGGGCCGGCCCGAGCGTGGGGTCGGCGTCGTCGATCCGACGCAACCGGAGCCGGGCCGCTCGCTGCTCGGCGGTTGCCTTGGCCTCCATCAGGGCGAGGAGCTTGCGCTGCTCGGGGGCGAAGTTCACGGTGTCGCGTATCTCGCTCTCCAGCTCGCGGGCGATCAGCGCCGTGCGCCACCGCAGCACGTCCTTCGTCACGTGCACGTCACCGAAGAGGTGGTCGCCCACGTAGAGCGGCTGCTGACCGCCTGACAACCCGAGGCTCTCCTCCACCCGGCGAGCGTTGCCGCCGAAGTAGACGTGGCCCGATTCGAGGGCGCCGTTGTGAGGGGCCAGCAGCGACTGATCTTCGTCCACCACCCGGTACACGGGGTTGCTCTCGGAGAAGAACCGGGGCTTGTTGGCCGACACGATCACGATGTCGAACAGGTCGCGCCACGTGGATTCGGCCGGGCAGAACCGGTCGAAGGCATAGGCCATCATCCGTTTGGTGTAGGTCCAGTCCGAGTTGGTGATCAACAGCAACTGCTTGCCCGCCGCCCGCTGCTCCAGGAGGGTGGGCACGATGTCGGGATCGAGGTCCACGTAGCGATCGGGGTCGGCCGCGATGCCCGCTTTGAGGGTGCCCGTGTCGTGCACCTCACCGAGGGCCTCGTCCACCCGCCAGTAGAGGTCGGCGTAGCTGTGCACCCCGGGGAGGGGCTGGGCGTCGTGGCGGTCGACGAGTTGGGTGAACAGCGATGCCCGCGACAGCTCGAACAGGGTGTTCATGAACCGGAAGCGGGGCTCGGACAGCTCCACCACCATGTCGCGGTAGCGGGTGCGCTGCTCGTCGAAGGGAATCACCCGGGTGCCGTGCTGGCCCCGGACCACGTAGCCGAAGCGGGTGGCCTTGACGAGATCCCCGAGCTGGAGGTCGAACACCAGGCCGATCGTGTCGTGATCGGGGTCGAAGTGGAGATCCTCCACCGGCCATCCACGGCCGGCCAACACGTCACGGGCACCACGGAACGCGGCGCCCTCCCACTCGTCCACCCGATAGTGGATGAGCGTGTAGTCCATGTCGTAGCCGACAGCAGGAACGGCTCGGAGGTTGAGGGTGCGATTGGCGAACACCGATCGCTCGGCGGGATACGAAAGGTCATCAGGAACCATCACCCGCCAGCATCCCAGATCGGCGCCTACCATGCGGGGCGGTCGGCCGACGATCCGGCGCCCACGTGAGGAGGCCCCGATGGGTGACGACCCCGCCCCGCATCGATGGGACCGACTTGCCCTGGCGCTCCTCACTGGTGCGGCCGTGGCAATCGCGGTCGCTCCCTTGGCGGTGGCCGACGACTACTCGCTCCTCACCGACACCACCAGCGAGTCCGGGGCCCAGGGTGTGTCGGGGGGCTGGGTGGTTCGATTCGGGTTTCTCGCCTTCGCCGCTGCGGTCGCCCGAGTCGCCTGGATCAGCCGCCACCGAGTCGGGCCGTGGGTGCTTCGCGGCCATGGCGCGGTGGTGGGCTCCGTCATCGCTGCCGCTGCGTTCGCGACTCGACCGTGGCGGCTCGACGCCCCGTATGACCCTGTCGAGCACACGCTGCACCTGATCGCATCAATCGGAGTCGGGGCGGGCGCAGCCATCGTCGCGGGAGCGCTGGCAACGACGGGTTGGCGGGTCGACCGGCGCATACCCCGCGATCTGATCGTGGTGGTGGCCATCGGGCTCGTCGCCTGGCCGATGATGGCCGTGGCGCCCGAGTTCCGGGGCCTGTTTCAGCGCATCATGTGGGCGGTCGCCATCATCTGGTACGCCTCGGCCGCTCAGAGCAGCCGTATGGCCGTTCGTAGCTGACCCCACAGGCGACCCCGAACCCGGATCGGTACCGACACGACCTGAACGACCAGCGTGTCGATGATGTGGGTCGAGACCTTGAACGGTTCGGTCTGGGTGCAGTCGGCGAGTACCAGCGGGGTGTCGATCAGGCGCTTCCCCCTGGCGTTGGTGAGTTCCAGCGACTTGTCGTCGAAACTGCTTCGAGGCTTGTTGTTCGTCGGGATGTAGCCGTTCCGGTCGTAGCAGAAGGCGAGTGCGAAGTGTTCGAGCAACGGGTCCTGATACTGGGGCAGAAGCCGGTCGGTGAACGCATCGAAGCGAGTGCGATAGAGCGGCGGATCAGTGTCGGGGATGTGTTGATAGGCATCGTCGAACAGATCTTCCTCCGTGATCTCACCGGCCTCGATGGCATCCGCGAAGGCCGCTTCGATCTGGGCGGCTGTGTGCTGTTGGATCTCGACTTTCTGGGCGAGGTCGCCGCTCAGCACCGAGCGACCACCGATCTGATAGAAGTGGTCGACTCGCTCAGCCAGACGGCTCGCCTGATCGTTGATCCCGTCGACGCGGGCGGCGGTTGTGCTGAGACCACCGACGAGCTCATCGACGGCGTCGACGATGCCGGTGGCGTCGTCGCTACCATCGAGCGCTGCCACATGAGCACGACCCCCGATCGATGAGGCCATGGTGGCCATCGAGTCGGTCGCCGCCGCAGTGTTGGCCTCGATCGACGACGCGAGGCTGCGGATCTCGTTGGCCGAGTCGGCCACCTGATGGGCCAATGCCCTCACTTCCTCCGCCACGACGGCGAAGCTCTGGCCGGACTCACCGGCGCGGGCCGCCTCGATCCGCGCATTGAACGCCAGCATCTTCGTCGTGTCGGCAACGGCCCCGATGTCTCGGGCGATGGTTGAGATCTTCGCCGAGTCGTGGCGGAGAACGCCGACCGTGGTCTGCACCTCGTCGGCGCCCACCTCGACGCTGCCGCACAAGGACTGGATCGTTCGGGTGAGCTCGACCTGGCGATCCATCTGCTGATGCAGGAGGTTGCAGGCGCCTCTGATCGACGTGGTCACGCCCGCTGCCGTCTCGAGGTTCTGTGCGATGTGCTCAGCACTCAGGCCAGCCGCGTCGGCCCCACTGGACGAGCCATCGGTGCTGAGGCCGATGCGATCCTCTGCTGGCTCGCCGTGGGTAACGGTGGCGCTGCTCGCCGGTCCAGCCTCACGACGCCAGCGGCGAAGCATCCGCCACAGACCGACTTCGGCTCCCGTCATCGCCCTCACCGGGCCACCATCGGCCATTCGACCCCCCGGGTGAGTGCACCGAACCATGGCAGGCACACGAAACGACAGCGGATTCGTAGACGCGTAGGATGCCGCCGTGGACAACGCCGACGCCCTGCTGGCCGCCAACGACATCGACGCCGACCGTCTCGGCGAGGTGCTCCGGGCCGGCGGGTACGCGACCGCCGCCGACGCGGTGATCGCCATCGATGCATCGATCATCGGCACGGGCCAGGTCGGTGAGAACGTCCGCTGTCGACTGACGTGGGATCCACCGGCCTCCACCGGGGCCGAGGGGCACCGCCCTGGCTCGGTGGTGGTGAAGGTGCCGTCGTCGAGCGAGTTGAGTCGGGCGACGGCGGCGGCCACGAGCTCCTATGTGCGTGAGGTGGGGTTCTACCGCGACATCCGCCCTCATGTGGCGATCCGCACCCCACACGCCTACCACGTGAGCGAGAACCGCGAGCAGAACGACTTTCTCCTGGTGATGGAGGACATCGCCCCTGCCGCGGCCGGCGATCAGCTCGCCGGGTGCTCCCTCGACGAGGCCACGCTGGCCGTCGACACGATCGCCGGGCTGCACGGCCCAACGTGGGGGCGGCTCGACTTCGCCGAACTCGACTGGCTCGCTGAACCCGGTCCGCAGCGGGTGGCTGACCTCACCGGATTGTTCGGTGCCGTCTACCCCGGGTTCGTCGAGCGGTTCACCCCGACGCTCACGCCCGACGAACTCGACGCCGGTGCGTTCATCCACGACCGGTTCGAGGCGATCCTCAACGCCCGGCCCCTCGATCTGTGCCTGGTGCACGGCGACTTCCGTCTGGACAACGTGTTGTTCGCCACGGGCCCGGGGGCGCCGCCGATCACCACGGTGGACTGGCAGACCGTCACCTTGGGGTCGGGTCCGAGCGATGTGGCGTACTTCCTCTCAGCCGCCATCGACCCCGATGCCCGGCGGGCCGACGAGCGTGCGCTGGTGGAGCGCTATCACCAACGCCTCACCGAACATGGAGTGGGCATCGGATTCGACGACGCATGGTTGGGCTACCGCCTCGGGTCGGCGGCGGGCTACATCATGGCGGTCATCGCATCCCAGATCGTGACCCAGACCGAACGGGGCGATGCCATGTTCGCCACCATGGCCCGAGGGTCGGCCCACCAACTGATCGATCTCGACCTCGAAGGAGCGCTCGACTGATGGTGTTGCACGCATTCGACGACTTCGCGATCCACCAGACCCCCGAGCCGCTCACCCACGTGGGAACGTCGTCGCCCAACGCCTACGACCGCTACTTCTTCAACGGCTTCGACCCCACCGGCGAGTTGTTCTTCGCGGCGGCGTTCGGCCTGTACCCCAACCGTGAGGTGATCGACGGGGCCTTCTCGGTGATCCGCCACGGTGTGCAGCACAACGTGCGAGCGTCCGGCCGTATGCCGGGCGACCGGTCAACGATCGTCGGCCCCATCCGGGTGGAGGTGATCGAGCCGATGCGACGGCACCGGGTGATCGTGGTGGACGGTCACGGCATGGAGGCCGATCTCGAGTGGTCGATGATCTCGCCCGCCATCGAGGAACCGCGGTTCACGTGGGCCATCGACGGGCGGGTGATCCTCGACTACACCCGCCTCACCCAGTTCGGCCGATGGTCGGGCACCATCTCGATCGACGGCGACGAGATCGAGGTGGGCGCCACCACGGTGAATGGCGTGCGTGACCGCTCCTGGGGGGTGCGCCCGGTCGGTGCCCGCCAGGCAGGGCCGGCCCGGGTGCCGCAGTTCTACTGGATCTGGACGCCGACCGTGTTCGACGACGTGTGCACGCACCTGGCCCTCAACCAGCACGCCGACGGTCGGCCGTGGCACCAGAGCGGTGCGGTCGTTCCCCGCATCGGCCCGGACGCCGATCCGCTCGATCCCGCGGGTATCCAACGCAGCCTGGCGGCGAAGGCATGGCCTCGGTGGGCGCCGGGCACACGCTGGATCGAGGCAGCATCGGTGGGCCTGGAACGCTGGGAGGCGGAACCGATCGTGGTCGACTACGAGCCACTCGTGCGGTTCCAGATGAGCGGGATCGGCTACACCCACCCCGAGTGGGGCCACGGCCACTGGCGCGGTGAGGCCGACTCCACCCGGGACGAGATCGTGCTCGCCGAGGCCAACCCCGGCGACCCCACGATGGTGCACGTGCAAACCCTGTGCCGGGCCACCTGGGGTGATCGCGTTGGAACGGGCGTGGTGGAGCAGCTCGTGATCGGCCCCCACGAACCCACCGGGCTCACCGGCATCGTGGACGGAGCCTGAGCCGCAGGCGCCTCACACAGATCAGGAACCAGTCGAGATGACGTTGCCGTAGCGGTGGAGGGTGCGGCTGATCGCCTGCTCCCGCACATAGTGCAGCAGTTCACGGCTGCCATCGGCGGTCACTGCGCCGTCGGCCAGGTGAATGTTGACGGCGTTGGCCGCATCCCGGAGCTCTGGCTCCACGGCACCAAGCACGCGGACCCGCTCCACCCCTGTGACTGCAAGCCGAGCAGCGAGCTCAGCCTGGGTCTCGATCTCTGGCGTCGACCACTCGACCGCCACACCAACGAGATCCACCGCGTTCGCCACCCGACGGCGGACCACCTCGTCGACATCGGCCTCGACGCGCACGATCACCGCGGGCAGCGGGCGGTAGCGGAACGTGTTCTCCTCACAGAAGAGGCCAGTCGGATCGTGCGCCACGCTGAGTTCGGTGCGCCAGAACTGCTCGTCCGAAGCCGCCGCCTGCGCCAACCACGCTGCGCCCTCGTCGCCGACGGCGGGGCCGTCATCGTGCCAGTGGCCGAGCTGGGCCACGTAGTTCGGGCCGCCGGCCTTGGCTCCCGGCCCGACCGACGAACGCTTCCAGCCCCCGAAGGGCTGACGCTGCACGATGGCGCCCGTGGTCACCCGGTTCACATAGGCGTTGCCGACCTCCACCCGGTCCAGCCACTGCTCGATCTCGTCGGGATCAAGGCTGTGGATGCCGCCGGTCAGGCCGTAGTCGGTGGCGTTCTGCCACGCGATCGCCTCGTCGAGGTCGGTGGCGCTCATGACGCCCAGCACGGGGCCGAAGCACTCGGTCTGGTGGAACCACGTGCCGGGCCTGACGCCGATCCGGACGCCGGGCGACCAGAGCCCGTCGTCGTGGCGCTCTGGTTCGACGAGCCACTCCTCCCCTGGTTCCAGCGAGGTGAGGGCGCGAGCCAGTTTGCCGGCGGGCTGAGCGATGAGCGGGGCGAGATCAGTTGCAACGTCGACCGCGGGGCCAACGCGCAGCGACGACACCGCGTCGATGAGCTGACGGCGGAATCGGGGCGATGAGGCCACCGGCCCGACGGCGATGGCGAGACTGGCGGCCGAGCACTTCTGGCCACCGTGCCCGAAGGCGGAGGCCACGAGATCAGCCACGGCCAGGTCGATGTCGGCGGCAGGGGTGATGATCAGCGCATTCTTGCCCGACGTCTCGGCCAACAACGGTCGCTCCGGCCGCCACGAGCGGAAGAGTTGAGCGGTCTCCCAGCCGCCGGTGAGGATCACCGCGCCGATGCCGGTGTTGGCCACCAGGTGGCGACCAACGTCGTCGTCCCTGGTACGCACGTAGTGCAGCACGTCGGTCGGCACGCCGGCTGCCCAACAACACTCGGCCACGATCTCGGCACAGCGGGGCGTTTCGGGGGCCGGCTTCAGGATCACGCTGTTGCCAGCGGCAAGGGCCGACAGCACCCCACCGGCCGGAATGGCGGTCGGGAAGTTCCACGGTGGCACGACGGCCACCACGCCGAAGGGGTCGAACGTGGCGCGTCTGGGATCGTCGGTCGCGGGCTGGATCTCGGGCGCCCGGTCGGCGTAGTAGCGGGCGAAGTCGATGGCCTCGGACACTTCGGGGTCGGCCTGGGCTGCGGTCTTGTTGCCCTCGGCGATCATGGCGGCGAGCAGGTCACCGCGCCGGCGGGCCAGCTCGGCCCCGACGGCCAGCAGCACGTGTCGCCGGTGGGCGCCTCCCGCAGCCCACCAGCTGCGCTGTGCCTCGCGGGCGGCCGCCACGATGCGATCGATCTCGGCGGCGTCCTCCACGATCGAGGCCGCGGGGTCGGCTGCCCCAGGATCGGCGGCAGCGGTGAACACGCCCTGCATCCAGGTTCGGTTTGCGGCCAGGGTGGCGTCGGTGTCGGGCTCGTTGACGAAGCCGCCAGGCTGCTCGCCGACTGGTTGCTCGTCGCTGCGGTCCTGATGACGGCGGGGCCCGATCCCCACCGACGCACGATCGGCGACGGCAGTGACGAATCGGTCGGCCTCCAGCTCGAACTGCTCCGACCCCGGCTCCAGGTCGGCCAGATACCGAATGATGTTCTCCGGCGCTGCGTTCTCCTCGAGGCGCCGGAACAGGTAGCTGATGGCGACGTCGAAGTCGTCGGCGGCGACCACAGGGGTGTAGAGCAGCAGCTCACCGGTGTCGTCGCGGGCCACCCGGGCGTGGGTGGGCGCCATGCCCTCGAGCATCTCCAGCGCCACTGCGTCGCCAACGCCCCGCCGCTCGGCCAGCAGCCGGGCGAACGCACAGTCGAACAGGTTGTGGCTGGCAACCCCGAGACGAACGCCACTCAGGTGCTCGGGCCGGATGAGCCAGTCGAGGCAGCGCTTGTAGTTGGCGTCGGTGTCGGCCTTGGTGGCGTAGGGCGCCTGGCGCCAACCGTGCACCGCGGCGTCGACCTGCTCCATTGCCAGGTTCGCGCCCTTCACGAGGCGCACCTTGACCGTCCCACCCGCTCGACCGTCAACCGTGCGGGCGTGTCGCTCGGTGGCCCAGGAAATCAGGCGTTGCAGCGCCGGGAGCGCATCGGGCAGGTAGGCCTGCAACACGATGCCGGCGTCGGCGTGGTGGAGCTCTGGCTCGTCCAGCACGCGCATGAAGGCGTCGAGCGTGAGTTCGAGATCGTGATACTCCTCCATGTCGAGATTCACGAAGGTGGGGGGCGAGGTGTTGGCGGCAGCCGTCATGAGCGGCCGGAGTCGGTCCAACATGCGCTCGATCGAGCCCTCGTGGTCCCACAGGTTCAACTGCGACACGACCGCCGACAGCTTCACCGACACGTAGTCGACGTCGGGCTGGTCGAGGAGGGCCAGCGACCTCTCGAACCGCCGCTGCGCCTCACGTTCGCCCAAGACCGCCTCACCGAGGAGGTTCACGTTGATCCCGAATCCAGCGGCACGGCGGGCCGACACGTGGGCGGCCATGGCTGCGGGATCGGCGTCGACGACGAGATGGCCCACGAGGGCCCGCATCCGCCGACGAGCGAGTGGCATCACCACCCCGGGCAGGAGCGGTCCGAGTCGAGCGCCGGCTCGAAGCAACATGCGGTCGATCGGGCCGAGGAACCCGGGCAGCTCCTGGTTGGCCACCAGGGCGGCCAGTTGCTCGGCGGCCGCGCGATCGTCGTCGGGGCGCACCACCCGGTCGACGAACCGCATCGTGAACCCGACTGCGGCATCGTCGGCAACCACACCCTGAAGCCGGTCGGCCGAGGCACGCTCGGCTGCGGTCATGGTGGCCCCGGCCTCGGTGAGCCATCGCTCCACCAGCGCCACCGCAGCCTGCGCCACCTCGGTGAGGTCGTTGTGGCGGTCGTCGGCGAGGGGTCCGGGGTGAGTGTCTGACGCGCTCATAGCCTTACATCGTGATCGGTGACGGCGCGTTGATCTTGGAGAATGACACCACTCGGAACGCGCACTTCGTCCAATCGACCCCCGTCACCAGGCCATGAGCGGCGAACCGACGCCCGAAACGCAGGCCGGCCACATGGACGTGGTGCCCTTCGATTGCCAGAGCGAGCTGGTCGAACTGTTCGAACTTCTGGTCAACGTGATGTTCTGCATGAAGAACCGGGATGGCCGCTACGTGGCGGTGAACGGGGCATTCGTCCGCCGCACGGGGCGGGCGTCGAAGCGGGACGTGGTGGGGCGGCGGGCCACCGAGCTGTTCAGCGCACCACTCGCCGAGCGCTACGAACAACAGGACACCCAGGTGCTCACCACCGGGCGACCGTTGCGCGACGAGCTTGAACTGATCCGCCGAGAGGACGGCACGCTCGGTTGGTACCTCACGGTGAAGTTGCCGGTGGTGGATCGCCACGCCGATCACTCCAGCGAGGCCAGCGCCCCCGTCGGCCTCGTGAGCGTGAGCCGGGACCTGCGCACCCCGGGCGACGACCAGAGCATCGAGTCGCTCGGCCGGGTGGTGGCCCATGTGCGCGACCACATGGGGTCGCGCATCCGGGTGGCCGACCTCGCGGCGGTAGCCGACTGCTCCCCAGCGCAGCTCGAACGCCGGATGCGGCGCACATTCGGTCTGTCGGCCACGAAGTACGTGTTGCGGGCCCGGGTGGATCGGGCCACGGAGCTGCTCGTCGGCACTGACCGGCCGCTGTCCGAGATCGCCCACACGGTCGGCTTCTACGACCAGGCCGACTTCACCCATCGGTTCGCCCGCCTCACGAACGAAACACCAGCCCAGTTCCGCGCCTCGCATCGTTGACCCCGCGGGAGCACCCGAGATCACGACGCGAAGTCAGGGCAGCGGTTCGATCGCCGTCTTGCGGCGGTGGTCGAAGATGAGCGAGGTCTGCTCATCGACCACCGCAGGGTCGCTGGCGATGTGAGACAACACCGCCTCGCTCAGGCTGGCCACGTCGGGAACGCTGAGATGCACCAGTACGTCGAACGGCCCGGTGACCATCGTGACCGCCACGGTCTCGGGCCGGGCCCACACAGCATCGACGAAGCGGGCCACGGCGTCGGGCGTCTTGGGGCGCAGACGAACCGACACCAGCGCCTGTACGGGGCGCCCGATGGCGGCAGGGTCGACGGCAGCGTGGTACCCGAGCACGACTCCCCGCTGTTCGAGCGAGCGCACCCGGGCCAACATCGTGGACGGCGACACGCCAGCAGCGTGAGCCAGAGCCTTGTTGGACCGTCGGGCGTCAGCCTGCAGCTCATCGAGAATGAGTCGATCGGTTGTGTCGATATTTGGCATTGAGATGTGATTCTATGCAGAAGTTCGGTCTTGGGGAGCAGAGCTGTACTCACGGCGCATGAACCACGACACTGGCGGAATCTTCGAGGAGAGTTCCATGACCTACGTCGTCACCCGTCCCTACGAGCTCCGTGATCGCTATCACCGCGAGGCCGGCCGCGTGGTGCTCACCGGTATCCAGGCCCTGGCTCGTCTGCCGATCGAGCAGCTGCGGCGAGACCGGGCCGCCGGCCGGTCGACCGCTGCGTTCCTGTCGGGCTACCCCGGATCGCCCCTCGGTGGGTACGACGCCGAAGTGGCCCGAGCCATCCGCACCGCACCCGACCTCGCGATCGTGCACCAGCCGGCGGTCAACGAGGAACTCGGGGCAACGGCGGTGATGGGCTCCCAGCTCGCCACCACGCGGCCCGACGCCACCGTGGATGGTGTGGTGGGGATCTGGTACGGCAAGGCTCCAGGGCTCGACCGCGCGGGTGATGCCCTCCGTCATGGTGTGTTCGCCGGCGCCAGCCCCACTGGCGGGGCCGTGGTTCTCGTCGGTGACGACCCGGCCTGCAAGTCGTCCACGATGCCGTCGTCCTCCGACGCCACGCTGGTCGATCTCCACATGCCGATCCTCTACCCCTCCACAATTGGCGAGTGCCTCGAACTCGGGCTCCACGCGGTTGCGATGTCGCGGGCAACCGGACTGTGGTCGGCGATGAAGATCGTCACGCCGATCGCAGACGGGTCGGGCACCGTGGATCTCCCCGTGCTCACCGACGAGCCGGTGATCCCGACTGTGCTGGTCGACGGTGAGCCATGGCAGTGCTCGCCGACGGCGCAGTTCCTCGGCCCCCGGATGCTCGAAGTCGAGCGGGAGTTCCGCGAAATCCGCCTCCCTCTCGCCCACCGCTACGGCGTGGAGAACGCCCTCAACCGGATCACGTCCGACCCGACCGACGCCTGGATCGGCCTGGTGGCCACCGGATTCACCTACGCCGAACTGCTCGACGCACTCCGCCGCCTCGGCCTCAGCAGCACCGACGATCTGGAGCGGGCTGGTATCCGCCTCCTGCAGCTCCGCATGCCGGTGCCCTTCGACGCCGACCTCGTGCGCCACTTCGCCCGAGGCCTCGACGAGGTGATGGTGGTCGAGGAGAAGAACCCGACCCTGGAGTGGCTGATCAAGGACGCGCTCTACGGCGGGCCCGATCAGCCACGGGTGGTCGGCAAGACCGACGAGCGCGGCGATCCGCTCATGCGCTCGTGGGGCCAGCTCGACGCCGACGCCATGATCGACGGCCTCCGAGCCCGGCTCACGCCCCGCCTCGGTGATCGGCTCACACCACCGCCCCCGCCCCCTCGGCCGCGGATCCCGCTCGCCGAGGTACGCACCCCCTTCTTCTGCTCGGGCTGCCCCCACAACTGGGGCACGAAGGTGCCCGACGAGGCCCTTGTTGGTGCCGGCACCGGCTGCCACGGCATGAGCCTGCTCATGGCCCCCGAGCGCGTTGGTGAGGGCATCGGCATCACCGCCATGGGCAACGAGGGCGCCCAGTGGGTGGGAATGTCGCCGTTCGTGGAAACCGATCACCTGTTCCAGAACTACGGAGACGGCACCTACTTCCACTCAGGCCAGCTCGCACTGCAGTACTGCATCGGGGCCGGCCTCCACATGACGTTCAAGATCCTCTACAACAGCACCGTCGCGATGACCGGCGGCCAGGACGCTCCGTTCGCGCTCCCGGTGCCGGAGCTGTGCCGGTCGCTGCTCGGTCAGGGTGTCACCGCCGTGGCCGTGACCACCGAGGACGTCGATCGCTACCGCAGCGCCGACCTGCCGCCCGGAGTGACCGTGTACGACCGCACCGACATCGTGGATGTGCAGGACCGGCTGCGATCGCAGCCCGGCGTCACCGTGCTGATTCACGACCAGGAGTGCGCGGCAGAGCTGCGGCGGGCCCGGCGCCGGAACACGGTGGAGACCCCGAAGACGCGGGTGGTGATCAACCACCGCATCTGCGAGGGCTGCGGCGACTGTGGTGATGTGAGCAACTGCCTCTCCGTGCAGCCTGTCGACACACCGCTCGGGCGCAAGACCACGATCGACCAGGCGTCGTGCAACATCGACCTGAGTTGTCTCGGCGGCGACTGCCCGGCGTTCATGACCGTGGAGATCTCGGAGTCTTCCGCCGCAGCCGGGGCACCCGTTGCGACGTCGAGCGTCGACCTGTTGCCGGCCGTGCCCGGCCCCAAGGTGCTCGTGGACGGAGAGGCCCGGATCCGCCTCGCCGGGATCGGCGGCACCGGTGTGGTGACCGCAGCCCAGATCCTGGCCACCGCAGCGATGTTCGATGGATGGACCGTGCGGGGCGTTGACCAGACCGGCCTGAGCCAGAAGGCGGGGCCGGTGATGAGCGATCTCGTGCTCGTGGCCGACGGGGCCACGGCGTCGAACCTCGTCGGCACGGGGGAGGCCGATGTGCTGCTCGCCTTCGACGGGCTGGTCGGTGCCTCCGACGCGAGCATCCGCGCCGTCGACCCGAACCACACCATGGTGATCGCGTCCAGCGCAACCACCCCAACGGGCCGGATGGTGACCAACCCGGCAATCGGGTATCCGTCGGCGGGCATCGCCGAACGGCTGTCGGCCGGGAGTCGCCACAACCAGCACCGGTTCGTCGACGCTGCGGCGATGGCAACGGCGCTGGTCGGCGGGGCCGCGGCGGCCAACGTGCTGCTGCTGGGTGTTGCCGTACAGGCCGGCTGGGTTCCGGTGTCGGTACAGGCCGTGGAGGAGGCCATCGATCTCAACGGTGTTGCCGTGGCCACCAACCGAGCAGCATTCACCTGGGGTCGACGCCTCGTGCACGATCCCGACACGGTGGCGGCACGCATCGCGGCCGCCTCCGCCACCACGCCCGCAGCGGCGCTCGAGGTACTGGTCGACGAGCTGCAACCAGACCTGGCCGCCCGGGTGGCCGCCATCGTCGACAGCGTCGGGCCGTCCGACGACGACAGGCGGCCCGACGATCTTCACGACACGCTCACCATGTTGACTGCCGACCTCGTGGGCTATCAGAGCCTGGCCTACGCCACCCGCTTCCTCGACTCGGTGGCGACGGCGGCCGAGGCCGACACCAGCGTTGGCGCCGATGGTGCACTGACCGAGACGGTGGCCCGCAACCTTCACAAGCTCATGGCCTACAAGGACGAGTACGAAGTGGCCCGGCTGATGCTGGCGCCCGAGGCACAGGCAGCAGCCGAGGGCGTGGCGGGCGAGGGCGCCACGCCCACCTGGCATCTCCACCCGCCGGTGCTGGCCGCCATGGGCGTGGGCCGCAAGCTCCGCTTCGGCCGGTGGAGCACCCCCGGATTCGCCGCCCTCAAACGAGGCCGACGGCTTCGAGGTACGGCGCTCGACCCGTTCGGCCGCACCGAACTCCGCCGGATCGAACGCGCCCTACCGCTCGAGTACGAGACCATGCTCGGTCGGGTGTACCCGATCCTCACCGCCGAGAACCTGCCGGCCGTGATCGACCTCGCCGCCCTTCCCGACCAGGTGCGCGGCTACGAGGATCTCAAGCTGCGCCGGGTGGCCGACTACCGCCTCGCCGCCGCTGCGGCAATGGCTGATCTCGGCCTCTGATCGACGTAAGGCCAGCGGGCCGGGGGCGTTAGCCTCGGGCCCGTGATCGATCTCGCGTCCCTCTTCTCGCCCGCGCTCGTCGAGATCGGGCGGCTCCCGATGACGTCGCCCGTCACCGCAACAGCGGGCCGCACCGAGGTCTCGCTCGACGGCACGTGGCAGTTCCGTCTCGTGCCGGCAGTCGACGCCGTTGGTGACCAGTGGTGGGGTGACGATCACGACTGGCGCCCGATCACCGTGCCCGGTGTGTGGACCCGCCAGGGAACCGGCGACCTCCCTCACTACACCAACGTGGTGATGCCCTGGGATGAGCAGCCGCCCCAGGTCCCGGCCGACAATCCCACCGGGTTGTACCGCACCACGTTCGACCGGCCGTCCGAGGAACGGGTGGTGCTGACCATCGGCGGCGCAGAGTCGATGGTGGTGGTGTGGTGCAACGGCCGGTTCGTCGGCGTTGGCAAGGACTCGCGGCTGGCCTCGTCGTTCGACCTGTCGAGCCACCTGGTCGACGGTACGAACGAGCTCGCACTCGCGGTGCCCCGGTGGTCCGACGCCACCTGGATCGAGGACCAGGACCACTGGTTCCACGGCGGCATCCACCGCTCGGTCACCCTCACCGGTACCGCGGCGACTCGCATCGACGACCTCGTGACAGTGGGCGACTACGACCCCGACCGCGGGCGAGGATCGCTCACGGTCACGTCATGGGTCGGTGCCCCGGGCCGGCTCGACGACGGCTGGTCCACCACGGTGACCCTCACCGCGCTCGACCGGTCGGGTGAGCCGTTGGCCACGGCCTCGGCCCCGGTGCCAGCGAGCCCAGCAGCAGCCGGCCCCGAGGCCGGCATCGACGCCTACCGCTTCCGCGGCTCGCGGGCCGTCGTGAGGCTCGATGATCTCGCCGTCGCCGCCTGGTCGGCCGAGATCCCCAACCGCTACCTCGTGACCGTGGCGCTCACCGACCCGAGCGGTCGCACCGTCGAGACGCTCGCCCGGCCTGTCGGATTCCGCCGGGTGGAGGTGGCCGATCGGCGGCTCACCGTGAACGGCGCCCCGATCATGATCACCGGCGTGAACCGCCACGACCATCACCCCGACACCGGCAAGACCGTGACGGCGGATGAGATCAGGGCCGAGCTGGTGATGATGAAGCGGTACAACATCAACGCCGTACGCACCGCCCACTATCCGAACGATCCGGTGCTGCTCGACCTGTGCGACGAGCTGGGCCTGTACGTGATCGACGAGGCCAACGTGGAGAGCCATGCGCGCCACAACTCGCTGGCCCCGTCGGGTCTGTTCGACCTCGCCATCATCGACCGGGTGCGGCGCATGGTGCTGCGCGACCGCTCTCATCCGTGTGTGATCGGATGGTCGCTCGGGAACGAGTCGGGTCACGGTCCGGGCCACGATGCCGCAGCGGCGTGGGTGCGCAACGTGGACCCGTCGCGCTTCGTGCAGTACGAGGGCTGGCTCAATCACGCGTGGCGCCCCGACGCGCCCAAGGACCTGCGCCACCGCCAGCCAACCCGCTCGGACCGCCTCATCACCGACACGATCTGCCCGATGTACGCCACTGTTGATCAGATCCGGGCGTGGGGCGAGTGGGCCGAGGCCACCGGCGCCGACGACCGCCCCCTGATCCTGTGCGAGTACAACCACGCCATGGGCAACTCGAACGGGGGCCTCGCCGATTACGTGGCGGCGTTCACCGAGCTGCCAGCCCTGGCCGGCGGCTTCATCTGGGATTGGAAGGACCAGGGGCTGCGCGAACACGACGACGGTGGCACCGAGTGGTTCGCCTACGGCGGGCACTACGGCGACGAGCCCAACGACACGAACTTCTGCATCAACGGTGTGGTCGACCCCGACGGTCTCGCCCACCCTGGCCTCCCCGAACTGGCATGGCTGGCCCGGCCGGTCACGGTCGAGGTTGATGCCGATGGCACGGCTGCCACGATTCACAACCGGTTCGCCCACCTGATGGTGAGCGCAGCCGAGGTACGAGTCACCGTGGCACTGGCCGTGGACGGTGCCGTCGTCGACCACGCCACCGTCGCGGTGCCGTCGATCGTGGCTGGCGATTCAGCCCGGGTACGCCTCGACCTCGACGGCGTCGGCGCAGCCGCGGAGGCGGCGACGTCGGTGGCCACCCTCGATGCCCGGGTGGAACTGGCGACGGAGCAGTCGTGGGCGCCAGCCGGCCACGTGATCGGCCACGACCAGACCGTGCTCGTCGATCGTCGCCGGCCCTCCACCTCTAGCTCCACCTCCAGCTCGGCGCTCGGGGGGCCAACCGGTGGTACAGCGGGGATCGGCGCCGCGCTCCCCGCTGAGATCCGCAACGCCATCCTGGCCGAGAGCCGGGCCTGGATCTGGCGTGCCCCGCTCGACAACGACGGGGTGGCCCAGGGTCGGGTCGGCATCCGCACGAGCTGGCTCGAATGGGGGCTCGACGAACTGGCGGCGACCGAGCCCGAGATCGAGTCGGTGGACGAGGTCGATCACGACGGCGGACGCCGGGTGACCACGGTGCGCTCGCTCGGGCCGATCACCCACCGCACGGTGGCCGATCACCGCGCCGACGGTGCCATCCGCTTCAGCGAGGAGATCGCCACACCGCAGGAGTGGACGGATCTTCCCCGCGTTGGCGTGCGCTTCACCGTGCCGCTCGCCTACGCCCACCTCACCTGGTTCGGCCCCGGACCAGACGAGACCTACCCCGACCGCCAGGCTGCGGCCCGCCTCGGACTATGGCGCTCGACCGTGGACGACCAGTACCACCCGTTCGTCCAACCCCAGGAGCACGGCGCCCACATCGACTGCGGCTGGCTCCAGCTCGACGACGGCGCCGATGCCGGGTTCCGGGTGGCCGGCGAACCGGCCATCACCGTCACGGCCCGCCGCCACCACGACCTGGACCTGACGGCAGCCACCACGCTTGCCGAGCTGGCGCGGTCGTCGACGATCGAGGTGCACGTCGATGCGGCCGTCCGGGGTCTGGGCACCGGAGCGTGCGGGCCCGACACCGACCGCATCGTGGCCGGCGGCGCGCACCGCTTCGTGTGGTGGCTACTCGGCTGAGGGTGCGGTCGAGTCGGCCGTCATCATCGTGGCTCGCCGCCGTCGATTCGCCTTCACCTGGCGTAGCAACACGACCCCAACCGTGATGGCCGTGATCGGCATCACGAACCCGAGCATGATCAGGGCGAAGGGCTCGGCGGCCCGATTGCCGGTGGCCTCCAGAACGAGGAACGTCAGGTAGGCCGCGTAGTAGCTCACGAACACGATCCCCTCCCACCGGTCGAGGCGACGATCGAGCGCCACGAGCGGGAGGCAGGCGAACGCGGCGGCCGCCATCACCGGAACGTCGAGCCGGAATGCGCTGTCGGCGATATCGATCCCCGACGGCGTGATCGAGGCCGTCAATCCCAGCACCAACAAGATGTTGTAGATGTTCGACCCCACCGCGTTGCCAACCGCGAGGTCGCGCTGACCTCGGGCGGCGGCCACCACGGTGGTGACGATCTCGGGGGCCGAGGTGCCGATGGCGACGACGGTGAGTCCGATCACGAGATTGGGCACCCCGAGGCTCTCGGCGATGTCAGATGCGCCGCTCACCACGAGTTGGGCCGCGAGCGCCAGCAGCGCGATGCCGCCGACGAGTTCCACGATGCTGCGCCCGAGGCCCAGGGGCGGGGTCTCCTCGGCGGACTCGACCGTGCGGGCAGCGCGGATGGTCCAGACGGTGAACGCCACCAGCCCCGTGAGGAGCACGATGCCCTCGACCCGGGCGATCGACCGATTCCAGGCGAACGCCACGAAGGCCGCAGTCGTGAGGAGCATCACGGGGATGTCGATACGAACCACACGGCCGGCAACGGTGATGGCGCCCAGCACGGCGGCCAGGCCGAGCACGAGCAGCACGTTGGCAATGTTCGATCCGACCACGCTGCCAACGGCGAGCTCCGCGTCGCCTGACGACACGGCCTGGTTGACCACCGCCAGCTCCGGGGCCGAGGTGCCAGCGGCAACGATCGTGAGGCCGATCACGTTGGGGGCGAGGCCAAAGCGGACGCCCAAGGCCGAGGCCCCGCGGACCACGAGATTCCCGGCCACCAACAGCAGCACGAGACCACCGAGAAAGAACGCGCCGGCAACGACCACGAGCTGACCCTAGACGGCCGCGATGGCCGTTGCTGTCAAGGCTTTCGTGACGCAAGTAACACCACATTCACACACCGTGGCGACCAGCCAACACTCAGTTGATTCGGGCCCTCCCCGCTCGTACAGTGCGCAGGGTGAGTGGCATGGGTCTCCAGCGTCTGACCTGCTTCGGGCGGTGATCTGGGGCCTGTTGGCCCTGCATCTCGCAGGGTGCGCAATCCTCACCGTTGCCGCCCCGGCACTCGGACGCCGTGGTTTGTTGGTGGGCGCGATTCCACCTGCGGTGACCGCGCTCTGGGCCCTCGGTCAGGTCGGGGCCGACTCGGTGGCCACGGCCGATCTCGTGTGGGTGGAGCAGCTCGACCTCGGCTTTGTGTTCCGGGTGGACTCGTTCGCCGCCATGATGACGCTGCTGGTGTCGGGCATCGGTGCGCTGGTGTTCGTGTACGCCTACGGCTACTTCTCGCCTACGGCGTCCGACGTCGGCCGCTTCGCCGCCGCCCTGTTGTCGTTCTCGACCGCCATGCTGGGGCTCGTCTGGGCCGACTCGGTGTGGACGCTCTTCATCTTCTGGGAGCTCACGTCGGTCACGTCGTTCATCCTCGTGGGCCACAAGCGCACCGATCAGGTGGCCCAGGCCGCAGCGCGGCGGGCGCTGATGATCACCGGGGCCGGTGGCCTGGTGTTGCTCGCGGGCCTCCTCCTGCTGGCGGCCGAGTCGGGCACCACGATCATCAGCGACCTCCAGCCGATGGCTGGCGGCACCGCTCCGCTGGCCGCCGTGCTGATACTCCTCGGTGCTGCGTCGAAGTCGGCCCAGGTTCCGTTCCACGTGTGGCTTCCCGGTGCCATGACCGCACCCACACCGGTGAGCGCCTACCTGCACTCGGCCACGATGGTGAAGGCCGGCGTGGTGCTGGTGGCCGTGGTCGGTTCGGCCTTCGCCGATGTGGACACCTGGTCGGTACTGGGCATTGGCCTCGGCGTCGCCTCGATCCTGTGGGGCGCGATCGGGGCCCTGCGGCACCGTGACGCCAAGCTGATCCTGGCCTGGGGCACCGTCTCCCAACTCGGCCTGATGATCACCCTCCTCGTGGCCGGCTCGGGCAAGGCCGTGTTCGCCGCCGTGTCGATCCTGTTCGCCCACGCCCTGTTCAAGGCCACCTTGTTCCTGGTGGTCGGCGCGATCGACATCCGTACGGGCACGAGGACGATCGATGATCTGGTGGGCCTCCGGCGAACCATGCCGGTCACGTTCGTGATCGCGGTGGCGGCCGCGGCCTCCATGGCCGGCGTTCCCCCACTGCTCGGGTTCGCGGCGAAGGAGGCGGCGATCGAGGCCACCCTCAAGCTCGACGGGCTCACGGGCTTCATGCTCGCGCTGGGCGTCATCGGTGGCTCGGTGCTCACCGTGGCCTACACGGTGCGCCTCATCATCGGTCTCTTCTGGGGCGACGGCGAGGAGACCGAGGTGGCCCCCGTCCGCCTCGCAATGCTCGTGCCAGCCGCCATTCTCGGCGCCGCCGGCCTCGTGTTCTTCGTGGTGCTGGGCCCGATCGACGACCTCGTTCGTGACTCCGCAACCGAGCTCACGGAGAAGGCCGCCGTCTACGAACTGCTCCGGTGGCCGGGGCTCACGGCCGGGTTCGCCATCTCGATGGCCATCGTTGCTGGGGGCACGGTGCTCGGTGTGCTGTTCTCCCGATCGACGGCGCCCGCGCCCAACCCCGTGGGGGCCGACGCCTCCGACAGCTTGCTCGATCAGGTGCTCGTCGGCAGCCGCTGGGCGACCGGCAAGATCCAGCACGGCTCGCTCCCCGTCTACGTACTCACGATGGCCGCGATGGCCGTTGTGGCCTCGATCCGGTTCCTAAGCGACCTCAACGTGGATCACGTGTTCCTGTGGGATGGCCCTCTCCAGGGCGCCCTGGCTGTGGCCATCGTGATCTCGGCTGCCGCCATGGCCACCCTCCGCACCCGCCTCAGCGCCGCGCTCGCGCTCGGTGCCGTCGGCGCCGGGGTGTCGGGCCTGTTCGCCATCAACGGCGCACCCGACCTCGTGCTCACGCAGCTCCTCGTGGAGACCGTGATCGTCGTGGGCTTCGTGGTCGGCTTCGGGCACCTTCCCCCGGAGTTCCCGACGCTGTCCCAGATCCCCTGGCGGCGGCTCCGCGTGGCGTGGGCCGTGCTCGGCGGCGCAGCCGTGACGGCTGCACTCGCGGCCTCGTCGGCGAACCCCACGGGTGAGGCGCCGATCGACGAGATCGCCACCCAGTCGGTGGACGTGGGCGGCGGCAACAACATGGTGAACGTGATCCTCACCGACCTGCGCGCGCTCGACACCGTGGGCGAGGTGGTCGTAGTGGCCACCGTGGCGGTCGGCATCCTGGCCCTCGCCCGCACGAACGGGTCCAAGACCGGGGCCGACGATGACGGCAACAGCGATCGCGACAGCGACCAGCCGTCGGGGGCCGAACTCGACCCGGAGCCCGCGTCATGATCGACAGCTACTCACCGGTCACTCGGCTCGGGATCCAGGTGGCGTCACCGTTCGCCATCATGGTCGGCGTGTATCTGCTGTTCGCAGGCCACAACAATCCCGGTGGTGGCTTCGCCGCCGGGCTCGTGTTCGGTGCCGTGATCACTCTGCGTGTGCTCGTGGGCCTCCAGGAGCCGAACGGAGCCACCGAACTCGTGGCCGGCGGCACGCTGTTGATGGTGATCGTGTCGATCGCCCCACTGTTGTGGGGCGGCGTACTGCTCGACCAGCAGGTCATCGAGGCGGAGCTGCCCGTGCTGGGCAAGGTGAAGACGGGCTCGGCGCTCCCGTTCGACATCGGGGTGACCGCAGTGGTGATCGGCGTGGTGATCGCGCTCCTCGACGGGCTCGGCGGCACCGAACTGGCAAAGTCGATGAACCAGCAGCCGACCGCCGACGGCGAGGAGTCGCCGTGAACGCGTCGCTCCTGCTCGTGGTCGGTGGCCTGACCACCATCGGGCTGTACCTCATCACGGCTCGATCGCTGAGCCGCATCGTGCTGGGCTTTTCGTTGCTCGGCCACGCCGCCGTGGTGGCGCTGCTCGCCGCCGGTTCGTCCGGCGAGGCCCCGATCGCCAATCGGGCCGACATCTCCGAGGTGGCCAATCCGGTGCCCCAGGCCCTTGCGCTCACCGCCATCGTGATCTCCTTCGGCCTCACCCTGTTCCTCCTCGCTCTGGCCCGGCGCCAAGCCACGCTCACCGGCGACGACGAGGTGCAGGACGACATCGAGGACCGGCGCGTTGCCGACGACGTGGAGGAAGCCACCGTCGCCGAGGAGCCGGCGCACGAGACCGACAAGACCGACGAGACCGACGAGACCGACGAGGCGTCGGACGCGTCGTCGAGCGAGGAGTCGGCTTCGTGACCGACTGGCTGCTGTCGCTTCCCATCGCGGCGCCTCTGGCCGCGGCCACGATCGCGCTGTTCCTCCGGGGCAACGCCAAGGCGCGCGACCTGGTGACCCTCGCCGGTCTGGGGGTGGCCGCAGGCTCGGCCCTGGCGATCCTGTTCGAGGTGGCCAACTCGGGCACGTTCACCATGCGGGTGGGCGACTGGCACCCCGAGCTCGGCATCGTGTTGGTGGCCGACATGTTCGCCGCCTTGATCCTGCCGGTGGCCCTCACGATCATCTTCGTGGTCGAGATCTTCGCCATCGGGCAGCGCCGAACGCGCTGGGGGGCGAACCCCGAACTGTCGGGGCCACTGGTCGGGGTGTTGACCGCCGGCGTGGCCCTCGCCATCCTCACCGGTGACCTGTTCACCCTGTTCGTGTCGTTCGAGTTGATCCTCGTGTCGAGCTACGTACTGCTCACCCATCAGGGCCAACTCGGGCAGGTTCGGGCCGGCATGACGTACGTGGTGTTGAACCTGCTCGCCTCCACGCTGTTCCTGATCGGCGTGGCGTTCGTCTATGCCGCCACTGGCACGGTGAACATGGCGCTGCTGGCCGAGCGCGTCCCAGAACTCGACCACGGCGTGCAGCTGGGCATCGGGGCGTGGTTCTTCGTGGTGTTCGGCACGAAAGCCGCGGTGTTCCCGTTGTTCTCGTGGCTTCCCGACTCCTACCCGACGGCTCCCACCACCATCACGGCCGTATTCGCAGGGCTGCTCACCAAGATCGGCATCTACTCGATGATCCGGTTCCACTCGCTGACGCGCATGGAGGAACTCGGCCCCGTGATGCTGTTGATCGCTGGGGTCACCATGGTGATCGGTGCGATGGGGGCGCTGGCCCAGAACGATGTGAAGCGCATTCTGTCGTTCCACGTGATCAGCCAGATCGGCTACATGCTGATGGGCCTCGGGCTGTTCACGGTGGCCGGCACGGCCGGCGCGATCTTGTTCCTCGTGCATCACATGCCGGTGAAAACGGTGCTGTTCCTCGTTGGCGGCCTGGTGGAGAATGAGCAGGGCACGAGCGCGCTGGACCGGTCGGGAGGAATGGCCGGGCGCCGTCCGTTGATCGCCGCGTTGTTCATCGTGCCGGCCATGAGCCTGGCCGGCCTGCCGCCGTTCTCGGGCTTCGTGGCCAAGTTGGGCGTGATCTCTGCTGGCATCGAGGCCGAGTCGACGGCGGTCGTGGTGGCGGCCCTCGTGGCCGGGGCGCTCACGCTGCTCTCGATGTCGAAGATCTGGATCGGTGTGTTCTGGGGTACCGACCCTGACGGGCCGAATCCCGAGCCGCCGGCGGCGATCAACCGCATCACGATGAAGAGCGCCACGGCGCTGGCGGTGGCCGGCTCGCTGGTCATCTCGTTCTTCGCAGGCTGGCTGTTCGACTTGTCGTACCGGGCCGCTGAAGACCTGCGCAATCCGGCCGTGTACGTGAGCGAGGTGCTCTCATGATGGGCACGATCACGATCCGCCGGGCCGCCACTGCCGTGGTGTTGACGATCGCCTGGTGTGGGCTGTGGGGCGCGTTCTCCGCGGCCAACGTGCTGTCCGGATTGCTGTTGTCGGTTGCCGTGATCGGGCTCGGCACCTCGGTGCCGGAGCGGGGCGGCGTGAACGTTCCTGCCTTCATCCGTCTGCACTGGCTCGTGTTCGCCGACCTCGTCCGCTCCACGATCAACGTGGCCGTGGAGGTGCTCACGCCCAAGGACCACACCCAGGAAGCCGTGGTGGGCGTCGACTTGCCCGACAGCGGCCGCAATCACCTGCTGTTCCTCGTGGTTGCCATCACGCTCACGCCCGGTACGGCGGTGATCGACGTCGACACCGAGAACAATCGGATCTACCTCCATCTCCTGCACAAGGCCCGCATGGAGGAGACGGTCGCCCACACGAAGCGACTGGCTGACCTGGCCTGTGAGGCGATGCCGATCAGGACGTCCGAGGCTGCGGAGGCGGCGTCATGATCACGCTGGCCGCCATGGCCATCTTCGGCATCGGGGGTCTGTGCGGAGCGTTCCGCCTCGTTCGTGGCCCCGGGATGGCCGACCGCGTGATCGCCCTCGACGTGATGTTGATCTCGTTCATGGGTGTGATCGCCGTGGACGCCGCCCGCCGTGACGACCGCACCAATCTGATCATCCTGGTGGTACTGGCGATCATCGGCTTCACCGCCACCGTCGCCGCCAGCCGCTTCCTGGAGCATCAGGCCGACGTGTCGGCCGCGGACCTGCTTGCCGCCGAGGCGGCATCGTCTGACGATGACGAGGGGGCTGACGCGTGAACCTCGTGACCGACCTCATCATGCTCGCCGGTGCGCTCGTGGCCTTGCTGGCCGGCGTCGGCGTGCTCCGGTTCTCCACGCCGTACGCCCGCTTCCACGCAGCGGGCAAGGCAAGCCCGATCGCCCTCCTGCTGGCCTCCATCGGGGCCGGCTGGGAACTCGGATGGGTGGGTTCGGCCTACCTGGCCACGGCGTCGGCCGCGATGGTGCTCACCCTGCCCCTCGGTGTGCACCTGTTGTTCCGGGCCGTGTATCGCACCTCGGAGAACGAACACCTGGCGATCGATCACATCGCCAACCCGCCATCGGAGTCGGGCTCGGGCGACGCCTGACCGGCGCTACTCGCAGATGTCGAGCGTGGCCACGTCGGGCACCGCTCCGTCGACGGCGGCGATCCGCACCATGCGGATCTCAGACCCGCAGGCCGTGTCGAACGTGATCTCGATGAGCGGGCCGGCGCCTGTGCAGGGGCTCTCGGTGTTCACCGCCGCGCCGATGTCGTCGGCCGCAGGAATCGTGATCACCACGCCGGGCGTCTCCACCCGGCCGAAGGGAACCAGTACCTCGATCGACCCCGTCGAGCCGCTCTCGCATCGGTACTCGATGGTGTACAACCCGAGGTTCGGATCACCGGGCGGATTCGTCACGCCGGGCTCGGTCGACACCACCACCTCGTCGTCGATCGGCTCCAGGGTGGTCTCGACAGGCCTGAACAACGTGGTCGTCGACCGCACCGAATCGGGCACCGGTACGGGCGTCGTCTCGACCCCATCACTATCGGCGGCGAGATCACTGGGCCGGTCACGACCGAAGATCGAACCCGCAGCGAGGCCACCCACCACCAACAGGGTGACGGCGGCAATCGCAGCGATCAGCGCCCCGCGCTGGGTGTGCTCGGATGACATGGGCGGGAACCTCCATCGTTGAGGCGCAGTGGCGTCGGCACCATGTTCGAGGGCCTCGTAGGGGCGCGGGGCGCGGGATCCGGCCACTCGCTGGGCGATGGCCTGCCGGGTGAGGTCGTCGATCTCGTCAGCCATTGATCAGCTCCCGCATGGTCTGCTTGGCTCGCGCCAGATGGGTGCGCACCGATCCCTCCGAGATGCCGAGCCGATCGGCGGTCTCGGCACCGGTGAGCTGTTCCCAGTAGACGAGGTGCACCACGGCACGCTGGCGGGTGGTCAGCGCATCGAGGGCGAACGACAGGTCGGGTCCCGGCCCCGAGGCCGTCGGCGCGTACTGGTGTGCGTGAGCATTGGAACGGTCGAGCGACGCCCGCCGTTCCCGCTCGGCTCGCCTGCCGGCCGATCGGAGGTGTGATCGGGCGGCGTTCAACACCGCCCGGTAGAGGTAGGCCACGGGATCACGGGCCTGCAGCGCCTTGTTGGTCGGCAACAGGCGAGCAGCCACCGATGCCACCACGTCCTCGGCGTCGGCTGACCCGACCACGGTGGCGGCGAAGTGCACCAGCGGCACGGCATGCGCTTCATACAGCGCCTTGGCCTGCCATCGGGTGTCGAGTTGCGAGGTCACCACCCTCTATGACGCCACACTCACCGCCGATCCGTGACGCATCGGCGAAAAATCTTCGATCAGCGGGTGAGGCGCACCGGGTCACCGATGATCGACGCCCGGTATGTGGTGGTCTCGTTGCTGTCGTTCGTGCCGTTGACGTACACGAGCTTCCACCAGCAGTCGGTCACGCACGGCGTGTCGGGGATCGGGATCCGAATGCGCACGGTGCGATCCTGGAACCAGTTCCGTTCGGGCTGGGTGGGGTCGCAGGCGACGGCCGCCGTCGGCGACGTCACCACGGAGTCCCCGCCGCACCGCTGGTCGTAGGGGCCGGCGTCCGCGCCGTAGTAGCCGCCACCGGCGTACCCGAACTCGTCGACGTCGATCGTGTCCCAGGTGAAGTCGGCGAAGGCGCCGTTGGGGTCTTCGATCTTCACCGCATCGATGCCATCGGCGGGGTCGAACAGCAGCACCTGCAAGGTGTTGCCGGCGTACTCCGATCCGACGTCGGCCAACCACAGTTCCGAGTCGGTGAACGATGCCGGCGATCCGGGCCCGAACATGTCGCTCTGGGTGAAGGCGCCCTGCCAGTTGAGCGGCGCGATCGTTGGGCAGGACGGGTTGGCGGCGCTGGTGCAGGTGTTGCCGGCTGCGTCCACGATCCGCACGGAGTAGAGCACGCGACCCGAGCCGCCGCCGTGGGCAGCCTGGAACGTCCACCGTCCGGAGCGTGTGCCCACGTTGTGCAGCGTGTGCCACTGGGCCCCGTCGGCGGCCGGCGACCAGTTCGGGGTGGGCGCCGGCGGCGGACCGGCCGGTGCGACCGAGGTGCTCCAGGTCTGGTTCGAGCCGCCAACACAGTCCCAGATCTGGAGGTTCTGACCATTGGTGGTGGTGCCCGACGGCAGATCGAGGCAGCGCCCCGACGCCCGGTTCGTGATCGTGGAGCCCGAGATCGACCACCGGGCCTCGTCGCCACCCCCACACCCACCAACGGTTACGAACGTGCCGTTGCCGAGGCTCCCGGCCGGCACCTGGGCACAGGCCCCGCCGGTGCTCAGCCGACCATCGGCGTCGATGGTCCAGGTCTGGTTCGCAGCACCGTTGCAGTCCCAGATCTGCACCCAGCCGCTGGCGACGTCGCGGTCGACGCACGCGCCGATGTTGGCGGCAAAGGCAATCGCGCCACTCGTCGGTGCCGCCGGCGGGGCCGGGATCTCGCAGTTGTCGGGATTGCGTTCGCGCCCGAAGGTGTCGGTCATCGCCCGGTTGCCGGCGTTGACATTGTCGTAGGCGTCGTAGGACGTGCTGTCGGGGAAGTAGAGGCTGTAGGTGGCTCTGCCCCGGTTCTGGCGGTAGCAGGTGGGGCGTACCTGCAGGTTCCAGGTGCCGCCGGCCGGCACGTCCACGACGTAGAGGTAGCCCCGCGGGTCGTGATTCGGATTCGGGATGCCGCCTCGGCCTTGTTGGGACGAGATCAGGTCACCGGCGTTGCGTACCTGGGTCGTGGGCAAGATGTTCAACCAGAAGTGGTCGGGCACCGGCCCGTCCACGCCGTTGCCGAGGGCGGACGTGGGGTTGCCCATCACTTCGGGCCTCACGTAGAGCGCGTCGGCGAGCGAACGGGTGGACACCTGCTGTACGCCGAAGACCGTGCCGAAGAGCACGAGGCCGTTCGTGCGAAGCCGAACCGAGATCGACTGCTGGCCGGTCGCCTCCACGTACACCAGCGGCGGATCACCAGGCGCCGCCGACTCGAACGCAGCGAGCGACGAGGTGAGCACCGCGCCGGGATAGCCGTTGCGGCGAACGGCGTCGAGGGCCACGCTCTGGGCGGCCGGCAGGTCGGGCATCCACACCACACCGGCCAACGCTGCGGCATCGGCCGCCCGTTGGTTGCGCTGGTGCTCGACGTACCAGGCGCCGGTGTCGATGGCCAGCGATGCGAACGCGATCAGCGGGATCAGCAGCATCGCTGCACTGATCAGAATGTGGCCGGCCTCGGGCCGGCCCTTGGTCGTGGCGGTTCCGGGATCACTCACGGGTTCGGATCCACCCGAGGCTCGATTCGCATCACCGTGGTGTCGGCCAAGGTGTACGAACCCCACGGCACCACGTTCGAGACCCAGGTGTCGTTGTAGTCCACCCGCACACCCAACCAGTCGGCCGAGAGCAGATCACCGTTACGCGTCGTGGGGCACCAGTTCGATGCGGCACCGCCGCCGCACGAGAAGTGGGCAGCGTCGTCGGCCTGCACCACGTCGGGTTGGGTGTACACGTTGCATCGAGCGCCACCTGGTGAGGTTCTCGTTGCCAGATCAACACACGCTGCTGGGGTGGAGCCGTCGCTGTCGAGCGCATAGATCACGATCCGATCGATCCGATCCCACCGATCGCCCAGCGCCGCCTTGGCCGCCCGCACCGCCGCCTGGTCTGCCTCTTCGGCCGTGCCGGCCTGGGCGGCCGCCCGGGCTGCCGACTGGCTGGCGTTGATCACGGCCTGGTTCCGGAGCCAGATCAACGTGAACTCCCACGCCGTGAGCGTGAGGATCAACAGCACTGGCGTGACCAGTGCGAACTCGACGAGGGCGGCGCCCCGCTCGTTCCGCCTCATGCGTCGCGCGGCTCCACCTGGGTGATGGCCAGCCCCGAGATCCCCCGCGTGGCCCCGATCACCCCGGTGAGGTAGCGGTGGGTGGCAGCGATGTGCACTCCGACGAGGTCGAGGTTGCCTGCCACCGACGTCTGGCGATCAGCCGGGCACCAGAACTGGTCGAGCGACGACGGCCCGCAGCCGAAGTGGGGCGTCGGCGTCACCCCGTCGGCCTCGACGTACGGCCGGGCGAGGTCGGCGGCGGCGTAGCGGTTGCACGGCCGCTGCGGGTCCGAGGCCAACGACACCGACGTGACGTGGCACTGGGGGTTCATCTCGTCACCGACCGACTCGATGCGGAAGATCACCACATAGTCGATGTCGGAGGTGCCGATACGGCCGAAGGTGCGCGTGACTGCATCCAGCACCTCGTGGTCGGCGTGGCGCTGTGAGTCATACACGCCAGCAGCCCGCACGCCGCGCTGGGCCACGTCGGACACCTCGATTGTGTTGTGGGCCACGAGCGACAGTTCGATCAGGCTCAACACGATCACCAAGAAGATCGGCGCCGCGAAGGCGGCCTCAACCAGCGTTGCGCCGCGCTCCCGGTTCACCCCGTGCCATCGGCAGACCGACGACCACTTCTGAGGAGTTGAGGCGCCGGCTCAGCTCCGGCGGGCGATGCGAACTCGGGCCTCGGCCGGTGACTCGGCCTGCTCGCCTCGGCGCACGGCCTCCTGCCGGTCCAGCTTCACGGGCTCGAACTGGTTGTCGCCGGCAGGGTTCATGTCGGGCGGGTAGAGGGCCACCCGCTGGCGGGCGGCGAGGCGGTCGCCGTCCATGTCGAGCTCGCGGGCGTTCGTGCCCTTGGCTGGCAGGATCGTGCGGCCATCGGTCCACTCGAGGTCCCACCACCACTTCTTGATCGGATTGATGGATCCGTTGCCTACGCGGTCGTCGAGCCGGGCGATCGTGCGGCGGGTGAACGGGAGCTTGATGGCAGCCCACAGGAACACGCGCTCCGACAGCACGCCTTCGATGTTGTACGGGCACGTCTTCATGCAGCGCCCGCAGGCCGATCCCTTCAGGTTGCCGAGCCGATACTTCGTGCACTTCTCGACGTCGGGCTTCCAGGTCTCGTAGCCGTTGAACATGATCTTGTCGCCGAAGGGGATCGCCCCACACGGGCACTCGCGGGCGCACTTCGTGCACTTCTGACAGAAGTCCTGCAACCCGAAGTCGATCTTGCGGTCTGGGGTGAGGGGCATGTCGGTGGTCACGACCACCGACTTGAACCGCGGCCCCACGAAGGGGTTCAGCACGAGTTCGCCGATGCGACTCATCTCGCCCAGACCGGCTTCGAGCACGAGCGGGATGTGCAACACCTCGGAGTCACGATTGGTGTGGCTCCGAGCGCTGTGGCCGAGGGCTCGGAGATGCTCGGCCAGGATCCCGGCGATCTGGGCGCCGCGCATGTACGCCCGCATGGACTGGGCGCCCGACACCCAGTCGTCCCCGCTGGCGCCTTCCATCGTCTCGTAGCCCTGGTCGAGCAGGATCACCACGCCGTAGCGGTGGCGGGGTGTGATCTCCTCGCCTCGGCCGTTGTGGCTGTACCAGGCGTAGGTCGGCACCTCGCACACGCCCACCATGTCGCCGCCGAGGTGGTGGGCCAGCGCCTTCACCGCATCAGCGTTGCGGTCGGGATCAGTGGTCTCGGGCGCAACCTCGGGGGCGACCGGCCCGTCCTGATGGGGCGTCATCGCGGCGATCTGCTGGATGTACGCCTGGGCCTGCGGCGTTTTGAAGGCGAACACCTTCACGTCGTTCTGGAACTTGGGGCCGAGGTCGCCGTGGGCCGCACGAGGGAAGCCGCCGGCACGAACCGGCACCCGTTTCACCTCTTCGGGAATGATGAGCGTGGTCGGCTCGTCCACCCGCTTGATCCGCTCCATCGGGTACCGCCCGAGGTGGAGGGGTCGATGGTCGCCGTTGAGGCGGCCGATACCGGCTCGGGTTCCACCTCGGCCGAGGAGCCAACCCGGAGACCAGGTCGAGCGGAGCGCCGACAGTATCCCTCGCTGCGCCAGCGGGGCGTCGGGAGCAATCTCCATCTCGGTGGTCACGACCGACAGCGCGAAGCCGCCCCGGAGGTAGGGCGCCTGGAGCCGGCCCGACACCGACTCGATCAGCCCGCACTGCAGCGCGATCCGGTCGAGGTCGACATCGGTGCTCGTCGGCGTGTGGGCCACAGCGTCGAAGCCGAGACGGCGGATGTAGCCAGCGGTGATCACGGCGAGCTCGCCCGCACGGAGATCGGCGTTGACCTGGCGGGTACCGTCGACCCAGTCGTCGCCCGGCTGGTTGCGGCCAACCGTTCGGGAGTGGGCGATCAGTGTGACGACCGCGAACCGGTGGGTGGCCCGGACCTCGCCGGTCCAGGCGTCGGTGGGAACCACCCCACAGCCCGCCATGTCGGCGTCGAGGAAGTAGAGCCCAGCCTTGAGATTCTCGGCCCGCTCGGTTGGATCGTCGGGAACCGGGGCGGGTTCGGCCACGTCGCCGGTGCGCTGGTGGTCGTAGAGCTCGACGTAGCGCTCGTAGGCGTGGGCTGCGCCGCGGGGCCCACTCGTACGGCGCTCAGTGGGTCGGGTCCCACCCGGCTGCATGGGCGGCAGAGCCGGATCGGCGAGCCGTGGGAGACGCTCGAGGGGGTACGGCCCGAGGTGCACGGGTCGCGTTCGATGTGAGAACAGCTTCACGTCTCTCCCCTTCTCACCTGTCCGAGCCGACTGGCTCGCTACGCGTGCTTGCCGGCGTCCCAGCCCGACGCCGCCAGCGTGTGCTCGCCGAAGCGGGTGGGCGCCTCCTCCAGGGTGGTGGCCATCGTGTCGTTCCAGCGGTTCAGATAGCCGAACAACGAGATCACGGCCACGATCGCCGCTGCTTGGTCGTCGGTCCAGTGTTGGCGCACGGCATCGAAGTCCTCGTCGGTGGCGGCGTTGGGCACCTGACCGGCGTGGAAGGCGAGGCGCAGCGCCGTGCGCTCAGCGTCGCTGAAGTGGTCGCTGGTCTCGAACGACCAGATCTCGGCCAGCTTCGGTTCGGGGACGCCGAGCCGCTCGGCGGTGTGGCCGGTGTGGGCCTGGCAGTACCGGCAGCCGCCGCCTGCGCTGGCCATGAGCGCGATCATCTGCTTGAGATCGTTCGGGATCACGTCGTTCCACAGCACCGTGGCGGCGAGGCCTTGGAAGGCGGGCAGCAGGCCCGGCACCCGGGCCATCGTGAACATCGAGTTCGGGACGAATCCCATCATCTGCTCGACCAACGCCAGCCGGTCCTCGTGCTCGGCGACAGCCTCTCGGGGCAGGGGTTCGATGCGGGCCATGGGAGCCTCCTCCACTGGTGGGCGCGGCGTCGTCGATGCATCGACGCAGGCTGTCAGTGCACCTCGCGGCGACCCCCCACGTCGAATCGCCCGGCAACTCCAAGTGGGCTCGCGGGCGCCGCGGGCGGCCAGGCCCCGAGGGGAGGGGTCCCCGGGGCCTGGCCGGTCCGGCGCGTCCATGGGCGATCCGGACGCTCGAAGACCTTGTACGCCAACGACTCTGAAGGTTTCGTGAAGCAGAACGCCGGGATCAACCGGGCTCGGCACCCTCCGCCGCATCGGCCGCCGTGTGCAGCCCGGCCCGGAACTGGCCCGGCGTGCAACCGGTGTGCTCGCGGAAGAATCGTCCGAACTGGCTGGCGTCCACGAAGTCGAGGTGAGCGGCGATCGCGGCTGCGCTCTCGGTGGTGTTCGACAACAGCCGCTTGGCTTCCAGCACCGTTCGTCCTGTGAGCACCTGCTTCGGGGTGCGACCGGTTCGCTCCTTCACCAGCGCCGAGAGATGTCCGGCACTCACTCCGAGATCGGCGGCGAAGCGGGCAACCGTTCGCTCGCGGGGGCTGGCGCTCACGGCCAGGAGGAACCGGCTCACGAGATCATCGGCCACAGTGGCCGTGGTGCCGGCCCGACTCTGATCCGGTGTCTGGGCCCAATCCACCAGCTGCCCCAGGAATGGCGGCATGAACGTGGCCGCCCGGCCCGGTTCCGTTGGCTGCTCCTCGAACCGGCGCTTGGCGAGGCGGATCATGGCCACCAGATCGTCGGCTTCGATGTCGGGGATCGACACCACACCGGCGGCCACCAGGCGCTCCACCATCGCGCCCTGGTCGGCCACGGCACCCGGTGTCATCCCCACCACCCACAGCTCGAAGGGCTCGGTGATCGTCCACTGGTGCACCACTCCGGCGTCGATCACTACGGCGGACATGCCGCTCACCGCCACGTCCTCGAAGTCGTGGGTGAGGGTGGCCGTCCCGATCGCCACCGACAGCTCAGGATGGGGGTGTCGGTGGGCGTCGGTGACGATCGGGAGGCCGTCGGTCCAACGGGCGTGACCCACGTAGAGCGGCGTGGCGTCGAACGCGCGCACGGGTAGCTCGTCGTGGTCGGTCACCTCACGTCGGGTCATCGGTTCACTACATCACTTGATCACAGACGATGCGTACCCGCCCGCGATCGGGTACGCCCCGATGAAGGCGGTGTAGACATCGCTGGCGGTGAACTCGGCGTCGGTGGCAATGGTCTGGAACGCCTCGGCGTTCTCGTACACGGTCATGCCAACCACGAGATCGCCGCCCGTGGCCGACACCCACTGGTACTCGGCCACCCAGCCGTCCTTGGCGGCCAGCGCCTCGAGGTAGCCATCCCGAGCCTCAGCGTAGGCGGCATCGTCGAAGTCGGTGTAGGTCGACAGGTCACGCCAGGCCACCTCAAGCACCTGGCCGGGCTCCGTCGCGATCTGGCTGATGTCGACCGGCGTGCCTGGCGTGAGCGGTGTGAGCAGGTCGAACGCCTCGATCTCGAAGGTCGGGAAGTAGGCGGTCTGCAGGTCGGGATCGACGGCCTCGGCCCCCGCCGAGAACTCGCCCAGTGAGTCGCCCTGGGTGAGGCCGATGTACACGGGCGGGTCCGGCTCGGCGAAGGTGACGAACGACAGGAACGGTTGGAACTCACGATCGGTGCCGATCCCGGCCTGGGCTTCCAGGTCGGCCACGTAGGCATCACGGGTGGAGGTGAACTCGTCGAGGTCTCCCGTCACCCGGCGAACGACCAGCGCGGCCACGTCGTCGGTGAGGTCTGGTGGTGCGGCCTCCTCGCTCGCCTCACTGTCGCCGTCATCCTCGGCATCGCTATCGGTATCGGCATCGGCATCGGCATCGGGTTCCGATTCCTCCGCGGTCTCGGGCTCTACCTCGGTCTCTGCCGTGGACGTCGTCGCCTCCTCGGAGGCCTCGGTGGCGGTGTCGTCGGAGTCGCTGCAAGCCGCTGCAGTGAGCGCTCCGGCCACGAGAAGCGAGGCAATGGTCATGATCTTCGTTCGGTGCATGCGGGCAGCGTCGCGTTCGGCCCGGCCTCGGTCATGAGCAGCCCGTCGGACAACATGGACGATTTCGCAGATCCTCGGTCGAAGCCGGTGTCCTCGACGGCGTGTTGCCGTTCCGCTTCCGCTGTTGGCAGGCGGGATGGGTGTTGGTTCGGGCTGTGGGTGGTTGCGATCGCCCATGCTGGGCTGTGCATGGACGTTGCTACTGCTGCTGAGTTGGAGGGGATGACGCGACGCTCAGTGATGTCATCGGTCGAGAGTCGGCGGCTCCTGCCCGCTCGTAGGTGCCGTTCTCGAGCGGGGAAGTTTGAGCCGCTCAGCGCCTCGCGGGCTTCGTTTAGGGGCCTGTGTGAAACGAGTACTTACGAGCCATACGTTGTCCGGGCACTGGCCAAACCGTCTAGGCAAAGTAGGAGCTGAACTACCTTCCCTGTAGACGAGCGCCGAGGTCTGACCGGTGTCGCTGGGGATCCGTGCGAAGGACCAATCGACCTCCAACATGCCCGGGTTTCAGCGCCAGGTGATCGCTGCGAGGACCCCCTCGGCGAAGTCGAGCTCGGTGGTGAACTCGGAGAAGGTCTGCATCTCGGCGATCACCGGTCCCGAGGGGGTGAGGATGTGCCACAGGGCGTAGACCGTTGGCTCGTTGAACGCAGGAGCGTCGCGCTGGTCCTCGGGTAGCCCGGGCGGCGCCTCCATGACGCCGCCAGAGATCACGCCTGAGATGCGGCCGATGTCGCTGGCGATCCACGCAAACGACTGCTCACCGGTGGCCTCGCGGATGGCTTGCTCGTCACCCTGCACGATGAATCGCGTCGCCGTCTGGCCACCAAGATCAATGGTGGTGGTCTCTATCACCTTCAGGGGCAGCGACTCGACCCATGCGACTGGTTCCTCTGGAGCCTCGACGTAGCGGGCGGGCTGCTCCCGGTGCAGCTCGGCGGGGTCGGCGACCTGATCGACACCCCAGATGGTCAATGTGGGTCCGTCGCCCAAGGGAACGATGAACAGTATCTCCTCGATGCCCTGCACGAGCACGCCTTCGGGGTGATCGATGGTGAACGGCCGGGCGAACCACAAACAGTCGGCAGGATCGGGGCCCACCTGGACTCGTTCACCGAACAATCCGGGCGAAGCCGGGCAGCCCCCATCGCCTGTTGGGGTCTCGACCGCCTCACCGTCCTGCATCCAGTCCGGGTCGACGTCCAGCAGCTCGTAGATCTCCGGACCGGGCTCATCCAGGGTGAACCCGGTATCGGAGTCCGGTTCACGCGTGCAGTTGAGCGGCCCGAACCCCTCCAATGCCTCCAGCGCATCGAAACACGCCAGGCGCTCCGCCTCCTCGAATGGCGTCATCGACGCCACCAGATCCTCGGCTTCCGCCTGGGTCAGGACAAAGGGGCCGCCACGTTCGTCGGCTTGCTCACACCGCGGCGACAGTTCGGCCAGGAACCGTACCTGCGTGTCCCGCCAGACCGCATAGGGGGCGTCCAGGTCGGCAGCGCCCAACCGTTCCGGCATGGCATCGAGCGTGGCCTGCTTTTGCTCCTGGATGCGGGTGCAGAACAGCCACATGTTCGGACCCGGCGGCAGCGCGCCCGTGGAGAAGCCCCAGTGCGCCCATTCGATCTCGGCCTCGATGAGCCGGTTGGATTCTTCGTCGAGCGCCGCGTCGATCTCGTCGACGATTCGCTCGACGTCAGCGGTGTCCGCCTCACCCGCCGCCACCTGTTCTGCAGTGTCGGTGTCGTCGCTCGTTGAGGGTTCGGACTCTGCAGCCACGGACGCGTCGTCGTCATCCGAGCTGCACCCCGCAGCCATCAACATGAACGAGAGCGCCAGCAAGCCGCTCTGCCATAGCCGTCGTCGTCTCGCCATGTCCAAATCCTTCCCTCTACCTCAGCCTGCTCATCGACACAGCAACCCGCCAGCCGTCGGTGTCGGGAACTTTCTTGAAACTCGCTGCCACCGGCCACCGCTTCACGATGACCTCGTGGTCCGGACGGCCAAGCGCTTAGGTGCCCAGCCCATGCACGAAAGATCGTGTCACTCACGTGGCCTTGAGTGTCCTCAATAGCTCGTCGAAGGCCGCAACCGCCTGATCGGCGCCAGCCTGGTCGAGGCCGAATGACCACCCGATCGTGCCGGGCAGCGCATCGAGCTGATAGATCGTTGCGATCTCATCGCTGCGAAGCACGTACGTTCCGCCTCCCTCGTTCACGATAAAGCCAATGCAAGCGGGGGAGCCGCAGTCTGCGAACGTCGGGCCCGCCTCCGTGTCGAGCACGACGGTCCAGCGCTGCGCCGGTTCTCCGGCGACGGTCAACTCGGCGGTGTCGACCACCTCGATCTGGGGGACGCGGTCGAACCAGACAGAGAGATTCTCGGGAAGATCCATCGTCACGTCTGGCACCGTCGGATGGTGATCCTGATGGACGCCAACCTCACTGGGAGGGATGATCCCCAACGCCTCGATGAACGCAATGCCCTGACTGAAGTCGCGAGCCATGTCGCCCCCCGCGAGCACGACCAGGTGGTCGGCGTTCAAGAGAACGCTGACCGATGCATCGACCGACAGCTCGAAGCCTGCGATGGTGCTATGGGTGTATCGGCCGGGCACGGCTTCGCCCTCGGCCGGGAACGGCAAGGCCGGGGACTGCGGTGCCGGGTCGGCGCCTTCTTCATTTGCCTCCGTGGTCGGCTCTGGAGATGGACTCGAGGTCGTCTCAGCGGGATCGGCCGGTTCGCCCTCAGCGCCTGCGTCGTCCGCCGACGCCTCCACGACCACCGTCGACGAGTATGCGACCTCTGTGGGCCTCTCTGACGCGTCGGCCGCCGCCGACGTCACGTCGTCCTGAGCGTCGCCGCCGCATGCGGCGAGGGCGAGCGGCAATGCGAGAATCCCCGGCAGGATCCATCGCGCCGCGGCTCCGAGACGTGCATTCCTGTCCCCAATCGCCCTCTCCTTCGCGTCCGATTCTCCTTGGTGCATGTCTGAATCCTTCTCTTGACGTCAGCCCGCTCATCGACACAGCAACCCGCCAGCCGTCGGTGTCGGGAACTTTCTCAATCGCGAACGGACCGACGGCTGAAGCGCCGGACTGGCGATGGATACCGTGATGGCTCTGACCCGCGACGACCCCAAGGCCGTGCGGTTGAACACCGACCGCTTCGAATCCCTCTATCGGGAGAACGTGCGCGTGGTGAATGCGTACGCGAGCGCCCGACTGGGTCGCGATGCCGGAGAAGACGTGACTGCCGAGGTCTTCCACGCTGCCGTCGCCGCTTACCGCTCGGGCAAGGAGGACACCGTGACGCCGAGCTGGCTGATGGCGGTGACCCGCAACAAGGTCATCGACCGGTGGCGTGCAGCGGGAAGACGCAAGGCAAAGGCGCATCTGGTGGAGGCGCAGGTCGGCGACACGGCCACGTTCCCTGCCGGCTGGGCCCACGACGACCGCCGCGATGCCGTCTTCGACGCCTTGGACGGGCTCAACCCGCGACATCGCATGCTCTTGATCCTCCACCATGTCGACGGCATGCCGATCGTCGAGATGGCCGATGCACTCCAGCAGTCGTCCGAAGCCATCGAGTCGGCGCTGGTTCGAGCCCGAAGCGCGTTCCGACGCGTCTACCGGGACCACCGCGGCGAGGAGAGACGAACATGACCGAGCCCGACGACGTCGACGACGTGCTCCGTCTGGTGGACGAGCCACTCCCGCTCCGGGGCGACCGCGAGGACGCCTTGCTGGGGGAGCTCTTGGGTTCGCTCCAGCGCGAACCGGGGCCGGCGGCCGAAATCATCGAGCTCCACCAACACCCGGGGCCCGCTCGCCGCCGCGTCGCCGTCGCGGCCTGGGTGGCGCGCGCCGCCGTCATTGTGGTGCTCGCCGGCGCCGTGTGGTTGGCCCAGACGGGCGGCGACGGCGGTGTCGCCAACCAGCCGGACGTCGTGACCTCGACGCCCACGTCGATGCCGACGCCGAGGTTTGCCACCATCAGCGAAGCCTGCACCGCCTTCGTCGACGCGGCACCGGACCGTGAACCGATCGAGGAGGCCGTCGGCGTGACGCAGCAAGAGGCAGATCAGCTCTTCGAGGCATTCGACGCCTTGGTTGATGAGATGACCCGCCGCCCCGACGTCGATGCCGAGCTCACCCAGGACCTCCGGGCCCGTCGCGGCGTGCTGGTGCAGCTCCGCGCCGAGGTGGCCGACGGTGAATCCGGTTGGCCCAGCTTCGAGGAGTTCGACCGCTCTCTCAGGCTCCTCTCCGAGGCCGACCAGCGTTTCGCCGGCTGCTGGCCCACCTGAACGCGCCGCGGCACGTCAGCTACGGGGGAAGGTCTGTTCGCCGCCCAAGGCTCAAGCCGAAACCCCGACAGCACCGGAGTTCGACACGAGTCACACGCGACACAGCGTTCCCTCCCCCACCCCGTATGAACGGGACTACCTCCAAACCGTCCTTCGGGTGGCGTGGTCACCAGATAGCACCCAACTCGCCACCACCAGCTTCGACCGAACCGCCAGAATCTGGGCTCCGAGGGTTGTGACTCGTTGAACCCGAACCCGAAGCCGGCGGGTCAAGTGCAGGGCCGCTGCGTCCGATACCCCCGGGGTGAGCCCACGCCCAGCGACCGCCGACGTCGCGTCGGACCCCCAGGTCAACGACGCGCGTGGCGCGGTACGACGCACCGAGACCGGCGTCAGTGGCGTGGAAACGGCACTGGTCGTGGCACTCGTAACGCTCGTCTGCATCGGTGGCGTCACGTCGATCCAGCGCTCGATCGCGGGCGACGACTCCGACGGAGTGGCAGCAGCCACCCAAGCCCTCGGCACCGAGGAGGTCGTGATCGACAGCTCGTCGCCCGACGCGTCGGCCCCACCGGGAGGAGGCGGCGGCACGTTCGGCGAGGCCGGCAACGGCATCACCAACACGAATGTGTCTGATGCTGGCTTCGAGACGAACCCCGAGGGCGACGACAACTGGACCACGTACAGCTCCGGGCAAACTGTCGGCGCCTGGACGGTGACGAGTGGGTCGGTCGACGTCAAGAACTCCGACTGGCACGAGTTTGGCTTCGGGCAACGCTTCGTCGACATCAACGGGCATGGGCCCGGCACGCTGGAGCAGCAGATCGAGGTGGTACCGGGCGCGTCCTACGACATGAGCATCGTGCTGGGTGAGAACGACTGGGGCGGCCCTGCGGTCAAGAAGATTGCAATCGAGTGGAACGGTGAGCGGGTGTCGACGCTCGCCGTCGACCTCTCCCGCTACGAGGCGAAGACGTTCGCCGTGAAGCTGCCTCCCTCCGATGACCCGAACGCCACGCTCGTGATCCGCAGCCTCACCGGCAGCGCACACGGGGTGTTCCTCGACGAGCCAACCCTCACCCGCACCGCCTGACGCAGACTCTTGACCGCCGAGCTGCGGCCACCACGATCTAGGGTCGGGCGATGGATCCCGACTTGAGCCCGCTCCCCGAGAATTGGGACAGGGCGATCGCTGTGGTCGCTCACCCCGACGACATGGAGTACGGGGCTGCGTCGGCCGTCGCCCGCTGGACGAGTCAGGGCAAGGACGTGCGCTATGTACTGGTGACGAGAGGCGAGGCCGGGATCGACTCGATGCCACCTCCCGAGGCCCGAGCCGTGCGCACCAAGGAGCAGATCCGCTCCGCCGCCGCGGTCGGCGTATCGGAGGTGGAGTTCCTCGACCACCCGGACGGGCTGGTGGTGAACGGGATCGACCTGCGACGCGATCTCGCCGGGGCGATCCGGCGCCACCGGCCCGACGTGATCATCGGGTCGAACTACCGGGAGCGCTGGAGCGAGACCGGCCCCTGGAACCACGTCGACCACCGCGAGGTGGGGCGGGCACTGCCCGACGCTGTTCGCGATGCCGCCAACCGGTGGCTGTTCACCGATCAGGGCGAGCCGTGGTCGGGTGTGCGGTGGATGGCCTTCGGCAGCTCGACCCACCCGACGCATGCGGTTGACGTGACCGACCACGTGGAGGCCGGTGTGGCGTCGCTCCGCCTCCACGCGGCCTACCTCGCCGGGCTGGGCGACGACGAGGACCCCGACGCCCGCCTACGCGGGGCGGCCGCGTCCGCAGGGCCACGCCTCGGCGTCGAGCTGGCCGTCACGTTCGAACTGGTGCCGGCCTGAGCTGAGCACATCTGCTGGGCCGGACCGAACCTGCGGGCTCATCTGCGGCGGCCACGTTTGCTCCTACCTGGACATGATCTCGACTCCCATCATCGAGTGGCATGGCGTGGCGTGTGCGACTGGCAGCAGTGTCCGTACTGGTGGTGGCGACGATCCTCGCCTCCGCTCCTCCGGCCGACGCGCAGGCCGTACCAGGCATCAGCATCTACGTTCATGGCCAGGAGTCCGGGCCGTTCGGCTCCGACGGCGAACCACGGAGCTTCGAGGCCCCAGCCGATGTCTTCGAGGTTCGCTTCTCCGGGTCGGGGCTCGACATCACCGTGTATCCACCGGGAATTGCCGGATTCATGGTCTTCCAGTTCGACACCGGAACGGATGAACCGCTGCGTGTCGGCAGCTATCCGAACGCGGCCGAAACCGCCGCCCAAGGAGGCCCCAACATCCGCGTCTACGGTGCCTCCGGCTGTTACCCGACAAGACGATCGTTCGAGGTACTGGAGCTCCAGATCGACGATCCGAACACGATTCGCAATCTTGCGATCGACTTCGAGATGCACTGCGAGGACAGGGAGCGGTCGTCATGGGGGTCGATCCGCATCAACTCGGCGATCCCGATCGACCGGGCCGCCATCGACGAGCGGGCGTTCATGTCATTCCTCGAACTGCACCCATCGGACTGCCCGCAACTCACCGACTCGGTCTACCGCCTGTACTGGGCGTACTTCCTCCGCGATCCCGAGAGTTCCGGTTGGTCCTACTGGCTTGCCACGTACCGCCTGCGCGAAACCGACCTCGAAACGTTGTCCTGGAGCTTCTCCGCCTCCGAGGAGTTCCGCATCCGCTACGGCGCCCTGAGCAACCGTGAGTTCGTGGAACTCATCTACTGGAACGTGCTCGGCCGAGCCCCCGATCCAGTCGGGTGGACGCATTGGACCACAGCTCTCGACCAGGGCTACGGCAGAGGTGCGGTGATGCTCGCCTTCAGCGAGTCGGAGGAGTTCGTGCTGAAGACGGAAACGGTGGCGCCCATGGCGGGCTACCTCATGTGGTACACGAACCCGATGACCTACACCTGCGGAACGAGCAACGGCACTGCTGACCTCGGCCTCCCGTTCTTCGACGTGATGGTGGTCAACACCACTTCGGAGAGAACCGATGCGCTCCGCCTCCGACTCGACGTCACGACGGGCTACTACGACTCGGACCAGTTCCAACTCGGACCCAACGGACACGCCTACCTCCACAACCAGGACTTCAGTTCCGAGGGTCCCTACCAGCTGACGGTCTTCACCAGCTTCGATCCCGACACGTCGTGGGCCGTCGTGTCGTACGACCACCCTCATGCGCGATGGCGGCCACCGTGGATCGATGGTGATGCGGCGTTGAGGTCGGAACCCGCCACTCCCCTCGGGTTCCTCGCCGACTGAACCCCGGACCGGCACAGCACGAGCCAGACGTGCTCGACGCACTCACCCCGTGTGCGACACCACGAGCCGCCGAGGGCCGCGGAAGGCGACGTTGGGATGGAACACGAGCGGCTCGTCGACGAGGTGGAGGTTCGGTCGCCGGGCGACGAGCTCTTCGAGCACCACGCGTGCTTCGAGCTTGGCCAGAGGCGCGCCGAGGCAGTAGTGCTTGCCCTTTCCGAACGACAGTGCGTCGGTGGCATTGGGCCGCGCCGGGTCGAACCGACCGGGCTCATCGAAGCGAGCCGGATCGTGGTTCGCCGCCCCGAGGAGCAACAGGAGCTTCGCCCCCTCCGGCAACGTCACGTCGCCGAGCGTGGTCTCCCGGGTGGTGACACGCCGCCAGGTGATCACGCTGGAGTCGTGACGGATTGCTTCGGTCACCACGGCAGCCGCCGATGTCGGATCGGCGACGACCTGTTCCCAGAGCTCTCGCGCCTCGAGGAGCCGGCGGATCATGTTGGCGATCTGGTTCGTGGTGGTCTCATGGCCCGCGAAGCTCAGGCCATACACGATGTGGGTGACCTCGGGAATGCTGAGTGTCTCGGGATCGTCGAGGTGGATGCGAAGCAGGTCGCCGGTGAAGTCGTCGCCCGGGCAGGCCAGGGCCTGGCGCACGTGCGCCTCGCAGTACCGGTAGTAGGCAACCATGTCCGCCGCGATCGCGACCTGGGCCGCACGATCAGGCTCACCCCAGCTGAAGTCGAGGCGGTCGCCACACCATCCTTTGAGCATCGGGGTGTCGGCGGCCGGGAAGCCGAGGAGCGAGAAGATGATCGACGCTGGCAGCGGATGGGCAACCGCATCGACCACGTCCACGGTTCCAGACACGGGCATCGCATCGATGAGCTCGATCGCCATGCGACGCACGATGGGCTCCATGGCCCGGAGCCGACGCGGACTGAACCCCACCTGGTTGTGCCGGCGGATCCGCGTGTGGTCAGGGCCATCGAGATTCGACATCGTGCGGATCGGTCGGAAGCCTTCGGCCAGGATCGCCGCCGCGTCAGGATGCACGGGCCGCAGCGGATCCTGGGCGACGGCGGCGGAGAACCGGTCGGGGTCGCGAAACACCGCATCGACGTGTTCATGGCGAGCCACCAGCCACATGTCGAGATCGGCCACGTACCGCGGCCCACCCTCTTCGAGGAGGCGCGGGAACACGGCGTAGGGGTTGTCGAGGTATGGCGCCCGGAACAGGTCGAGTGGCACGGGGCAGACGGGACTCACGGTGGCTCCTCCTTGCGGTCTCGAACGTCGCATCGTGGTCGGCAACGATCAGCTTGGGGCCCGACTGGCCATTCGTGAAGTGAGACTTTCAGCTCGTTGCCATAGATTTTTCTCATGGCATCGGAACTCACCCTGCGGCAGGTCCGCTACTTCCTGGCCGCTGTCGATGCCGGCACCATGGCCGGTGCCGCTGCTCGTCTCCACGTGTCCGCCAGTGCCGTGTCGCTCGCCGTGACCGCCATGGAGCAGGTGCTCGACGCCACCTTGCTGGTCCGCACACCGCATCGACCCCTTGCCCTCACCCCAGTGGGAGCAACAGTGATCGGCGACCTGCGTCGGCTCCTGAACGCATCGGAGGACCTCGTGGCGAACGCCCGACGCGAGGCCCACGATGCCGTTGGCTGCTTGCGGATGGGCTGCTTTCGGACCGTCGCCACGACGTGCGTCCCGCCGCTGGTGGCAGCGACGGCCCACGCCTATCCGGAGCTGGAACTCCTGATCGAGGAACTCGGGCTCGACGAGCTGCAGGAGGCCCTACTCGACGGCGAGATCGAGATCGGCGTGCTGTACGACCTGGGCCTTCGACCCGAACTCGCTTCCGAGGTCCTCACCCTCACTCGCCCTCACATCCTCCTCGGTGCTGAGCACCCGCTGGCCCACCGCACGCGAATCCGCCTGCGCGACCTCGATCGCCATCCGATGGTGATGCTCGATGTTCCGCCCAGCAAGCGGTACTTCGAGTCGATCCTGCGCGCCCATGGTGCGAGCCCCGAGATCACCCGAACCACCGGCAGCCTGGAAACGCTGCGATCGCTCGTGGCGAGGAACCAGGGATGGTCGATGCTGATCCAGCGGCCCGACATCGCCGTGAGCTATGAGGGGCGGTCGATCCGCACCATCGAGATCGCCGATCGTCTCGAACCGATGCCGATCGTTGCCGCCTGGCCTGCCGGCACCACGCTCACCCGTCGAGCCCAGCTCGTGCTCGACCTCTGCCGCCAGACCATCGGTCGGCCGGCGACCTGATCGACCTCAGAGCAACGTGATCGTGCCGGTCGAGCCATCCACCTCCACCAGTGCCCCATCCTGGATGGCTCGTGTTGCGTCGTCGATGCCGACGACACAGGGAATCCCGAGTTCGCGCGACACGATCATCGAGTGGCTCATGGCAGCACCAATCTCGACGACCACGGCGGCGGCCCCGACGAAGAGCGGGGTCCAGGCAGGATCGGTGAGGCGCGCCACGAGCACCTCGCCCGGTTCGAGACCGCGGGGGTCTCCCGGATCGTGGATGACGCGGGCTCGCCCCGTGGCCCGACCGGGCGCCCCGGCCTGACCAACCAGCGAGCTCCCGGCCACCAGGCCGCGTTCCCCATCAGCACCGGCGCCCGCGTGATCGTTGCGCTCCGGCCGGCGAGCAGACCAGGTTGCCAGCGGCGGAGCGGCGCCACCGTGGGCGTCAGCATCGAATGCGAACGGCGGCTCCAACCCTGACAGATGCTCGTACTCGCCGCGCCGCTGCTCGATGATGCCCAGCATCGAGGGTGGGTCGTCCACGTAGGCCACGAACTCGTCGCGGGTCAGCAACAAGGGCCCCGTCCGATCGGGTACCCCGCCTCGCTCTCGGGCCCGCCTCAGCAGTTCGAGGAAGGCGTGCCGGCCGCGCTGGTTACCGCGGATCACGAGATCCTTCGACTCCTCCCGCGCCCGCGACCAGAGCGCGGCGCTTGCGATCGCCTTGTCGAGCCGACGCCGGTGCCGTCGCCCCAACTGCGCCTTGGCGTCACGCACGGCGGCCTCGCGATGTGCGGCCATCCGTGCCGCCTGGCGAGCAGGTGACCGCTCAGGGTCGAGGCCACGCATCGTGTCGATCGCCGCCGTTGCAAGCTCGGGAAACGACGCCCAGTCGCGCCCGTGCAGCGAGAACTCGTTCGGACCGCGGTGGCCGTACCGATCGAGGAACGCAGCGAAGGCAGCTGGGTACTCCTCCGATGCGGTCTCGTTGGCCAAGCTCCACATGGCTCGGGCCGGCTCCGCCGACACCACGTCACCGATCCCCGTGGTGAGCTCCAGGGCCAGGTTCGCATCGCCGAGATGCGTCTCACAGAAGTCCGACAGCGAGCCGGCCGCGATCGTGGCCTGCATCGTGACGATCACGTGGCTGGCAATGAGGAACTCCCAGAGTTCGTCGAGACCGTCCTCGATGTAGGCCATCAACGCATCGTCGGATGCATCGCCCGCCGGTATCTGGGCGCGGTACTGCTCTACACGCTCCCGCATCTCTTCGAGGCGTGAGACGCGTGTTGCCCGCAACGTCTTCAGCGCCGTCGACACCACCTTGAGTGTCGCTCGCAGGCGTCGGTCGCCGGCACGAGGCGTGTAGGCAGGAACATCGGCCTCGCCGAGGAACTGCGCGTCGATCAGATCCGGTGCCATCCCGGGAGTCCTCACCCCCAGTAGCCGCATGAGGCTCACATTGAAGTAGCCGTAGCCGCCGAACACACCGAGCACCACGAAGGGTTCGTCGCCGATGTCGTCGGGGGTTGCGAAGCCGATCGTCTCGGCGCCGATGCGCCAGCCGCGCTCGCTCGGCTCGCCTCCGAGATCCCATTCGAGGGGTAGCACCACCTCAGGGAAGACCTCGCCGATGTTGCCTCGTGTGTAGATCGGCCACCGTGATGACGGTCCGCAGTCTGCTGGCCAGTTGATCGAGGCCACGGTCACCTCCGCACGCCAGCGGCGCTCGCCGGGCCCGCCAGCAGGTCGAGCACCCGATCGACATCGTCGGCGCTCGGTCGCCACGGCGACATGACGCGCGCAACGCCGGAGCAGAGGTAGAGCTGGGCTCGCAATCTGGCGTCGGCGTCGCTGAAGCCGAGCTCGACGAAGGCGTCGCGCATCTCGGTGAGGAGCACCTCGTCTGTCCGCCGCACCGATTCTGCCGCAATCTCGCTGGAGCCGGCCCAGTCCCTCATGGCGGCGTCGAGGCTCCGAAGACGGTCGTCGAGCGCAACCCGGGAGAACTCGGCGAGCCGATCCCGCGGCCCGTTGGCCCGAATTCTCGACACGTTGGCGTCCAGGAACTCCTGGCCCCAGTAGCGGGCCAGGTCCTCCAGATAGCCGTCCATCCCGGCGAAGTGGTGGTAGAAGCTGCCGGTCGTCAAGCCGGCCTCGCCCTTGAGGGCGTGGATCTTCACGGCTCCGATGCCGCCCCGGCGCAAGAGTTCCTGGCCGGCGCGAAGCCACGCCTCTCGTCCAGCCCCGACGGCCGGTTCGGCGTTGACGGTCTCCAATAACATAAATTATGTTCTAGCACATGGACGACGCCACCACCACGCTCGCCACCCACCGGCCTGCCGCCGGCCACGACCAGTTGGTGACCTGGGCCGAGGAGATGGTGACCCCCCTGGCGGCGCGTGCCGCCGACGCAGAGGCCATGCGGCAGCTGCCCCAGGCAACGGTCGACGACGCCGCCGACGCCGGCTTCTTCGCCGCCGTGCTTTCCGAGCGACTCGGGGGTGGCGCGCTCGGCCTGAGGTCACTGACCGACGCCACCAGGATCCTGGCACACGGCTGCGTGTCGTCGGCGTGGACGCTGTCGTTCCTGGCCGTGCACAACTGGTTCGTCGCCCGCGGCCCGGCCGCACTGCAGGACGACGTGTTCGGCACCGGACCGTATGCGCTCATGCCCTGCCCGCTCGCCCCGACCGGGAGGGCGATCCGTACCGACGGTGGCTATGAACTCACGGGCCGGTGGCAATGGGCAACGGGAGTGCAGCACGGCAACTGGGTGATGGTCAGCGCCATCGTCGAACAAGGGTCGGCGCCGGGGCCCATGTTCTGCCTCGCCCCGATCGCTGACGTGGAGGTGGTCGACGTGTGGCGTACCTCAGGCATGCGAGGTACCGGCAGCAACGACGTGATCGCCGACAGGGTGTTCGTCCCCGAACACCGGACCATGACCGCCGACGAGCTGCGCAGCGATGACCCTCCTGGCGCGAGCCTCGACCCAGATCGGTTCGTGCGGTACCCGCTCACCCCGGTGCTCACACTGGTGGCATCCGCGCCTGCGCTCGGCGGGGCCGAGGCCGCCGTCGACGCGTTTCGCTCGCGGATCCAATCCCGGGTACTCGCCTACTCGCTCGGCGACCGCCAGATCGAGCAGCCAGCAGCCCAGATCCGGCTGGCGGAGGCGTTGGCCACGGTGCGAGCGGCGCGCCTCGTGTGGAGTGACGCCATCGAGCGCACATGCGAGCGGTACGACAGCGGCGGGCGCTTCTCGACGGTCGAGCGGGGCGCGATCCGGCTGGCCGCGGCCCAGACGGTCAAGCTGGCGATCGACGCGGTGGGGATCGTGCTCGAAGGTGCGGGAGCCTCGGTGCACTTCGAGGACTCGCCCCTGCAACGCATCGCACGCGACCTGGCCACCTTGCGCGGGCACGTGGTGTTCGACTGGGACCGCACAGCCCAGCTCGCGGGCAAGCTCGAACTCGGCATCGAACCCGAACTCACCGACATGCTCTGAGCGCGACGCCCCTGGTCGAGTGCTACGTCGCGGAGCCGCCACTCCGCGATGCCTCGATCAGGGCTGTCGCACGCTGGGCCGACCAGAGCTCGCCCACGTCGAGAATGCGGCCGGGATCGTGCTCGAAGACCTTGGCCATGAACGAACGAAGGGTGGCGACCACCTCGTCCAGGTCGATCGCATCGATCCGATCCACCTCGTCCACGGGAACGGCCAGGACGTCGTGGTCGTCCAGCCCGTTCTGGTACTGCTCCAGCAGCCCGATCGGATGACACTCGACCCGTTCGCCCGACGCCAGGGGCCGCTCACTCACCACGAAACAGTCGAGGCTGTCGCCATCGCCTGATGGCACCCCGATCACGAAGCCGTACGCATAGGGGAACGGAGCCGACACCGTTTCGGTGAGCGTCGGCACGAGGCGCTCCTCGTCGTGATGGATCTTCGTGGTGGATCCCGCCGGGTTCTCGACGAACACCACGTGGGGCGGCTGGGGTGTTGTCACGGGGTTGACCAGATGTGGTGATTGACGATGTTCTCGAGATGCTCCTGTCGGCCGGACTGCGGTGCCGGATCGATGCCGTCGGCCACCGCCCGGTCGGCGAGGGCCCCGAGATCGAGTGAGCCCGACAGGATCTCCGCTCCCAGCCCGGTGGACCAACCCTGGTAGCGGGCGTCGCGGATCGCCTCGATGGAGCCGTCCTCGACCATCGCCGCTGCCACCAGTAGCGCTCGGGCGAGCGTGTCGATACCGCCGACATGCCCGTGGAACAGATCGTTGCGGGCCACGCTCTGGCGACGCAGCTTGGTGTCGAACATGAACCCGCCGGTCTGGAACCCTCCGCCGATCAGGATCTCGTAGAGCGCGGGCGCCAGCTCGTCGACCGAGTGGGGGAACTGGTCGGTGTCCCATCCGTTCTGGGGGTCGCCCCGGTTGGCGTCGATGCTGCCGAAGATCCCGTTCTGCATGGCGTAGGCCACCTCGTGATGGAACGAGTGACCACCGAGCGTTGCGTGATTGACCTCGATGTTCACCCGAAACTCATCGACGAGGTCGTAGCGGTCGAGGAAGCCGTGCACGGTGGCGCAGTCATAGTCGTACTGATGCTTGGTGGGCTCCTGGGGCTTCGGCTCGATCAGCAGGGTGCCCTCGAAGCCAATGGCTCGCTTGTACTCGGCCACCATCGTGAGGAACCGGGCGAGCTGGTCGGCCTCGGCCGACATGCGGGTGTTGAGCAGCGTCTCGTACCCCTCACGCCCGCCCCACAGCACGTAGTTGTGACCGCCGAGGCGATGGGTGGCGTCGAGCATGTGCCGCACCTGGGCCGCCGCGTGGGCGAACACGTCCGGGTTCGGGTTCGTGGCGGCCCCTGCCGCGTATCGGGGGTGGGAGAACAGGTTCGCGGTTCCCCACAACAGCTCGACACCGGTGGCCGCCATCTTCTCCCCCGCGCGCTCCACTATCGCGTCGAGGTTGTGGCGCGATTCGGCGAGGGTCGCCCCTTCGGGAGCCATGTCAACGTCGTGGAACGAGAAGTACCTCGTGCCGAGCTTGGTGAAGAACTCGAACGCCGCATCCTGCTTCTCACGGGCGGCCTCCATCGGGTCTCGGTTGGCCTCGAGCCACGGGCGATCGAACGTGCCGGTCCCGAAGATGTCGGCACCGGGCCAGTTGAAGCTGTGCCAATAGCACACCCCGATCCGCAGGTGTTCCTCCATGCGTCGGCCGAGCACGACGCGGTCGGGGTCGTACACCCGGTAGGCGAGGTCGGTCGGTCCGGCATCGGGGCCGGCGAACGCGATGGGCTCGGGAACATCGGTGAAGAAGGTCATGGTCGGAGTCCGTTCAGCTCAGTGAGGGCCGATATCGATCGGTTGACGCTCTCGGGCGGCGAGGATCGCCGCGTCGAGAACCTGTTGCGTACGGTACGCGTCCGCGAAGTCGGGCATCGCCACCACGGGGGAACCGCCTCCGAGAATCGTGAGTATGTCCGCCGCCTGGTTGACGAACCCATGCTCGTACCCGAGACCGTGGCTGTCGGGCCACCAGGCCTCGATGTAGGGATGGCCGTCGCCGGCTCTGGTGACGTCGATCGTGGTCCACCCCTGACGTGCGCCGTCGGCCCGGAGGTCATAGACCTCCAGTTCGTTCATGCGCTCGAAGTCGAACCGCACGGCACCGTGCTCGCCGTGGATCTCCCACCGGTTGGCGTTGTGGTACCCCGAGGCCAACCGCGTTGCCTCGAACGACGCCAGTCCGCCCCCGCTGAGCCGCCCGAGGAAGAGCACGGCATCGTCCACGGTGCTGGGCTGGCGCCCAGCAGTGGCGGCACCGGCCCCCGCGATCTCGCCACCGGCCCCGGCAGCCAGGACGTCGCGTTCTTCGATGAACGTGTGCTCGATCGCACCGTCGATCCGCACGATCTCCTCACCGGTGATGAACCGCACGGCGTCGATGATGTGGGCGTTCAGGTCGCCGTGGGCGCCGGAGCCGGCGACGTCGCCCTGGAACCGCCACAGCAGTGGCGTGTCGGGGCCTCCCCAGCTCTGCAGATAGGCGGCCCGCACGTGGTAGATCCGGCCGAGGAGCCCGTCGCGGACCAACCGGTGGGCGAGAGCCACCGCCGGGGTGCGGCGGTAGTTGTACCACACGAAGGTCTGGCTCGATGCGGCAGCCGCTGCGTCGACCATCGCCTTGGCGTCGCCCAGGGTTCCGGCGAGCGGCTTCTCGCACACCACGTGCTTGCCGGCTTCGAGCGAGGCGATGGCCTGCTCGGCGTGAACGTTGTTTGGCGTGGCCACGTCGACCAGATCGATCTCATCCGCGGTGGCGGCCGCTCGCCACTCGGTGGTTGCGTCGGCCCACCCCCACTGGGTGGCGAAGGCGGTGACCTCGTCGTGATTGCGGGCGGCCACGGTGTGCATCACGGCCTGCCCGGCGGCAGGGAAGAAGCGCCCGACGTTGAGCCAGGCGTTGGAGTGCGCCCGGCCCATGAATTTCGATCCGATGAGCGCGATGTTGGTGGGTGTCGTTGTCATGGTGTGGCGTTGGTTCCTGCGCTACTCGCCGGACGCGAAGGCGTCGTCGAAGCTGCCCTCGGGCACGTCCCACAGCAGCTTGCGGATGTAGGTGAGGGCTTCGGGCGCACCGACGAGGCGGTCCATGCCGGCGTCCTCCCACTCGATCGAGATCGGGCCGTCGTAGCCGATCTCGTTGAGCATGCGGATCATGTCCTCCCAGGGCACGTCGCCGTGGCCAACGGAGACGAAGTCCCAGCCGCGGTTCATGGAACCGAAGCCGAGGTGACTGGCCATCACGCCGTTGCGCCCATCGAGCCGGCGCTTGGCGTCCTTGCAGTCCACATGGAAGATGCGGTCGGCGTAGGTGCGGATGAAGTCGGGCACGTCGAGGAACTGCCACACGAAGTGGCTGGGGTCGAAGTTGATGCCGAAGCTCGGGCGATGGTCCATGGCCTCGAGCGTTCGTTGCGTGGTCCAGGTGTCGAAGGCCACCTCGGTGGGGTGGACTTCGAGGGCGAAGCGGACGCCCACCTCGTCGTACACGTCCATGATCGGGTTCCACCGGTCGGCGAAGTCCTGGTAGCCGGCGTCGATCTGCTGCTGGGAGACGGGGGGAAAGCCGGCGATCGTGTGCCAGATGCTCGACCCCGTGAAACCCACCACGGTCTCGACGCCGAACCTGGCGGCGGCTCGAGCTGTGTCGGCCATCTCGGCCGCCGCCCGTTGGCGGACACCTTCGGCATCGCCGTCGCCCCAGATGCGGGCCGGCAGGATGGCCTGGTGCCGGGCGTCGATCGGGTGATCGCACACGGCCTGGCCAACGAGGTGGTTGGAGATGATCCAGCACTCGAGCCCGTGCCGGGCGAGCAGTTCGCGGCGACCGGCGACGTAGTCGTCCTCGGCCAGCGCCCGATCGACCTCGAAGTGGTCACCCCAGCAGGCGAGTTCGAGGCCGTCGTAGCCCCAGCCGGCGGCGAGGGCTGCCACCTCCTCCAGCGGCAGGTCGGCCCACTGGCCGGTGAAGAGTGTCAGTGGACGGTTACTCACGATGTCTCCCATTCGGTGTGTGTTGATCAGAAGGTGATGGCCTTGAAGGCCTCGGTCTGTTGTTTGAGGGCCTGCTCGACGGGGAGGCGTTCCATGCTCGACGCGCCGTAGAACCCATGTACCCCGCGGGCGTTGCGGAGCACGTACTGGGCGTCGTCAGGCATCGCGATCGGGCCGCCGTGCACCAGCACGATCACGTCGTTGCGCACCTCGCGTGCGGCGGCGGCCCAGGCCTCGATCTTCGGGATCGTGTCATCCAGCGTGAGGGCGGTCTCGGCACCGATGCTGCCACCGGTGGTGAGGCCGAGATGGCACACCACGATGTCGGCGCCGGCCTCGGTCATGGCTACGGCATCGGCCTCGCTGAACACGTACGGCGTGGTCAACAGATCCTGGCGATGCGCCTCGGCGACACAGTCGACCTCGAGCGAGTAGCTCATGCCGGTCTCCTCGAGGTTCTGCCGGAACACGCCGTCGATGAGGCCAACCGTCGGGAAGTTCTGGATCCCGGCGAATCCCATGCGCTTGAGCTCGCTCAGGAAGAAGGGCATGTCGACGAAGGGATCGGTGCCGTTGACACCAGCGAGCACCGGTGTGCGGGTGACCACCGGCAGCACCTCCGAGGCCATGTCAACGACGATCTCGTTGGCGTTGCCGTAGGCCAGGAGTCCGGCCAGCGACCCTCGACCGGCCATCCGGTACCGACCCGAGTTGTAGATCACGATCAGATCGATGCCTCCGGCCTCCTCCCACTTGGCCGACAGGCCCGTGCCGGCGCCACCACCGACGATCGGGATTCGGGCGTCGACCATGTGGCGGAAGTGAGCGAGCAGTTCGGTTCGAGTCGGGCGAGGCATGGTGGATCTCCAGACGATCAGGGTCAGTGCGGGTGGATGTCACGAAACCGCTCGAGCACAACGTTGGCGAACTCGGGGTCATTGACGTTGTAGGGCACCCGTTCAACGATGCGGTCGGTCGTCTGGATGAGATTGGTCTCGATGGTGTCGAACAGCGCAGCGTCGGCGGCGGGATCGTGGAAGGCCTGACCGGGTGCGTCGAGCAGCGACACTCCCCCTTCAGGAAGCAGGAACCGCACCGGCCCAGTGCAGGCGTTGAGCTTCTCGGCGATGAAGCGACCGAACTGCTCGTTCTCCTCGGGGGTGGTGCGCATCAACGTGACGTTGGCGTTGTGCACGTGGAGAAGCCGGTCACCGAAGCGATCCGGCACGGTGGCCTCGGCGCCGAAGTTCACCATGTCGAGCGCGCCACAGCTCCCCACGTAGGGCACGCCAGTACGGGCGATCGCCCCGAGCCGATCCGGGCCAGCCGAGAAGACCCCACCCACCAGGTGGTCGGCAATCTCGGTGGTGGTCATGTCGAGAACGGCGTCGATCATCCCCGAGTCGACGAGTTTCTCCATCGAGCGGCCGCCCGTGCCCGTGGCGTGGAACACCAGGGGATCGAACATGGCGGTCAGCTCGTCCACCAGCGTGGTGACGAGCGGCGTGGTGACTCCGAACATCGAGAGCCCGATGGCCGGCTTGTCGTCGGCGGGCATGGTCACGGTGTTGGCCACCATGCCGGCCATGGCGTGGGCGGCGTTGCCGAGCACTCGCCTCGAGATCCGATTGAGACCGGCCACGTCGGTGACCGAGTACATCATTGCGATGTCGGCCGGGCCGACGTAGGGCGACACGTCGCCGGACGCCACGGTGGAGACCATCAGCTTGGGCACGCCCACCGGCAGTGAGCGGAGTGCTGGCGAAATGAGGGCAGTGCCGCCGGATCCGCCGAGTCCGACGACACCGGCCACGTCGGCGCGGGTGGCCATGAAGGCAACGAGGGCGTCGCTCATGGCAGACACGGCCGTGCCGCGATCGTCCGACCAGACAGCGTCGGCGCCGCCACGGTGATGTGAGGCGACCTCAGTCGCCGTCACGTCGATGCCCGGCGGTGGGTCCGACTGTGAGGTGCCGACGTCGATCACGATGCACGACACACCGGTTGCTCGTACCAGACCGGCGACGTAGCGGATCTCGTCGCCCTTGGTGTCGGCAGTGCCGACCACGTACACGTTGGCCATCGGCCGCTCCTGACTCATGTGTCCACGCCGAGGTATCGGCGCTGAGCCTCAGTGTCGGCGGCCAGGGCGCTGGCAGCCATCTCGGTCTCGATCCGCCCGGCCACCATCACCAGCTGCCGGTCGGCCATGGCGGTGGCCGCACCGAGGTTCTGTTCGACCACGAGCACCGAGGTGCCGTCGTCGATGAGCCGATGGATCGTGTCGATGAGCAGGTCCACGATCAGCGGGGCCAGACCCTCCGAGGGCTCGTCCATCACGATCAGCGGCGTGTTCAGCAGGAGAGCCCGGCCGACGGCGAGCATCTGCTGCTCTCCCCCCGACAGCTCGGCTCCTCCGTTGCGCTTGCGTTCAGCCAGTCGGGGAAACAGGCGGTAGACCTCGGCCGCGGTCCACTTCTTACCTCGGCTCTCAGGCTCGAGCATGGCGAGGTGCTCGTCCACCGTGAGCGACGGGAACAGCCGGCGGCCCTGGGGCACGTAGGCGACGCCGGCCTTGACCACGCGTCGCGACGTGGCGCCCGCCAACTCGACGCCGTCGAGCGTGATGGAGCCGCTCTGGACCGGCAGAAGGCCCATGAGCACCTTGCACAGCGTTGTCTTTCCCATGCCGTTGCGGCCGATGATCACCGCCGAGTCGCCATCGAGCTGGAACGACAACCCGTCGAGCACTCGCGACGAGCCGTAGCCGGCGATCACGTTCTCGACTCGCAGTGTGGTCATGATCGCGTCCCGAGGTAGATCTCGTGCACCCGCTCGTCTTCGCGGATCGATGTCGGGTCTCCCTCGGTCACCGTGCGGCCGTCGGCCATGACCATCACCCGGTCGGCGACGCGGAGGGCCACGTCCATGTCGTGCTCGATCAGAATCAGAGTGACCGAGCGATCGAGATCGACGAGGAACTCCACCAGGCGCTCGCGTTCTCCCCGCGACAGGCCCGATGCCGGTTCGTCGAGGAGCAGGAGATCGGGTTCGGTGATACTCGCCATCCCGACTTCGAGCTGTCGCTGTTGGCCATGCGACAGATCGGCCACCGGGCGGTGCAGGTCGTCAGCGAGCCAGATCTGCTCGGCCACGTGGCCCGCCCGCGCTCGTGCGTCGGCAATCGGGCCCCCGCGCCGGAATCGACGATGGCCGCCAACCTTGCCCACACGGGCCAACATCAGGTTCTCCTCAACCGTCAGACCGGGAAACAGCCGCGTCTTCTGGTAGGTCCGGGCCACGCCCAGGCTCGGCCGGTGGCGCGACGGTGCGGTGGTGACATCGCGACCGTTGATGGTCACGGTGCCGGCGGTTGCCACGATGTCGCCTGCGATCACGTTGAACAGCGTGGTCTTGCCAGCACCGTTGGGACCGAGGATGGCGAGCCGGTCGCCCTGGCCGACATCGAGATCGATGCCAGCCAGGGCGAGGAGGCCACCGAACGCGACGCGAACGGATGTGAGTTGTAGGAGAGACATGCTCATCATCTGCTCGGCGTCAGGACGTTCGGTGGTCATCTGGGCGCCCCGATCAGTTCTGGGGCACGCCGTCGACGACGGGGATGGCGTTGCCGATCCAGGGAAGGTCGGCCTGTGCGCATCCGGGGTCGTCACGGGACGGGGGAGGCGTGTCCGGGCTGAACACGCCGCCGAAGGTCTGATCAACGCCAGGCACGATGGCCACGGTGCGGGACACGACCTCCCCGTCGTCGCCGAGCACCAGCTGCTGCACCGCCGCATCGACGATGGCCTGACGGTTCTCGTCGAGGGTGATCGAGCCGTACGGGGCGTCGAGGGTCAACCCGCCGAGGGCGGCCTGCAGCGCGGCGGGGCTGATGTCGCCGCCGCTTGCCTCGATCCCCTCGATCAGGGCGAGACCGGCCACGTAGTAGCTGTACCCGAAGCCGAAGGTCAGGGCGACCGACGGGTCGGCTGGCTCGTTGGCGCTCAGCGCACCCGGCAGGCTCTCCCAGGCCGAGTTGGCTGAGGCCACGTAGGCTTCGATCTCCGGGGAGGTCACGTCACCGGGAAGCGATGCGAATCCTCCGACGTAGGCGCCGGCGATACCTGGGCCGAGCGCGGTGGCCAGACCGGGGTTGAAGAAGAGGTTGCCTGCGTGTTGCTCGCCGTTCAGATCACCCTTGGCGTTGACGAATGCTTCGAGGCTGGCCTGGGTGCCAGTGCCACCGACCACCCAGAAGTACCCGTCGACCTCGTCGGGGTCGGGCAGCTGGGCCACGAACGACGAGTAGTCGGTGGTTCCCAGCGGTGGGAACACTCGCTGCACCACATCGCCACCGGCGGCGCAGAACTCGGCAATGAAGCCAGCGGCCGACGTCCACCCGAAGCTGTAGTCGTCCGCGATGACGACGGCGGTGTCCCACCCGGCGGTGTTGTGCAGAATGTCGCCCACACCGGCGTTCCACTGCGCACCGTCGCCGTTGAACCTGAAGTAGTTCTCGGCCTGGATCTGAAGCGTGGTTTCCTGGGCCCCGGCGGTGCCGTTGATGAACGTGATCTGGGGGTTGTCCTTGGCGAAGTTGGCCATGGCGATGCTCTCGTCGCCCGACAGCGGGCCGAGGATCACCTCGGAGCCGTCCTGCTCGATGAGCCGGCGGATCTCCTGGATCGCCGTGTCTGGGGTGTCGTCGCCACATCCGATGCCGACGAGTTCGATGTCGACGCCGGCGACCGAGGCGCCGCTGAAGCCGTCGAGGGCTGAGGTCGCCGAGTTCGAGGTGGCACCTGCGCGCTCGATGAAGGCGAGCGAGGCGCCGCCGACGACGTCTTCATGGAAGCCGCCGAAGGGACCTTCGCACTCACCCATGATGCCGACCTGAAGCACGCCGTCGCCGTTGACGTCGGCCATGGCCTCCTCGCCCCCGTCGTCGCCTGCTGCTTCTTCGTCGGAGGAGTCGTCGTTCGACGTCTCGTCGCCCGAACTCTCCGTCTCGGTGTCGTCCCCGTTGGTGCCGTCATCGCCTCCATCGTCGTCACTGCCACACGCGGCGGCGATCAACGTCAGGGCGAAGAGCACCGCGAGTGCCTTCCACCAGGTTCTGTGTCTCGTGTTGCTCATTGCTTGTTTCCTCCCACTGTTGTGCATTGCGTCAGCACCTCAGGCCGACCTCGCGGCCTCGGGGTCGACGGCCGGCGTCGCCGCCCGTCGAGTGCGTTCGATCAGACCGGTGATGCCATCGGGCGACAGCACCACGATCAGCAGCACGAGCACGCCGATCACCGTGTTGAAGCGGGCCTCGGTGATCCCGACGGCGTCGATCAGGGGGATCGATCGCAGATAGTTGTTGGCGGCCACGAACACGAAGGCACCAAGCCAGGCCCCCTCGACGCGTGCCATCCCCCCGATCACCGCGATGATCAGGAGATCGATCGTCGGCCCGATCGAGATCGACTGCGGATCGATCTGGCCGTTCCACCACACGTTCAGCACGCCGGCAACGCCGGCCACGACGCCCATCAGGGTGAAGGCGAGCGTGCGATGGAGAGGTACGTTCCAGCCGAGTGCAGCCATCCGCACGGGCTCGTCGCGTATGCCCTGGAGCGCCAGGCCGAACGGGGTTCGGACCAGAGCGACGAGGCCCAGGTATGCGGCCACGCTGAGGCCGAGGGCGAGGTAGTAGAGCCGCAGCGGCTGATCGGCGAAGACGCCCGGCGGATCGATGCCGGTGATCCCGCCGAACCCGGAGAAGGTCGTGACCTGACCGAAGAAGAAGAACCCGATCACGGCGAAGATGAAGGTGAGCATCAGGTAGTAGATGCCGGTGGTCCGACTCGATATCGCGCCCAGCAGGAGGGCGACCACCGTGGTGATCGCCAGGGCTGCGATCACGGAGAGCCACGGATCGATGCCGAGCTTGAGCCCCTTCGACCCCGCCTCCGACACCGAGAAGTTGCCGATCATGAACCCGGCGATGCCGTACATGAGCAGCTGGGCCATCGACGTCATCCCGCCATAGCCCGACAGGAACGCGATCGTGGCCGCCGCGATCCCCAGAATCAGCGTGCGGGTGAGCACGAAGGTCACGAAGAACTCCGAGCCGACCGCCGGCATCACGATCATGACCGCCACAACGGCCACCACGGCGACGACTCGTCCCGACGGTGCGGTCATCGTTCCGCCCGCCCGTACAGACCGTTGGGCCGAACGGCCAGAACTGCGGCCAAGAGCACGAAGGTGACGATGATGGCGTAGAAGGTGTACTGCGTGGGCAGGTAGGCCGGAGCGAACGCCTGCACCATCCCGAACAGCAGCGACCCGGCCGCCGCGCCCTTCATCGAGCCAAGCCCGCCGATGATCACCACCACGAGGCCGTTGAGCAGCCAGCTCCCGTCGGTGCCGGGCGCAGCACCGGCGAAGGATGCGCCGAGTGCCCCGCCGAGCCCGGCCAGGAACGATCCGACCACGAACGTGACGGTGAACGCGACCGACACGTTGATGCCGAGCGCTCGCACCATCTCCTGGTCGTCGACCCCGGCCCGGATGACCATGCCCATCCGGGTGCGGTTGAGCCAGAACCAGAGGGCGGCCCCCACCACGATCGAGACGGCGAGCATGAACAGCCGCGTTGTGGCGTAGCGCTCTCCCAGGATCTCGAAGAAGTGCGTGATCGAGCCCGGCCAGATCATGCGTTGGGCCAGGCCTCCGAAGTTCGCCAGGAGCTGATCGGCGACGACGATCGACACCCCGATCGTGATCAGCGCCTGGCGCAGGTCTTGGCCCTGGTTCCAGCGAAGGAAGGCCAGGTACATGGCAACGCCGAGCAGCGACGCGGTCAGGGCACCGACGAGCATCGGCACCACCCAGGCCAGGATCGAGACCTCCTCGGGCACGATGTTGTTGCTCTTGCCGACCATGCGCTGCTGCACCTCGATGGCGACGTAGGCCGACAACAGAAAGAGCGAGCCGTGGGCCATGTTCACCGTTCGCATCAGCCCGAAGATCAACGTGAAGCCCGACGCCACCACGAACAGCAGCCCGGCGAGCGTCAGGCCGTCGAGGAGGGTGACCACGAACTCGCCGGGTTCGCGCACGGCGGCGCCGGCCGATGTGCCCCGAGCGAACACCAGCACCCACAGCGCAACGGCGATGCAGAGCCCCCACACGACGATCGTCGTGGGCGACGTGCGTTGGATCGCGTGGGCGTTCGTCGTCGCCATCAGGCCGCCCCATCCAGGGGCGGATCGAGGAACGCCTCGATCCGGTCGGTGAGCCGGGTGGGCTGCTCGATCGTCGGCCAGTCGGCCAGGCCACCGAGCTCGACGAGTTCGGCGGTGGCGATCCGCTCTGCCACGGTGCGGGCACAGCTGAGCGACTCTGTGGCGTCGCTGCCAGCGAGCACGAGGGTCGGGGCGTCGGTCCGGTGGAGATCGCTGGTGTGGGCCGAGGCGATCACCTCGCAGGCCGATGCGTACTGCTCGGGGTCCTGAGCCAGGAGGAGCTCGCGGCGCAGCGCCCTCAGAATCGTTGGCGATGTCTCGGGGTTGGCGCCGAACTCCTCGTCGGCGAGGTCGAGCAGCACCCGCAACCCGTTGGCCCGTACCGCCTCGGCTCGGTTCTTGTAGCGGGCTCGGTGATGCTCGTCGAGCCCGTGGAGCGGATTGACCAGCACCAGCCGGCGCACCCGATCCGGCCTGGTGGCCACGTAGTGCTCGAGCACGAGGGCGCCGAGGCCAATGCCGACGAAGTCGGCGCTTGCGGTCGGGATGGAGTCGAGCAGCCAATCGAGATCGTCGGCCCAGGCCCCGATCGAAGGCCGAGAGGTCGTACTGCTGCGACCGTGACCGCGAAGATCGAACCGCAGCACCGTCGATCGGCCACTGAGCCGTTCGGTCAGGGGCTCGAAGACGGTCGAGGTGCCACCGAGGCCGTGCACGAGCAGCACCGGCGCCCCGGTGCCTTCGACATCAACCCACAGCTGATCCTCGTCGTTGGTGATCGTCCGCACCCTGCGCCCCCGTCGTGCCGCCGACTCGACGTGAGCCAGTGGCTGGTTCAGGCAGAGTAAAGATCCCGTTCACAGCCTCGGAAGGGTCGAAGGAGCGTTTGGTCCAGCCCCATCGGACCGGCGCGAAGGAACTAGTTCCACCCGCTCCCGCGGGCAGAGGGGTGGTGTATCAGGCCGACGGGTCGATGGTGCGCAAGATGACTGCGGCGGCCTGCGTGCGGCTCTTCACCTGGAGTTTGGTGAGGATCTGGGACACGTGGTTCTTGACGGTGAAGATGCTGAGCGACAGCTCCCGAGCGATGTCGGCGTT
>JBCCFL010000024.1:0-82037 GCA_039029735.1 Actinomycetota bacterium | reverse complement strand
TACGCCGTCGACGTCGACGGTGAGGAGGGCCGGTGGATCACGATCACGGCCGCTCCCGACGCTCAACCGGTGATCGAGGCGAGCGGCGGCAACGCCATCGTGGTGCGGGGCAACTACATCGAGGTGTCTGGGTTCCGCATCCGCGGTGTGGGCTTCGATGCCGAGAACGCCTACGGCTGGGGCATTCTCGTGCGCGGTTCGCACCACGTCCGCCTGGCCGACAACGTGATCTCCGACATGGCGGTCGGTGGTATCACCTCGGTGGAGTCGGCCCATCTCGAAGTGCTCTACAACGAGGTGTACGACAACGCGTTCTGGGGCACCGAGCAGGGGAGCGGGATCTCGTTCTGGCGCAACATCGATTTCGGGTTGCCCCCTGACGCCGACGGCTATCACGACCGCGTGGTGGGCAACATCGTCTATCGGAACGAGAACAAGGTGTTCTCGCGGTGGGTGGAGGGCAGCAACGCCATCACCGACGGCAACGGCATCATCCTCGACTCCTCGGACGAAACCGCATACGAGGGCCGGGCGCTCGTGGCCAACAACGTGGTGTTCGACAACGGTGGACGGGGCATCCTCGTGTTCGAGCAGTCACACGTGGACGTGATCCACAACACCACGTTCCGAAACGGCCGTACCGAGAGCCTCGCCGGTGGGCCGGTGGAGCTCGGCATCCGCCGTTCGGATGACGTGCGGGTGTTCAACAACCTGTCCTGGGCCCGACCGGGAGTCAACCCACTCCAGATCGACGAGGTCACCAACATCGTCGGTGGTGGCAACCTTCTCGTGGCCGACTCCAGTAGTGGTGACATCACCGAGCTCGACACGCTCACCACCCAGGACCCTGGCCTGGTGGCCCCAGGGGTCGATCCCACCCTCGCCGACTTCCGACCCCGGCCCGGCAGCCTTGCGCTCGGGCACGGCATCGCCATCTCACCGGCCCTTCCCTTCGATGCCGACGAGATGCCCCGCTCGTCGGCGCGGATCGACGCCGGTGCCTACACCCTGGTGGACGAAACGGCCGCCGACGGTTGATCAGCCAGTTGGCGGCACCACGCGGTGCCGCCCGTCAGCGGCGGAGCCTCAAACGTTGAACCGGGACGGGTCGGGAAACTGCCGGCCGTCGGGGATTGCCGCGTGTTGCTGCGTGATCTTCTCGGCCCGCCGTTCGGCCTGAACCACCTTGAGATCGTTCGACAGGCCGAGCTCGGAGCGGTACTTGAGGTGCATCGACACCGTGAGTACGGCCACCACCATCATCATCCAGCCGAGCGGGTTCACCTGCATCCCGGCCTCGGTGATCGACACCAGCAGCGCCGTGGTGAGGAAGACCAGGGGCCACATCCCGATGGCACCGGGCACGATGCCCAGGATCGAGATCGCCCGGGACACCGCCCTGAAATAGAAGAGCAGGAACAGCAGTACGCCGAAGACCCCGATCTCGAGCCAGATCTGGAGGAGGGCGTTGTGGGCGTGGGCCGGTTGCCACCCGGCAACGATCCACACCTCGTGAATCGGGCTGAAGAAGCCTCCGAAGGTCGCGGCGTAGCCGTGGCCGAAGAGGGGTCGCTGCTCGGCGACGGGGATCAGCGCTCCCCACATGGGTACCCGACCGGTGAGCGACACGTCCTTGTCGAGCCACTGAGCCAACAGGGCGATGTTGGCCGTTGCGAAGGCGACGGTGAACACCGATGCCCCCGCCATGGCGGTCATGGCCGCACCGCGGAGGGTACGCCGGCTGCGGAACGCCTGGTACACGGCCATCATGCAGATCGGGCCGACACCGGCCACGAGCATCGTCTTCGACTGGGAGAACCAGAGCAGGCCGAGATGCAACAGCGCGAAGCTCCAGAAGATCCAGCGCCAGTTGCGGTTGGCGAGCCCCGCAATGAACAGGCCCTGCACGCTCAGGGCCGAGATGAACCCAAGTGCGTTCTTCTGGGCGAACACGCCGGTCCAGTTACCTCCGGGATCGACGCCGAGCCCCGGAAGGGCAACGACGAACGCCAGGTTCACGATGGCGCTGATCATGAACATGAAGGCCAGGAGCTTGATCGTCTCCTCGAGGGCGAAGCGCATCACAAGGTAGGAGCCGAAGAGGGTCACCGCCACGAAGATCAGGCCCTGCTTGGCGGTGTCGATCGGTGAGGCCGACCAGAAGAACGAGCCGATCGTGAGAGCGACGAACAGATAGAGGAACGGCTCCAGGCGGAACATGTTGATGAGGTAGTCGATGCTGCCCGCAATGCGGGCGAAGGCGATCGCACTGAGGCCCAGCATCAACACCACGAGCAACGGGTTCGAGCCGTCGGCCAGCAGCTCGGCTCGTGACCGGAACCAAACATCGGGCGTGCGGTGGATGAACAGGAACGCCGTCAGCACCACCAGCATGCGTTCGAAGATGTCGGGCTGGGCCACCGTGGTGGCTTGGCGGACGTCGACTGACGGCGCAGCGACAGCTCCCGGTTGCCCGCTGCTGGGAGGGTCGATGGCGAGTGTCATCAGGCTCGGACGTCGGTCTTGTAGTAGGCGTACTTGTCACGGCGGAAGAGGCCGCCGCCGCTGAGCTGCTGACGGTTCATGACTGCGCCGAGCAGTTTCGAGCCGCTGCGCTCCAGGTCGGCTCGCACCTGGAGGAGATCGGCGGTCTCGGTGCGTTCGGTGTCGACCACAACGATCACGCCGTCGACGTAGCGTGCGGCCGACACGGCATCGGCCGTGCTGAGCACCGGCGGGGTGTCGATCACGATGTACTCGACGTCTTCGCGTTCGAGCTCCTTGACCATCTGCTCGAAACGGTCGCTGCTCAGCAGCTCGCCGGGGTTGCTGGGAGGGGCACCGGAGCGGATCAGCCAGAGGTTGTCGATGCCGGGCACCTTTTCTGCGTTGAGTTCGGCCGAGGCCGCCAGGTACTCCGACAGCCCGGGCCGGGGGCCTTCCATGTTGAACAGACGTTCCAGCGTGGGTCGCCGGAGGTCGGCCGACACCAACACACAGCGGGACCCGTTCTGGGCGAGGGCGATGGCGAGGTTCGACGAGGTGAGGCTCTTGCCCTCGGCGGGCGACGAACTGGTGACGATCACCGAACTCACGCCGCTCGACGAGTTGAGGAACTGGATCGAGCTGCGGAGGCGGCGGAAGGCCTCTCGGGCCGCCGCCACTCGGGTCGATCCGCCGCTCGACAACATGATCAAACTGCTCGGACCGGCACGGAAGCCGAGCCCGAGGGTGGGGATCGCGCCCATGACCGTTGTGCCAAGCGCCAGGGCGACATCCTCGGAGTCGCGGGCCGTGGTGTCGAGCCGCTCCAGCAGGAAGGCGGTGACCACGCCGAGCAACAGGCCCATGAGGAGGCCGCCGGCGAGGATCAGTGACTGTGGGATGCCATCCGGGGCGGTGGGTGGGGTGGCCGCTCGGAGTACGTCGGCGGCGGGGGAGCGGGTGGCCAGCGTCTGGTTGGCCTCGGCGATCTCGGAGTTGAGGTTCCGGATCGTGGTGTTTATGCCGTTCAGCTCGCCACGGAGCAGGCTCAGGTCGGAGTCGATCGTGCTCAGGCTGTTCGCCCGCTCTTCACTGTTGTTCTGGGCGATGAGATCCGATCGCCGGGAGGTGAGCACACCGATCTCGTCGGTGACTGTGGTGCGGTCGGCGATCAGCGCGTCACGTTGCTCGGTGTCGGTGGTGATGATGCCCTGGTAGTAGTCGGTCGCCGCACCCTCACGGTTGGTGACGTAGTTGGCGGCGAAGGAGTTGGCGGCCTGGGCGGCGCGGGCCCGGTCCACTGAGGTGTAGGACACCGACATCACATCGGAGTCGGGGCGGAACTCGACTTCGAGGTTCTTGAGCAGCTCTTCGGGTGTCGATCCGAGGCCCATGTCGGCGATGACGAGTTCGGCCGTTGAGTTGGATGCCAGCACCTCCCGCTCGCGCTCGAGGTTCGGGAAGACCAGGCGGTTGTCGATGGAGCCGACCGGCGTCGGTGCGAGCACGATCGTCGAGGTGCCGGTGTAGGTGGGCGTCTGGGTGGTGGTGAACAGGAACGCTGCCGTTGCCCCCAGCAGGGTGAGCGCCAGGACGACCCATCGGTGCCGTGAAACGGCCCGCAGGTAATCCTCGAGCCGAGCGGCCTCCGTGCCGGTGGCGCTGGCGCTTTGGTACATCATCGTGTGGGCCCCCTCTTACGAGCAGGAGTTGGGGTGCGGCGAACTTCCGAGCGTATCCGCTCACCGCTGCTTCGTCCGACCGCCTGGTCCGACCGTCTCGTTCAGCCGTAGGTCTCGGACCGCCGCCCGAGGAGACCTTGGATCCCGCCGACGCCCCGCCACGTGGTGGCCAGGCCCTGCACCCGCCGGACGTCGTTCCGGGTTGCGATCCCGGCGCTCGTGGTGGCCACGCCTATCACCACTCGGGCCACGCCGGCTAGGGCGAAGCGGGCCCGGGCCCGCCAGCCGTCGGTCACCGAGAGATTCGCCCTGACCCAGTTCGAGGTCCCGACCCGCATTCGCCGCATCACCCACCCCACTGTCGTTCGCTCCGGGCCGACGTCCTCGGTGACGGGGGCACGATCGCACCACCGCAATTCGAGACCGGCTTCGGCGGCTCCCCGGGTGAAGGCGACGTCCTCGCCGCCCGAGAGGCCGAACGCAGGATCGAAGCGGAGGCCGGCGCCGGCGACCGCGGCCCGATCGACGGCGAGGTTGCCCGATCGCAGCCACGGCATCCGGGCACCGTGGACGGGCCGCTCCCGCTCGAAGAAGCCACCGTCGACGGCCCATGCCGGGGGAGTGCCGACGAAGGCCGTCTCCACCGGTCCGCCAACGAGGTGGGCCCCCGTGTCGGCCATCATCGTCAACAAGCCACCGGGCCACCCGGGGCCGGCCCGCTCATCGTCGTCGATGAACACCACCACGTCGCCGGCCGCTTCGTCGAGGGCCCGATTGCGGGCCGCGGTCAGGCCCGGGGCGGGTTCGTGCACATAGCGAATCGGGACCCTGGCGAGCCCCTCGGCCTGTGCCGTGGCCACTGCGTCTGCAGCTGACGGAATGGCGTCGTTGTCGATGATCAGCACGTCGACCACACGCCACGGGAGGTGGGCGTCGCCCTCGTTGTGGAGCGTCGCACCACCGATGCTGCGGAGTGTGGTCAGAAGTGACTCAGGGCGGCGAAAGGTGAGAACGGCGATCGTGGCCACAGGGCCCTGACCAGGGGTTTCGTGATCTGCTGCGGCAGGATCGGCAGGCACGGACCTCCTCCTATCGTGTCGATGCTTGTTCAACAACGGGGTGTATTGCTTACCTCCCATTGGTAACAGGTCCCATCCGGGTTGAGCTACGGTTCGACTCCGTGGGGCTGGAGGTCAACCGCTACCAGTGGTAAACGCAACCCGTGAACTCCCGGCGTCGACGGTTATCGATGCGCGGCCGGTCACCGCTCCGGTGTTCCTGGTCCCTGCCACGTCGGCGTACAGCCGCTGGCTGAAGCGCCCCCTGGACGTGGTGCTGGCCCTCGTTGTCATCACCGTCTTCTCACCCGTGCTGGTCGCCATCGCGATCGCCATTCCCCTGATGCTCGGCCCTGGCGGTGTGCTGTACCGCCAGGAGCGGCTCGGCCGCAACGGCCAGCCGTTCATGATCTACAAGTTCCGGTCGATGCTGCGTGATCGGCGCGTGGCCCACAGCCCGAACTACATCGGACCAGAGCGCCGGATGACCCACAAGTCGTCCCACGATCCTCGGCACCGTCCGTTCGGTCGCTTCCTGCGAGCCACGAGCCTCGACGAGCTGCCGCAGCTGATCAACATCCTCAGGGGTGAGATGAGCCTCGTCGGCCCTCGCCCGGAGATCACCTCAGTGGCCCAGCGTGAGGGCTTCGCCCATCACCCCCGGCACCTGGTGCGCCCCGGCCTCACCGGTCGGTTCCAGATCTCGCCGCTGCGGTCGGCGAACCGCATCGCCGCCGGGCTGCACCTCGACATCGACTACGTGGTGGACGTGACCTTCTGGTCGGACCTCAAGATTCTGGTCCGAACGGTGATGATCCCGTTCATGCGACGGGGCAGTTGAACACCAACGGCATCCCGCTGCGGATCCTGTTCGTCTGTACCGCCAACATCTGCCGGAGTCCGACGGCAGAGGTTCTGGCTCGCCATCACTTCGGTGAGGAGCGTGCGATGTTCCGCTCCGCCGGGTTCCTCTCGGCTGGACAGTCGCCCCCGGCCACGCTGATCCAGGTGCTGGGTGAGCGAGGCCTCGACGCCAGCCAACACCACAGCTACAAGCTCGACGACGCCAGCCTCGAAGCGGCTGACCTGGTGCTCACCATGGAGGGCGAGCACGTACAGAAGGCCACCCTGCTCCACAGTCAGAGCTTCCCCAAGATCATCCCGCTGAAGGAGGCCGCCCAGGTGGCCCAGCAGATGATGGCTCGGTCGTTCACCGTCGATCAGCTGGTCGACGCCGTTGCCTCCCAGCGCGACGCCACCAGCTATCTCGGCACGACCTGGAACGTCGACGATCCCTACAACCGCAAGCGTCGTGACTACGAACGAGCGGTGACCGAGATCGACTCCCTGGTGCTCACCACCATCGGCCCCCTCGTCAGCTGATCCGGCGTCCTCGCAACGCCGGATGACCATGCGTGCGGCCCGCCGCCGCTCAGCGCGGGCGTCGCGAGGCCCAGGTCACATGGCGGTTCAGCTCGTAGCTCACGATCACCGACGTGACCACACCGACCGTGGCGGCGGTGAGTGCAAGCGCGACGTCGACGGTGTCGACGGCGGGGGTCAGGAGACGTTCCACGGTGATCGCCAGCCCGCTGAGGGCCAGCGTGGCGTGCCAGGTGATCATGTGGAAGCGAAACAGCCGACCGGCCAGGGACCGTCTTCGTCGCCTGCACCCCCGGAAGGTGATCCGGTCGTGGAGCACGAACTCGAACGCGATTGCGATCTCGGTGGCGAGGATCGAAGCGACGGTGCCGACACCGGCGAGCTGCAGCACCGACAGTGCTGACAGCCGCAGGCTGAGGGCGGTGACTGCGATCGAGCAGTAGGTGGTGAACGCACTGTCGGATCGACGCTGGGCGGCGAGGCCCAGCAGGGCCACCAGGAACGCCACCACCACCGACGACGAGAGCTTGGTCTCGCCCCGCATGCGGGAGCGGAACGTGTAGCCGATCTCGGCCAGCCGGGGGGCCGGCCCCCGGGCCAGGAGCTCGAGCATCACCTTGAAGCCGCGAGGGTTGATCGTTGGGCGCAGCGCCTCGAAGCGGGCTCGCGACACCACGAAGTAGCCGCTCATCGGGTCGCTCAGGCGCATCCCGAGCAACGTTCGGGCCAACTCGGCTCCCACCCACGACACCATGCGGCGGTAGGGGCCGAAGTCGCCGTAGCTTCCGCCCGGCCCCGAGCGCACGCCGATGCTGAGGTCTGCCTCACCGCGCACCACGGGATCGACGAGCTCGGGCAGGATCGCCTCATCGTGTTGGAGGTCGGCGTCGATCACCGCCAGCGCGGTACCTCGGGCCATCGCCATCCCGTCGATCACCGCCGACGACAGACCTCGGCGGTCGACACGGCGCAGCAGCTGGATACGGGGGTCGTGGTGACCGAGGCGCTCCACGAGTGCCCACGTTCGATCCGGCGAATCGTCGTCGACCACGATGATCTCGTACGCGACCTCGTGCAACGCGTCCGCCAGGCGGACGAGAAGGGTGTGGATGTTGTCCCGCTCGTTGTAGGTGGGGACGATCACGCTCACCGCAGGAGGCGGTGACGGCGACGACACCATCGCCAAGGGCTGCTCGTGCGGCGCGGTGGTGATCGGAACCGGGCCCGCCGAGGCCACGTCCGTGGCCGTCGGGACTCCTCGACTCACCCCCTTCCCATCGGCATTCTGACTGGAACCCTGAGCAGGATCTCAGCTGCCGACGCGGGCGCGCCAGGGCCGGGCCTGCTGGTTGACAGGGGCGGCGGCCCTCTGGACGGTCAGGCTCGAGTGGCGGTGATGAGCTGGGTGATGCCGCCGGAGAGCTGCCGACGCTCCACGTCGACGAATCCGGCGTCGGCCACGAGCGCGGTCAACTCGTCGGGCTCGGGCAGATAGGAGGCTGACCGGGGGAGGTACCCATAGGCCGAACGGTCCGACAACAGGCCACCCACGAGGGGGACCACCTTGTTGAAGTACACCCCATGGCCCCAGCGCATCACGGCATTGTCGGGCTGGGACACATCGAGCAGGCCGATGCGCCCGCCAGGCCGCAGAACGCGCTGGAGTTCGCCGAAGAACGGGGCCAGGGCGACCAGATTGCGGAGTGCAAAGCCGCATACCGCTCCATCGGCAGACTCAGCCGCCATCGGAAGGGCGAGCAGATCGCCCTGCACCTGCGGGGAGCGGCTTCGGGTGGCGCCGAGCATGCCATAGGAGAGGTCCACGCCGACCGGGCGCATGCCCTGCTCCTCCAGCTCGACGCAGAAGTCGCCAGTACCAGCGGCCAAGTCCAACACCAGCGATCCGGTGGGGATTCCCATCTCGGTGAGCGTGGTGCGCCGCCAGCCGACATCCATCCGGAACGTCATCAGGCGGTTCACGAGGTCGTAGCGCGGCGCGATCGTGTCGAACATCGTGCGCACGGCGGCGCGCTTCTCGTCGCCCTCGGGAAGTCGGTCGTCCGGCATCACGGTCATCACCGGCCGACGATAGCGAACCGGACCCGGGGGACCTCGAACCGGTCGGATCAGCTCCGCGTCAGCAGGTGACCGGCACCGCGGGAGCGGTGCCGGTGAGGAGGTACGCCGTGACGACGTCTCGCACACAGGCGCCGGTGCCATAGGCGGTGTGGCGTTGGGCGTCGGCCACCACCAGCGCGGCGTCGGGGAGCCGTTCGGCCACGGCCTGGGCTCCTGCGGCCGGTGTCGCCGGGTCGTCCGTGGTGGTCAGCAGCAGCAGCGGCACACCGGCGAGTGCGGCGCTGTCGGAGTCGGAGTCGGAGTCGGGGCCGCCGGTCTCGTCGGACGGGGAGGGGCCGATGGGCCAGTGAGCGCACACCCGGAGTTCGTTGGCGAGTGTCGCCCCGAACCGAGGCGACCGCGCGGCCAGCTCGGCGGCGAGGCTGTCCCACCCGTCGACGCCCGATGGCCGGTCACTGTCGGTGCACGAGACGGCGACGTAGGAGGTGTAGCTGAACCCACCGACGAAGTTGTCGCTCAGGGTCTCGATGCCGGCGAGATCGCCGTCGATGGCCGCCGACAACGCGGTGAGATAGCTCGTGCGGAACGCCTCGTCGTACAGCGTGCGCAGTGTGGCGAACGCCAGCTCGGCCGGCCCCACCTCGCCGACCGGCCGTGCATCGAGCTCTGCGGCCAACTCGTCGTAGGTCGCGGCGAGCCCACCGGGTGGGCAGTTCGCCAGCCCGGCGCAGGCGGCATCGAAATCGGCGAAGGCTGCATCGAAGCCATCGGCCTGCATCGCCAACAGGGCAGGCAGATCGCCGTCGTCCACCACACCATCGAGCACCATGCGGCCCACCCGGTCGGGGTGGCGCATGGCGTGGCGCAGGCCGTAGCGGGTGCCGTAGCTGAACCCGTAGTAGTTGAGGCGCTCGTCGCCGAGGGCGGCACGCACGAGATCGAGATCGTCGGCAACGGCGTCGGAGTGGAGGTGGGGGAGCAGGCCGCCGTCATCGCCGATCGCGCACGCATCGGCGGTGCGGCGGGCCCGTTCGTCGAGGGCGGCCGTCTCGGCCGGCGAATCGGGATCGTGGTCGGGGAGGGGACCATCGCTGCGGCGCTCGGCGCAGTTCACCGGGGCGCTGGCGCCGACCCCCCTCGGGTCGAGGCCCACGAGATGGAATCGTTCGCCCACCTCAGGTCCGAGATTGAAACCACCCCTGACGAAGTCGACCCCGGATGAACCCGGGCCACCGGGGTTGACCAAGATCGACCCGATGACATCGCCCGTGGCGGGGCGACGGATGAGTGCGAGGTCGATCGTGGCGTCGTTGGGGCGACCGTGGTCGATGGGCACCTCGATCGTGGCGCACTCGAAGGGTTCGCCGCAGCGTTCCCACCCGAGGGCGGGGTCGCCCGCCAGGCCAGGGCTCGTGTCAGCTGGTTCGGTGGTGGAGCAGGCGCCGAGAACAAGGGCGCCCAGAAGCGCTACTCGAACCAGACCTTCTGGTACTCGCGACTGTGGTTGTGCCAGGCGGCGACAGCCAGCGCGGTGGGGAACACCACGGCGTTCAGCCGCTGGAGTGAGCCCACCACCGAGCCCCCGCTGATGGCACCAACGAGGAGTAGCCACCAGAAGAGCGCCAGCAGCAGCGAGCAGCCAGCGAGGAGGAAGTAACCCCACCGCTGGTTGTTGGCCGACCCGAACGCGCCGGCCCCGATACCGATGCACAGGAGCAACAGGAGAGGGTTGAACCCGGCGAACGCCAGCGCCCCGAACACCGCCGAGATGTAGCCGAGGATCACCGCGGCCTGGAGGGTCTGGGGGTGGGAGGGGTTGAACCATCGAGTCATAGCCCCACCAGTATGGACTGCGTCGACCCTGCTCGTGCGCCATCGGGTTGTGGGTCGATCTGTGGCGCGCCGGTCCGGATCACGTGCGCCGGAGTTCGACTGGGGTGGGGCCCGTGCCGTGGTCGTCGCGGGCGGCGAGTTGCCCACATGCGGCGTCGATGTCGGTGCCTCTGTTGGCCCGTACGGTTGCGTTCACTCCGCCTCGCGTGAGCCGTCGGGCGAAGTCAGCGATCACCTCGGGCCGTGAGCCGACTGTTGGCCAACCGGGCGTCGGGTTCAACGGGATCAGGTTCACATGCGCCCCGGCCCGGGAGGCCACGCCGATCAGCTCGTCGGCGTCGCGGGGCCGATCGTTCACGCCATCGATCATCGCCCACTCGAACGTCACCCGCCGGCCCGTGCGTTCGCGGTACAGCTCACATGCCGCCACCAGATCGTCGAGGGGATGGCGGCGGTTCACCGGGATCAGCTCGGATCGGTCGTGGTCGTTGGCCGAGTGGAGCGAGACGGCCAGGCCGACCTGCAATCCCTCTTCGGCGAAGCGGAGGATCTGTGGCACCAGACCGATCGTCGACACGGTGATGTGGCGGGCGCCGAGGCCGAAGTCGCCGAGCAGGCGGTGGATGGCCTCCAGCACCCGGTCGTAGTTGGCGAAGGGCTCACCCATCCCCATGAACACCACGTTCGACAGGCGGCGGGGAGCGGCCGTGGCCCGGGCGGCCACCACCTGCTCAAGGATCTCGCCAACGTCGAGGTTCCGGGTGTATCCGCCCTGACCAGTGGCACAGAACCCGCAGGCCATGGCGCATCCGGCCTGACTGGAGATGCAGACCGTCGATCGTTCGTCGTAGTGCATGAGCACGGTCTCGATCGCAGCGCCGTCGGGCAGGGCCCAGAGCCACTTGATCGTGCCGCCGTCGTCCCCTGATTGGAGCCGTTGTTCGGTCAGCGCAGGCTGCGCCACGTCGGTCAGCCGATCGCGCAGCCCGCGGGGGAGTGTGGTGATGTCGGTCGGGGCGGCCCCGTCGACGTAGAGCCCGCGCCACAGCTGATCGAGCCGGTATCGGGGTTCGTCGGCGAGGTGATGGGCCCAATCGTCGCGGGCGAGGCTCCACGGCGACCGAACCGTACTGGCCGCGTTCACGACGCCTCGGCTCCGGCAATCACGTGGGTCCAGGCCTTGTCGGTGCGCTCGATGACGAACCCGAGGCGCAGGTAGGTGCGCACGGCCGGTTCGTTGTCTGCCTCCACATACAACATGCCGTGCTCCAGGCCCTGCTCGTGCAGCCATGACAACCCGGCCGCCGTCATCGGCGCGCCGAGGCCCTGCCCGTGGAAGTCGGGGTCGACACCGATCACGAAGATCTCACCGAGGGGTGGAGACGTATGGGCGGGGTCGAGAAGGTCGTGGCGTGGGGCGTGGATCTTCGTCCAGCAGAACCCGGCCACGCGGCCGTCCCGCTCGTGGATACGCAGGCCCTCGGGTTGGAACCACCTCTGTTCCATGGTGGCCCGCATTCGCTCCGGCGTCTGGCTCCCCTGGTCGGGGTGGGTGGCGAACGCTCGGTTGTTCACCGTCATCACGGCGAGGAGGTCGTCGTGGGCGTGGTAGGCCCGGCTGTCGATCGGGGCGATCTCGACTGGGAGCGGCACCCGCATCTGATGCAGTGCCCTGGTGGGCGTCATGGCGAACCGGTCGACCACCTGCTCGTGAGTTGCGGTTGCCGGCCGGGCCCAGAGTTCCATCGTCGATACCCCGATCGCGCCCAGCTCGCGGCTGGCCGTTTCGATGCAGTGCGCCAGGATCGCCGCCGCATGCGGCTGGGACTCGTCGACGATCGCATCGAGGTGGGCGACTGACTGGCCGTTCTGGTCAGCGTCGGCATCGACGGTGCCGCCAACGTAGGCAACGACCGAGTCACCGACCGTGGCCGTGGTGGCCACGAGGTCACGACCGCCCGTCCACGGCTCGGGGGTTGCACCCGGTGGAGGCCAGGCGTCAAAGCGATCGTCCTGATGCTCCAACGGCAGCGCCCTGGCAAACAAGAGCCGTATGGCGGCGGCCTCCGCAGCGCCGATGCCATGGTGGTGGGCGAAGGTCGCCGTTGCGTCGTCGGGTCCGCTGGTCACGACCTCCGATTCTACTGCGCTGGTTAGCCTGGTCCGATGGCTCGACCCCGCACCCCGAAGGGCCGCGCTCGGCGTACGCACGAGCTGCTGGCCGGCGAGTACCCGGACGCCGAATGTGAGCTGGATCACCAGAACCCGTTCCAACTGCTGATCGCCACCATCTTGTCGGCCCAAGCCACTGACGTCGGCGTCAACAAGGTGACGCCTGGGCTGTTCGCCCGCTTCGGAGACGCGGACGCGCTGGCCATGGCCGACCTCGAGGAGGTCGAGGGGCTCATCTCCAGCCTGGGGCTGTTCCGCAACAAGGCCAAGAGCGTCGTGAAATGCGCCGGCCAACTCGTCGACCGCCACGACGGCGAGGTTCCCACGTCGATGAAGGACCTCACAGCCCTTGCCGGGGTTGGCCGCAAGACCGCGAACGTGGTGCGCAGCGTGGCCCTCGATCTCCCTGGGCTCCCGGTCGACACCCACGTGCTACGGCTGAGTGGGCTGCTCGACCTCACCACCGAGACCGATCCGGTGAAGGTCGAGATGGTGCTCAATCCGATGATCCCGGCCAGCGAGCGCGGCGTGTTCAGCCTGCGGATGATCCTGCACGGTCGGCGTGTGTGTATCGCTCGCCGGCCACGGTGCGGCGAGTGTGTCCTTGCGTCGTATTGCCCATCGGTCCGGGCTGATGCAGGTATTCCTTCCTGACGGTGAACTTTTTTCTTGTAAATCCAACACTCGGGTATCGGCCTTACGTATATTGAAGCCAACCAGGTTCCCGCCACCTGGTAGCAGCGATAACAGGGATCCGCCGCCCTGTATCGCGCCGCCGGCGCCTCCATCGGGAGGCGCCGGCGTCTTTTTTGGCCCTGCTTGTCGCTCTGATCAGGCCAAATAGGTGGATCTCGGTCGGCGATCGAGGCCGTATGCGCCGACATGGGAGTCCAGGGATCTCCATCTTCTGGAGCAAGTTGTTAATCCTGGAAGCTTCCACATTCTTGAAATAGAGAGATCCATGTCGAAGCAAATAGGTGTTTATCGGGCGAGGCGCATGAGGGTGTCAGCCTTCGATGCGGCGGACCACGCGAGCGAGGCGGCGGGCTGAGCTCTGCAGCTGGCGTTCCACCTCGCGGAGTTCGGTGACCGCCTCCTCCACCTCGGCGTCGGCCGCGGCGGCTTGGGCCCCGATGCGGGCCACGAGATCGTCGAGCGTGGCGGAGATGGAGCCGAGGGCGCTGGCATCGAGGGCCATCATGCAGCCTTTCACTGGTCTGGGCCGGTCCGGCGGGGCCCCGGGTCGGGCCGAAATGGGACGCCGGGAGCGGCGGCGCCCACGCTAGCGTTCGGGAGGACAGCCACTCCGACGCATGCAGGGAGCCAGTAGCGCGTGTTGAATCGTCTGGACCGTCGGGGGAAGGGCGTCGACGCCGCGCTCGACCTTCCCCGCCCCGAGCTGACCGGCTCCGATCCCCGGGCCATCGTGCGAGACCTGATCGACCGCGTGCGGGCCGAAGGGGACGCGGCGCTGATCGATCTCACCGAGCAGTTCGATGGCGTCGCCCTCGACCAGGTGCGGGTGCCATCCGCAGACCTGAAGGCAGCGGCGGAGTCGATCGAACCCGAGCTGCGGGCGGCGCTCGAGTTCGCCATCGAGGGCATCGAGCGCTTCCATGCCCATCAGCGTCGAGACCCAGAGCTGATCGAACACGGCGGGATGACCATCGAGGCCTCGCAGCGGCCGGTGGGCCGGGCCGGGCTGTACGTGCCCGGGGGCCGAGCCGAGTACCCGTCCACCGTGTTGATGACCGCCGTCCCGGCCCGGGTGGCCGGCGTGAACGAGATCGCCCTGTGTGTGCCGCCCGATCGCGAGCGCGGTGCCATCGCGGCGTCGGTGCTCGCTGCCGCCCATCTGGCTGGCGTCGACGAGGTCTATGCCGTGGGTGGCGCCCAAGCAGTTGCGGCCATGGCCTACGGCACGGAGTCGATCGCGCCGGTCGACGTGATCGCCGGCCCCGGCAACGTGTACGTGGCTCTGGCCAAACAGATGGTGGCCGGAGACGTTGGCATCGCTGCCGCCTTCGCCGGCCCCAGCGAGGTCGTGGTCGTTGCCGACGACACCGCCGACGCCCGCTACGCCGCGATCGACCTGATCGTGCAGGCCGAACACGGGCCCGACGGGTTGGCCTGGCTCGTGACCTGGGACGAGGCCGTGGCCGACGCCATCTGCGCCGCTGGCGAGGAACTCCTGGCCGACAGCCCGCGAGCCGCAGACGTTCGGGCCACGATGGCGGCCGGTGGCTACGTGGCCCTCGTCGACGACCCCGAGGCCGCCCTCGCGGTGGTGGACGCCATCGCCCCTGAACACCTGGAACTCCAGTGCCGCAACCCCGAGCCGCTGGCCCGGCAGGTGAACAACGCCGGCGCCATCTTCTGTGGCCCCCACAGCCCGGCCTCAATCGGGGACTACGTGGCTGGCCCGAGCCACGTGCTGCCAACCTACGGCTCGGCTCGCTTCGCCAGTGCGCTCACCGTGGCCGACTTCTGCAAGGACCACCACATCGTGACCGTGAGCGAGGCCGGCCTGGCCACGGTCGGCCCACACGTGATCGCGCTGGCCGACGCTGAGGGGCTCGCAGCGCACGCCGAGTCGATCCGGCTTCGACTCGGGGAGGCAGCATCGTGAGCCGCCCCCAGGTACGAGACGACCTCGCCACCCTCGCCGGATACCACTCGCCCCAGATCGATGTGGACGTCCGGCTCAACACCAACGAGGCGCCCGGCCCACCGCCGCCCGGGTTCGGCGAGGCCGTGGCCGACGCCGTGCGCGCCGTGGCCTGGCACCGCTACCCCGACCGAGGGGCTGGCTCGCTCCGCACGGCGCTGGCCGGGCTGCACGACACGACCCCGGCCCGGGTGTTCTGCGCCAACGGCTCCAACGAGGTACTCCAGACGATCCTGCTCGCCTACGGCGGTCCAGGCCGCACGGTGGCCACCTTTGAGCCCACCTATGCGATGCACAGCCACATCGCCCGCATCACTGGTGCCACGAACGTCGTGGGCGAGCGGGCGGACGATTTCACGGTGCCGCCCTCCGAGCTGCGTCGGGTGATCTCCGAGGGTCAGCCAGCAGTCACCTTCCTCTGCTCACCCAACAATCCGTCGGGCACGGTGGAAACCGCTGAGGCCATCGAAGACGCCCTCGAACAGGTGGAGGCCCTCGGTGGCCTGCTCGTGGTCGATGAGGCCTACGGCCAGTTCGCACCATGGAGTGCGCTCGAACTCGTCGACGAGTCGAGGTCGCTCGTGGTGACCCGCACCTTCTCGAAGACGTGGGCGATGGCCGGGGCCCGCCTCGGCTACCTGGTGGGCCCCACCTGGCTCGTGGAGGAGCTCGACAAGGTGGTGCTCCCGTATCACCTCGACACCGTGAAGCAGCTGGCCGGCGTGGCCGCGCTCACGTTCGTCGACGACATGGACCGGCGGGTGGCCGGCATCGTTGAGGAACGAGGCCGTGTGCACCAGCACCTCGTGGATCTCGGCGCCGAGGTGTGGCCCTCGGGCGCCAACTTCGTGCTGTTCCGGCCCCGGCCCGGTGCCGATCCCGACGCCGGCCGTGCGGTGTGGCAGGGTTTGGTTGACCGGTCAGTGCTCGTCCGGGACACCTCGGGCTGGGATCGCCTCGGCGGCTGCCTCCGGGTGACGATCGGCACCCGGGAGGACAACGACCGGTTCCTCGCCGCACTTGCCGAGGTGCTCGGCTCCACCGAGGCGCACGAGGCCGGATGAGAAGGAGGCCACGATGACCGAATCCGCTCCCACAGGCCGCCAGGCCACCCTGTCGCGAGCCACCGCCGAGACGAAGGTGCACGTCGCCATCGACCTCGACGGCACCGGCCGCACCGACATCGCCACCGGGCTGCCGTTCTTCGACCACATGCTCGATCAGCTGGGCCGCCACGGCGGTTTCGACCTCACGGTGCACACCGAGGGTGACCTCGAGGTCGACGGCCACCACACCATCGAGGACACCTCCATCGTGCTCGGCCTGGTGTTCGCCGAGGCGCTCGGCGACAAGGCCGGCGTGCGCCGCTTCGCATCCGGGCTCTACCCGCTCGACGAGGCACTGGTCGAGGTGGCGCTCGACCTCTCGGGCCGGCCGTTCTTTGCCTGGAATGTCGACATGCCGTCCACGATCGGGCTCGGGGCGCCCCCGTTCGAACCGTCGATGGCCGAGCACGCCCTCCAGAGCTTCGCCACGAACGCCAACATCACGCTGCACGTCACCAGCCGCGCGGGGCGCAACGCCCACCACGTGATCGAGGCCACCTTCAAGGGCCTGGCCCGCTGCCTGCGCGACGCCGTGCGAGTGGAGTCGGGCGGGATCCCGTCCACCAAGGGCACGCTGTGACCGACCGCCCCAAGATCGCCGTCCTCGACTACGGCATCGGCAACCTCCACTCCGCCCACAAGGGATTCGAGCGCACCGGCGCCGACGTCGCCCTCACCGCCGATCCGGCCACGATCGCGGCGGCCGACGGCGTGGTGCTGCCCGGTGTCGGGGCCTTCGGGGCCTGCATGGCCGCCCTCGTCGACACCGGGCTCGATGTGGAGGCCCGCAAGGCTGCTGCGTCGGGCCGACCCTTCATCGGGATCTGCGTTGGAATGCAGCTGCTCTACGAGGCCTCGGAGGAGAGCCCCGGGGTCACTGGCCTCGGCATCCTGCCCGGCACGATCCGCTGGATCCCACCCGGTGTCAAGCGACCCCAGATGCAATGGAACCAGCTCTCGGTGCGCCAGCCCGCCCACCCCCTGCTCGACGGGCTCGACGAGTCGTGGCTGTACTTCGTGCACAGCCTCGCCGCTGAGCCGTCCGACGACGTGATCGCCACCACCGACTACGGCGGCGAGATCGTTGCCGCGGTGGCCCGTGACAACGTGATGGCCACCCAGTTCCACCCCGAGAAGTCGGCCGGGGCCGGCTTCACCCTCTTGTCCAACTTCGCGAGGTTGCTGTGAGCGCCACCGACGCCGTACCGGCCATTCCGGCCGACACGTTCACCGTCTTCCCCGCCATCGACCTTCGGGGTGGGCAAGCCGTGCGCCTCTACCAGGGCGACTACGACCGCGAGACGATCTACAACAACGATCCAGTGGCCCAGGCCAACGCCTTCGTGGCCGAGGGGGCGGCTGTGCTCCACGTGGTCGACCTCGACGCAGCCAAATCCGGTGAGCCGACGAACCGCCCGGTGATCGAGGCGATCTGTGCCGCCGTGCCGGTGCCCGTCCAGGTGGGCGGCGGGGTGCGTTCCGAGGATGCGGCCAAGGCGCTGTTCGATCTCGGGGTGGCGCGGGTGGTGATCGGAACTGCGGCCCTCGAACGGCCCGAGCTGGTCGACAGCCTGGCCGCGGCCGGTCATGCCGTGGCCGTTGGTCTCGATGCGCACGGCGACGAGGTGGCCACCCACGGCTGGACCGAACGCACCGGCACGACCACCACCGAGGTGGCGCACCGATTCGCCGATGCCGGCGTGGACGCGCTCGTGGTCACCGAGATCGGCCGGGACGGCACGATGTCGGGCCCCGACGTCGATGGTCTCCGCGCCCTGCTGGCAGCAACGCCACTCACCGTGGTGGCGTCCGGTGGTGTGGGCACGCTCGACCACGTCGCCGATCTGGCTGCGGTGCGCCTTGACGACAGCCGGGGCCTGGCCGGGGTGATCGTGGGTCGGGCCCTCTACGAGCAGGCATTCACCCTGTCGGCCGCCATCGCGGCCACCCGAGCACCGGAGGCCCGGCCATGAGAGTCACCCGCGTCATCCCATGCCTTGACGTCGATCAGGGCCGGGTGGTCAAGGGCGTGAACTTCGTCGACATCCGCGACGCCGGCGACCCAGTCGAGCTCGCCGCCCGCTACGACGTCCAGGGCGCCGACGAGCTCGTGTTCCTCGACATCACCGCCTCGCACGAGAACCGCGACACCACCGTTGCCATGGCCACCGCCGTGGCCGAGCAGGTGTTCATCCCGTTCACCATCGGGGGCGGGATTCGCTCGGTCGACGATGCCCGGGCGCTGCTGCGGGCCGGGGCCGACAAGGTGTCGGTCAACTCCGCGGCGGTGGCCCGGCCTGATCTGATCAACGAGATCTCAACCGAGTTCGGCGCCCAGTGTTGCGTGGTGGCGATCGATGCTCGGCGGACCACGGCCGACGACAACGATCCGGTTCGGTTCGGTTCCGGGTTCCGGGTGTTCGTACGAGGCGGCCGCGCCGGCACCGATCTCGACGCGGTGGCCTGGGCCACCGAGGCGGTGCAGCGGGGCGCTGGCGAGATTCTGCTCACCTCGATGGATCGCGACGGCACCCGCGACGGGTTCGACCATGAACTGAACCGGGCCGTGACCGGTGCGGTCGACGTGCCCGTGATCGCCTCGGGCGGTGTCGGCTCCGTGGCTCACCTGGCTGACGGCGTGACCGAGGGAGGGGCCGACGCCGTGCTGGCGGCCAGCATCTTCCACTTCGGCGAGGCGACCGTGGCCGAGGCGAAGCAGGCGATGACCGCCGCCGGCATCATCGTGCGCCCGCCGGAGAGCTGAGGCCGACCGTCAGCCGCCGGGTTCGTTCAGGATGTGATCCACGAGGCGATCGAGGTCGCCTCGCAGTTGGTGCAGCTCGGTCACGTCGAGCGAAGACGGCAGCATGCGGAACTCGACCGTGTCGGTGCGCGGCCGTTCGGCCACCAGGTGGAGCACGTTCACATCGGCGTACTTGGTGATGCCCTCTACGCCGCGAACACGTGTGGCGACCTCGTCCCACGACAGTGCGTCGTACTCGTCGCTCTCGACCAGCTCCACGAGCCCGGCGGGCAGCGCGCCGATCCGGCGGCATCGGGGGTTGGTGGCGAACCGCGTCCTGATCAGATCGATGTCGCCATCGCTGAACGCCCAGGCCAGGCGGGCGAGCGCCTCGTGGGTTCGGAACGGAGCGGCGTCGTAGTGGGCGTGGGTGGCGCCTTCGGCCGGCACGGCGCACCCGAGCTTGGTGGCCACGGCCACGATGCGTTCGAGCCACTCATCGACGCCATTCGTGAGCGGTGGTGAGATGCACTCCGCCACCCGGCAGCGGTCGCCGGGCACGCCGGTGATCAGCGCAACGGCGGCGTCGTTCGGGCCGGCCAGGCGGAACGTGCCATCCTTCTCGCCCCACGTGAGCCCCATCACCTCGGCGGCGGCGGCCACTGCGTTGCCGTCGATCCCGGTGACCGGGAGGTGGTGGGCCACCATGTGGAGCAGGCGGGCGTCGTCGGAGATGATCCGCTGCCAGCCATCGGGGCTCGGGGCGCCCCGTTCGAGATCGTCGGTGATCGTGATGTCGTCGACGATCCGAAGGTATGGCTCACCGGCGGCGTCGGCCACGTCGAACGCTGGGGTGAGATGGCGGAACGTTGCGAACTGGGGATGGGCCGACGGCTCGGAGTCATGGTGCCACCCCCGGGTCACGGCGCCGCCGATCTCGTCGGCGACCGCAGCCGCCAACGCCGCCCGGGACGAGCCCGGGGGTGCCAGCAGCTCCAGTTCGATGCCGACCCGTCGTGCCACGCGTCAGGCGACCGGGGCGGGGAAGTCGATGAGACCCAGGAGGAACTTGCCCTTGATCAGCTTGGCCTCGTAGGCCGTCTCGTAGCCCCAGTAGTCGGCAAGGGCCACGGCGTGGTCGTAGTCGTAGCCGTTCCCGAAGAAGGCGTCGAGAGCCTGATCGGCGATCGGTCGGCCGTCATCGCCGGGGAAGGCCTCCTCGGGCACTGCGGGGTCGGGGAAGTCGATCAGGCCGAGCATGAACTTGCCCTTGGTGACCTTGGCGTCGTACACCGAGTCGTAGCCCCAGTAGTCGGCCAGCCACACCGCATGGTCGTAATCGTAGAACTCGAAGTAGGCGTCGAGGGCCTGCTCCTCGATCGGGCGATTGTCGTCGACCGGCGGGTTGTCGTTCTCGTTGCCCTCACCGGGCTCGTTCACGATTTCGGGGTACTCGATCAGGCCGAGCAGGTACTTGCCCTTGGAGATCTTGGCCTCGTAGGCCGTCTCGTAGCCCCAGAGGTCAGCGAGCCACACGGCGTCGTCGTAGGTGAAGCCGGCCTCGACGTAGGCATTCAGGGCCTGGTCGGTGATCGAGAGTTGCCCGTCGCCGTCCTCGCCCTGGTCACCGTCGTCGATGTCGTCACCGTGCACGTCGGCGGGGGGTGGGAAGTCGATCAGGCCGAGCAGCACCTTGCCCTTGATGAACTTGGCGTCGGCCGGGTCCTCGAAGCCCCAGAACTCGGCGAGATCCACCGCGTGGTCGTAGTCGTAGCCGGCCTCGAAATAGGCGTCGTAGGCCTGCTCCTCGATGGTGGCCATGTCGACGTTGTCCGCCGGCTCGGGGAAGTCGATGAGCCCGAGCAGGAACTTGCCCTTGATCAGCTTGGCGTCGGCCGGATCGTCGAAGCCCCAGTACTCGGCGAGCACCACTGCGTGGTCGTAGTCGTAGCCGGCGTTGAAATAGGCATCGAAGGCCCGGTCCTGCACGGTGCCGAACTCGGCGTCGTCGGCGGCCGGCGGGAAATCGATGAGCCCGAGGAGCACCTTGCCCTTGGTGACCTTGGCGTCATAGGCGGACGGCCAGCCCCAGTACTCAGCCAGCGTCTCGGCGTGGGCCACGTCGTAGCCGGCGCCGAAGAAGGCGTCCAGGGCTCGTTGCTCGATCTCTTCGAACGGGAGCTCTTCGGTGGCCGGAACCTGCCGCTCACCGGGGGTACTCGCCGCCCCGATCGGCGCTCCGTCGTCGTTGCGGGTCGCCAGGGCAAAGCCCACGGGGGCCATGGCGGCCACGCCGAGCGTCGCCAGTAGTGAGGCTCGCGCCACATCCTTGCGGTTGGCCATCTTCACTCCCACCTTTCGTCCATCTGAGCCGTTAGACGTACGAGGGTCGAGAATCGTTCCCCGCTCACCGGATTGTCACAAAGCATCGTGCGCCCCGGCGTCACCCGATGCCGTCAATTCCCCACAGCGGCTGTGACCTCGGCCACGATCGTGTCGAGACCGACCGCGAAGAAGTGATCGGCGCCTGGCACCTCGGTGATTGAGGTGTTCACGGCCTCGGCGGTTCTCGTCGCCACCTCTGCGGGGCTGGCGAACTGGTCGTGGGCGGCCACGATCAGCCGTTTCGGGCGGGGATCGGTGAGCGCCACCCGGTCGGCGGCGTCCACGATGGCGAGCGGTGGTGCCACGAGCGCCCAGGCGGCGATCGACGGATGGTCGACGGTGAGCGCGACCTCGGCCCCGAACGAGTACCCGCCGATCACGAGTGGGAGCCCGGGGAACCGAGCGCCGGCCGCCTCGATCGCTGCCACCACGTCGGCCCGCTCGGCCCGGCCCTCGCCGTGAGAGCCCGTCGACGACCCAGCACCGCGGAAGTTGAACCGCAGCACGGCCACTCCGGCGCGCGGCAGAGCCCTGAACACCGCCGTCACCACATGGGCGTCCATCGAGCCGCCGTAGAGCGGATGGGGGTGACACATCACGATCACGGCCGTTGGGTCGGGGGGAATCGCCCACTCAGCCTGGAGATCCTCGCCGTCGCCGGTCGCCAGCCGCACCGGTTCGTGGATCACATCTGCCATGTCGTGGCTCATGGGGCGAGACGCTAGCGTTTGTGCTCGTGTCGAGCGATGAGTCCCCGGTCGGGTCCAGCGACGAAAGGCTGCCGATCAAGATGCTCAATGACCGCATCCTCGTCCAGCTCGAAGGTCCCGACGGTGAGCGGAAGTCGTCAGGGGGCATCCTGATCCCGGCCACCGCCCAGGTCGGCAAGCGGCTGGCGTGGGCCCAGGTCGTGGGTACCGGGCCGAGCGTACGGACGATGGAGCTCGACGACCGGGTGCTGTTCAACCCGGAGGATCGCTACGAGGTCGAGGTGGGCGGTCGCGACTACATCATCTTGCGCGAGCGCGACATTCACGCGGTGGCCGCCAAGCGGCTCGACGCCTCGCACACCGGCCTCTACCTGTAGATCCGGATCCGGGCTGGCCCGCTGCGACCGACCGGCCGGGCGCGCGTAAACCGGCTGAGGCCGCTACGAGGCCGGCGGTAGGCTCGATCCCCATGTCGTCAGGCATCGCCATCGAACCGACCGCAACCCAGCTCGCCGAGATCCGCTACAACGATCAGGGGCTGGTGCCGGCCATCGTGCAGGACATCGAGACGCGTTCGGTGCTCATGATGGCGTGGATGACGGCCGAGACGCTCGCCCTCACCTTCGCCGAGGGCCGCATGGTCTACTGGAGCCGCTCACGGTCGGAGATCTGGCGCAAGGGCGAGACCTCGGGCGACGTGCAGCTGGTACAGCGAGCCTCGTACGACTGTGACGGCGACGTGCTGCTGTTCGAGGTCATCCAGACCGGGGGCGGCGCCTGCCACACCGGCGCCTACAGCTGTTTCTTCAATGACTTCGGCGCACCTGCCGCCACCGACGCTGCGGAGATCGAACGATGACCACCAGTCGTGACGAGTTCCGGGCGCTCGCCCGCGAGTACCGGGCGGTGCCCGTCCATCGCCAACTCCTGGCCGACATGGCCACCCCGGTTGCGGCCTTCCTTCGCTGCGTCGGTGACGAGAACGGCTTCGCGCTCGAATCGGTCGACAACGGCGAGCGGTGGAGCCGGTTCAGCTTCATCGGCCGCCGCCCTCACGCCACGCTCGTTGCCCACGGCTCCTCGGTGGAGATCCAGGGCTGGTTGCCCGACACGGACCTGCCACTCGACCAGGGGATCCTCGCCACGGTCGAGGCGCTGCTGGAGCGCTACCGCTCGCCCCGGCTCGATGACCTGCCGCCGCTCACCGCCGGGCTGGTGGGGTACCTCGGCTATGACGTGGTTCGCGAGGTGGAGCACCTGCCCGACACCCCGCCCGACAGCACCGGGTTCCCCGACGCTCGCCTCGACGTGATCGGCGAGCTCGCCGTGTTCGACCACTGGCGGCAACGGGTGACGCTGATCGCCGTTGCGCTCCTGCCGGAGGGGGCGGACGCCGCCACGATCGACGCCGCCTACGACGACGCCGTGACCCGCCTCGATGCGCTGGCGGCCGACGGTGCCCGTTCGATCAACGAACCGTTCGTCGAACCGCCAACCGAGCACGATCTCCCCGCGGTCGCCTCGTCGCTGAGCTCCGACGGCTACCAGCGGGCCGTGGAGGTGGCGAAGGAGTACATCCGGGCGGGCGACATCTTCCAGGTGGTACTGGCCAAGCGGTTCGAGTTCGAGCTGGAGGCCGATCCCTTCGACGTGTATCGGGTGCTCCGTCAGATCAACCCCAGCCCGTACATGTACTTCCTGCGAGGTGACGGGCCCACCCTCGTCGGCTGCTCGCCCGAGCCGCTGGTGCAAGTGAACGACGGCACTGTGGTGTCGCGCCCGATCGCCGGCACTCGCCGCCGGGGCCGCACCGACGAGCACGATCGACTGATGGCGGCCGAGCTGGCCGAGGATCCGAAGGAGCGGGCGGAGCACGTGATGCTCGTCGACCTCGCCCGCAACGACCTCGGTCGAGTGGTGCGCTACGGCTCGCTCCAGATCGACGAGATGATGGTGCTCGAGCGCTACAGCCACGTGATGCACCTCACCTCGCAGGTCTCGGGAGCCATCGCCGATGGCCAGAGCGTGATCGACGTGCTCCGGGCCACGATGCCTGCCGGCACCGTGTCGGGCGCACCCAAGGTTCGGGCCATGGAGATCATCGACGAACTCGAACCCATCAAGCGGGGCCCCTACGCCGGCGTTGTCGGCTACCTCGACTTCTCCGGCAATCTCGACACCGCGATCACGATCCGCACCATGTTCTGCGCCAATGGACGGGCCTCGGTGCAGGCCGGGGCCGGCGTGGTGGCCGACAGCGTTCCCGAACTCGAGGACAAGGAGTGCTGGAACAAGGCGAAGGCCCTGCTTGCCGCGGTGGGTCCGGCCCGCCGGCTCACGGCCACCCGTCGTGACGCGGGGGCCGTGCTGGCGCTCTGAGCTCGGTCAGCCGCCGGGCTCGGCGGCTGCGTCGACAGTGGGCGGGAGGTCGATGCCTGGCTCGGCGTCGAGCCCCCACGAGGTGAGCCCCCATCGCCGGGAGATCGTGGCCCAGATCCGTTCGCTCACCCACTCGCTGCCGGCGTAGGTGATGTGCACGCCGTCGTTGGCCCGAGCGGTGACAGGGTTGCCGTCATCGTCGGGGAGCTGGGTGCTGTAGCCGCCCTCGGGTCCGGCGAAGAGGGGGACCAGATCCACGAACGTCACCCACGGCCGAGCCGCGGCGGCGTCGGCCACGGCAGTGTTGATGTCAGCGGAGATCTCCTCCCGACGCTCGTCGCGCATCGGCGGGAGACCGAGCCAGTACAGGTGGCTGTCGCCGGTGGCTGTCGTGTCCATGAACAGCGCAACGCGGCGCTGGTACTCGGCGAACCACTCGTCGGTCCCGATGGTCACCACGCCGTCGGGCGTTGCCATGTTCTGGTCGTCGTTGCCACCGACCATGAACATCAGCGCCTCGGGCGGCTCGGGCCCCGCCATCACGGCGGCGATCTCGGCCTGCCAGTCGAAGTAGTCGGGCCGGGCCAAGCCCGTCGAGATGTGGAACGACAGCTGCACGGCGGTGAGCTCGGGGTCGCCAACGGGGGCGAGAAGCTGGTTGCCGACGTACTCGCCGAGCGAATCGCCGCCCGCCCACAGCCGGAGTGGTTCGGCGTTGGTGACGCGCCGGATCGGCGCAGCCGTCGGCCCGACCGGGGCCACCCGGTCGCCAGCGCGGCCAGGAGCGCCGCTGCCGGCCACACCGGTGGCCGCCCCCGCATCGCCTGTGTGGTTGCCTGCATCGGCGCCCGTGCCCTCGGTGGCGGCCTCGGCGGACACGCTGGATCGCAGCGTGGCGCCATCGGTGGTCGTGGTGGCGGCGCCAACGGTGATCTCGGGGCCCGCGGGTGCTGTGGAGCCCGGTTGCAGGGTTGGATCCACCCGCCGGGGGGCCGAGCCGGGCCCGGATCGGCCGAGGATCTCATCGGCGGCGTCGCCGGCGCGGCCGAGCCCGATCGTGTCGGCGGCGCCATCGACCGAGCTGCTCAGCGCAACGAGCGCGTCGCGGCGCTCGCCGTAGGGCAGGCGCTCGGTGGCCGCGACGAGGTCGGCGGTGGTGAGGCTTGCCCCGATCCCGAGCGCCAAGAGCACGTGCCACAGGGCGCGTTTGCCGTCGAGGCGGCCAGGAGAGGTGGGTTCGGAGCGGCGGGCGGTTGGCGCCCGCCGGGCGGCAGGACGAGTCGGCATCAGAACTGGAAGTAGATGAACGGCGCAACCCCATCGGGGCCGAGCGTCGTCACGACGAAGAGCCAGAGGCCGAAGGCCAGGCTCTGGAGGGCGGGATCGATTCGAGCGTAGATCAGCTGGAGGCGCGAACCCAGGTCGGCTGGAAGCACCTGGGTGGCGAAGGCACCGGCGATCACGGCCACGGCGAGCGCAGAGGGCGCATCGCCCCACGGCGCCGTCACGAGGCGCCAGGCCACCGTGCGAGCCCCGTCCAGGGTCTCGGCCCGGAACGGCACCCAGGCGATCGCGACCAGGTGGAGCGTGATCAGCCACTGCCGCACCGGGAACCCCGATGCGGTGCCGGCGCCGCTGGTGGAGTCGGTTGATCGGAGGCGGGTCCAGGCCCGCTCGATGGCCAGATAGCCGCCGTGGAGGAGGCCCCACAGCACGAAGTTCCAGGCCGCGCCATGCCAGAGCCCGCCGAGCACCATCGTGATCATCAGGTTGCGGTAGGTGAAGATGGCCCCTCGACGATTTCCGCCCAGAGGCACGTAGAGGTAGTCGCGCAGCCAGCGCGACAGTGTCATGTGCCAGCGTCGCCAGAAGTCCTGGAGCGAGGTGGCCCGGTAGGGCTGGTCGAAGTTGGTCGGGAAGCGGAAGCCGAGCAGTAGGGCGATGCCGATGGCCATGTCGGTGTAGCCGCTGAAGTCGGCGTAGATCTGAATCGCGTAGCCGTAGAAGGCGAGGATCGCCTCGGTGCGGGTGGCGGCCCCGGGGGCGGCATACACCGGGTCGACCACGTGTTCGGCCAGGTAGGAGGCGATCACCACCTTCTTGAACAGACCTCGCCCGATCAGCCATGCCGCCTGGCTCACCTCGATCGGGGGGAGCGCGCCGTCGGCTGCGGGGCGCCCGAACCGGCTCAGCTGAGGCAGGAACTCGCTCGCCCGTACGATCGGCCCGGCCACCAACTGGGGGAAGAACGCCAGGTAGAGGGCCACGTCGCCCAGCGGCCGAGGCCTGATCTCGCGGCGGTGCACATCCACCACGTAGCTGATGGCCTGGAACACGTAGAACGACACGCCGACGGGGAGCACCAGCTCGACGAGTGGCGGCGTGAGGGCAGGCCCGAGCGTCTGGCCGAGGCTCTCCACGAAGAAGCCGTAGTACTTGAACCCGGCGAGCACCCCGAGGTCGATCGCCACGGCCGTGGCCAACACCCAGCGCCGGTGACGGTCGGCCATCAATCGGCCGGCGGCCCAGCTGACGGCGGTGACGAGCGCGAGCAAGCCACAGAAGCGCCAGTCCCACCATCCGTAGAACACGTAGGAGGCACCGAGCATCGTGGCCTTCCACCACCGGACGTGAGCGCGCAGGCTCACATGCAGCGTGAAGACCACCGCGAAGTATGCGGCGAACGTCGCGGTCGGGAACAGCATGTGTTCTCTTGGTGTATCCCGTGGACGACCCATCGCGGCTCAACCGGGTGTCTCTGCCCGTGGGCATACTGATGGACATGGAACCCAGCCCCGCCGTCGAGGCGTTCGAGTCGTCAGCCGCGGTGCATCTCGGAACACGGGATGTGCTCGTGGTGTCAGGGCCCGATGCGGCCGAGTACCTGCAGGGCCAGATCAGCCAGGACGTGAACGGCCTCTCCCTCGGGGAGTCGCGGGCCACGCTGGTGCTGCAGCCCCAGGGCAAGGTCGACGCCTACATGCGCATCACCAAGGTGGCCGACGCCACCTACTGGCTCGATGTCGACGCGGGGTGGGGCGAGGTCGCCCAGGCCCGCCTCGAGCGCTTCAAACTCCGGGTCGACTGCACGATCGAGCAGCAGGCAATGCCAGCGCTGTCGGTTCGTGGTGCTGGGTCGGGGGCAGGCGCCGGGCCCGATGTGCTCGGCATCGACGTGCCGCCCGACGCCGTGGTCGCCGCCGCCCCGTGGCCGACCCACCCCGGGTACGACGTTCTCGGCTGGTCGGGTGAGGCACCGGTGTCGCTGCCGGTGGCCACTGACGATGAGTTCGACGGTCTGCGCATCCGCAACGGCGTACCGCGCATGGGCGCCGAACTCGACGACGCCACGATCCCAGCCGCGGCAGGGGTCGTCGACGCGTCGGTCGACTTCACCAAGGGCTGTTACGTGGGCCAGGAGCTCGTGGCCCGGGTGGACTCTCGGGGCTCCAACACCCCCACCCGGCTGTGGGGCATCACCATGGCGGCTGGCGTCGCCGTCGCTCCGGGAGATGCCCTTGTCTCTGATGGGGCTGAGGTCGGCACGGTCACCAGCGTCGCCGGCACCTCGGCGGTCGGCCCCGTGGCGCTCGCCTACCTCAAGCGCAGCGCTCCGGCGCCCGGTCCGCTGGCCATCGCTGGGTCGGAGGCGGCCGTGGAGGCCGTTTCGCTCCCCATCGGCTGAGGCGGGGCCGCCTTCGGCGGCCGCCGGGGGAGCCGCAGCACCATCGTGGTGCCGACACCGAGCTCCGAGCGGGCGCTCACCGATCCGCCCATCGCCGTCATCAGTTCGCGCACGATCGCCAGGCCGAGCCCGGAGGAGTTCTCCGCTCGGTCCGGCTGAGAGCTGGCCACGTAGAGCCGTTCGAACACGTGCGGCAGGTCATCGGGAGCGATGCCGGGGCCGTCATCGCTGATCTCGACAATCGCTTCGGTCGAGGTGGCGTCCACCCTGACCGCGATCTCGGCGCGAGCGAAGGTGATGGCGTTCGACATCACGTTGCCCACCACTTGCGCCAGTCGATGGGGATCGGCGTCGACGATCACATCGGGTGCGGTGTCGGTGTTCACCCGCAGGCTGTGGCGCTGAGCCTCCGGCTGGTGCCCGGCCACGGCGCGAGCCACGTGGACGCCGAGGTCGATCTGCTCCGGGTGGAGCGTGAAGCGGTTGGCGTCGAGCTTGGCCAGGTCGAGCAGGTCGCCAACCAGGCGTTCGAGCCGGTCGGCATGGTGCTTGATGATGCGACCGGTCTCGCCGGTGTTGCGGGCGGCTCCGTCCTGGAGCGCTTCGGCGTAGCCGGCGATCACCGTGAGCGGCGTGCGCAGGTCGTGCGACACCGACATGAGGAACTGCTGATCGAGGGCCTTCGAGCGAAGCAGGTCGGCTGCCATCTGATTGACCGAGCGTGCCAGGTCGCCCACCTCGCCGCCGGCATCGTCGTCGACGCGTACCTCGAAGTCGCCGGAGGCGATCGACGCTGTTGCCTGCTCGATCTCCTTGATCGGTCGGCTGAGACGCCTGGCCAGGATGGCGCCGGCGATGGCGGCCCCGATGAGCACGGCGAGGCTCGAGACCCCGAACCAGGCCCTGGCTTCGGGGGCGAAGGTCTGCACCGGCTGACGGATGATGATTGCCAGCGCATCGTCACTGATCTGCTGTTGGCCCGGTCGAGCGGTGAACTCGAGGCGCTGGATGCCGAGCACCCCGTCCTCGTCGCGGCGATCGACGATCGTCGGTTCGGCGGCCTCGAACGAGTCCAGCTCGTCGTCGTCGAGGGTGATCCGTGCCTTGTCGTCGATGGTGAACGATCCGGGCACCCGTCGGCGGTCGCTGTCGCCCCGCTCCTCGACGGTGAACGGGCGGACGGAGCCATCCGCACTCACGAAGGCGAAGTCGAGCTCTCGCAGCCCGAACGACACCCGGAGCCGTTCGAGCGAGCGCAAGTTGCCGACCGAGCCCGGCTCGTCGAACAACTCGGCGAGCGCCTCCAGGCGGTCCTTCACCGAGCGCTCGGTGCTGGCCTGGGCGCCGACCTGGGCCAGGGCGAGCACGCCGGCGCCAACGAGCACCACGGCCGCCAGGGCGATGCCGACGAAGGCGAGCGTCAGCCGCCGTTGCATGGTCATCCGAGCCGATACCCGAAGCCACGGGCGGTGACGAGGGGGAGATCGGTTCCGAGCTTGCGGCGCAGCTGGCGAACGTGCACATCCACGGTACGCGGGTCGCCGATCCAGTCCTCGCCCCAGGCCAGGTCGAGGAGCTGCTGGCGGCTGAGCACAACGCCCTGATGGCGGCAGAACTGCTCGAGGAGCGCGAACTCCTGGGTGGCGAGCGAGACCACGGTGTCGTTGGCGCGCACTTCCCGGCGGTCGAGGTCGACCACGATCGGGCCGAAGGTCACGGTCGATGGCAGTTCGGGTTCAGTGCGGCCCCGCCGGAGCACCGCCTTGATGCGGGCCACGACCTCGCGGGGGGAGAAGGGCTTCGTCACGTAGTCGTCGCCACCGATTTCGAGGCCGAGGATCCGGTCGACCTCGTCGTCGCGGGCAGTCAGGAACAGCACGGGCACGTTCGAGTACTGCCGCAGTTGGCGGCACACCTCGAGGCCGTCCATCCCGGGTAGGCCGATGTCGAGCACCACGAAGTCGGGTTGGCGGGCGCGGATCACGTCGAGCCCTTCCACGCCGTCGGCGGCCAGATGGACCTTCCAGCCTTCCCGCTCCAGGTACAGGGCGAGAAGGTCGCCGATGTCGTGCTCGTCTTCGACCACTACAACGCTCGTCACGACGCGCCAGCGTAGGGGAGCGATGTTATGACGGGGTGATGCCTGGCCTCTGGATGCGGTAGCGTCAGGAAGGCTCATCATGGCGACCTACCTGGACAAGATCGTGGCCGCCCATCGGCGGACAGCCGCTGCCGACTCCCGCTCGCTCGACGCGTTGATCGACCAGGCGCGCCAGGCCCCACCAACCCGGGGGTTCACGGCCGCACTTCGCGATGCCGAGGGGCTGGCGGTGATCAGCGAGATCAAGCGCCGGTCACCGTCGAAAGGGGCGATCAACGCCGAGGTCGACCCCGGATCGTGGGCCGAGGCCTACGAGGCCGGCGGTGCGACCTGCCTGTCGGTGCTCACCGACGTCGACCACTTCGGCGCCCACGATGGCGACCTGGCGATGGCCCGAGGGGCCACGGCCCTGCCGGCCCTTCGCAAGGACTTCACCGTCTCGCCGCTCGATGTGTGCGACGCCCGCCTTCTGGGCGCCGATGCGGTGCTGTTGATCGTGGCTGCCCTCGACGACATGGAACTCGCCGACTTCCACGACCTCGCCGTTGAGCTGGGGCTCGACGTGTTGGTGGAAACTCACGATGAGGCCGAGGTGGGTCGGGCGATGGCCGTCGGGGCCTCGATGGTCGGGGTCAACCAACGCGACCTGAAGACGTTCGAGGTCGACACCGAGCGAGCAGTGCGGGTGGGCAAGCTCCTGCCAGCGCACGTGGTGCGGGTGGCCGAATCCGGTGTTGGCGGGCCGGACGACGCCGCGCCGCTGCGAGCCGCGGGGTATCACGGGGTGCTCGTTGGTGAGTCGCTGATGCGATCGGGTGATCCAGCCGCCGCCGTGGCGGCCTTGCGGGCTATTCCGTAGCCGAGCAGGCCGAGCCGGTCCTCGACGGCCGGGGCCAGCCGCTGTCCAGGCTCTATATCGGCGCCGCCGGCCGTGCCGGGCCGCTACGGTGCGACGTGTGTTCGTGAAGATCTGCGGCGTGACCACGGTGGAGGATGCCCTGCTGGCCGCCGGCCTCGGGGCCGACGCTGTCGGCATGATCTTCGCCGCCTCGTCTCGACGGATCACTCGCGCTGCGGCCTCCGACATTGCCCGCCGGCTCCCACCCGACGTGTTGTCTGTCGGGGTGTTCCGCGACGAGAGCAAGGAGCGGGTGGTCGACGCCGCCAACACGCTCGGCCTCGGCGCCGTTCAGCTGCACGGCCGTGAGCGCCCCGAAGACTGCCGGTGGGTGGCCGAGCGGGTGCCGGTCGTGATCAAGGCGTTCTCCGCCACCGATCCTGCCCTCGCCGATCACGAGAGCTACGGCGCCGATCACCTGCTGATCGATTCGGTCACCCCCGGGAGCGGCAAGGTGTTCGACTGGGCTGTGCTCGAGCAGGCGCCCCTCAATCGCCCCTTCCTCCTGGCAGGCGGGCTCGACCCCACCAACGTGGCCGACGCCATCGCCACGGTCGCCCCCTGGGGTGTCGACGTGGCCAGCGGCGTCGAGGCCGCCCCCGGTAGGAAGGATCCCGCCAAGGTCCGCCAGTTCATTGCGGCGGCCCGAGCCGCTGCCGAACGGGTCGGGTCGGTCGGCCGATCCGGCATGGGCCCCTCCGGAGCCGCCACCATGGGAGCCGCCGGCGCCACAGGCCCCGGCTCCGACGACCAACCGTTCAACTGGGAAGAAGATTCGACATGGCGCTGACCGACTCCGTTCCATCATCGACACCGTCCGTGATGGGTGAGCCCGACACGACTGGGCGCTTCGGTCGCTTCGGTGGCCGCTACGTTCCGGAAACCCTCGTGCCGGCCTGCGCTGAGCTCGACGAGGCCTTTCGGGAAGCGTGGGGTGATCAAGCCTTCCGCTCCGAGTTCGAGGAGCTCCTCCACACCTACGCCGGACGGCCCTCGGCGCTGAGTGAGTGCCCCAACCTCTCTGAGGAGCTCGGCTTCCGGGTGCTGCTCAAGCGGGAGGATCTGAACCACACCGGTAGCCACAAGATCAACAACGTGCTCGGCCAGACGCTCCTTGCCCGCCGGATGGGCAAGAGCCGGATCGTCGCCGAGACCGGAGCCGGCCAACACGGCGTGGCCACGGCAACAGCCGCCGCCTACTTCGGGCTCGACTGTGTGGTGTACATGGGCGAGGTCGACATCTCCCGCCAAGCCCTCAACGTGTTCCGGATGCGGCTGCTGGGCGCTGAGGTGCGGCCAGCGCTGTCGGGCAGCCGCACCCTGAAAGACGCCGTGAACGAGGCCATGCGCGACTGGGTGGCCACGGTCGAGTCGACGTACTACTGCCTCGGCTCGGTCATGGGCCCGCACCCGTATCCCTGGATGGTGCGCGAGTTCCACCGCGTGATCGGCACCGAGGCGTACGAGCAGTGCCGCGAGCTCACCGGAGGCGATCCCGACGTGGTGGTGGCTTGTGTGGGGGGTGGCTCCAATGCGGCCGGCATCTTCAGCGGGTTCGCCGACACCGACGCTGAGCTCGTTGGTGTCGAACCGGCCGGCGGTGCCGCCGTCACCCACCAGGTACCAGGGGTGGTTCATGGATCGAAGTCGTTCCTGATGCAGGACGAGTACGGCCAGGTGGAGGAGGCCCAGTCGGTGTCGGCTGGGCTTGACTACCCAGGCGTCGGCCCCGAGCACGCCCACCTCGCCGACATTGGCCGGGCTCGCTATGAGACCGTGACCGACGCCGAAGTGCTCGACGCCTTCCAACTCCTGAGCCGCACCGAGGGCATCATCCCGGCCCTCGAGCCGGCCCACGGTCTCGCCTGGATGGTGCGGGCCAAGGAGCAGCTGGCGGGCAAGACTGTGCTGTTGAACATGTCTGGCCGGGGCGACAAAGACGTCGCCCAGGTGCAGGGCATCCTCGACGGCGATCCCGAAGCCCTCAAGACGGTGCGACTGTGACCACGATGACCGATCCCACTCCCGAACGAGACGTGCCATCGGTGGAGGAGCACCTGCGGGCCCGGCGCAGCGAGGGCCGCAAGCTTCTGTTGCCGTACGTCACTGGTGGGTTCCCGGTCGGCGATTGGCCCCAGCTGATCGAGGGCTTCGCTGCGGTCGGCGCCGACGGGCTCGAGATCGGTATTCCGTTCAGCGATCCGGTGATGGACGGCCCGACGGTTCAGGAGGCCTCCACGATCGCCCTCGACGGCGGATCGAATCCGATGTCGGTGCTCGGCGAGGTGGCGAAGGTCAACCCCGGCATCCCCATGATCGCGATGACCTACTACAACATCGCGTTTCGGATGGGCCACGAGCGGTACGCCCGGTCGCTGCGGGAGGCCGGTATCAGCGGCGCCATCCTGCCCGACCTGCCCCTCGAAGAGGCTGATGACTGGGCAGCCGTTGCAGACGAGGTCGGCATCGAGACCGTTCTCCTGGCCGCACCAACGGCCCCCGACGAACGTCTGCCCCGGATCGCCGAGCGCACCCGTGGCTTCGTGTACGGCGTGGGCCTCGTCGGAGTGACCGGTGAGCGGGCCGAGTTGGCTGCCAGCGCCTTGGAGATGGCCCGTCGTCTGAAGGAGGTCACCGACAAGCCGGTGATCATCGGGGTCGGGGTGTCGACACCTGAACAGGCGGCTGAGGTGTGCCAGGTGGCCGACGGGGTGGTGGTTGCGTCCGCCATCATCCGGCGCATGCTCGACGGCGGCTCGATCGACGAGGCGATCAGCTTCGTTGCCGAGTTCCGAGCCGCTCTCGACAGCATCTGAGGCCGGTGTCCGAGGCCGACCCCACCGGCAAGACGGAGCGCCCGTTCCCGCCGATCGACCCCGAGTGCGAGCTGTGTCGGGCTGATCGCTTCACCCACTGGTACACCACGAGCGCAGACGGGTGGGTCGCCGACTGTGAGGTGTGTTCGGTGCCGATGGTGGTGTGGTGGGGGCACGGGTCGACGGTGCCCGACGACGTGCGGGAGCGGCTGCTCGCCGAGTTGGCCGCCGCCGCCGATGAGCGGTTCGGCCCAGGCAACTGGCGGTTCGACACCACGATGCGTCAGGTTCCGGGCCACTTTCACGCCCACGCCCGCGACCCCAACTGGTGGGAAGGGCGGTTCACCCGGGCGATGTCGAAGTACACGGGAGTGGGAAGCCAGCGCGAAACGCACGGGTTCGGATCTGCGTGAGCACGCGACACGTCGATCTGGCCGTCTTGGGTGGGGGAGCGGCCGGCCTGGCCGCGGTGCGCGAGGCCCGCCGACGAGGCGCCTCGGCGCTGATGGTCAACGCCGGGCCGATCGGTGGTGACTGCACCTTCACTGGCTGCGTCCCGTCGAAGACGTTGATCGAGGCGGCGCGGGTCGGCGCGTCGTTCGGCGAGGCGTTCGGCCGCGTGCGATCGGTGGTGGACCGCATTGCCTCCTCCGAGACCGCCGACGTGCTCCGGGCTGAGGGGATCGAGGTGATCGACGAGGTCGGCGAGATCACCGGGCCCGGTCGCCTCCGCGCCGGCAGTACCGCCGTGGAGGCTGGTGGCGTGGTGGTGGCCATCGGAAGCCGACCGGCTGTCCCGCCCATTCCCGGCCTCGACGCGGTCGAGCCGCTGACGAGCGACTCGTTCTGGTCGCTCGGTCAGGCCCCGACGTCGTTGGCGGTGATCGGCGGTGGTGCGATCGGCTGTGAACTGAGCCAAGCCCTTGCCCTCCTCGGCGTCGAGGTGACGCTCATCGAGATGGCCCCGCGGCTGCTGGCCAGCGAGGAGCCGGCATCGTCGGGCGTCGTCGCCCGAGCCCTCGATGCGGCTGGGGTCACGGTTCGCACCGGGGTGGCTGTGGAGCGGGTGGAGCGGCGCACGGATGGCGCAGTGCTGCACCTGGATGACGGGTCGCTGGTCGCAGCCGAGCAGGTGTTGGTGGCGACGGGCCGCCGCTCCAACGCTGATCGCTCCGGCCTGTCCGCGGCTGGGCTCGACCTCGATGAACGGGGCTACGTGGCCACGAGCGACGATCTGAAGACCACGATGGCCAGGACCTATGCCGCCGGAGACATCACCGGTCGCGTCCAGCTCACCCACGCCGCCGACCAGATGGGTCGGATCGCGGCTGGCAACAGCCTGCGACGGCTGGGCCGCACGCGGTTCGTGGCCGATCGGATCCCACGTGTCACCTTCACCGATCCCGAGGTGGCCTCGGTGGGCGCCACCGAGGCCGACGCTGCGTTGCGGTGGCCGAAGGCGCGGGTGGTGGAGCTGCCACTCGACGAGCACGACCGGGCGATTGCCGCCGACCGCACGGATGGCTTCATCAAGCTGATCGCGGCGCCGAAGCCCGTGATCGGTCATCTCGGGGGTGGTCACCTCGTCGGTGCGTCCATCGTTGCGCCGCGGGCCGGTGAGATGCTGGGCGAGCTCACACTCGCCCTCGCGCTCAAGACCTTCGTCGGTCGAGTCGCCCTCACCGCCCATCCGTACCCCACGTGGTCGTACGGCATCCAGAAGGCCGTTGGCCAGTTCTTCACCGAGATCGAGGGTCGCACCCATCGGCCGGTCGGGGGCTGACGGGAAGATCCGTCGTCGCGGCCGGGTTGGTGAGACATGCGTCACCGCAAGCTCGTCGGAGCCCTCCTCGCCCTGTCACTGATCCTCGCCGGCTGTGCCAGCAGTGACGACGACGATGCCAGCGGGACTGGCGCCGGAACCGACGCGGATGCGTCGGAGGCCGACGCATCCGGCGAGGCAGACGGCGGCGAGGCGGCGGACGCTGCGGATGAAACCGAGGAGCTGATCCGGTCGGCCGGCGACGGCGTTCCGGACCCCGACTTCGACTACGCCGGGCTGGACTACAACGTGCCGGTCCAGCAGTCGGCCCTGCGGGGTGATCGTCTCCATCCGTCGTTCCCGCCGCCGGTCGTCGAACCGACGCTGATCCGATCGGGGGGCCAGCCGCCTGACGGGATCTTCCCGATCGACAAGCCGACCTTCGCCCCCTTCGCCGAGATCGACTACGACATCGCCGACAACGAGGCCGTGATTGCCGTCGACGTCGATGGCGACGCTCGCGCCTTCCCGGTCCAGCTGATGATCTGGCACGAGATCGTGAACACCGAGATCGGGGGCGTCCCGGTCACGGTCACCTACTGCCCGCTGTGCAACTCAGCGCTGTCGTTCGATCGCCGGTTCGAGGACTATCTGCTCGACTTCGGTACGTCGGGCGAGCTCTACCAGTCGGCCCTGGTGATGTACGACCGCCAGACCGACACGCTCTGGTCTCACTTCACCGGCACCGGCCTCGTGGGGCACCTCGCCGGCGCAGAGCTGACGATCATCCCCACCCAGACGGTGAGCTACGGCGACTGGAAGGCCGCCAATCCCGACGGCCAGGTGCTCACCAGAGACTTGAGCGCCCCGCCGCAATACCAGAACCTCTACGGATCGAACCCCTACGCCGGCTACGACTTCGAGGGCCTCGACCCCTTCGGGCAGTTCTTCGTCGGGGAGATCGACCGCACGCTCCTGGCCAAGGCTCGGATCGTCGGCATCGCCGACGACGACACCCCGAAGGCTGTCCGCTTCGACGATCTCGCCAACACCCCGGTGATCCCCGTGACAGTCGGTGGCGAGGATGCGGTGGTGCTGTTCAAGCCGGGTCTGGCCTCAGCGCTCGACGACCCGTCGATCGCCGAGGGCCGTGACGTCGGCCAGAGTGGCGTGTTCCGGCCGGTGGCAGCCGATGGCACGGCGCTGACCTTCACCGCTGACGGCGACGGTTTCGTCGACGGTGAGACTGGCTCGATGTGGAACGTTCTCGGGCAGGCCACCGACGGGCCGCGCGTGGGCGAGCGGCTCCAGTCGGTGGCCCACATCGACACGTTCTGGTTCGCCTGGGCCGCGTACCAGCCCGGCACGGAGATCATCCGTCCCGACGGGGCCTGACGGCGCCAGAGGTGGACCGGGCCTACTCGTGGGCCCGGTTCACACCGGAGATCACGGCCCGGAGAGAGGCGGTGGCGATGTCGGAGTGGATTCCGACGCCCCACAGCTCGCGACCGTCGACCATGAGTTCCATGTAGCTCACCGCCTTGGCGTCGGCCCCTGCGCCGATGGCGTGCTCGTGGTAGTCGAGCACCCGCAGGTCGATACCGCGCTCGGTGCGCATCGCCTCGACGAAGGCTTCGATGGCGCCGCCGCCCTCACCGCTGAGGGTGATCTCCTCACCGTCGGCCCGGACCGACGCCTCGACCACGGTGCGGTCGGCGCCGGCGGCGTTGTGGGTGGTGGAGAACGAGACAAGCTCGTAGGGCTTCGATGGCGTGAGGTAGTGGCTGCGGAACACGTCCCAGATCTGTTGACCTGTGATCTCCTTGCCGGTGGTGTCGGTGATCTCCTGCACCACGCGGGTGAACTCGATCTGCAGCCGGCGGGGGAGATCCAGCTCCTGGTCGGTCTTCAACAGGTAGGCCACGCCGCCCTTGCCCGACTGGGAGTTGACCCGGATCACATCTTCGTAGGTGCGGCCGACGTCCTGGGGGTCGATGGGCAGGTAGGGCACCTCCCACAGCGTTTGGCCAGTGCGGTCCATGGCCTCGAACCCCTTCTTGATCGCATCCTGGTGCGATCCGGAGAAGGCGGTGTACACGAGGTCGCCGACGTACGGGTGACGGGGGTGCACCGGCAGCTGGTTGCAGTGCTCGGCCACTCGGCGCAACTCGTTGATCCTGCTGAGGTCCAGGCCAGGGTCAACGCCCTGGCTGAACAGGTTGAGGGCCAGGGTCACCACGTCGACGTTGCCGGTGCGCTCACCGTTGCCGAACAGTGTGCCCTCCACCCGGTCGGCGCCGGCCATCACGCCGAACTCGGCGGCGGCCACGGCGGTGCCGCGATCGTTGTGTGGGTGGAGCGACAGCACGATCGACTCGCGGTCGCGGATATTGCGGTGGAACCACTCGATCTGATCGCCATAGATGTTGGCGGTGCTCATCTCCACCGTGGCCGGCAGGTTGAGGATCAGCGGGTTCTCCGGCGTCGGCTCGAACACGTCCATCACCGACTCGCAGATCTGCTTGGCGAAAGGAAGCTCGGTGCCGGTGAAGCTCTCCGGCGAGTACTCGTAGCGGATCGTGGTGTCGCCCATGTGGGCCTCGTTGGCCTTGCATCGCTGAGCGCCGTTCACTGCGATCTCGGTGATGCCGGCCTCGTCGAGCCCGAACACCACCCGCCGCTGCACGGTCGAGGTGGAGTTGTAGAGGTGGACGATGGCGTTGTCGGCCCCTTGGAGCGACTCGTAGGTGCGGTCGATCAGCTCGTCGCGAGCCTGGGTGAGCACCTGGATGGTCACGTGATCGGGGATGAGGCCGTCGGTGATGATCTGGCGGACGAAGTCGAAGTCGGTGTCCGACGCGGCGGGGAAGCCCACTTCGATCTCGGTGAATCCGATCTCGACGAGCTTGTTGAACATGATCGTCTTGCGGTCGGCGTCCATGGGCTCGATGAGGGCCTGGTTGCCGTCGCGCAGGTCGACGCTGCACCACAGCGGTGGGGTGGTGACGGCCACGTCGGGCCAGGTTCGATCAGGGATCGGGATGGCCGGGAAGGCCTGGTACTTCTCGATGGGCATCGAGTTGTTGCGGGTCATTTGTCGTACTCCTGGAGGCGAAGGGTGGTGTGAACGTTTCGGAAGGGACACGAGCAGCGGCTTCCGAGTGGCCCTTCAGGCCAGGAGGGTGTTGATGACCCTGGTGTGCTCGAAACCGGCTCCGACTGTGAAAATCCCGACGCGCCTGATCAGGCGGCCGGGCACAGAAGTCGGAGGTCGAGCAGGTTCGTCACAACAGAACGAGTCTATACCGCCAGCGTCGGCGATGTGGTCAGACTTCTTCGCCCTGGGCGAGGCGCTGGCTGTACGACGTCAGCGCGTCCAGGATCTGGGGGTCGACGCTGCGTTGGCGTGTGGACAGGCTCACCTTGATCCGGCCGAACACACTCGCCTCGTTGTCACACGCCGCGCAGCGGTCCAGGTGGGCAGCGATGCGCCGAGCCTGGTCCGCGTCGACTTCGCCGTCGAGGTAGGCCTGGAGCACTTCCATCACCTCGCCGCACGTCATCTGGTTGCGGCGGAAAATTCGGTCGAACAGCACGGCTAGAACCCTCCGCTCATGGCGTCGAGGCCCACCTCTTCGATGTGGTCCCGGATTCGCTTGCGGGCACGGTGCAGGCGGCTCATGACGGTGCCGACGGGGACGTCGAGCAGATCGGCGGTCTCGGCGTAGGACAACCCGTTCAGGTCGACGAGCTCCACCACTTCGCGGAACTTGTCGGGAAGGTTGTTGAAGCCGGTCTCGACCGTTGCGTCGAACTCGCCGTCGAGCAGCACGGTTTCCGGTCCCTCGGTCTCGGCGAAGTCGATCGAGCGCTCGAAGGTGGCGTCGGGATCGTCGAGGAGGTCCGGCCGCTTCTTGCGGGCCCGGTTGATGTTGGCGTTGCGCATGATGGTGAGCAGCCACGCTCGGGGGTAGCGGCCATCGAAGCGTTCGATCGCTCGGTACGCCCGTAGCAACGTTTCCTGCACCAGGTCCTGGGCTTCGGCGTCAGAGCGGGTCAGCGACCAGGCGGTGCGGTAGAGCACGTCGAGCTCGGGCACCACGAACTCCTCGAACGAGGCGTGAGCATTCGTCGTAGGCGCCATTAGTGCAACCATCTCCCTCGGAACCGCGGTCCGTGTCCCGTCATTCCGCTCATCCTCGCATGCACCCCGATAAAACTGGCATATGGAACCCCCTGCCTCCGAGCCGCAACCGATCACGGTCTACGACGCGGTCGGAGGTCAACCGTACTTCGATTCGTTGGTTGACGACTTCTACGCACGTGTGGCGGCCGATTCGCTGCTTCGTCCGAGCTACCCGGAGGACCTCACTGAGTCCAAGCAGTGGCTGGCGCTGTTCCTCGGGCAGTACTGGGGTGGGCCGGGGACCTACAGCGAGTTGCGGGGCCATCCGCGGCTGCGGATGCGTCACGCGCCCTTCGTCGTCGGCATGGCCGAGAGGGACGCCTGGCTCCTGCACATGCTGGCTGCGGTCGACGCCTCCGACATCCCCGGCGAGGTCCGTGACCAGGTGCATGCCATGTTCACCTCGTACTTCGAGCAGGCGAGTACGGCGATGATCAACCAACCCTTGTGATTTGGGCGATAGCCTGAAAGCTCGCTTCTGGAGCGGCCTCCCGAGTTGCAACGCCGTGTCAATCCTTGACTTTGTGATTCGCGGGGGCTCCACTTTTGCTCGTCTGCCATTGGGCGGGCATGAATCAGGTAAGGAGTTCGGATGAACAAGACGGAACTGATCGATCACATCGCTGAGCGCACGGGCGTGGCCAAGAAGGACGTTGGGGCCGTCATCGACGGATTCTTCGTCGAAGTCTCCCAGGTTGTCGCCAAGGGGAACGACAAGGTCACGATCCCCGGCTTCGTGTCGTTCGAGCAGGTGCCGCAGAAGGCTCGTAAGGGCTTCAACCCCCAGACCGGTGAGCCGATCGAGATTCCGGCCGGCACCACGGTTCGGGTCAAGCCTGGGGCCAAGCTGAAGGCCTACGCCAAGGGCGAGGACACGCCGCCGAGCTAGTCAGCACTGCGTGTGCTCGACAATCGAACTGACTACGTCGACAACGGCCGGCCGGGCTTTCCCGGCCGGCCGTTGCGCGTCCCGGGCGACGGGCTTCCACAGGGGTCCGAGCGCCGCATCTCAATTTTCGCCGCGTCATAGCGACAGCGGCGCCCCCTCGGGTGGTGGCCGTTCGTACCGGCTCCTTCTGGCTCGCCCGGACACAATGGGCCGGCGGGCATCACGCGCCCACGCGTCGACGAACCCACCGGCCAGCAGCACCCTGGGCGCCGCGTCACAGCGACAGCTGTTCTGCGGTTTTGTGCCGAGGCGGTGTCTGATCGGCTGAACCCACCCCGCGTGCCGCGTCACAGCGACACTGTTGGTTGCCGTGTGGGCCGACCGAATCCGCCACAGCGCGCGGGCCTGCCCGGCTGCGCGGCGGCGCCGTTTCACTACGCGCCCACATCTGCAGGTGCCGCTGTGATGTTGACGTCCGCCCACGCGCGCTGTTGTCGCTGTGACGCGGTGTTCGGGAGCGTCTGCGGAAGTTGTCGCTGTGACGCGGTGTCTGGGGATGGGTAGAGGTCGAGGTGGTGTGGGCTCTCTGGGTTGTCGCTGTCACGCGGCGATGAGAGGTGCTTCACGGAGAGCACGAACGGAGGGTGCTCGCCGCTCGCCACCTCTCCGGTGTCACTGCGCCGGCGTAGGTTTCCGCCCATGGTGACGAGCGAGCTGGAACCGTTGTGGGGGAGAGGGCTGCGGATGTGGCTCACGGGGGCGCTGATGGAGCACGGCGAGGCAACCGTGGCGGAGCTGGTTGATCTCCTCGACCACGAAGGCCACACGGTGGGAGGCCGCCCATCAAAGGTGGTGTCTGACGCCCTGCGATGGGAGATCGCCAACGGCCGGGTCGCCCGCATCAGCCGAGGTCGGTATCGCTACCTCCGGGCTCCCGCCACCACTGAGCGCCGCATCGTCACCTTCGTTGCCCGGTGCCGAGCCTGGCTGACCGCCACGGCCCAAGGCGAGCAGCCCCCGCTCACCCTGCAGGATCCTCGGGAGCCCTTCACCGACCTCGACCGCCTCTGGATCCACGATCCACCATGGACCCGACTCGGCTGGCTGTGGGGCCGGTAGCCACCACACCCACACAGGTAGGCTCGTGCCGTGTCCACGAGCGAGTCCACCGACGCCCCCCAACCGATCCCGGCCGACGCCCTCCCGTCTCCCGTCGATCTGCTTCCGCATCGGCCCCCGTTCCTGTTCGTCGACGCACTCGATGAACTCGTTCCCGGCGTCAGAGTTCGCGGCCACTGGACGACGACGGGTGACGAGTGGTTCTTCCCCGGGCACTTCCCCGGCCGCCCGACGATGCCGGGCGTGCTCATGCTCGAGGCCCTCGCTCAGCTGGGCGCCTGCGCAGTGCTCTCCGATGAGCGGTACGCCGGCAAGCTGCCGCTGTTCGGCTCAGCCGACAAGGTGAAGTTCAAGCGCCAGGTCGTCCCCGGCGACCAGCTCGACCTCACCGTCGAGATGGGCCGCCTCGGCTCCAGGGGCGGACGCGGAACGGCCACCGCCTCGGTGAATGGTGAGACGGCGGCCGTGGCCGAGATCATGTTCGTGGTCGTCGAGATGTGACTCGACGCCGGCGGCGCCGGAGAACGAAAGAGCCGATCAGGCTCCCGGAGCGATCACGATCGTTCCGTTGTGCCCGCCGAACCCAAAGCTGTTCGACAGTGAAGGCCCGGGCTCCCAGGCCCGAGGCTCGTCCACCACATAGTCAAGCGACGGCAGCTCGGGGTCGAGCTGCTCCAGACCCATCGTCGGCGGAATCACACGATTGCGCATCGCCAACACGACAGCGACCGCCTCCAGTGCACCGGCGGCGCCGAGAGCATGGCCGGTGACACCTTTCGTCGAGGTGACGATCGGACCGGGGGCGCCGAACACCTTGGCCATCGCCTCCGCTTCGGCTGCGTCGTTGAGCGGCGTTGACGTGCCATGGGCGTTGACGTGCACCACGTCGGCCGCCGACAGACCGGCGTCGGCGATCGCAAGCTCCATGCACCGCACGGCACCAACCCCACCGGGGGACGGAGCCGTGATGTGGTGCGCATCGGCCGTGCTGGCCGACCCCAGCAGCAGCCCGTGGATCGTGGCCCCTCGGGCCTGAGCCCGACCGAGCTCCTCGAGCACGAGCACGCCTGCGCCCTCTCCCATCACGAAGCCGTCACGCCGCTGATCGAAGGGCATCGAGATGCCCGACGACGACAGCGCGGTCATGTTGCCGAAGCCCGCCATCGAGGTGGGCGTCTGGGCTGACTCACTCCCACCGGCGATCACGACGTCGCAGCGACCGGACTCGATGAGCCGAGCCGCGTTGCCGATCGAGTGCGTGCCGGCGGCACAGGCGGTGACGGTGGTCTCGCACGGACCTTCGAAGCCGTACCTCATCGACACCGCAGCCGCCGCGGCGTTGGACATCATCATCGGCACCAGGAACGGCGACACCCGCCGCGATCCCTTCGTGTGGTTGACGATGATCTGCTCCTCGTTGGTGCCGATGCCGCCGACACCGGTGCCGATGTGCACACCAATGCGCGCCGGGTCGGCGTCGAACGAGCCAGCTTCGTCGAGCGCCATGGCCGCAGCGGCCACGGCGAACTGCGTGAACTTGTCGGCCCGTCGGGCCTCCTTGTTCGTCTCGTACCAGGGAGATGGATCCCAGTCGCCCACGGACCGCCGGTCGCCGGACTCGGTCGGGGCGCGAAGCAACCCATCCCAGAATGCGTCGGCACCGACCCCGCAGGGGCCGACGACGCCTATGCCGGTGATGGCGACCGTGGGCCGGTCCATCAGCTGTTGACCTTGCCCATCACGAGATCGTAGGCCTCGCCGACCTTCTGGATGTTCTCGAGCTCTTCTTCCTCGACCGAGACGTTGAACTCTTCCTCGAGCGCCATGACCAACTCGACGAGGTCGAGGCTGTCGGCACCGAGATCCTCGGCGAAGCTGGCCTCGCGGGTGACCTTGTCGGCCTCCACCTCGAGCACGTCAACGGCGCACTTCACGAATGCGTCGAACCTGTCTTCACTCATGTCTGTGGTCCTCCTCGAACCTGTCCTACCGATCCGCTGTCGGACCGGACAATCTAACGGGGGTGATCCTCAGGCCCCCATGCCCAACCCGCCGTCGACGGGGATGGTGGCGCCCGTGATGAATGCCGCATCGTCGGAGGCGAGGAACGACACCGCAGCCGCGATCTCCTCCGGCCGACCGATGCGCTGAACCGGAACCTGGGAGCGCATGGCCTCGATCGTGTCGGGATTCAGCGCAGCGAGCATGTCGGTCTCGACCGGACCCGGGGCGACGAGGTTGACGGTGATCCCTCGCGAGCCGAACTCACGGGCAAGCGACCGGCCGAGGCCGGCGAGACCCGCCTTCGACGCCGCGTAGTTGGCCTGCCCCGCCTGGCCGAGCGACCCGACGACAGATGACATGAGCACAACCCGACCCCACCGAGCCTTCATCATCGGCTTGATGCCTCGCTTGACCACACGGAACGCTCCGGTGAGGTTGGCGTCGACCACGTCGGTGAAATCGTCCACACCCATACGGAGCACCAAGAGGTCCCGGGTGATACCGGCGTTGGCCACGAGGATGCCAACCGGGCCGAGATCGGCCTCGATCGCGCTGTAGGCAGCATCGACAGAGCCGTCGTCGGTGATGTCGCACTCGGTCCAGTAGAGGTCAGGATCGAGTTCGTCGGGCTTGGAGCGGGAGCCGATCGCAACGCGGTGTCCGGCCGCCGCCAGTTTCTGGGCGCAGGCCAGACCGATCCCGCGGCTTCCGCCGGTGACGAAGGCCACTCGCTGTGTGTCAGTCATGATGTTGTGGAGGGGAGGGAGGGGCGAGAAGGGAGAAGATCAGGCCCAGCGTACGAGTGCGCTGGCCCACGTCATGCCGGCGCCGAAGCCGCACAGCAGGACGAGGTCGCCTGAGTTCACACGCCCGTTGATGCGGGCGTCATCGAGGGCGAGGGGGATGGAGGCCGCAGAGGTGTTGCCGGTGCGTTCGAGCACCATCGCCGTGCGATCCATCGAGAAGCCGAGCTTCTTCCAGGCTGCCTCCACGATGCGGATGTTGGCCTGGTGCGGAATGATCAGGTCGATGTCGTCGACCGTGACGCCGGCGGCGGCCATCGTGGCCTCGCAGCTCTGCTGGATCACACCCACGGCCTGACGGAACACTTCGCGCCCGTCCATCTTCAGCGTGTCGCCGTGGTCGGCGTAGAGGATGTGCACGTAGTTGCCATTGGAACCGAGGTCCCACGCAAGGAGTTGACCGGCGCCAGAATCGTCGCGCTCGACAACTGCGGCGCCAGCACCGTTACCGAAGAGGATGCCGGTGCCGCGGTCGTGGTAGTCGGTGATGCGATCCAACGACTCGGCGCCGATCACGAGGATCCGGTCCATGCCCTGCAGAAGCATGCCGTTGGCCATGACGAGGCCATAGACCCAGCCCGAGCACGCCGCCTGCAGGTCGAACGCACCACACGTGAGGCCGAGCTCACGGGCGACCGCCGGCGCAGTGCCAGGGCAGATGTGGTCGGGCGAGGTGGTGGCCAAGAGCACAGCGTCGATGCTCGACGCGTCGAGCCCGGCGTCGGTCAGTGCTCGCTGGGCCGCTTGGGTGGCGAGGCCGGAGGTGGAACCGCCGATACGGCGTTCGCCGATGCCAGTGCGCTCACGGATCCACTCGTCGGTGGTGTCCATCCAGGCGGTGAGATCGGTGTTGGTGAGCACCTTGTCGGGAAGGGCGGAGCCCACACCGGTGAGCTTGAACCCCCAGGGGGCGGCGGTATTCATCATCGACCTACCGTGCTGGTGCGGAGCCATGCCAATGGCTGGGATGTGGTGACGCGCTCGCCGGGGAGGGCGAGCAGGCCCTGGAGCGCTCCGGCGAAGGCCGAGCGGACCGTGGTTTCACCCACGGTACCGATCACCTGGCCGCGCTGGATACTGCTCTCGGGTTCGAGCTTGGGCTCTGGTTCGAAGACGCCGATGGCGGGGCTGACGACCAGGCGCTCGACGGCGTAGAGCATCTCACCCTCGACGGCACCGCCAGTCTCCTTGGCCGACGACAACGATTCGAGCAGCGCGTCGACTTCGGCTGGTGTGGACACACTCAGCGTGGTGGCGCCCTTGATCGTGCGCTTCGCCATGCCGGTGAGCACGGTGCCCGGGCCGAGTTCGAGGAACACCGTGGCACCGGCGGCGTCCAAGGCGTGCAGCGTGTGACGCCAGTGCACCGGGGAGGTGAGCTGGGCGCCGAGCAGGCCGGCCCAGGCCTCTCCGTCGGTGTAGGCCTCGGCGTCGACATTGGCGAACACGGGCCGGTTGGGGTCGCGCAGCTCCACGTCGGCCAGCGCCTTGCGCAGCCGATCGCGCGCCGGCGACATGAACGGGGTGTGGAAGGCACCGCCGACCTTGATCGGCATGGTGCGCTTGGCTCCCAGTTCCTTCGCGGCATCTGCCGCGGCGCTGATCGCGTCGGGGTCGCCGGCGATCACCACCTGGCCAGGGGCGTTGTAGTTCGCCACCCACACGTCGCCGTCAACGCGGCGACAGGCGAGGTCCACCTTGTCGTCATCGAGGCCGAGCACCGCAGCCATCGTGCCGGGCATCGTGTCGGCCGCAGCCTGCATTGCGTTGCCCCGCTCGGTGACAAGGCGTACACCGTCGGCAAAGCTCAGCACACCCGAGGCGGTGAGCGCGGCGTACTCGCCGAGGCTGTGGCCGGCGTGGAATGCGGGCTCGACGCCCGTGCGCTCCACGGCATCGAGCACCACCATGCTCGCCACATACGTTGCGAGCTGGCTGTTGCGAGTCTGGGTGAGCTCATCGGCGCCGGCGTTGAGCAGCAGATCCTCGACATCGCGGCCCGAGGCATCGGCTGCCTCGCCGACCAACTCCCACGAAGGGTGGTCACGCCACGCATCGCCCATTCCGGGCGCCTGCGAGCCTTGGCCGGGAAAGGTAAAGGCAATCATCACCGAGGTCACGAACGTTCAGACCAAGGCGTCATCGAGAAGGTTTCACGCAATTCGAAAAACCTCATGGGGTGAGTCCCAGCCGCTACCATCGACCTTCCTCGCCCGGGTGGCGGAATGGCAGACGCGGCGGACTCAAAATCCGCTGTCCGAGAGGGCGTGTGGGTTCGAATCCCACCCCGGGCACCACACAAACCACGTATCCCAGGTCCGCCATGTCGCGTGCATCAATCGAACGAAAGCTCACCACGGTGGGCGATGAGTTGCGAGCGCTGCGCGATGAACTGCGGGTCCTCGACGAGCAACTCCAGCACTTCATCGACGAAGCCGATGACGCCCGCTTGCGGGCGATGGTGTCGGAAACACCGCTCGCCGCCCACGAACACCGGGATGCGACCAAGGCCGTGGCCGCAATGAGACGGGATCGGGAGTCGATGACGAAGAGGTTGGCGAAACTGGAATCGAAGCAGGACTCCCTGCTCGATCAGCTCACGAAGGCCTGGTCGTGAACGCGGTCCGGGTGGTCATCGCCGAAGACGAACCGCTGATTCGCCTCGACATCACCGAGAGCCTGTCCGAAGAGGGATATGAGGTGGTGGGGGAGGCCTCGAACGGGGCCGAGGCCGTGCAGTTGGTGCGCGACACCAGCGCCGACGTGGTGATCCTCGACGTGATGATGCCCGAGGTCGACGGCCTCACCGCCGCCCGCGAGATCATGGGCGACCGCTTGGCAGCGGTTGTGATCCTCACCGCCTACGCCCAGCGCGACCTCGTGGAGCAGGCCCGTGACGTCGGGGCGATGGCCTATCTCGTCAAGCCGTTCAAGTCAGAGGAGCTGGTGCCCGCCATCGAGCTTGCAGTGGCCCGGTTCCGCGAGCTCGAAGTGCTGGCCAAGGAGACCGAGTCTCTCACTGAGCGGCTCGAGGCCCGCAAGGTGATCGACCGGGCCAAGGGCGTGCTCATGGACAGTCACAGCTGGAAGGAGCAGGACTCGTTCCGCTACCTGCAGCAAACGGCGATGTCGCAGCGCACCTCCATGAAGAAGGTGGCCCAGGCGGTACTGGACGGCGAGATCGAGATCCCACCTGCACCATGACCACACTGATGCTCGTCGACGGCAACTCGCTCACCTACCGGGCGTTCCACGCGCTCCCGCAGGATCTCGCGACGTCGAGCGGACAGGTCACCAATGCGGTGCTCGGGTTCACCTCGATGCTGATCAACCTGGTGCGCGACCATCAGCCCGATGGCCTGGCGGTCGCCTTCGACCGGCCTGAGCCAACGTTCCGCCACGAACAGGTCGACACCTACAAGGCGAACCGCTCTGCTGCCCCCGACATCCTGCGCCAGCAGATGGGCATCGTGCGCGAGGTGCTCGACGTGCTTCGCATCCCGCAGCTCGACCTCGCCGGCTACGAGGCGGACGACATCCTCGCAACGCTGGCCACCCAGGCGGCTGACCGCGAGATCAACGCCCTCGTCGTGACTGGTGATCGCGACAGCTTCCAGCTCGTTGCCGACCCGTGGGTAAAGGTGGTCTACAACAAGCGCGGCGTGTCGGACTATGCCGTGTACGACGAGGCCGGGATAGCTGAGCGCACCGGCGTCACCCCCGACAAGTACGTGCAGTATGCGGCGCTGAGGGGCGACACCTCCGACAACCTCCCTGGCGTGCCGGGGGTGGGGGAGAAGACGGCGGCCAAGCTGATCAACACCTACGGCGACATCGATGGCCTGTTCGAGAGCGTCGACGCTCAGACCCCGAAGCTCCGAGAGAACCTTGCGGCCAACGAGGACGAGGTCCGCATCAACACCGTGGTGATGGAGCTCGACCGCCAGGTGCCGCTCGAGATTTCGATCGACGACGTGGTGGGCATCGAGCCATACGACGCCGACGAGGTGAAGAAGCTCTTCGATTTCCTGGAGTTCCGCACATTGCTCGACCGGCTCCACGAGGCGTTCGCCCCCGGGGTGGCGGACGACGAGAGCGTGGTGCTGGAGGTGTCGGTCACGCCGGCACCATCGGCCGACGAGGGGGCGCAGACGGTGGCGTCACTCGCCGCCGCAGCTGCTGCGGCCGACGAGCCGCTCTCGATCGACGCCGGCACTGACGAGGGCGCCCTCGCTGGTCTCGCGCTGGCCATCTCGGCCAGCCCCGACGTGGTGTGGCTCACGGGTGAGCAGCTGGCAGCTCCCGCTGTCGGCGCCGCCCTCACCGAAGCCTTCGGCGCCGACGGGCCGGGCGTGACCGCCCATGACGCCAAGCCCTTGATCAGGGCGCTCGACGAGCTCGGCATCGACCTGGCCCGCCTCGAACTCGACACCTCGCTGGCGGCCTACCTGCTCGACCCGGCCGGCAACGCCTACCCCCTCGGCGAGCTGCTCGCGATCCACACCGATTTCCGCCTCCCCGACGACGACGGCCCCCCGGACGGCCAGCTCGACTTCGGTGAGCAGACCGTGAGCCTGGCCGAGCGGGCCGCCCGCAACGCTGCGGCCCTCGCCCAGTTGCGGAGGCCGCTGGAGGCCGCACTCACCACCGACGGCCTCGACGAGCTGAACAGCGCGGTCGAGGTACCGCTCGTGCGGGTGCTGGCCCGGATGGAGAGCCTCGGGGTGGCGGTCGACCGTTCCGAGCTGCAGTCGCTCAATGATGAGATGACGGCCGAGGCCGAATCACTGGCGGCCCAGATCCAGACCGACGCCGGCGAGGAGTTCAACGTGAACTCCACCAAGAAGCTGCGAGAGATCCTCTTCGAGAAGCTGGAGCTCACTCCGCAGAAGAAGACGAAGACGGGCTACTCCACCGACCAGGCCACGCTCGAAAAGCTCGTGGGTGAGCACCCGATCATCGAGCACCTGCTGCGCTACCGCGAGGTGGAGAAGCTCCGGTCGACCTACGGGCAGTCGCTCCTGGCCTCGGTGAGCGACGACGATCGGATCCACGCCACCTTCAACCAGACGGTGGCCCGCACCGGTCGGCTCTCGAGCGAGAACCCCAACCTCCACAACATCCCCGTGCGCACCGAGCTCGGTCGTTCGTTCCGCAAGGCCTTCGTGCCTGGTCGCGGGCTGCAGTTCCTGGTGGCCGACTACAATCAGATCGAGCTGCGCTGCATCGCCCACCTCGCCGAGGACCCGGGCCTGATCGAGGCGTTCACCACTGGGGCCGACGTGCACCGCGCCACCGCGGCGAGGGTGTTCGACATCGAGCCCGACGACGTCGACTTCGAGCAGCGGAGCCGGGCGAAGATGGTGTCGTACGGCCTCGCCTACGGCATGGAGGCCTACGGGCTCGGCCAACGCCTCGGTATCCCCACCCGTGAGGCCCAGGTGATCCTCGACGCCTATTTCGACGGGTTCCCCGCCGTACGCGACTACATGGACGCCACCGTCACCGAGGCTCGCAACCGCGGCTACACCGAGACGCTCTTCGGGCGCCGTCGGGCGATTCCCGAGCTGCGCAGCGACAACCCCAGGATCCGTCAGGCCGGTGAGCGTCAGGCGATGAACGCCGGCATCCAGGGGCTCGCCGCCGACATCTTCAAAGTGGCACTGGTTCGCCTCGACGACCGGCTCGTGACCGAGGGGTTCGAGAGCCGCATCGTGCTCCAGGTGCACGACGAGGTGATCCTCGAGGTGCCGGCAGGTGAGGTCGATTCCGTGTCGGCCGCAGTCCTGGCCGAGATGCATGGCGCGTTCGAGTTGCTCGTGCCCCTCGAGGTCAACCTCGCCCTCGGCGCCACCTGGGCCGACGCCAAAGAGTAGGTACACGAAGAATGGGTATGCGGCCGAGTGAGGGCCACTGGTTCGAGCCGGTGGCCGAGCACCTCGGCGCGGCCTACCTCCGCTATTCGTTCACGATGGGCACCGACCAGGAGGTCGAGGCGCTCACCGCCATGCTGAGCCTCGCCCCCGGTTCCCGCATCCTCGACGTCGGCTGTGGCCCCGGTCGCCACGCACTCGCCTTCGCTGCGGCCGGGCACCACGTGACGGGGGTGGACATTTCGGCTGAGTTCGTCGAGCTCGCCACCACTGCGGCCACCGAGGCGGGCCTCGATGATCACGCCCGCTTCGTGGTGGGCGACGCACGGGATCTCGGCGCCGTACTGGCGAACGACGGCATCAGCGGCGGTTTCGACGCTGCGATCTCGCTGTGTCAGGGCGCATTCGGGCTCACCGCCGGTCCCGGTTCCCGCCAACGCCCAGAACGAGAACTGGACGAGTCGATCCTGGCTGGCATGGTCGACGCCGTCGCCCCCACCGGCATGATCGCAGTGTCGGCGTTCTCGGCCTATTTCCAGCTCCGCTACCTCGAGGATCACGACAGTTTCGACGCTGACAGCGGCGTGAATCACGAACAGACGGTGGTGAAGGACACCCGCGGCGCAGAGCTGCAGACCTCGCTGTGGACCACCTGCTACACGCCCCGTGAGCTGCGGCTGCTGGCTCGGGCGGTTGGAGCCGAGGTCCGAGCCGTCCACGGCGTCACGCCGGGAGCGTACCGACCGGACCCGCCGAGCACCGATGTGCCGGAGTTCCTCCTCATCGCGCAGTCGCGGTCGATTGGGTGACCGTTCGCCTTGACGGCGGCGTCAGGAGAAGATAGGTGCCAGCGATTGCTGCTGCTAGCCTCGTCACAGGCCGAGAACGTCTCGGTCCTGTTGCCGTTTCTGCCCTGGGGCTCGCCGTCTTCGAGCCGAAACAGGCGACTGGTTCCAGAAAGCATCCCTCTCTTCCGTGTCCACTACCACCGATGTAAGCCAAGATCTGGCACTCCACATGTCCGACAGCAATGACAGCAATGGGTACACCCCCCGCCAGATAACGGCCAACGATCTCGAAGGTTCCCTCGACGACGCCTACGCCGCCTCAATGGTGGTGGTCGACGATGGCCAACTCGTCACCGGCACCGTGGTGCGGGTCGATCGAGACGAAGTCCTTCTCGACATCGGGTACAAGAGCGAGGGCGTCATTCCCTCCCGAGAGCTCTCGATCCGCAATGACGTCGATCCAGGCGAGGTCGTTGCGGTCGGCGATGTGCTCGAGGCTCTTGTCCTCCAGAAGGAGGACAAGGAAGGTCGCTTGCTGCTGTCCAAGAAGCGGGCGCAGTACGAGCGGGCATGGGGCACCATCGAAGAGGTCAAGGAGCGCGACGGGGTCGTGTCCGGCCCCGTGATCGAGGTGGTCAAGGGTGGTCTCATCCTCGACATCGGTCTCCGTGGCTTCCTCCCGGCGTCGCTCGTCGAACTGCGTCGGGTTCGCGATCTGCAGCCCTACGTCGGCCGCAGCCTCGAAGCCAAGATCATCGAGCTCGACAAGAACCGCAACAACGTGGTGCTGTCCCGCCGGGCCTACCTCGAAGAGACCCAGAAGGAGCAGCGCGAGGACTTCCTCGCCAACCTGCACCCGGGCGAGGTTCGCAGCGGCGTAGTGTCGTCGGTCGTCAACTTCGGCGCCTTCGTCGACCTTGGCGGCATGGACGGCCTCATCCACGTGTCGGAGCTGTCCTGGAAGCACGTCGATCACCCCGGTTCTGTCGTCGCTGTTGGCGACGAGGTCACCGTGCAGGTGCTCGAAGTCGACCTCAGCCGTGAGCGCATCAGCCTGTCGCTGAAGGCCACGCAGCAGGATCCGTGGCAGGAGTTCGCCTCCAGCCACCGGGTGGGCGAGCTGGTCTACGGCCGTGTCACCAAGCTCGTGCCCTTCGGTTCGTTCGTCCAGGTGGGCGACGGCATCGAGGGTCTCGTGCACATCTCGGAGATGTCGGCCCATCACGTGGACCTGCCCGAGCAGGTTGTCACCCCCGGCGAGGAGCTGTGGGTGAAGATCATCGACATCGACCTCCAGCGTCGTCGTATCAGCCTGTCGATCAAGCAGGCCGCCGAGGGTGGCGTCGTCGCTCAGGAGTACCAGGAGCACTTCGGCGAGCACGCGTTCGACGACGAGGGCAACTACATCGGCCCGACCGAGGTCGATCCCGCCACTGAGGCAGCCTGGGCCGAGTACTACGAGGAGCTCGACGGTGGAGGCGAGGCCGCTGCCCCTGCCGCTGCCCCTGCCCCTGAAGCCGCTCCCGCCCCGGCCCCCGAGGGCGAGAGCTGACGCCAGTCACGCTCAATTCAACTCTCCACGATCGCCGCCCTTGACGGGGCGGCGATCGCCGTTTTGGCGTTCCGCTAACCCCGGCGCCCGCTGCGCCGATGTGACAGCTACGTCAGCACAGCGCGGGCCGAGATCTCGGGGCCGCTGAACCCAGGAGAGAGTCGTGAACTCACGACGTACGATCATCCTCATCGTCGCAGTGGCCGTTGGCCTCCTGGCGTCGTTCGGGCTCGTCAACTACGTCCGCAACGTCGAGGGTGCGGTCTACGACAACGCCGAGCCCGAGATCGTGTGGGCCGTCCGGCGACCCATCGCCAAGGGCACCACGGCCGAGCAGGCCATCAGCCAGGGACTCATCTACGAAACCGAGATCCCGGCCGAGTTCAAGCCGGCAACGTCCATCGAGGATCCGAGCCTCGAACTCGCCGGCCTCGTGGCGGTGACCGACCTGCCCGTGAACTCACCGCTTGTGGTGGGCAACTTCGTCGCCCCCGACGTGGTGAACACCGGCATCACGGATCGGCTCGAAGAGGACAACCTCGTCACGGTCACGTTCAACGTCGACCAGGTGAAGGGTGCGGCCTATCTGATCGAGCCGGGCGACCACGTGAATGTGCTCTCGGTGCGGCCCATCGACGACCCCGACACCTTCGAGGCGCTGGCGGCCGAGGGCCTCAGCGAACCGGCGGATGACGCCGACGGCGCCGCGGCCACAAGCGAGGAGGGCGGCACGATCGCCACCTACGGCTACGTGGCCCGGTACCTCTACCAGCGGGCCGAGGTGCTCGCCATCGATCGTTCGCTCGCACCTGACCTCGGTGAGACCGAGGAGGAGGCCGAAGGCACCGCCGGTCGCAACGGCGGCCTGATCACCCTGGCCGTGCCGCCCGAGGCCGCCCAGGTCATTCTCAGCATCGGCGTGGAGAACCTCTACCTGTCGTTGCTGCCCCGGACCTACGAGCCCGTCGAGCTTCCTCCGCTCGACTACGGCAACACCGTTCTGCCCGGTGAGGACCCCGAGCGCCTCACACCATACGGGCCCGACGGCGACGTCGAAGAGGCCCGATAGTCCACCCCGGCACGCACAAGGAGCAGTGATGAGTGATTTCAACTCGGCCGATCTCGACAGCTTCAGCTTTGACAGCTTCGGGATCGACAGCGAGCTCGATGCCGAGTTGCAGGCGGCTGGTGGCGGTCTTCACGGTGGCGTCCCCATCGCCGTGGTCGACGCCGACCAGGCGGTACGTGACTACCTCTCGGGTCTGCTCGACGGGCCGATCGACACCGCGGCCTCGCTGGCGGACATGGAGACCAGGCTGGGCCCCGAGCCGGTCGTGGTGGTGCTCGGTCCGTCGTGTGCCTCCGATGGCGACCTCGCAGTGATCGAACAGTGGAGCCGCGTCCATCCCAACGTCGGCTGCCTGCTGGTCACCGGAGAGCTGTCGACGGCGCTGCTCCAGCGGGCGCTGCGCGTCGGTGTGAAGGATGTGATCGGCGCCCCCATCGATGCCGACCTCCTGTCGGACTCGATCGCCCGCATCGCGGAGGGGCTCGCGTCGAACTCGGCCATGTCGGCCCTCGCCGGCATGCCGGAGGCTCCGGCCCCCGACTTCGCCGGCGACGGCGAGGTGGCCCCGGTGCTGAGCATCTTCTCGACCAAGGGCGGTTCTGGGAAGTCGGTCACGGCAACCAACCTCGCCGTTGTGATGGCTCAGCGGTCGGAGAAGCCCGTGGTCCTGATCGACGGCCACCTGCAGTTCGGCGATGTGGCCGTGATGCTCAAGCTTCAGCCCCAACACACGGTGGTCGATGCCGTCGGCCATCTCGGCGACGGGGACCCCGGCGTGCTGCGCCAGCTCATGACCGAGCACGAACCGAGTGGCCTGCTCGTGCTGCCGGCGCCGGTGGAGCCCACGTTCGCCGACCAGGTGACCGGCGAGCAGATGGTGCAGCTCATCGAGCTGGTCCGTACCTTCGCCGCCCACGTGGTGGTGGATCTGCCCGCCATCTTCAACGAGGTGGTGCTCAGCATCCTCGAGGTGGCCGACGACATCGTGCTCGTGGCCGGCCTCGACATCCCGAACATCAAGAACGTGAAGATCGGCCTCGGCACGCTGGCCATGCTCGAGGTGCCGCCGGAGAAGCTCCATCTCGTGCTGAACCGTGCGGACTCGAAGGTCAAGCTCGACGTCACCGAGGTGGAACGCACCCTCCGGGTGGCTGCGATGGCCCACGTGCCCTCGGATGTGATCGTGCCGATCTCGGTGAACAAGGGCGCACCGGTCGTGCTCTCTGCGCCGAAGTCGGCGGTATCGCGAGCGTTCGAGCAGCTCGCCCAGAAGTTCCTCGACGGCGCCAAGGCGTCGCCAGCGCCCGCTGCCAATCGCCGCAAGTTCTTCGGCTGAGACCTGATCAGGAGAGACTGCGATGTCACTGTCCAAGCGGCTGAACGATGCCGCCGAAAGCCCAGGTCCCTCTGCGGCGTCGAACCGCGAGCCGGCACTGGCCCAGATCCGGAACCGGGTTCATGCCCACCTGATCGACGAGCTCGGCCCCGTCCTCTACGACAAGCGGATGTCAGAGGACGAGCTGCGCGCCCGGGTGCACGCCGCCCTGCAGGACGCTCTGGCTCACGAACGGACGCCGCTCTCGGCGGCCGATCGCACTCATCTGATCCGTGACGTCTCCGACGACATCCTCGGCTACGGCCCGATCGATCGGCTCCTCCACGACGACGAGGTGTCGGAGATCATGTGCAACGGCCCTGATCAGATCTACGTGGAACGTGCCGGCAAACTGTCCACCGAACGGGTTGCCTTCGTTGACGAGGAGCACCTGCGGCGGATCATCGACAAGATCGTTGCTCAGGTCGGTCGGCGAATCGACGAGTCCAGCCCATTGTGCGACGCGCGTCTTCCTGACGGGTCTCGTGTGAACGCGGTGATCTCGCCACTGGCCGTCGGCGGCCCGTTCCTCACGATCCGAAAGTTCTCGGCCGACCCCCTGCGCATCGATGATCTGATCCGCTTCGGCAGCGTGAGTGTGCAGGCGGCCCGGTTCCTCCAGGCCTGCATCGTTGGCAAGCTCAACGTGGTCGTGTCCGGTGGTACCGGCACCGGAAAGACCACCATGTTGAATGTGCTTTCGTCGTTCATCCCGCCCGACGAGCGCATCGTCACGGTCGAAGACGCCAAAGAACTGCAGCTCAACCAGGACCACGTGCTCTCGATGGAGACCCGTCCCCCCAACATCGAGGGCAAGGGCGAGATCTCGATCCGTGACCTGGTCAAGAACACGCTGCGTATGCGGCCCGATCGAATCGTGGTCGGGGAGTGCCGTTCTGGAGAGGCGCTCGACATGTTGCAGGCCATGAACACCGGCCACGACGGCTCGCTGACCACGCTCCACGCCAACACCCCCCGAGATGCACTCAGCCGTCTCGAGACACTGGTGCTGATGGCGGGCTATGACCTGCCAGTGCGGGCGATTCGGGAGCAGATCTCCTCTGCAGTCGACGTGATCGTGCAGCTCCAGCGGCTGCGCGACGGCTCTCGCCGCATCACCCACATCACCGAGGTGTCGGGTATGGAGGGCGACATCGTGACCCTTCAGGACGTGTACCTGTTCGACTTCTCGTCGGGTGTCGACGAGCAGGGTCGGTTCACCGGGGAGCTCAAGCCAACCGGAATCCGCCCGAGCTTCACCGAGAAGCTGGCCGAGCACGGCATCCGGCTCGGGCCCGAGGTGTTCTCGCCGGGGGCGACCCGCCCACCGACGAAGGGTCGCCGATGACCGCAGTGCGCATTGCTCGCTCCATCCTCGCCGTTGGGGTGATGCTCGCGCTCGTCGTCGCCTGGGGCACCGGCGGCGCCGAGGCCCAAGAGCAGGCGCCACCGCCGCGAATCACGGCCGTCGACGCCACTGACGACACTGTGGAGATCGCCTTCAGCGAGCTCGGCGCCGGCAGTGCGAGCGACGTGGTGCTGAGCGTCGAAGGCGAGTCCGTCGACGTGGTGGCCCTCACCTCGGCCGAAGCCGAGGCCAGGGCCACCGAGATCGTGGTGGTGGTCGACACCAACCGACGAGGCGTTGATCCGGTTGTACTGTCGGCGCTCGCGAGCCAGCTCGATGCCATCGTCGAGGACGCCGGCCCCAACGTGTCGGTCGGGGTGGTCGAAGCCGGAGCCCGAGGCCGGGTGATGGTGCCCCTCACCAACGATCGCGGGCGGCTGGCCACTGCGCTGGATGAACTCGTGCCAACGAACGGCACCAAGATCAGCGCCGGGATCGCCGCCGCCGCCGACCTCTTCGTCGGCGGCAGCGGCTCGGTTCGTTCGGTGCTCGTGCTCACCACCGGTACCGACAGCGAAGGCGAGTTCTCCCTCGCCAGAGCCCAGGTGGGGCTGGTGCAAACGGGCGCCCAGGTGTTCGCGGTCCACGTCGGCACCGAGGGCAGCGTGCTCGACGAACTGGCTTCGCTCACCTCGGGTCGCACGTGGCGGGCCGGCGAGGACGACATCAACCAGTTGCTCGGCGCCGCGGTCAGCGCCTCTCTCGATCGTGACCTGGTCACCTTCGTGCCACCCCCCGACCTGGGTAATCGCGTCGCAGTCGCGGTCGCCGTCGGCGATGACGGCACCCCCACCGAGCTCTCGTATCCCTCCGGGGCCCTCACCACCAGCTCCTTGCAGCTGGCGGCCCGGCCCGACCTCGTCGGCGACGGCGGCGGCTTCTTCCGCAGTTCCATTGGCCTGTACCTCTCGATCGGTCTGGCCTTCATTGGCATCACGCTCGGCGTGTGGTCGTTCGGGTCGATCATGATCGGCCGCCAACACACGCTCGACGCGATGCTGGCCCGCTACTCCGAATCGGGTGGCGAGGCAGCCGCCGACGGCATCGACGAGGGGCTGGTGCAGAGCGCCCTGCTCCAGCGAGCCGTGTCGATGAGCGAGCAGTTCGCCGAGCAGCAGGGCTTCCTGTCGCGGGTCGAGGAGTTCCTCGAGCGGGCGAATCTGCCGATGCGGGCTGGTGAGGCGATCTTCTTCATGGGTGCCGGTACGGCGTTGGCGGCCTCGTTCGGCCTCGTGCTCACCCGCAGCATCATCGTGGCGGTCGGGCTCGGCATGGTCATGGCGATGACCCTTGTGGTGATCGTCCGCGTGCTCGCCTGGCGTCGGTTCCGGGCGTTCGAGAGCCAACTGCCGGACATGCTCCAGCTACTCGCTGGCACCCTCCGGGCCGGCTACTCGCTGCCCCAGGGCATGGAGGCAGTCGCGCAGGAGGTGGCGGAGCCGATGGGGGGCGAGCTGCGTCGGGCCATCACCGAGGCTCGCCTCGGACGCGACCTCGAGGACTGCCTCGGAAGCGTGGCCGAGCGGATGAACTCGGCCGACTTCGCCTGGGCCGTGATGGCGATCGGGATCCAACGCGAGGTGGGCGGCAACCTCAACGAGCTGCTCCTGAGCGTTGCCGACACGATGGTGGCCCGCGACCGGCTCAAGCGGGAGGTGAGCGCGCTCACAGCCGAAGGCAAGATGTCGGCCGCAGTGCTGCTCTTCCTGCCCCCCGGGCTCGGGTTCGTGATGTGGATCATGAACCCTGGCTACATCGCCCTGCTCTTCACCGAGCCGATGGGCAACATCCTGCTCGGGCTCGGGATCATATCGGGCCTGGTCGGCATGACCTGGATGAGGAAAGTGATCACGATCGATGTCTGATCTCGTCAGCTCCATCCCCCTCGAGGCATTCGTCGGCTTGGCCGGCGTTGCGATCGCCCTGGCCATCTGGAGCACCCTGTCGGAGTGGGAGCAGCGAACGGTGGCCCGCTCCACGTTGCGCCAACTCGATGACTACGAGGTGACCGACCAGCGGGAGAAGGCGCTGCTGGCGCCAACGCACGAGCGAATCCTGGCTCCGGTGCTGGCCGGCCTGGCCAGGGCCGGAGGCCGCCTCAACCCGCCCGACTACGTCGACCAGGTGCGCCGCAAGCACATGCAGGCCGGCATTGCCGACCACGACAAGGTTGAGCGGTTCCTTGCCATCCGGATCATGGGCTTCCTGTTCATCCCGATCTGGCTGACCTTCACGTTCCTGATCAACCCGCTCGGCCTCAGCGGGCTGTCCCAACTCGTGTTCGGCGGCCTCGGGGCCGTGATCGGGGCCGTTGGTCCCTCCACTCGGCTCGACAGCAAGGTGAAGGCCCGCCAGAAGTCGATCGAGCGGGCGCTGCCCGACGTGCTGGATCTGCTCGTGATCTCGGTGGAGGCGGGCCTGGGGTTCGAGCAAGCGCTCGACCGGGTGATTGCCAACGTGCCCGGTGAGCTCGCCGAAGAGTTCGCCAGGGTGCTGGGAGAGAGCCAGGCCGGCTCGTCACGGGCCGACGCACTGCGGGCGCTGCAAACCCGGGTGGACATCCCGGAGGTGCGCTCGTTCGTGCTGGCCATGATCCAGGCCGACACCTTCGGTGTGAGCATCGGCCGGGTGCTCCGCTCCCAAGCCGACGAGATGCGGATCAAGCGCCGTCAGAAGGCCCAGGAGCAGGCGCAGAAGGCGCCGGTGAAGATGATGATCCCCATGGTGTTGTGCATCTTCCCTGCGTTGTTCGTGGTGGTGCTCGGCCCCGCCATGATCAACATCTCGCGCAGTCTGTGAGCTGATGACGGCGGCCACGCTTCTCGGTCGCACCCTGGCCCTGCTCGGGTTCCTCATCGGAGCACGAGCCATCACCGACAACAGCTTCCTCACCCACCTTGCCACGGGGCGCCTGATCCTGACGACCGGATCGGTGCCGAGCGTGGACCCGTACTCGGTGTTCGGGGCGGGGGAGGCGTGGACGGTGCAGTCCTGGCTCGTGAGTGTGGTGTACGCCGCACTCGAGCAGGGCCCGGGGCTCTGGTCGATCCGTGTGTTCCACGGAGCGATCACCGCGACGGTCACGCTCGGCCTGTGGCGACTGTCGGAGCCGGCCCGCCAGCTTGTCACCCGGGTGATGCTGGTGAGCCTCGCCCTCCTGATCGGCACGTTCCTGTGGCCGCCGCGGCCGCTGCTGATCGGCCTTCTCGGCATGGTGGTCGTGCTGCTCGTGCTCGAACGACGCCTCGATCGCCGGCTGCTCGTCCCACTCTTCTGGGTGTGGGTGAACAGCCACGGGTCGTTCGTGCTCGGTGCCGGCCTCGTCGGGCTCGTGTTCCTCGGATCGACGATCGACCGTCGCCGCGTCGATCGCGACGACGTGATCCCGGTGCTCTACGCCGCGGCGGGGTGTCTCGCTGGGATGGTTGGGCCCCTCGGGTGGAGAGTGCTGTGGTTCCCGCTGCACATGATGGGGCGTAGCGAAGCACTCGAACGGGTGTCGGAGTGGGCGTCTCCGTCGTTCCGCTCTCCTGTCGAGCAGCTGTACCTGCTGCCGCTGGCGCTGCTCGTGGTGGCCGCGACCAGGGGCGCACCGTGGCGAACGCTGCTCCCGTCGCTGGTGTTCTTCGTGGCGGGCCTGTTGGCCGTGCGCAATCTCGGCCTCGCCACGATCGTCATCGTGGCGCTCGTCGCCCCGTCGCTGGCGGGCCTCATCGGAACGGTCACGGGCGAGCGGCGGGTGATCGGGGCTCGGCTGGCCACCGCAGCGATCGTGGCGCTCGCTGCTGTCGTGGTGGTGGCGACCGTGGCCGAGGAGCCGCTCGATCTCGGCGACTACCCGGTGGCCATGGCCGATTGGATGGACGACCGCTCCCTGCTCGCCGATGCCGGCGTCCGGGTGGCCCAACGCGACTACGTCGGCAACTACCTCATCCACCGCAAGGGTGCCCAGGCCCAGGTCTTCATGGACGACCGGTTCGACTTCCACGCCCTCGACGTGATCGAGGACCACAACACGATGCTGCTGGGAGGCGACATCGATGCCGTGATGGCTCGCCGGGACTTCGACGTGGTGCTGTGGGGCACCGAGGGCCCCCTGGCCCGGTGGCTCGTCGCCCGCGACGACTGGGTGGTGGTCGAGAGCGATGAGGACTGGCTCATCGCCTGTCGCCGAGATCGGCCGGCCTTCACCCGCTGCACCACTCGCTGACCTGCCACCACCGACCGTCCCGATCGGGGCATTTTCGCCCACACCCGACGTTGCCGGAACTGGTCGACCGCCTCACGCACCGTTGGCCGGCAGGGTCCATCGTGGAGATCCGTGCGGCAGCCTCTACGACGCTGGTGGAACAGGACGACTCGACGTCGGGCGCCATCGGCGGCCTTCCTCGAGGGCCGGGCCGTCGGCGCTGGCCTCCCGCCCGAGGCTGCTGGCCCGGCGCTGCGACGCCTGCGCCGGCACGTGGGGCCGGGGGCGATCCCGCTGCTGCTCGATCTACGCGTCTTCGATTCAGTCGACGAGGGGAGTGCGCAGGAGGCGAGCCAGGCCGAGGCCGGGCGCGCCACGGGGGAGGCGACATCATTGTCGCCTCCCCCTCTACCTGCGCCTGGGGCGTCCACCCCGTATGAGTTGGGTGTCCGGTGGGGTCGGTGGTGTCCCGACCGCAGACGGAGTTAGTTGATCGTCGTTGCGATCGAGCTGAACTTCTCTTCGGCGGCAGAGCCGAGGAGGGTCACAGCTGCGATACAGACGACAGCGATGAGTGCGACCAGCAGGGCGTACTCGACGAGGCTGGCGCCCCGCTCGGTCTTGGCCTGGGCTCGAGCCCAGGCGGCGATGATCTGGAAGTGAAGCATTGTGGTGTGTCTCCGTGTCTCGTTCCTGACAAGGTCCCCAGGTGGGTGTGACCATGTGATCGACGAGCACCCCCGGTAACTGCATGGGCCGAACGGACCAAACACGGTTCGTCAGCTCAATTTCACGATCCCCATGCGGACGGCCTGGAGCACGGCTTGGGTGCGATCGCGGGCGTCGAGCTTCTGGTAGATCGAGGCCAGGTGATTCTTCACGGTCTTCTGGCTGATGAAGAGCTGTTCGGCCACTTCAGGGGTGGAACAGCCATCTGCGATCAGCTGCAGCACCTCCTCTTCGCGCGCGGTGATCACCCGGCTCGGCTGGTTGCTGCCGTCCTGGCGCCGCACCTCGGCGAGCATCGACGCGGCCAGCCCGGGGGACAGGGCGGTCTCACCCAGCGCAACAGCGTCGATGGCTGCGGCGATCTCGTCCATGCTGCAGTCCTTCACCAGGTAGCCATTGGCCCCGGCCCGGATTGCCTCGGTGAGCACGTCCTGGTCGGCGTGCATGGTGAGCATCACGATGCCGACCTCGGCGTTGGTGGCCCGGATCTGACGGGCCGCTTCGACTCCGTCGAGTTCGGGCATGGTCACGTCGAGCACGATGATGTCGGGCTTGGTCGAGGACGCAAGCTCCACCGCCTCGGCTCCGTTGCGGGCTTCAGCCACGACCGTGAAGCCGAGCTCGGTCAGGGAGTGGCGCAGGCCTTCACGCAGCATGCGGTGGTCGTCGGCGAGCAGCAGTCGGATGGAAGGGCGGGCGTCGGCCGCCGTGGTCGGCGCCGGGGTGAGCATCGGCTGGCGCCGATCCCGGTCTCGATCCCATCCGCTGGGTGACACCGACTTGGTTACCTGTTGGCTAGGAAACACCGTACTTTGGTCCCTTCTCCTGGTTGTGAGGTGAGGTCGAGCGACGCGCCGATGCTCTGGGCTCGCTCCCGCATCCCGATGATGCCGAAGGAGTCCGACCGGCCGTAGCGCCCGTCGACGTCGCGCTCGGGAAGCCCGCAGCCGTCGTCGATGATCTCCAGCAGGGCCCCGTTGGGGCCGCAGCGCCAGATCAAGGTGACTGAATTCGCCTCGGCGTGACGCTCCACGTTCACGAGCGCCTCCTGGGCGATGCGCCACATCTCGCGTTCCTGCAGGATCGGCAGGCGGGAGGTGGCTTCGCAGTCGAGATTGATGTGCAGCCCACTGCGCTCGGCGAGTCGTTCGGCGAAGTCCTCGGCGGTGGCGAGGAAGTCACGCTCGTCGCTCACGTCGGTGCGCAGGTCGGACAGGGTGTCGCGAACCTCGACGATCACCGATCGGAGGCTGTTGCGGAGGTGGCCGAGCTGACCGTCGATGGCCTTGCCCTCCGACTCTCGCCGGATCATACGGTCGATCTCGAACCCGAGGTAGGCGAGCGACTGGCCGATGCGATCATGCAGATCACGGGCGATCCTGTTGCGCTCCTCGTCGGCCCCGATGGTGCGGATCCGGTCGAACCAGCGGGCGTTGTCGATGGCCAGCGCAACCGGCTCGACGAATCCGGCGAGCACCTCGCGGTCGCGCTCGTCGAACGAGGCGAACGAGTTGGCCTCGACGGCCAGCATGCCGATCAGACGGTCCCGGGCCAGGAGCGGGGTGTACATGCCGGCCCCTGATCGAGGGTTGAAGGGCTGGTCGTTCTCCTGGAGCCGGTTCGCCACCACGAGGCGGCCGGCCTGAGCTGCCCGCTCGCACGGGCCCGGGAAGCGACCCCGATCGATCTCGGTACCGAGGCGGGTTGCCGACTGGTGGGCCACGGTCCAGGTGTCGCCCCCTTCGTCGTAGACGAGGATCACGAGTGAGTCGTGGGCGATGAGGCTGCGGAGCCGGGAGACGGTCGAGGTGAGCACGTCGCCCTGGTCGAGGGAGGCGGGGAGGGTCTGGGCCACGCGGTGGAGGTTGGCGAGCAGCAGGTTGGCGTCGGAGAGCCTCGCCACCCGGTCGAGGGCCTGGGAGTGGCGTTGACTGGCCTGGCTGAGGATCCGCCGCGAGTAGCCGGCAACCACCCCTCCGAGCAGGAGCAACGTGGTCCATTGGGCGGCCTGGCCGTACTCGGTCCGGCCCCAGGAGGCCGTTCCCAGCCCCGGGGCCGACACGATCAGGCTCGAGGCGACCCCGACTCGTATGGCGAAGCCGAAGCCGCGGGCGAAGCCCGAAATCAGCACGGCGTTGAACAGCGTGAGTACGAGCGGGGAGTTCCATGCGCCCGTGGCGATCACGGCGAACACGTGGAGACCGATCTCAGCCAGCAGCACGGCGAGATGGCGGAACGAGCCGTCGTCGCGCAGCGGCACCAGCGTGCGGAGCACCGTGTTGGTGAGTACGGCGCCGCTCCAGGCCAGCGTCACCTGGTCGAGGGTGAGGGTGGGGATGAACAGGGCCAGCGAGACCCCGGTTGTCGCCCACCGCACGGCCAGGATCGCCGGACGGAACTGGTCCAGGCGGTCGGTGCTGGCCTCGCTCGTGATGCTCGCGGTCGCCAGTTCGGTGGTGGCGTCGCGGGGCGGCGTCCGGTCAGAGCCGGACGGGCGGCCCTTGCGGGAAACCCGGGGCGAGCGTTCAGTGAGGGTCTTCGTCATGCGTGAGGTCGGGCGGAGTGCGGCCAAAGCCGACGCACGTGGTTCGCCCCCTACCGCAGTCGGTCTGAGCAGGGAGAAGATGAGGAGTCAGACCCAGGCCTCCGGTACGGTCTGGCCCGTGAGACTCGTGGCCCTGACTGGGGGAATCGGATCGGGCAAGTCGTCGGTGTCGGAGCGTCTCGCCGCTCGTGGGGCCGTGATCGTGGACGCTGACCTGGTGGTTCGCCAGCTCCAACAGCCCGGTGCGCCGGTGTTCGATGCCATGGTCGAGCGCTGGGGCGATGGGATCATCGGTGCTGATGGGTCGCTCGACCGGGCAGGTGTCGCGGCGATCGTGTTCGCTGATTCGACCGAACTGGACGCGCTGAACGACATGGTCCATCCGGCCGTGCGGCGCGAGATGCGGGCTCAGACCGAGCAGGTGGCCGACACCGACTCGGTGGTGGTGCTCGATATCCCGCTGCTGGCCGAGGGCGGCGCGGATCGGCGCGGTGCATCGGCGGTGATCGTGGTCGACTGTGCACCGGAGGTGGCGATCGATCGTCTCGTTGCCCACAGAGGCTTTGACCGCGCCGACGCCGAGGCGCGGATCGCGGCGCAGGCCACCCGGGCCGAACGCCTCGCCATGGCCGACTTCGTGGTCGACAACGGTGGTGACCTGGCTCAACTCGACGCCGAGGTCGAGCGGTGCTGGGCGTGGCTGGAGTCACTCGATGCCACCCCGTGGCCCCCACCGGAGGCTGTCACAGAGGGGCGATAGCCTGGAGGGGTGCCCGATTTCAAGGTTGTGTCCGAGTTCCGCCCAGCGGGCGATCAGCCTCGCGCCATTGCTGAGCTCAGCCGAAGCATCGACGCCGGCGAGAAGCACCAGACGTTGCTCGGCATCACCGGCTCGGGCAAGTCGGCCACGATCGCGTGGACGATCGAGGCGGTGCAGCGGCCGACGCTGGTGATCGCCCCGAACAAATCGCTGGCGGCTCAGTTGGCCAACGAGTTCAAGGAGTTCTTCCCCAACAACCGGGTGGAGTACTTCGTGAGCTACTACGACTACTACCAGCCCGAGGCCTACATGCCCTCGTCGGACACCTACATCGAGAAGGACTCCTCGGTGAACGACGAGATCGATCGGCTCCGGCATTCGGCCACCGCCGCCCTCCTCACCCGGCGCGACACGATCGTGGTTGCGTCAGTGTCGTGCATCTACGGCCTCGGATCGCCCGACGAGTACAAACAGAAGCTGTTGGTGCTGCGGTCGGGGGAGGAGCGCGACCAGCGGTCGATCCTGGCCCAGCTGGTCGACATGCAGTACGAGCGGAACGACATGAACCTGGTGCGGGGCAAGTTCCGGGTTCGGGGTGACACGATCGAGATCCACCCCGCCTACGAGGAGTTCATCGTTCGGGTGGAGCTGTTCGGCGACGAGATCGAGACGATGACGGCGGTCGACCCGCTCACCGGCGAGCGCCTCGAAGACCTCGACGAGCTGGTCGTGTTCCCCGCCACCCACTACGTCGCCTCGGACGACAAGATGACGAGGGCCATCACCAGTATCGAGGGCGAGCTCCAAGAGCGGCTGGCGTCGTTCGAGTCCGAGAACAAGCTGCTGGAGGCCCAGCGGCTCCGCATGCGCACCCAGTACGACCTCGAGATGATGCAGGAAATGGGCTTCTGCAACGGCATCGAGAACTACAGCCGCCACATCGATGGTCGAGCGCCAGGCGAGATGCCTTACACGCTGCTCGACTTCTTCCCCGACGACTACCTGATGATCCTGGACGAGTCGCACGTGGCGGTGCCTCAGCTCCACGGCCAGTACGAGGGCGACCGGAGCCGGAAGGACACACTCATCGAGCACGGATTCCGGCTGCCCTCAGCGGCCGACAACCGGCCGCTCCGATTCGAGGAGTGGGCGGAGAAGGTGGGCCAGGTCGTCTATCTGTCGGCCACCCCCGGCGACTACGAGTTGGAGAAGTCGTCCACCGTGGTGGAGCAGATCATCCGCCCCACCGGCCTGGTTGATCCCGAGGTGCAGGTGCGGCCGACCAAGGGTCAGATCGACAACCTGCTGGAGGAGATCTCCGGCGTCATCGACAACGAGGGTCGGGTGCTGGTCACCACCCTCACGAAGAAGATGGCCGAGGACCTCACCGAGTATCTGGTGGAACAGGGCGTGCGCGTGCGCTACCTGCACTCCGAGATCGACACGATCCAGCGGATCGAGATCCTGCGTGCCCTGCGGCTCGGCGAGTTCGACGTGCTCGTTGGCATCAACCTCCTGCGTGAGGGCCTCGACCTGCCCGAGGTTCAGCTCGTGTGCATTCTCGACGCGGACAAGGAGGGCTTCCTCCGCTCCGAGACGTCGCTGGTGCAGACGATCGGTCGTGCCGCCCGAAACGTCGACGGTCGGGTGATCATGTACGCGGATGAGGTCACGGCCTCGATGCAGAAGGCCATCTCGGAGACCAACCGGCGCCGTGGCCTGCAGATCGCCCACAACGAGGCCAACGGGATCAACCCGCAGACGGTTCGCAAGGCCGTCACCGACATCTTGTCGCTGATCCGCCCCAACGAGGACGAGGGAGCGCCCATCCCCGGTTCCGACAGGCGGTCGCGCAAGCCAGCCGAGGAGAAGCGGATCCGGGAGCTGGCGGAGCTGCCCGAGGAAGAGCTGCATCGTCTGATCTCCTCGTTGGAGGAGGAGATGCGCGACGCATCGGCCGACCTCCGCTTCGAGTACGCAGCCCGCCTCCGCGACGAGATCAAGGATCTGCGTCGCGAGCTCAGGGAGATGGTCTGACCGACGCCTCCGGGCTCGCCGGCTCGACCGGCGAGGTCAGTTCGAGCGTTCGGATGATGCCGTCGGTGGCCACCACGGTGTAGCCGGCAGTGCCGTCGAGAGGCACCGACTCGAGCCCGTGGATCGTCACGTGCGACACCCCGGCTTCGGCGAGGTCGTCGAGGAGGAAGCCCACCGTGTCTCCCTGGGCCCGGTAGAAGGTGGTCGGGAGAGCAGGCCACGCGATGCGGGGCAGCTCCGCGAACTCGGTGACCACCACGGGAGCGCCAGGAGCGGTGGCGGCCTCCACGATGCGGTGGTGGCCCCGGTGCAGTGTGGCGGCGGTGACCACGCCGGCGATCGCCGGTGCCACCATGAGCGCGGCGAACCCGACGCGGTGGCGCCGCACGTGGTCGATGCCGGTGACGGCCGCGGCGGCAGCGACGGGCACGATCAGGAACGAGAGGTACCGGCCGCCCCACTGGAGCCCGCCACTGTTGGCGTGCTGAGTGGCAAGCACGGCGGCGGTCAACACCAGCGCCGGCACGACCAGGAACGGTGTGATCGGGAGTGACGAGGCCCGGGTCCAGATCGTCAGCCCCTCGGCGCGGAGCTCGGTGGTGGTGGACCCGTCGCCGATCACGGCCGCCCCGGCGCCGGCGATGAGGAGGCACAACGCCACCGGCCACGCCCCGAACAGGCCGGTGATCGCCATGCCAGGCCCCTGGATCGAGCGCACCACGTACACCCCGGCGGCGGCCACGAGCGCGATAGTGATCATGTTCGCCCCGAGCGTGGTGCGGGCCCGCCAGCCGGCGAAGGCGGCCAGGATCACGCCGGCGATGGTGAGGGCGGTGGTGCTGGCAGCCGGCTTCTCGGCCAGTAGGAGCAGCCATGCGGCCGGGGCCCGGCCCGCCAGCCAACTCGGTTGGTCGGTGAGGGCCAGGATGCTTGTCTCCACTGGAAGGCGGTCGGCCCGCAGCGAGGCGCCCCACGCCCGGGCAACGAACCACGCGGTACCAGCCACGGCGCACGCCGGCACGGCGGCCAGCAGGGCCACACGCGACCGGGCCGCGACCGCCCCCGCAGCGAGCGCCACGATCCACAACACGGCCTCACTCCTGACAACCGCCGCGGCCGTGAGGGCCAGCATCAACAGCATCGCCCAGGCGACCTGGCGGCGCCGGTGGTCGCTGCGGACGAGCCGAGCCAACGCCAGGACGCTCAGCCCGCCGAGTGCCCCGGCCAGCGTGTGGGCCCACAGCGTGGTGGCGCTCACCAGCAGCGGGCTCAGCCCCACGAGCCAGAAGGCGAGGGGAGCAGCGTCTCGCCGCCACGTGCTGGCGAGAGCCCACGCCACCGCAGCGGCCGCCATCGCCGCCGCCAGTGGCACCAGGTGGAGCCCGGCGCCGAGTGAGCCGGCTGTCTCGCCGGCCCGCACGGGCCCGTGCACGAGGCCGGCCACCACCGTGAGGAGAATCGAATAGGCCGGATTCGCCGTGTAGGGCGTGGGTCCGGCACTCGTCACCGCCGCGTTCAGCCAGCCCTCGAACGGTTGCGCGACCACGGGCAGCGGCCGGGAGAGGGCCCAGTGGCCGGGATCGGTCAGGTCAATGCCGTTCTGGCGCAGGGCGTACACCTGGGCGGCGTAGGCGCCGTCGTCGCTGCCGAACGACGCGTCGAGGGGTACCACCGCCACGATCGCCGCCAGCAACACGCCGTACACGATGAGGTGATGACGGAGGAGGCCCACATCGCTCCGTCGGTTCGTGGGAGGGTGACCTGAGCCGCCATGGGGCATTGCTCCCGGTCATTGTCCGAACGTTCGTTCGCTCTCGGCGGCCAGATAGGCTGGCCCGGGTGTCGAGCAAGATCGTGATCCGCGGTGCCCGCGAGCACAACCTCCGCAACGTCGATCTCGAGCTTCCCCGGGAGAAGCTGATCGTCTTCACTGGCCTATCGGGCTCGGGCAAGTCGTCGCTCGCGTTCGACACGATCTACGCCGAGGGGCAGCGCCGCTACGTCGAGTCGCTGTCGGCCTACGCCCGCCAGTTCCTCGGCCAGATGGACAAGCCCGATGTCGACTTCATCGAAGGCCTGTCGCCCGCGATCTCGATCGATCAGAAGTCTGCCTCACGGAACCCACGGTCCACGGTGGGCACCGTCACCGAGATCTACGACTACCTCCGGCTGTTGTTCGCCCGCATTGGCGTACCACACGATCCCGAGACCGGCGAGGCCCTCGTTCGCCAAACGCCGCAACAGATCGTGGATCGGGTGATGGAGCTCCCCGACAAGACCAGGTTCCAGGTGATGGCGCCGGTCGTCCGCGGTCGGAAAGGCACCTACGAAACGCTGCTGAAGGATCTCGCCACTGAAGGGTTCGTCAGGGCATCGGTCGATGGCGATGTGATCGAACTCGGGGGCGATCTGCCGGAGCTGGCCCGCTACGAGACTCACGACATCAGCGTGGTGATCGACCGCCTCGTGCGCCGTGAGGGCATCGAACGCCGCCTCACCGATTCGATGGAGACGGCGCTCCGCCTGGCCGATGGCGTGGCCGAGATCGAGATCGTCCCGGCGAAGGGCTCAGACGAGGAGCCCCGCACGTTGGTGTTCAGCCAGCACCTCGCCCGCCCGAGTGACGGCAAGAGCTTCGAGGAGCTCGCACCCCGCAACTTCTCGTTCAACTCGCCCTATGGCGCTTGCGAGGCCTGCGACGGCCTCGGCACGACCTTCGAGGTCGATGCTCGCCTGGTGGTCCCGAACGGCGATCTGACCATCGAGCAGGGTGCGCTCCATCCGTGGGCTGGCGGGCGGAGCCGGTACTTCTCCCGCCTCGTCGAGGCCGTGTGCGACGAGCACGGCATCCCCGTGAACGTGCCGTGGCACACGCTCAAGCCGAAGGCCCGCACCCTGCTGCTCGACGGTGGTACCAAGAAGAAGGTCACCGTGCGGTACAAGAACCGCTATGGGCGGACCCGCACCTACAACGCCACCTTCGAAGGCGTGGTGCCGTACCTGCGCCGGCGCCACCGCGAAGCTGAGTCCGACTCGGCCCGGGAACAGATCGAGGGCTACATGCGTGAGGTGGCCTGCCCCACCTGTGGCGGCGCCCGTCTCAATCCGCTGTCGTTGGCCTGCCTGGTGGACGGGCACTCGATCTTCGATCTGTGCTCACTCTCGATCGGCGAGGCGGCCAAGGTGATTGCCGGGCTGGAGCTCTCCGAGCGGGATCAGCTCATCGCCGATCGGGTGGTGCGCGAGATCAACGCTCGGCTCAGCTTCCTGCTCGATGTCGGGCTCGACTACCTCAGCCTGGGTCGCTCGGCCGCCACGCTGTCGGGCGGCGAGGCCCAGCGCATCCGCCTGGCGAGCCAGGTCGGGTCGGGGCTCGTCGGGGTGCTGTACGTGCTCGACGAGCCATCGATCGGGCTCCACCAGCGCGACAACGCCAAGCTGATCTCCACGCTGTGCCGCCTGCGCGACATCGGCAACACGGTGCTCGTCGTCGAACACGACGAGGACACGATCAAGGTGGCCGATCACGTGGTTGACATCGGCCCCGGTGCCGGTGAGCACGGGGGCGACGTCGTGTACAGCGGTGGTGTGTCCGGGCTGTTGAAGCGGCGGGCGTCGCTCACCGGCCAGTACCTCGCTGGCAAGAAGACCATTCCCGTCCCGGCCGAGCGGCGCACTGGCAACGGGGATCGCCTCGCCGTTCGCGGGGCCCAGGAACACAATCTGAAGAACATCGATGTCGAGATCCCCCTCGGCTGCTTTGTTGCCGTCACTGGCGTGTCCGGCTCCGGGAAGTCGACGCTCGTGAACGGGATCCTGCTGCGGGCGCTGATGCAGCAGATCTACTCGTCGAAGCTGCCCCCAGGGCTGCACAAGGGCATCGACGGGCTCGAGCACCTCGACAAGGTGATCGACATCGACCAGTCGCCCATCGGTCGAACCCCACGGTCGAACCCTGCCACCTACACCGGCGTGTTCGACCGGATCCGCAAGCTCTTCGCCCAGACCAACGAGGCCAAGGTGCGGGGTTACCAGCCCGGGCGGTTCTCGTTCAACGTGTCGGGTGGGCGCTGCGAGGCCTGTTCGGGCGACGGCACCATCAAGATCGAGATGCACTTCCTGCCCGACGTCTACGTGCCGTGTGAGGTGTGCAAGGGCGATCGCTACAACCGCGACACCCTCGACATCCGCTTCAAGGGCAAGAACATCGCCGAAGTGCTCCAGATGCCGATCGCCGAGGCGCTGGAGTTCTTCGCCAACCAGCCGGCGATCGCCCGTCACCTGCAGACGTTGGTGGACGTGGGCCTCGGCTACGTGCGCCTCGGCCAGCCGGCCCCCACACTTTCGGGCGGCGAGGCGCAGCGGGTGAAGCTCGCATCCGAGCTGGCCAAGCGGTCCACCGGGCACACGATCTACCTGCTCGACGAACCGACCACCGGTCTCCACTTCGACGACATCAATCGGCTTCTCACCGTGCTCACGCGCCTCGTCGACCAGGGCAACACGGTGCTCGTGATCGAGCACAACCTCGACGTGATCAAGACGGCCGACTGGATCATCGACCTTGGGCCCGATGGCGGCTCCGGGGGTGGCCAGGTGCTGGTCACCGGTACGCCGGAGGACGTGGCCGCTGTGCCCTCCAGCCACACCGGGCGGTTCCTGGCTCCGGTGCTGGAGGGGCGATCCGCCTAGAGCCCGTCGGGGAGCGAGGCGAAGGTCAGGTGTCGTCGGTCCCCGGGATCGGCGCCGCCCTCGGCCTCACCTTGCGTGCGATCACCCCGTAGCGACAGTCGCCTCGCATCGGGTTGACCTGTTCGATCGAGAACCCGGCGGCTTCCAACAGGTAGTTGAGGCCCGCCGACTGTCGGTGGCCTCTCGTGGTGAGGCCCCGCTGGGGCAGCGTCAGTGGTGCCGCCAGGTAGAGCCGGGCGAACGGCGCCGACACTCGGTTGAGTTCGATGAGCACGCCGAGCGGGAGCCAGACGTGTTCGAGGACCCCGTCGCAGAGCACCACGCCGTAGCGGCCGCTGGCCACCGGGAGATCGTCGAAGCTGAACCGTTGCCGGCTGCGATCGCGATCGTGGGCGAGCAGTACCGTGCCCGAGACTGCGTCGTGGGTCAGGCCTGCGAACGCCTCGGAGTAGCGGAAGCCTCCCGTGGTGAGTTCCAGGATCGGGCAGGCCCGCTCCGTCGCCTCGGTGGCGGCGGCCGTTGCGAGCTGGGCTGGCGAGGTTCGGTCGGTGAGGTCGGGCGTTCGGTCGCGGGGGAGGAGGTGGAGACCTCGCCGGCGGGCGTTGGTCGGCGTGGTCACGGCAGGTGGCTCCTCGTGGGACGACGGACGGGGTCGGGGCCGCGGCGGCTGACCAGCTGGTGCACGGCCTCGCCGAGGTCGTTCCAGCTCTGCTCGAGCGCACCGAAGCGGTCGGTCAGCGCTGCCCAGTACGGCTCGGGGTCGGCGGCCAGCGCCTCGATGCGGTCGGCCAGATCGTCGGCTGTCGTGGTCCAGGGATCGACCACATGGTCAGGCAAGCCGAGGTCGGCGTAGGCGCCGAACGACTTGCGTTCGTACCCGAGATGGATCGTGGGAATCCCGGCGGCGATTGCCTCGAGCGCAGCGTGCAGTCGCCCCGCGAGCATCACCCCGGGCCGAGGTTCGGTGGCGAGCAACTCGCCGAACCCGACGGCATCGGTGATTCCGGCGGCGGCGTAGAACGCACGGTCGTCGTTGGTGCGGCCGTGGTCGCTCTGCAGCCCGAACCGGGTCTTCACGCCTCGCAGCGTGAGCGCTTCGATCGTGTCGACGCCGAGGCTCGTGCCCCGTAGCGCCCGCAGGGCGATACCGGCCACCCCTGGGTCGCCCGGAGCGAGGGCAGGGCGGGTGCGGCCGATCCAGCAGGCCCCGAGATCGGGGGCCCGCCTTGTTCGGGCCCAGCCGCCGAGGTAGCGGGCCGACCGGTCGTCGCGCACGGCCACCCAGGCCACCTCGCCGAGCGTGCGTCGCACCACCCGACCGAGGCCTCGGCGGAACGGCCCGACCGACACCGGGAGGTAGGCGCCGCGGGCGCCGAGCTGGGCGATCAGTTGGAGCTGGGGTAGGTGGTGGGCCCGGAACACGAGTTCATGCACGGGGTCGTTGCTGCGGAGGTAGCCACCTCCGATACCGATGACGGCATCGAGGTCGTCGGGGGCGGGTAGCTGGGCCACCGTTCGGGCGACCGGTTGGAGGTGGGGCACTGTTGAGGCTCCGGCGGCGAACGCGGCGCGGAGGCGAGTGGGGGAGGCCAACACCTGGCGGGTGTCGGGGCCCATACCGTGGGGGTCGAGGGCGTAGATGATGGGGTCGCACCCAGCTGCGTCGGCGACGAGCGTGCGCGACAGCTCGACCAGCCACCGGTCGCCGCGATTGGCGGCTCGGTAGGCGTGCAGCAGGGCGACGGGCAACGGGGCGACCTCCGGATCGGTGTCCCTCTGGTCGGCGCTGTGGCCGGCGGCCTGAGCGATTGGGCAGACAGCGGTCGTGCGCCCCGGCCTTCATTGGTCGCCGTCGGTGCCGATCGGAGCGCATGGATCGGGGCGCGACGATGGGCGCGAGGTGAACCGAAGCGCAGGATCGACCTTCCAGGCGGGGCTGCTCGTGGCCGTGGCCGCCGTTGCGGTGCTCCACGCCGAGCTCTGGGCCGACGAGCCCTATGAACTGCTGCGATCGGCGCGGACCCTGTGGTGGACCGTCGTTGCTGGCGTGCTCACCGCCGTCAGCTACGGGCTCGGTCTGCCCGAACTGCCCACCCGTCGGCGCGATGCCGTGATCCGCTCTCTGGTTGCGGTGGCGGCCGCCGTGGTGGTGGTGTCGGTCTTCCAGCTCGTGTTCGCCGCGCCGCTGCTGCCCCGCTCGTCGCTGGCGCTGCTCACCGTGATCGCCCCTCTGTGGGCCCTGATCGCCTGGAACATGGCCCACGACATGATGGAGTGGCAGACCCAGCGGGATCAGGTCTTCCTCGTGGTCGACGATCCCGGCGACGTCGGGGCGGTGCAGATGGAGCTCGACCAGCGGCCCGAGTCGCCGGCCGTCGTGGTCGGATCGATGGTGGTCGCCGAGGCGTCTGGAGCCGACGCCGGCGCCCGACCGCTGGTCGACGCCGTCGAACGGAGCGGGGCTTCGGTCGTGGTGCTCGACACCACGGCCCAGTCCGACGACGGGATCGTGGCCCAAGCGGCACACCTGCACCGCCTCGGGCTCCGGGTACGCACCCTGGCACTGTTCTACGAGGGGTGGCTCGGCAAGCTCCCGGTCGGCGAACTGGCCAGGGTGTCGCTGTTGTTCGACATCGGCGAGCTGCACCGACAGCAGTACGTGCGGGCCAAGCGGGTGGTCGACGTGGCCTGCGCCGCCGTCGGGCTCGTCGCCCTCGTGTTCGTCTCGCCGCTGGTGGCGATGGGAAACGCCATGGCCAATCCCGGCCCGCTGCTGTTCGTGCAAGACCGTGTCGGTCGCGACGGTCGGGTGTTCCGCATCGTCAAGTTCCGCACCATGGTGCCGGCCGCCGGCACGGGCACCAGTGGCGCCGCCCCGTGGACCGAGGAGGCTGACCCCAGGGTGACGTCGTTCGGTGGCTGGCTCCGGCGTTCGCACATCGACGAGCTGCCGCAGATGATCAACATCCTGCGAGGTGAGCTGTCGCTCGTCGGCCCTCGACCCGAGCAGCCGCACTACGTCGACGAACTGGCCGACAAGATCCCGTTCTTCGACGTGCGCCACCTCGTGCGGCCCGGCCTGACGGGCTGGGCTCAAGTGAAGATGGGCTATGCGGCGGGCACGCTCGATGCGTTCGAGAAGTTGCAGTACGACTTCTACTACCTCCGTCGGCAAGGCCTCGCCCTGGACTTCCGCATCGCCTGGCGCACGGTGCGCGGTGTGCTCGGAGGAGGGGGGCGATGAGGATGCGTCGACGGCTGCGGGTGGCCCAGATCGTGACCACCCTCGCCCGAGGTGGCGCCCAGGCCACGGCGTTGGCCGCCCTGGACTCGGCCGACCCCGACATCGAGGTGGTGCTACTGGCCGGGGCGGACGACACCGGCGAGTCGTCGTTCTGGGACGACTGCGTCGGTGACAGCCGCGTGGTGCCCGTTCCCGAACTCCATCGATCGATGCGTCCCGACGCCGAGCATCGTGCCTTGGCCGCTGTCACGGCCGCCCTGCGGGCGCTGCGGCCCGACGTGGTGCACACACACTCGTCGAAGGCTGGGGTGCTCGGTCGAGTTGCCGCCAACCGCCTCGGGGTGCCGGTGGCCCACACCGTGCACGGATGGAGCATGGCCGGCCCGACCTCCAGCCGCTCCATGCTCGTTCGGGCTCGCCGCCGGGGGGTGGTTGCACTCGAACAGGCGCTGGCCGCTCGAACCGACGCCATCGTGGTGGTGACCGAGGCCGACCGCAGTGCCGGGCTCGCTGCCGGCATTGGCCAGCCCGATCAGTACCACGTGATTCGCAGCGGCATCGACCTGTCCGTGCCGACCAGGGCTGCCGACGACCCCCACGCGCAACGCGCTCAGCTCGGCGTCGGCCCCGGATTCCTCGTTGGCACCGTGGCTCGGCTCAGCCCACAGAAGGATCTCGGTACGCTCCTCACCGGATTCGCCAGGGCCAGACGTGACCTGGAGCGGATCGCGCCTGACGGTCCACCGTCGTTGGTGATCATCGGCGGCGGACCCGACCACGACGCGCTCCGCACGCGGACGTCCGCGCTCGGTCTCGACGAGTACGTTCGGTTCCTGGGACCGAGGGCGGACGCGGCGGCGTTGGTGGCCGGCTTCGATCTGTTCGCCCTCAGCTCCCGCTGGGAGGGCCTGCCACGGTCGATCGTGGAGGCGGTCGCCGCCGGGGTGCCCGTGGTGGCAACCGATGTCGGAGGGGTGTCGGAGTTGATCGACCACGGCCGCACCGGGCGCCTCGTCGCCGCCGGAGACGCCGACGCCATCGCCAACGCGCTCGTCGATGCCGCTGCGGCATCTGGGCAATCCGTGGCGATGGCCCGCCGGGCCCGGCACGACATCGACGCCTTCGCCGTCGACCGCATGCGGACCGATCTGGCTGAGCTCTGGCGTAGCCTCGCTGGAGCCGAGGTGATCCCGATTGGCGCCGCCGTGGCCGCTCGGTCCGGCCCCCGTCCACCGCACGCCTCGTGATCAGGCCCCGCCCCCCATCGCCTCCCGGCGACGGCATGTGGGCCCGGGGAGCGACGATCGGCGGCCATGTGCTGTCGAGTGCGTCGAACCTGGGCCTCCAGGTGGGTCTCGTCCTCACCGCGTCACCACAGCAGTTCGGCAGCCTGGTGGTGCTGCTGTCGGTGTACTACATGGCCCTCGCCTTGGTGCGAGCGATGATCGGCGATGTGCTCCTGGCCGAGGGCCCCGACCGTTCGGAACGGGTCTGGCCGCTGTTGCGGGCTCGGCTCGGCGTGATCGTCGGGTTGACGGTGCTGGCGATGATCGTGATCGCCATGACGCTGGCCCCGCTGGCGCTCGAAGCAGCGCTGATGGTGTGGGCCGCACCGGTGCTGTTGATGCACGAGGCCGGGCGGCAACGGGCTTGGGCCCTTCAGCGGCCGGGGCTCGCGCTCCGCTTCGACGTGATCTGGGGGCTGGGCGCCATCGCCATCGGCACCAGCCTGCTCGCCATCGGCGCTGCGGTCACTCCATCGACCCTGATCGCATCGTGGGTGGGGGGTGCGGCCATGGCGCTGGGCTGGGGGTGGGCGCACCTGGCGTCGCCCGACGGGCCACCCGAGCCGGTGTTGGCGGTCACGAGCACGAACGGGCTCGGGGCGGGCGGTGCAGTGCTGGCGATCGACGCCAACGGTCTGCCCGTCGCCCTCGCAACGGCGGCGTCGCCGGTCACCACGGGTGGCTTGCGAGGCGCCGGCCTTGTGTTCATGCCGCTGCTCACGATTGCCCTCGGGCTGCGCTTCCTGATGTTGCCGTCGCTGCGCAAGGGGCGCGATGAGCAGCGGATCGTCGGCGTGGCCGGACGGAGCGCCGGAACCCTCGCCGGCATGGCGGTGGGCTACGCCGGGCTGGCGATCGTGGCAGCCTCGCTCGTGCCCGACTCGTGGCTCGGGCCGTCGATCGTGGCGGTGGAGCCGTGGCTGGGAGCGGCGGCCGTGGTGGCGGCCACGAGGGCAATCACGATGCCACTCGGCGACGCGGTCGGGCTCTGTGCGTCGGCCCGCACCGCCATGACACTGCGGCTCGGAGCCGCAACCGTCGACTGGGTGGCCACGATCGGTGGTGCCCTGGCCGGCGGTCTCGCCGGCATGTTCATCACCCGGGCCATTGCGGCGGTGGTGGTGCTGATTCTGTGGGTGGTCGCCCTGGTGGTGATCGCCAACGGGGCGGATCCGGTGGCCGGCGCGGCCTCGGGGGATCGGACCGTCTCGGCCTAGGATCGAGCTGTGGCCGTTGCTCGTCCGCCCGCCGGATCCATCCCCGATGCGCCTGGCTCGTACCAGTTCAAGGACGCCGAGGGCCGCGTGATCTACGTCGGCAAGGCGTCGTCGCTCCGGTCGCGGGTGTCGAGCTACTTCCAGAACCCGATGAATCTGCATCCCCGCACGGCCCAGATGGTGGCCACGGCCGAGTCGTTGGAGTGGATGCAGGTCAACAACGACGTCGAAGCCCTGATGTTGGAGTACAACCTCATCAAGGAGCACCGGCCCCGGTTCAACGTCCGCCTGGTGGACGACAAGAGCTACCCCTTCCTGGCCGTCACCATCACCGACGACTGGGCTCGGGCCCGGGTGATGCGGGGCCGCAAGCGCAAGGGCACCCGCTACTTCGGGCCCTACGCCCACGCCTACGCCATCCGCGACACGCTCGATCAGCTGTTGCGCACGTTCCCGATCCGCACCTGCACCGACGCCAAGCTCGCCCGCCACGAGAAGCTCGGCAAGCCGTGCCTGCTCTACCACATCGAGAAGTGCTCGGGCCCCTGTGTCGGTGCCGTCACGCCAGACGACTACCACGAGATGGTCAACGAGCTGTGCAATTTCCTGGACGGTGACACCCAGCCCGTGCTCGACAAGCTCGAAGCGGAGATGGCCGAGGCGGCCGAGGAGCTCGAGTTCGAGAAGGCGGCCCGGATACGCGATCGACTGGCCACGGTGCGCAAGGCCATCGAGCGCCAACAGATGGTGGCCGACCGCAACGAGAACCTGGACGTGGTGGGGATCACCGACGACGACCTCGAGGCGTCGGTGTTCGTGTTCCACGTGCGCCGAGGTCGGGTGACAGGGCGCCGGAGCTTCGTGCTGGACAAAGCGGAGCCACTCGATGAGCACGAGCTGGTGGACAAGGTGCTCGAACGCCTCTACGACGAGGAGCCGGTGCAGGGCATGCCCAAGGTGGTGCTGATCCCATCCGATCCGTCGGATCCCGAGCTGTATCGCGACTGGCTGAGCTTGCTGCGGGGCACCAGGGTCGAACTCCGGGTACCTCAGCGGGGGTCCAAGAAGGAACTGCTCGGGACCGTGACCCGTAACGCGGAGGAGGAGTTCACCCGGCACCGCCTCAAGCGGGCCAGCGACCACAACAGCCGGGCCAAGGCGCTCAACGAACTCCAGACGTGGCTCGAACTCCCGGAGTCGCCGCTGCGCATCGAGTGCTACGACATGAGCCATCTGCAGGGTTCGGACTACGTGGGCTCGATGGTGGTGGTCGAGGACGGGCTGGCGGCCAAGAACCAGTACCGCCGCTTCAAGGTGCGAACGGTTGACCAGAACGACGACTACGCAGCCATGGAGGAGGTGCTCACCCGCCGGCTCCGCAACTACCTGGAGGACCGCGAGCGCCCCGTGGCCGAGCGCGGCAAGTTCCAGTATCCGCCGCAGTTGCTGATGGTCGACGGGGGCAAGGGTCAGCTCGGGGTTGCCGTACGGGTCCTCGAGGAGCTCGGCCTCACCGATGAGATTCCGGTGTGTGCGCTGGCGAAGCGTTTCGAGGAGGTGTACCTGCCGGGCCGGTCCGAGCCGGTCACGCTGCCTCGCCAATCGGAGGCGCTGTATCTCTTGCAGCGCTTGCGAGACGAGTCGCACCGCTTCGCCGTGGAGTACCACCGACGCCTCCGCAACCAGCGGATGACCACGTCGATCCTCGACGACATCCCGGGCCTCGGCCCCACCCGTCGCAAGCGGCTCGTCACCGAACTCGGAGGCCTGAGCGCAGTGCGGAAGGCCGACCTCGAAACGCTACAGGCGCTGTCGTGGCTGCCGGACGACGTGGGCGCTGCGGTGTACGCCAAGACCCACGGTCTCACTCCCCGGGCTGCCATCGGGGCCGACGGTCAGTAGCGCAGTACCACCCCGGCGGCCCGTAGCGCCCGCGCGGCGCAGGACCACCACCCGGTCGAGGTGGGTGGGTTCTGAGATCCGACGGTGGGACGAGGGCGTTCCGACCGTGGTCGGTTCCCCCGGGCGGTACCACACGTCGACCATGGCGAGATGCTGCTTGACGAGCACCAACTCGATCTGATCCACCGGTTGCAGTCGATGGGACTGATGCCGACGATGGAGGTGATCACGCGCCTCGGCTCGTTCGAGCTGATCGTCGCCGTGGCCGGGGTGATCTACTGGTCGGTGAGTCCCCGGCTTGGTGCCAGGCTGGCCATCGCAGCTGTGCTGTCGTCGCCATTGAATCGCGGGCTCAAGCTTGTGTTGGGGGCGCCCCGCCCGTTCTGGCTCGACACCCGTCTGCTCATCCCGTCCGATCCGTCGTTCAGCTACGGGATGCCATCGGGGCACGCTCAATCGACCGGCGTGCTCTATGGGGGGCTCGCTGCCTGGTGCTCGTCGCCGGTGGTCCGAGGGTTGGCGCTGTGTGTGGTGGTGCTCGTCGGAGCGTCGCGAGTCGTGCTGGGCCTCCACAGCGTGGGTCAGGTGTTGGCGGGATGGGTGGTCGCGGTCGTCGTGGTGTGGTGTGTCAGTCGTTGGGGCCCGGGCGGCCGCCGCCGCCATCGGCTCTGGACAGCTCGAACCGCCGCGGTGGCCGTGGTGGCCGTGGCGGCGCTCACACTGGTGGTCGGTGCAGGGTTGACCGCACGAGCACACGCCAGGGGGCCGGATCCCGCATGGGTGGCGTCGCTCGCCGAGCGGGGGCTCTACCAGGACCAGGAGATCGCAGAGGAGTTCTCCAGCGGGAGCGAGTACAGCGACTGGCTCGAAGACGTCGGCCTGTTCGTCGGCGTGTCTGCTGGGCTCCTCGCCGCATGGCAACGCGGCCTCATTCATCCCCTCGACCGGCTTTCCCTCGCACGTCGAGCGCTGCGCTCGGTGGTGGGTGGCATTGGCGTGGTGGTCATCTCGGTGGGTTCGGCTGTGTTCGGGGCAGCCGATCTCGTGACGTCGGCCGTGCTCGGCCTGTGGATGGCCTACGCCGTGCCACAGATACTGGCCGCTCACCGCCACGCGTCATCGGTCCTACGATGAACGAGATGTCGGGTCTCGTGGGCGCTCCGAACGTGCTCGGGGTCAGGCGGCGCAGCCTGGCGGGAGCGAGCGTGCTCAGCGCGGTCGTCGCAGTCATCGCAGATCAACCGAGCCGTGCCATCGACTTGGTCTGGCTGGCCGTCGCAGTTGGGGCCATCGTGGTCTGGGCCTCTGCCGAGCGCAGATCCACCGTCGTGCTCGCCCTCGTCGTTGGTGGCGCCGTCGTTGGGCTGGGTGTGACCGGCGGGGAAGACCTCGAAGGCGGGCTGTTCCAATCGGTGGTGGCGGCCATTGCGGTCGGTTGGCGTGGAGGTGACGGTCGTTCGCCCCTGATCCAAGGGGCGGCGCTGGCGCTCGCTCCGTTGGTCGGCAACCTGATCGGCGCATCGTCGGACTGGGAGTGGATCTACTGGACGGGTGGCGTGTTGCTCTGCTGGCAGATGGGCCATCTCGCCGCCCGGCTCGAATCGTCGGTTCGCGAGATCGAGGTGGCCCGCGATGCGTTGGCCGACGCTGCTCGACGTGAGGACCGCCAACGCGTGGCTGGGGAGGTCCACGATCTGCTCGGGCACTCCCTGACCGGGATGCTCCTGGCGGTGGGCGGGGCCAAGCAGGCGCTCGACGAGCATCCGGACCAGTCCCGAGAAGCGCTCGAGCAGGCGGAATCGATCGGCCGTCAGGCCTTCGATGAGTTGCGCTCGCTCGTGCGCGGGCTCCAGTCGACGATACCCACGGCGTCGGATCCTCCGCTGCCCACTGGTGCCGACCTCCAACACCTCTGCGATGACCTCGCCCGGCGCTATCCCTGGATCGAGGTGGAGACCAGGGGCGACCTCGGCTCGCTCGATGCGCTCGTTGCTGTCAACGCGCACCGCATCACCCAGGAGGCGACCACCAATCTGTTGCGGCACGGCGCGGGCGATCACGGGCGGGTGGAGGTGGTGCGGGGGCCACGAGCGCTGGCGATCAGGACGTCGAATGCGCTGCGCGATGCGCCATCCGGGCGGAACGCTCCGGGGTTCGGCCTGGCGGGAATGGCCGAGCGAGCAAAGGCGCTCGACGGTGAATTGCGGGCGGGACCGGTCGATGACCGGTGGGAACTCGACTGCCGGATTCCGCTGTGAGCAGCGCCGACGCCGACACTGCGCATAGTGCGAGCAGCGGCGCATCAGGCCGAGTGCTGCTCGTCGACGATCAAGAGATCGTGCGGATCGGGATCGCCCGGGTGCTGACGCTCGCTGGATTCACGGTGGCTCGCGAGTGCACCGATGGTGACCAGGTGCTGGCGGCGC
>JBCCFL010000023.1:0-86410 GCA_039029735.1 Actinomycetota bacterium | reverse complement strand
GGGGTGGGTTGATGTTCCCGTTCGGGGTCGGAAGGGGTCAGTCGGATCACCATCGAGCCGATAGGCACCAGGTGTCCGGCGCTCCACTCGTACGACTTCCCCTCCCCGAACGCGGACGCTGGGCGGCCGAAGACTTCGTGCGGGCGCACCTGGTGGAGGTCACCGAACGCAGGGAGCAGCTCGACGACGAACTCTCATCGCCCGCGATCCGGGGCGGCCAGCGCGCCGCCGACGCAGCCCTCGCCCGTCTCACCGTCGACGGCTACGGTCGCCGGGCCGCCTCGGTCTACCCGCAGCCCGACCGGGGATCGACGATGCTGTCGCCGTGGATCCGTCATGGACTGCTGACCCTGGGCCAGGTGTGGACCCACGCCACGGCCGTGGCCGCCGACCCCGACGACCTGCGGGCCTTCCATCGTTCGCTGCTCCGCCAGGAGTACGCCCGGCACCTCTATGCCCGACTCGGCTCGCGCCTGGTCGACCTCGCCCCGGAACTCCGGCCCGAGGCACAGGGGCCCGCCCCGGAGCGGCGCCGCACGATTCGCCTCAACCCAGCCGGGGAAGCCGGGCCCGCCGGCGAGCTGCGCTGGGATCGCACGCTGGGCTGCATGGAGCTCACGCTGGACGAGCTCACCGAGGACGGCTGGCTTCCCGACCCGGCCCGTCGATGGCTCGCCACCTACTGGACGTCGCACCTCGGGCACGACTGGCGTCACGGCGAGTCCTTCTTCTTCCGACACCTGATCGACGGCTCCCGTGCCGCGAGCCTGGTCGGCTGGCTCCAGCTGGTCGGTGCCCTCGGCGAATCGTCGGGTGCGTTCTCCCGTTGGGAGGTCGAGGCGCAGGCCCCAGGGCTGTGTGCGTCGTGCGACCTGGTCGCCGACTGCCCGATCGAGCGGGCGCCCGCCCAGATCGCAATCGATCGCCCGGCCCCGACCCACGCACTCCTGACCGAGGATCCTGACCTTGCCCGCACGGCCGGCCCCGACGCCGCCCAGATCTCCGGCCAGGCCGAGATGGTGTGGCTCACCGGCGAGTCGCTCGGGCATCACGATCCGGCGCTGGTTGCGAACCCCGACCTGCCCGCCGTGTTCGTGTTCGACGCGCCGCTGCTGGCCCAGTTGCGGCTCAGCACGAAACGGCTCGTGTTCATGGCCGAGACCCTGGCCGAACTCGCCGAGACGCGCCCTGTCGAACTCTGGCTCGGTGACCCCGTGGCGGTGCTCGCCGGCCGTCGCCTCGCCGCCACCCACACCCCCGTACCGGGATGGCATCGACGCGCTGCTGCGCTCGATGTGGTGAGCACCCATCCGTGGCCGTGGCTGCGATTCCCCGACGGCGGCACCCTGACCTCGTTCACCAGGTGGGAGATCGCGAGCAGGACCGGGGCCGGTGCCGGCGCTCGGGGTGATCGACCTGCGTCACTCGCTGGCCCAACTACCCGTCGGTAGGTGTAGTTTTGGGGGCAATGGATCAGGAGTTCTCGCTCGACGATCAGGCCCTTCTCGGCGGCCTCGTGGAGATCGAGATCCCATCACGTGTCGACATGGTGGCCGTGGTGCGAATGATCGTGTCGGCCGCCACCAGTGCCGTCGAAGCGATCGAGGGTGATCGCCTCGACGACCTGCGGTGGGTGACCTCCGAGGCGACCACGAACGCGATCGAGGCCAACCTCGCCCGCAACGCCCAGGGTCGGGTGCATGTTCGCTGCGAGGTGGCGTCCGGTCTCGTTCGTCTTTCGGTCAGCGATCAGGGCCCCGGGCTCGGCCCGCCGATTCCGATCCCCGAGATCACCGATCCTGAGCGGCTGCAGATCGAGGGGGCCTTCGGCATTCCGCTCATGCAGCATCTCAGCAGCGCGCTGTCGTTCCGTTCCGACCTGGAAGGCACAACGGTGGAGATGGAGTTGCACCAGTAGATTCGCCTGGGCATTGGGTGGCTCCGGCGGAAACGGTGTATCTGTCATTAACCTGAACTGGCTCCCGCCGGCCTCGTCCACCGACCCCCAGGTACGAAAGACGCACGCGTGGCTGACACCCAACTCGCCGTTCGACGCGAGACGTGGAGCGGAAGCGACAACCCGTTGGCTCGGGCGGTCGCCCGCCCCATGGTCAAGTTCCTTGCCCAGGAGACCGCCTCGGGTGTGTTGTTGCTGGTTGCCACCGTCGTGGCTCTCGTGTGGGTCAACGGCCCACTCGGCGAGAGCTACGAACGGCTGTGGAGCACCCAGGTCTCCATTGACATCGGCTCGGGTCACCTGCTCGACCTCACCCTGGAGCAGTGGGTGAACGATGCGCTCATCACGCTCTTCTTCTTCGTGGTGGGAATGGAGATCAAGTCCGAGCTCGTCAACGGCGAGCTGAGCGACCGGCGGGTGGCCACGCTCCCCGCCGTCGCAGCCCTTGGCGGCATGGTGGTTCCCGCCCTGATCTACCTGGCGATCAACGCCGGGTCGACCACGGCATCGGGGTGGGGCGTACCGATGGCGACCGACATCGCCTTTGCCGTTGGCGTGCTCGCCCTGCTCGGTCCACGGATCCCAACGTCGCTCAAGCTCTTCCTGCTCACGTTGGCCATCGTCGACGACATCGGCGCCATCGTGGTGATCGCACTGTTCTATACGGCCGACATCGCCATGGGCTGGCTCGCCCTTGCTGCTGCGCTCCTCGTGCTGGTGGTGCTGCTGCGTCGAGCTCGGGTGTGGTACACGCCGGTGTACGTGATCATCGGGCTGGTGATCTGGTTCGCCACCCACGAGTCCGGCGTGCATGCCACGATCGCCGGCGTGATCCTCGGCCTCCTCACACCGGCCGTACCGCTGCTCCGAGAGCGGGCCTTCGAACAGATCCAGAACATCGTGACCGGTGAGACCGCCGATCCGGCGATGGTGCGGGAGGCGAACTGGCGGATGCGGGAGGCCGTTCCCCTCACCGCCCGGCTCACGGGGCTGCTGAGCCCGTGGACCAGCTTCGTGATCATTCCGATCTTCGCGCTCGCCAACGCCGGCGTACCCCTCAGCAGCGATGCGCTGTCGGGTGCGGTGTCGTCATCGGTCACCTGGGGCGTGGTGATCGGCCTCGTGGTCGGCAAGCCCCTCGGTGTCTACCTCTTCGCCCTCGTGGCCCTGCGGGCCGACTGGGCCCGGCTCCCAGCCGGCTTGCGTCACGGTCACCTGCTCGGCGGCGGTGCCGTGGCCGGGATCGGGTTCACCGTGGCCCTGTTCATCGCCAACCTGGCCTTCACCGACGACGCCGTGGTCGACGCCGCAGTGATCGGCATCCTGGTGGCCTCGGCCGCATCATCGGTGGTCGGCTGGACCGTTCTGCGCTCCGTCGCCACGGTCGACGAGGTGCCCGAGCCCGCAACGGCAATCCCTGTTTCCTCGGGTGACAAGGCGTCGATCGAGGCGTGATTCACGTCACGCTGAAGCTTCTGGCAGGTAAAAACTCCCGGCTGCGTTGGCAAAAACGGCATTCGGGTTCGTAGCCTGCCGATCGTGTCCCAACCGCTCGTCATCGTGGAGTCCCCGGCCAAAGCGCGCACCATCGCGGGCTATCTCGGCGACGATTTCGTGGTCGAGTCATCCATCGGACACGTCCGTGACCTGCCAAAAACCGCAGCTGAGGTGCCCGCGAGCCACAAATCGGAGAAGTGGGCACGGCTCGGTATCGACGTGGAGAACGACTTCAAGCCGCTCTACGTCGTGTCGAAGGAGAAGAAGGATCACGTCAGGAAACTGAAGAATCTCCTGAAGGACGCCTCAGAACTTCTGCTCGCCACTGATGAGGATCGCGAGGGGGAGGCCATCGCCTGGCATCTGCTCGAGGTGTTGAACCCCCGGATCCCGGTCAAGCGGATGGTGTTCCACGAGATCACCCCCGAAGCGATCCGCCGGGCGATCGACAATCCTCGCGAGCTGAACCGTCGCATGGTCGATGCCCAGGAGGCCCGTCGGCTTCTCGACCGGCTCTACGGCTATGAGGTGTCGCCGGTTCTGTGGAAGAAGGTGAAGCCCCGGCTGTCGGCCGGCCGGGTGCAGAGCGTGGCCACCCGGATCGTGGTGGAGCGCGAGCGGGAGCGGATGGCGTTCCGCTCCGCGAACTACTGGGATCTCACCGGCACCTTCACTGCCGGTTCGGAGCGGCCGTTCAGCGCCCTGCTGCTCGAACTGGACGACAAGCGGATCGCCACCGGCAAAGACTTCGGCTCGACGGGTCAGCTCACCAAGGCCGACGTCATCCATCTGGACGAGCCGGCCGCTCGGGCCCTCGCCATCGACCTCGCTGATCGCCCAGCAAAGGTCGCAAGCCGCGAGGCGAAGCCGTACCGGCGCCGCCCAGCCCCGCCGTTCATCACCTCCACGTATCAGCAGGAAGCCGGGCGCAAGCTCCGGCTGTCCTCCGCCCAGGCGATGCGGGTGGCCCAGGGCCTCTACGAGCGGGGCTTCATCACCTACATGCGAACCGACTCCACCACCTTGTCGGACACCGCCGTGAACGCCGCTCGGAGCCAGATCAGCGAGCGCTACGGCGCCGAGTATCTTCCCGACGGCCCCCGCACCTATCAGAAGAAGGTGAAGAACGCCCAGGAGGCCCACGAGGCGATTCGCCCCGCTGGCGATCGGTTCCGCACCCCCGAAGAGGTTGCGGGGGAGCTGAACAACCAGGACCGTCAGGTCTACGAACTCATCTGGCAGCGCACGGTCGCCTCCCAGATGACCGACGCCACTGGCGAGACCGTCACCCTGCGGCTCGGTGTCGAAGGCCGCTCCGGGCAACAGGCCCTGTTCTCCACCTCGGGAACGGTGGTCACCCACCAGGGCTTCTTGAAGGCCTACGTCGAGAGCGCCGACGACGACGCCGACGACGACGACACCGAGAAGCGGCTCCCGGCTCTCGCCGAGGGCGACAGCGCTCAGCTCGGCGCCGTGGAGGCCAACGGCCACGACACGCAGCCCCCCGCCCGTTACACCGAGGCGTCGCTGGTGAAGCGGCTCGAGGAGCTGGGCGTTGGCCGCCCCTCGACCTACGCCTCGATCATGGGCACGATCCAGAACCGGGGCTACGCCTGGAAGAAGGGCTCGGCGCTCGTGCCGAGCTTCCTCGCCTTCGCCGTGGTCACCCTGCTGGAGCAGCATTTCCCCGACCTGGTCGACTACGCCTTCACGGCCCAGATGGAAGACGATCTCGACGAGATCGCCAACGGCACCGAAGACGCCGTGCCGTGGCTCACCCACTTCTACTTCGGGATCGAGGACGATCCCGGCCTGCGCGACAAGGTGAGCGATCGCCTCGGCGACATCGACGCCCGTGCGATCAACTCCATCCCGATCGGGGCCGACTCCGACGGTGTGGCCATCGTGGCCCGAGTCGGCCAATACGGGCCGTACGTCCAGCGCGGCGAGGACACGAAGTCGATCCCCGATGACATCCCGCCCGACGAACTCACCGCCGTACGGGCCGAAGAGCTGCTCTCGGTGCCCGACGAGATCCCGCTCGGCACCCATCCCGAAACCGGCTTGGCCGTGATCATCAAAGACGGCAAGTACGGGCCCTACGTTCAAATGGGTGAATACGACGACGAGTCGGACGAGAAGCCCCAGACCAGCTCGCTGTTCGCCGACATGGACATGGGCGAGGTCACGCTCGACGATGCCGTCGAGCTGCTCACGATTCCCCGCTCGGTGGGCGTCGACCCGGGCGACGGCATGGAGATCATCGCCCGCAATGGCCCCCACGGCCCCTACATCGAGAAGGGCACGAAGGGCGATGAGGGCCACGACACGCGGAGCTTCGAGAACGAGCGTCAGCTGCTCTCGATGGATCTCAACGGCGCCCTCGCCCTGTTCGCCGAGCCCAAGCGGCGCCGCGGTCAGCGAGCCACAGGGCCGCTGAAGAACCTCGGCGTCGATCCGATCACCGACCGCGAGGTGGTGGTGCGCAGCGGCCGCTTCGGCGAATACGTCACCGACGGCGAGGTGAACGCGTCACTCCAGCAGGGCGATTCGGTGGAACGCATCGACATCATGCGGGCATCGGAGCTGCTCACCATCCGGCGCCAGAAGCTGGAGCTGGACCCGCCGAAGAAGAAGGCCACCAAGAAGGCAGCGAAGAAGTCGACGGCGAAGAAGAAGTCGACGAAGAAGGCCGCCAAGAAGAAGGCGACCAAGAAGGCGGCGGCGACCAAGAAGGCGGACTGACCGTGGCCTACATCGCCTTGGAGGGGGGAGAAGGCTCGGGCAAGAGCACGCAGGCCCGCCTGCTGGCCGAACGCCTCGACGCCGTGGTCACCCGGGAGCCCGGCGGCACCGAACTCGGCGCTCAGCTGCGGGCTCACCTCCTGGAACCGGGCCGCGCGCCGGTGTCGCCACGGGCCGAGACGCTGCTGATGGCGGCCGATCGGGCCCAGCACATCGACGAACTTGTGCGGCCCACGTTGGCGTCGGGCCGCCACGTGATCTCGGACCGCACCGCCTACTCGTCTCTGGCCTACCAGGGCGGTGGCCGTGAGCTGGGCGTCGACGCCGTCAGGGCCGTCAACGAGTGGGCGCTCGACGGCTGCTGGCCCGACGTGGTGATCCTGCTCGACCTCGGCCGCTCCTCGGCCCGGTACCGGTTGGCCCGGGGCCTCGATCGTCTGGAGCAGGAGGGTGAGGCCTTCCACGAGCGGGTGCGCACCACCTACCTGGAGCTCGCCGCCGACAATCCGCGCTGGCATGTGATCGACGCCGACGCTGAGATCGAGGTGGTGGCCGCCGCCGTGTGGGCCGTGGTCGAACCCGTGCTCGAATCGTGCCGGTCGTGACCGAGGACCCGTGGGCCGACCTGGTGGGCCAGGATGCGGCCCGGGCCCGGCTGGAGGCAGCAGCCGAGGCGCCCGTTCACGCCTACCTCTTCGTCGGCAACGAAGGCAGCGGCTCCTTCGCCGCGGCTCGGGCGTTCGCTGGGCTGCTGCTCGCCGCGGCGCATGAGGCCCCCACGGGGTTCGACTTCGGTGAGGGTGAGGGTGAGGGTGACGATGGCGCTGCGGGAGCCGACGCCGACCGGGCCCGCCACATCCGCCTGGCCCGGGATGGCACCCACCCGGATCTCACGGTGGTGGCCGCCGAAGGCGCTGCCCTGCGGGTGAGCGAGGCCGAGAACATCATCCGGGCTGGTCTTCGCTCGCCCGTCGAGGGCAACCGCAAGGTGATCGTGGTGCGCGGGATCGACGCCATCGAAGAGGCGGCGATCGGCAAGCTGCTCAAGGTGATCGAGGAGCCGCCTCCCTCGGCGGTCTTCGTGCTCCTCGCCGAGGAGGTGCCGCCCGAGTTGGTCACGATCGCGTCGCGCTGTGTGAACGTGGAGTTCGGGCCGTTGTCGATCGCTCAGATCACGGGTGCCCTCCTCGCCCGTGGGGTGGAGCCCGAGCGAGCCGAGGCTGCGGCAACTGCAGCAGGCGGCGACCTCGACCGGGCGATGCTGCTCGCCAGCGACGACGGCCTGGCCGCCCGTGCCGCCGGGTGGCAGCGGGTGCCGGAACGCCTCGATGGCACTGGATCGACAGTGGTTGCCCTGGTCAACGAGCTGCGGGCCGGTATGGACGAGGCGGTGGGGCCGTTGGAGGCACGGCAACGTCACGAGCTGGAGGCCCTCGAGGAGCGGGTGGAGCAGCTCGGCGAGCGAGGTTCGGGCAGGGCCGATCTCATCGCCCGCCACAAGCGAGAGGTCCGCCGCCAGCGCGGCGACGAGCTTCGCTTCGGGATGGCGACCCTCGCCCGGGTGTACCGCGACCGTCTCATCGCAGGCCCCGACGCGGCGGCGGAGGCTGCGCTGCGTGAGATCCAGCGCACCACCGAGAACCTGGTGCGCAACCCGAACGAGCCGCTGACGCTCCAGCATCTCCTGCTGACCCTGCGCGCTTAGACGGCCCTCAGAGGGTGCATGGTTCAGTGAGCGTCATGACCCCCAACCTGAGACGAACCGTTGCGGTGCTGATCGGCCTGATGCTGGCCCTGGCCGCCTGCCAGAGCGCCGACTCGACTGCCGGGGGCGACGCTGTGCCCTCAGAGGGTGCCACCGGCGACGAGGGCACCGCCGCCAGCTCCTCACTGGCCGAGGGCACGATCGACCCGAGCCTGCTCGATGCCCTCGTCGACTCGGTGGATCGCGCCTATCAGCGAGTGGACGGGGTATGGCCTGGCTACGACCCGAATGACCATCCCACGGTGCTCGCTTGGCGCAACGACACCGACGAACTCATCGGGGCCGTCGCCTTCAACCACCCCGACCCCGAGGCCCTCGGGCCGGCCACCGAGATCGATGCCGAGGGTCGAGCATTCGACTCGGCCCACGTGATCGAGGAGCCGGCCGGCGAGGCCGCTGATCTCCTGGGTGCCATGCAGAACTTCGAGTTCAACCGGGTGATCGGCGGTGTCGACTCGTTCATGATGGCGGTCGGTGGCACCGACAGCTTCTTCGACCCGACCAGCTCCGACTACCAGAGCACGCTGCTGCACGAGATGTTCCACCGGTACCAGGAGGAGGCGTTCACCGACGGTGAGGGCTTCCAGGATGTGGAGGGCTACGCCTACACCGCCGACAACCTCGAACTAGCCACCCTGGAGGAACGGGCCGTGATCGCCGCGCTGGGGACCGACGACGATGCCGACCGCCGCACGGCTGCGGCCCACGCTGCGGCGATCCGTCTGGTGCGACGAGCCGCCGATGATCGAGTGGTGCTCGACGATGACCAGGAACGGTTCGAGGGCACAGCCCGCTACGTGGAGCACGCCTTCGCAGCCGACGACGACACGTACACCTTCCACGATGGCAACTACGCCCGCGACCTGGTGTCGGATCCCCGCGACGCCTACGGGATCAAGGACCACTACGGCTTTGGCCGGTTCTATGCCTCCGGTGCTGCCATCTACCGTCTGCTCGACCTCCTCGGTGCCGAGGACGTGGTGGCCAGAACCGAAGCCGGTGATCCACCGATGACGGTGTTGGCCGACACCCTCGGCGTAGCCGACGCCAACGCCGAGTCGCTGGTGGCTGAGGCCCGGGCGGTTCACGACCCCGACGGGGAGCTCGTCGCACTCGCAGCCGACGCCGCAGCGCAAGCCACCGAGGAGGGCTCGGTGTTCGACGACGAGCCGATCTCCGACGACGTGGGCGCCGATGGTGACGGCGACACCGGCGAAGGCGACGCAGTCGCCGGCGATGGCGATGGGGTGGCGATCACCGATGACGAGCTGGCCTGTCTCGCCGAGTACGGCGTCGACATCGAGAGCCAGGACGCCGTCGAGATTCCCGACGAGGCGGTCGAGGCCTGCTTCGAGCCGGCGGGCTGAGTGATGTCGGTCTCTGCCGCACGTTCCAGTGGCAGCATGGGGGCCATCGCCAGTGCCCGTGTGCTCATCGTCGAAGACGACGAGGCCATTGCCGCCCTCGTGCGGCGCACCCTCGCCGATGCCGGGATCGAGGCCGATGTGGCCGCCACCGGCCTCGACGGCCTCTGGCTGGCTCGTGAGCACGCCTACGGGGCCATCTGCCTCGACATCCTGCTGCCAGGCATGAACGGCTACGAGGTGTGCCGCACCCTACGCACCGAGGAGATCCACACCCCGATCCTGATGCTCACCGCCAAGACCGGCGAGTACGACGAGATCGATGGGCTCGACCTCGGTGCAGACGACTATCTGCGCAAGCCGTTCTCGCCATCGGTGCTGGTGGCTCGGGTGCGGGCCCTGCTCCGCAGACGCGACACGGCCCAGGTGGCGCCGACCCTGAGTCGAGGCCTGGTGGGTTTCGACACCTCGTCTCGGGAGTGCCGGGTGGACGGGGATGTGGTGGACCTCACCCCTCGGGAGGCCACGTTGCTGGAGGCGATGCTCCGGGCCGACGATGCGCCCCTCAGCCGGGCCGAGCTGCTGTCCCAGGTGTGGGGGGTCGAGTTCGAGGGTGACCCCAATGTGGTCGACGTCTACATCGGGTACCTCCGGCGCAAGCTTGGACGTGACCGAATCGAAACCGTGCGGGGCGTCGGGTTCCGGGTGGCCGCATGACGGGCCGCGAGCGATGAGAAGCGGCCGGCCATGAGATCGCTGCGAGCTCGGCTCACGCTCGTGTCGACGGCCGTGCTCCTGATCGTGTTGGCGTTGGCCGGCCTGTCGATCGTGGAGCTCGTCGAGCGTCAGCTTCGCAACGAGCTGGTGGAACAGAACGAACAGACGCTCACCGAGATCGCCACCCGGATCGAAACCGGCGAGGATCCCGCGGCGATCCGGCTCCCGCTGGCCACCGACGGCACCGAGTTCATCGTGTCCACCGCCGATGGCGTGTGGGTGAACTCCACCCTCACGTTCTTCGTCGGCGAGGGTCCCCCGATCGAGGTGCTGGAGGGCGACGTCGACATCGTCTTCGCCGACGGTGCCGAGGTGGTGTTCGACGAAGCCGGCTTCGAGGTGATCTCCGCGGCCGACCAACCGTGGGACGTGCGCACGACCGCCGCGGCGGCTCCCGACGGCTCCCGCTACGTGATCGAGGCGCTCAGCCCCACCACCGTGGTCGACCGGACCGTCAGCCAGGTGCGGTCCGTGTTGTGGCTCGTGATCCCGGTGCTGGCGGCAGTGTTCGCCGCGTTGGCCTGGCTCCTCACGGGACGGCTGCTCAGCCCTGTCGACCAGATGACGGCCCGCGCCCGACGGATCCGCACCGACACGCTGCACGAGCGGCTCGACGAGCCGGGAACCGACGACGAGATCGACCGCCTCGCCCAGACCCTCAACGGCATGCTGGATCGGCTCGAACGGGGGGCACGGGCCCAGCAACAGTTCGTTTCGGACGCTGCGCACGAGCTGCAGAGCCCTCTCACGGTGCTCGTCGGTGAGGCGGAGCTGGCCGCGGCCACCCCCACTCGGGAACGGCTGGCCGCCGCCAACGAACGGGTGGTGACCCATGGCCGCCTGATGCGTGACCTCATTCAGGATCTACTCGACCTTGCTCGTGCCGAAGAGTCGACACTGCGCCGCACCGAGGTGGACCTCGACGACCTTGTTGTCACCGAGGCCCGGCGGCATCGGAGCGCCATCGAAACGGGCGATATCCAGCCGGTCAAGGTGCACGGCGATCCGGCGAGCCTCGCTCGCGTGGTGCGGAACCTGCTCGACAATGCCGAGCGGCACGGTGGCGGTCGGGTGCGTGTGGCCTGCCAGCGGGTGGATGGTCGGGCACTGGTGGTGGTCGACGACGACGGGCCTGGCGTGCCTGTGGATCAACGCCAGGCCGTGTTCGAGCGCTTCGCCCGTATCGACGAATCACGGACGAGGACCACGGGTGGCACCGGCCTCGGTCTGGCGATCGTGAAGGCGGTGGTGGAGGGCCACGGCGGCACGATCGAGATCGGTGACTCGCCGCTCGGCGGAGCTCGCCTCACCGTGATGATTCCGACGGTCGGTCAGAGCCGCACGTAGTCGTGGGTCACCGGCTGGGCATTGATCCCCTGCGACGGTGAGGCAATCCAGTTGGCCACGGTGCCTGGCTCGAACTGGGGTGCCATCAACGAGCCGACGTGATCCCGCTCGGCATCGCTTGGGAGCCAGGCGCGGTGTTGGGCATCCCACTCCTCCTGGCTGAGGAGCCGGCCGTCAGGGCTCACGTGGTGGTCGCGGAATGCCCCGACCGCCCGGTGGAAACCGATGTGGGGCAGGGTCAGTTCGGTGTCGACGCCGAGTTCGGCGAGCGTGCGGTTCCAGCGTCGGAGGCCCTTGGCGCAGTCCTCGCTGTACTCGCTGCGGAGCTCGTCGTTCACCAGGGCGCGGGCCGTCATGACCTGTGACACGATGGCGTCGTTGTCCACCACGAGCACCGATGCCTCGGTGTCGGTGAGCACGTGATCGTCGTCGTAGCGGCCTTCGGCGAAGCGCCCTTTGAGGCCGGCGGCGAAGTAGTTCGCTGCGTTGGTGCTGCGCTCGGAGCCGAAGAGGTCGAGCGACACCGAGTAGTGGAAGTTGATGTAGCGCTGCAGCGTGTCGAGGTTGATGCCGCCGTGGGCCGCCACGTCGTCGGTGTCGTGCTCGCGCATCAGCTCGGCCGTGCGTTGCACCACCCGGCCGACGCCACTGGCCCCCACGAACATGTGGTGAGCCTCCTCCTTGAGCATGAAGTCGCAGGTCCGGCTGAGTGGGTCGAACGCCGACTCGCGCAGGGCGCCGAGTTGGTACTTGCCGTCGCGGTCGGTGAAGTAGGTGAACATGAAGAACGACAGCCAGTCGGGCGTTTCCTCGTTGAAGGCACCGAGGATGCGGGGGTGGTCGGTGTCACCCGAATGGCGTTCGAGCATGGCGTCGGCCTCGTCGCGACCGTCGCGGCCGAAGTAGCGGTGCAGCAGGTAGACCATCGCCCAGAGGTGACGACCCTCCTCGACGTTCACCTGGAACAGATTGCGCAGGTCGTACAGGCTCGGCGCCGTGGCCCCAAGCTGGCGTTGCTGTTCGACTGAGGCCGGCTCGGTGTCGCCCTGCACCACGATCAGGCGCCGGAGGTCGGTGCGGAACTCGCCGGGTACCTCCTGCCAGACGGGTTGACCCTTCATGTCGCCGAACCCGATGGTGCGATCCTGCTCGGGCTCGGACAGGAACACCCCCCAGCGGTAGTCGGGCATCTTCACGTGCCCGAAGTGGGCCCAGCCCTCCTGGCCCACGTCGATCGCGGTGCGGAGGTACACCTCTTTGTCCTGGAATCCGGCTGGCCCCATCTCCGACCACCATTCGGCGAAGCGGGGCTGCCAGTTCTCCAGCGCCCGCTGGAGGCGGCGGTCCTCGGAGAGGTTCACGTTGTTGGGGATGCGGTCGTTGTAGTCGATCGTTGTCATCTCGGTTCCCCTTGTCGGGCGTGGGTCGTGATCAGGTGCGGCGGCGGTCGAAGTCGGCTCGACTGCCGGTGCCGTAGCGGCGCAGGGCTCCGTCGGGGCCGCTGGCGTTGGGTCGAATGAAGATCCAGTTCTGCCAGGCGCTGAGCCGGGAGAAGATCTTCGTGGCCATCGTCTCGGGGCCGCAGAAGCGGTGGTTGGCCTCCATGCCGGTGAGGGCGTCGGGGGAGTAGCTGGCCCGTTCCTCGATGGCCAGGCGCACCTCGTCCTCCCAGTCGAGGTCGTCGGGGGTCGACGTCACGAGTTCGAGCTCGGCCGCGGTGGCGGCGTCGAGCCGATCGCCAGAACGGGCGGTGGCCGCAGCCACGAGGTGGTCGTGGCCCCACAAGCGCGACTCCAGGCGAGTGAGCCCGTTCGCCATCGGCATCGGGCCGGTGTTGGTGGCGGTGAGCACGATCTCGGCTGCGGGCAGCGGATCTTCGTCGTCTTCGAAGATCCCGTCGAGCATGTAGGTGCGGTCGGCGGCAAGAGCGAGCTCGGCCAGGACACCGGCGAAGCACGACCCGGGATCGACGGTGGTGATGATCGAGCGGGCGGTGAGGTCGAGCCGCGACAGCACGCGGGCCCACAGCAGCGCCGTCTCCCGCTGGGCGTGGCCCTCCGGGGCACTGAGGGCGGCGTCGTGGGCGAGCACATCGCCGATCGCCCCCCGGGTGGAGATCACGAGGGTGCCGAGCGTGGGCTCGTTGAACCGGAGGTGGCAGAGCAGGTCGTCGAGTTCGCGGGCTGTACGGAGCGGCCAGTCGGCATCGGGGCTGGCGGTCACCGTGATCGACACCGTGGCCCCCGGCCGGTCGAGGGTGGCCTGCACGTACCGGTAGGTCACGGCCTCATCGGTGATCACGCGGTCGAGTGCGTCGAGGGTCACGGGCGTTGCAGTGGCGTTGCGATCTGAGGTGGCGGCCAGGGCCTGGGCTCGGGCGGCGACGGCTTCGTCGAACCCCGACGGTGGTGCCACCTCGTCAACCAGGCGCCAGCGCACGGCCTCTTCGCCCTGCACGCCCTCCGCCCGGGTGGCGAACACATCGGCATGGTCGCGGCGGACCTTCCGCTTGTCGGTGAGGCGGGTGAGCCCACCCGTGCCCGGTAGCACGCCGAGCAGGGGGACTTCGGGAAGCGACACGGCGCTGGAGCGGTCGTCCACGAGGATGATGTGATCGCACGCCATCGCCAGCTCGTAGCCACCGCCCGAACACGCACCGTTCACGGCGGCGAGGAAGCGGAGGCCGGAGCGGCTCGATGCCTCCTCGATCTCGAGACGGGTCTCGTTGGTGAACTTGCAGAAGTTCACCTTGTGGGCGTGGTCGGCGCCAGCCAGCATCCGAATGTTCGCTCCGGCGCAGAACACCCCGTCGACGGCCGAGTCGAGCACCACGCAGGCGATCTCGGGGTGCTCGAACCGGAGGCGGCGAATGATCGCCGCGAGTTCGATGTCGACGCCGATGTCGTAGCTGTTGAGCTTCAGCTCGTAGTCACCGATCAGCCCGCCCGTCGGGTCGACCATCATGGAGATCGTGGCGACGGGTGGTGCGAGTTCCACTCGCCAGTGGCGGAGGACGTCAGGGCTCCGCTCGAAGGTGATCGCCCCGGAGCTGGTGGCGGTGTCGGCGATGGTCATGATGAGACGATACACTACGGAATCATCACTGTGAACTCTGAATCTGTAGAATATTCCGGAGAGTATCGAGAGCAGGTCGACCAGGCTGGTCAGCGGCATGTGTTCGGCGCCACTCGAGCTGGCGGCCCGGGCGCGGTCAGTGCTCGGAGCCTGCTCATCACCGTGCTCGGTGAGTTGATGCGCCCGGCGGGCGGATCGGCCTGGACCCAGACGCTGACTGCCGCCCTCGATCTGCTCGGGGTGCAGGACAAGGCGGCCCGCCAGACGATCACCCGCCTCCACGACCGAGGGTGGCTCACGCGGGCGAAGGTGGGGAGGCAGACGCGTTGGTCGCTGACGCCCACCGCCGAGCAGCTCCTGGCCGACGGGGCCGAGCGGATCTATGGCTTCGGCCAGCGGCACGTGACATGGGACGGGAGCTGGTCGGTGATCCTGGCCAGCGTGCCCGACGCCGCCCGCAACCGGCGTCACCAGGTGTCGGTCGGGCTCACATGGGCCGGGTACGGCTCCCTCGGTCAAGGCACGTGGATCTCACCATGGGCCGATCGCGAGCCGGAGGCAGTGGCGGTGCTGAACGCCAACGGGGTTGAGGGCGCCACGTCGTTCCGGGCTGAGCTGACGGCCCTCGGCGATGCCGCCGATCTCGTCACCCGAGCCTGGGATCTCACCGAGGTCCGCGCCGCCTACGACGCCTTCAACGCTGCGCTCGATCCAACGGTGGGTGGAGGTGGTACGGGCCGCGATGGCGCTGACGTGGTGGCACCGCTCGTGTCCCTCGTGCACGAGTGGCGCCGATTTCCGCTGCTCGATCCGGATCTGCCGACGAGGCTCCTACCTGCCGACTGGCCAGGCCCAGAGGCAGCGGCCGCCTTCGCCAACCGACGCCGACAGTGGAACCCGGCCGCCCTGCGATGGTGGCGAGCCACGGACGCGTCCTACGGGTCCGCTTGATTGTTCCGAACAGTGGCCGACGGTCCCAGGAATGGGACGTTGGTGGTCCTCACGGAGCGACGCGGCACCGGCCGCAGTAGACGATGTCGAACCCGGCTGGTGGCACGGGCCGGGCGAGACCATCGCCGATGAGTTCGTCGATCTCGCCGCGTGCTACTCGCTGTCGGGTGACGACGTGGCTCGCCTGCACCGGTTCGTCGAACAACGGCCCGGGTTGGCAACGGCGATGGGCGACGCGGTTCGGCCCGTGATCGCCGCCTTGCCGGCCGGTCACAAGGCTCGGCTGTTCGATCAGTTCTCGGCGAAGGATCTCGCCGATCACCTGGGCCGGATGTACTCATCGTCGCTCGATCGGGATCTGGTGGCGTACCTGGAGATGCGATTCCGGGAGCGCACCTATGGCCCGGAGGAGATGGGCGTCACCTTTCCGTATCTCCTCACCGTGCCCGAGGCGGTGCGCGACGAGGCTCGTGACGCGGGCCTCTCGGCCGCCCGAGCGGCCGAGCTGAGTCGCATCGCGCTACAGATCGGGGTGTGCGTGTCGATGGTTGCGATGCGGGTCTTCGTGCGAGTGCGGGAACGCCAGCTCCACTCGCTCACCCGGGTGGGTGAGGCCAGCGCCGAGCTCACCGGCGTCGCCGACGAGCTACGGCAGATGGCCAGTGGCCGTGACGGGGGGCTCGATGTGAGCGTGGAGGGTGCTCGCCAGGCGCTGAGCCAGCTCGTGGACCTCACTGGAGGGATCGTGGAGCTCGTCGATGGGATCAGCGCGTTGGCCGAGCAGACGAAACTGCTGGCGCTCAACGCCACGATCGAGGCCAGCCGCGCCGGGGAGCACGGCCGTGGCTTCGCCGTGGTGGCGAACGAGGTGAAGTCGCTGGCATCGAACACCGACACGGCCCTCCGCAACATCGAGGGTCTGACCAGCCAGGTGACCGCGGGTGTCGCCGAGGCGATGTCGCACATGGAGCAGGTCGAGCACGGAACTGGGCTGGTGTCGGCGAGCGCAAGCTCGATTGCGGACCTCAGCGGTGAGTTGCGAGATCTGGCCGACCACACCGATGAACGGGTGGCCGCCCAGGACTGAGAGGCGAGTGGTGACGCCGCCCATGGGGCGCAGCGGCGCTACCGTCGGGCTCGTGCCGGAGCGATCAGAGGCGGCGTGCGGCCGGTGGAACATCGTGGTCGTACTCCTTGCTGCGATCGCAGTGGCAATTGCGGGTTGTGCGGCCGATGAGGTGGCATCCGTCGATGGGCTCATCGTGCCGGAGGGGTTCACCGTGTCCGAGGTCGTGACCGGTCTCGACGGGCCGACCCAGGTCACGACCGTGAACGACGCGTGGCTCGTGCTGGCCGAACTCAACGGCGGCGAGTCCGACGGTACGGGCCGGATCGTGGCCATCCCCGATCGCGATCAGCCGGCCGAGACCACCGTGTTGTTCGACGATCTGCTCAAGCCGACTGGCGTGGCGGTTGTCGGCGACGAGGTCTGGGTGATGGAGGAACGCACGCTGTCGCGGGGCCCGATCGGTGGTGGCGACCTCGCCCCGGTGTTGGAAGACCTGCCATACAACGGCCGCTCGGAGACCACACTCACGGTCACCGAGCGGGGCACTCTGCTGTATGGCACCACGGGCCGGCTGATCGACGGTGTCCCACAGGATGGCTCGGGAACACTCTGGGAGCTCGACCCGTCCACCGAGATCTCGACGGCGCTCTCACGGGGCTTCAAGAACCCCTACGCCCACGTGGCCGCCGGTGACCGGCCGTGGGTCACCGAGATGTCGGACGGCTCGTTTGACGGCGAACCGGCGCCGGATGAACTCGTGCGGGTGTCGCCCGGCGTCGATCATGGGTGGCCTGCCTGCATCGGCGACCGGGTTGCGGTCACCGAGTTCGGCGGCACGGAAGTCGACTGCGAGGGCGGGCCACCGTCGCATGCGCTGTTCGACCCTGGGGCCACGCCAACATCGGTGGCCATCGCCCCGTGGGATGCGAACGTGCTCCTCGTGGCGTTGTGGCGGGAGAACCGGGTGGTGAGCGTGCCGTTGGCCGAGGCCGGAGCGCCGCACGACCCGGTCACGTTCATGAGCGGCGAGTTCACTCCCCAGCATCTGCTCGCCGATGGTGATCGTCTGCTGGTGGTTGATTTCGACGGCGGCCGGATCCTCGCCGTCGAGCCGGTCTAGCCGGCGGCTGGGCGTGGGCCCGCGTCGGCGTGGCTGAGGGCGTCGGCATCGGCCACCACCACGAGGCGCCGAGCCCGGAGCCGACCGGCGGGGGTGGCGGGATCGGCGGCCAGCAGCGCCGCCACGGCGTCGGCCTTGGCCATCCCGGTGACCAGCACCACCACCAGACGGGCGGCGTCGAGCACCGGGTAGGTGAGCGTCACTCGCCGATACCCCTTGTAGCCGCCGGTGAGGGCCACCGGTTGGTCGGCCACGTCGAGGACGGGGTCTCCGGGTACGAGCGAGGCGATGTGGGCGTCGTCGCCGACGCCGAGCACCACCACGTCGAGCACCGGCGGATCACCGGCCGCCGCCCGGAGCACGGCGGCGTCGGCCGATGGGTCGGGCGGGTCCACATGGAGCGGGTGGAGCACGGCCGGCACCCGATCGGTCAGGGTTCGCCGAAGGCCAACGAGATTGCGTGCGTCGTCGCCGTCGGGGGCCACCCGCTCGTCGACCTGGAGCACGTCGATCCGCTCCCACGGCAACGGCACCTCCGACAGCGTCTCGTAGACGGGCCACGGCGTCGAACCACCGGAGCAGGCAAGGCTCGCCCGGCCGCCTGCGGCGAGCGTCAGCTCCAGCGCCTCGCCGACCACTGCGGCCCCGATCGGGCCCAGGTCATCAGGAGAGTCGAGGCGGCGCACCACCACGTCGGTCATGGCTGGTCGTCGTGCCACACCACCGTGCGGGGCACCCTCGGCCCCCACGAACCGCGGCGGTAGATGTAGGGCAACTCGGTTGAGGTGAGCGCCTGCTCCACGATGCGCCACTGCTCCTCAACCGCGTCCTGACGGGCGAAGCGACGGGCGTCGCCGTCCATTGCGTCGTCGAGGAGTTGCTCGTAGGCCTCAGGGGCATCGCCCAGGGCGGCCGACGTCGACTGCACCTGCAGATCGACCGGGGCCGTCGACATCGAGGTACCCGGCTTCTTGGCCTGCATGTGCAGCGTGATCGAGTCGTCGGGCTTCATGCGGAACCGCAGCAGGTTCGGGTCCGGCGTGTCGTCGGAGTCGCTGAACAGCAGCGCAGGAGGCTGGCGGAACGCCACCTGGATCTCGGTGACCGTCGAGGCCATGGCCTTGCCTGCTCGCACGTGAAAGGGCACTCCCGCCCAGCGCCACGAGTCGATGTAGGCCGTCAGTTCGACGTAGGTCTCGGTGGCGGAGTCCTCGGCCACGCCCTCCTCGTTGCGGTAGCCCTCGTATTGACCTCGCACCACGTCCTCGGCGGCGATCGTGCGGGTGGCCTTCAACACCTTCACCTTCTCGTCGCGAAGCGCACCGGCGTCGGAGGTCACCGGAGGTTCCATGGCGAGCAGCGCCACCATCTCGAGCAGGTGGTTCTGCACCACGTCGCGCAGCGTGCCGACGCCGTCGTAGAACCCGCCCCGGCCCTCCACGTCGAAGTCCTCCAGCATCGACACCTGCACCGACTCGATGTGATTCCGGTTCCACACCGGCTCCAGCAGCGCATTGGCGAACCGGAACACGAGCAGGTTCTGCACCGGCTCCTTGCCCAGGAAGTGGTCGATGCGGAACACACGCTCCTCGTCGAACGCGGCGTGCACCACATCGTTGAGCTTGCGAGCCGAGTCCAGGTCGCGGCCGAAAGGCTTCTCCACCACCAGCCGACTCGAACGGTTGAGGCCTGCCTCGGCCAGGCCGCCGATCACGTCGTCGAACAGGAACGGCGGGATGGCGAGGTAGAAGAGCGGGTTCTCGCACGCAGGCCCCAGGGCGGCAGCAATCTGGGGGTAGAGATCGTGGTCGGTGTACTCGCCGGACACGAACTCCATGTGGGCCGCCAGGCGCTCGAAAACGCCGTCGTCGAACGTGTCACCCTCGGCGTCGATGGCGGCGGTGCGTGCGTAGGCGATGAACTCGTCGCGCGTCCACGCCGAACGCCCGACGCCCACCACCGGCACGTCGAGCCGATCGCGTTGAGTGAGGCGGTAGCAGGCCGGCAGGAGCTTCTTCTTGGCGAGGTCGCCCGACGCGCCGAAGAGAACGAGGGCATCGCTGCGCAGCGTCATGCCTCGGCTCCGGATCCGTCGTCGTCCTCGGCAGCCTTGGTGGCGTGACCACCGAACTGGTTGCGCAGTGCGGCGATCACCTTCATCGCCGGGCTGTCGTCCTGTCGAGACACGAACCGGGCGAAGAGCGCAGCCGAGGTGACGGGAAGCGGTACGGCCAGCCGCACGGCCTCCCGCATCGCCCAGCGGGCCTCACCAGAGTCGTTGGCGTAACCTGCGATCGATTCGAAACCGGGATCCTCGTCGATGGCGCGCACCATCAGATCCAACAGCCACGACCGCACCACGCTTCCGTTCTGCCAGCTGCCGACGGCGGCCGGCACGTCGATGCCGAGCTCACTGGCGGCGAGCAGTTCGTAGCCTTCGCCGAAGGCGTGCATCATCCCGTACTCGATGGCGTTGTGGACCATCTTGGTGAAGTGCCCCGACCCGGCTGGGCCCACATGGGCGAGGCCGCCTTCGGGGGGCGACAGGGTCTCCAGGGCCGGCATGAGCCGTTCGACGTGCTCGGCGTCGCCTCCCACCATCAGGGCGTAGCCCTCGGTGAGGCCCCACACGCCGCCGGACACGCCGGCATCGACGTAGCCCATCCCCGCCTCGGCAGCGAGCCCGGCCCGACGCACCGAGTCGGTGTAGTCGGCATTGCCGCCGTCGATCATGAGATCGCCCGGGCTCAGCAGCGACCGGAGTTCGGCCATGGTCGACTCGGTGGGATCACCGGCCGGAACCATCACCCACACCGTTCGTGGGGCATCGAGTGCCGCGACGAGGCCAGCCAGATCGGCCACGTCGGAGACGTCAGGGTTGCGGTCGTAGCCGACCACGCTGTGCCCGCCGAGGCGGAGCCGTTCGGCCATGTTGTCGCCCATGCGGCCGAGGCCGACCATTCCGAGTTGCATTGGTCGAGCTTACGTCTGGTGCCCCGCTGTGCGGGGCCGAGTGACGGTCGTCTCGGGGGCTACAGGATCCGACCGCTCACCGACGTGGGCGTGATGCGCAGGTACCGGCCCTTGGGGCCGCCGGCCCACGGCTCGACCCCGAGATCCTCTGCGGCGAGCAGCTCGTCGAGCTCCTCGATCTCGGTGGCCCGGCCGTGGATCACCACGCTCCAGCCGGTTCGGCTGGAGCGGTCGAAGTCGTCGACCTCGAACGCCACGCCGCGGCCGAGGGCGGCAGCGGCGAGCTTGAGCCCGGGTGCGGTCTTCACCACGAGCGCGCGACCATCCACCCGGTAGTTGACCGGGAACACGTCGGGACGGTGCATGACCGACACGGCCAACCGCCCGATCTCGTGCTGCTCGATACGAGCCCAGCACTCGGCCTCGCTCATGACGTCCAATCTGTTGCGAGTCTCCATGAACCAAGCGTGCTGGCGCGCCCATCGGCCGCACAGGGTCGAAGGTCCTGAAGAGTGATCAGCGTTGGCGGCGCGAGGCGAGAATGGCACCGGTGGTGGTCAGCGCGGCGCCCACGAGGGCCAGTGCCGCCACCCGCTCGTCCCGCAGCGCCACACCGAGTATGAGTGACACCACCGGGATGAGGTAGGTGATGAACGAACCCCGTACCGGGCCGACGCGGCCGACGAGGGTGGCCATGATCCAATAGGCGAGCCCGGTGCCGATCAGCCCGAGGCCGAGCACCGCGACGAGCGTGTCGGCGTTCCAGTCGTTCTCACCGAGGTCGCGCAGTCCAACCGGAACGAGCCACAGCGAGGCCAACGTGAGTACGGGGGTCATCAGCGTGATGGCCCCATAGCGGCGTTGGAGGGGAGCGGCGAGGTTGATCGCCATGCCGTAGCAGACAGTGGCGGCCACCACCATGGCGACACCCGACGCTTCGTTGGAGCTCTGCCCGAGCGAGGGAAGGCTCATGGCGAACACGCCGGCGAACCCCAGGGCCAGCCCCGCCAGCACGGCCGGCGACGGGAACCGGCGGGTGACGATGATCGACACGATGGCGACGAAGATCGGCGTGGCTCCGTTGAGCAGCCCCGTGAGTGCAGAGCTGATCGAGGTCTGGGCGAGGGGGAACAGCGTGAAGGGGATGGCCACCCACAACACCGACAGCGCCACCACCCGCAGGCGGTCGCCCGGATCGATCCGTGTCGCCGTTCCGCTCGTCGTCGTTCGGCCCCGGGTGGCCAGACGCATGATCCACAGCATCAACGCCCCGGAGGCAACCCGGAGCCACGTGACCATTCCCGGGGTGAGGTCGTCGAGGCCGATGGCGATCAGGAGGAATGATGAGCCCCAGATCAGCGAGATGGAGACGAAGAGCACCCAATCGACGGGGGCGAAGCGGGCGTGATCGTCGGTGTTGGCGGCGGGGGAAGCAGGAGGCTGCGCAGCGCTGGTCGTCATCGCTGCCGAGTATGGCGGCGCTGGGGTCGGGGAGCCGGCGAATTCCGGACCAGGCAGCGCGCCAGGCCACGCAGCGCGCCGGGCCCCGATGGCTCTGCTCTCCGGGCCTCGACTAGGACGCGGCCTGGTGCTCCGACTCGAGGATCGAGTAGAGATGGCTCGCCCGCCACGCCCCGTTCGTGAACACGTGGTCGCGAATGGTGCCCTCGTGCACGAAGCCGAGCCGCTCGACAAGGCGGAGCGACCGCTCGTTCTCGGGTCCTACAGCGGCCGAGATGCGGTGCAGGCCGAGTTCGTCGAAGCCGAAGGCCACGATCAGGGCCGCCGCCTCGGGGGCGTAGCCATGACCCCAGTAGTCGGCGTTGATGGCGAATCCCAGCTTGGCCGCCTTCACGCCCGTGAGCTCCAGGCGGACGAACCCCACCACGCGATCGCTCTCGATGGGGGTGATCCCGAGGTAGTACTCGGTGCGAGGATCGAGGCTCGCCATCTCGATCGCTCGTTCCATCATCGCCGTCGCTGCCGCCGCTGGGCGTGAATCGAACGACAACCAGTTGGTCACCCGGTCGTCGCCGATTATCGCCGCGGCGGCTTCGGCGTCATCGAGGACGAAGTCCCGGATCGTGACCCGTTCTCCGACCTTCTTCATCGGCTCAGAGACTAGGTGCTGAAGGCGGCCAGAGAGACCAACGGGGCTCTGGTGAACGCCTCGATCTCGTTTTGGAGTTCGGTCGCCTCGGCGGAGTCCGACGCCATCGACAGCGATCGGTGCACCCGGTCGAGGCTCGAGACGATGCCGTTGATCCGCTGTGATGGTTCGAGCTCCAGCACGGGGCGGAGCACCTCGGCAGCACCGGTGATCTCGCCACCGTTGATCCGAGCGATGGCCAGCGCCGAGGCGCTGCCCGCCTCGTCGCTGAACGACCAGTCGTCGGCCGTGGGGTCGGCGTAGGCATCGAGCGCCTGCTGTGCGTAGTCGGCGGCGCCAGCTCCTGGTTCGGGCAGCACGGTCAGTGCATCAGCGGCGTAGTAGAGCTGGCGAGCCCGACCGAACGTGCAGATTCCGCCGAAGTCGTCGATGTCGTCGGGCGTCACCTCGGACGCCGCCCGCTCGCCGACGGCGATCGCTTCGAGGGCCTTTGCCTCGTTGCCCAGTGCCGCCCAGGCCCGGGCCTCGTTGGCGGCGATGAACACCTGGGCACTGTTGGAGCTGAGCGACGCACCCTGCTCGGCGAAGCGGATCGCGTCGGTCGGGCGATTGGCCCAGAACGAGATGAACGACTGCAGCCCCCGGATCCACGCCTTCAGCCCATCGCTCTCGGCGTGCTCAGCCAGGAGGTACGCCGTGCGGGCGTGGGTCATGGCGCTGTGTCGATCGGCCATATCGTGGGCGGCCTTGGCCAGTACCCCACCGACCACGCCGGCCAGCAGATGGAGCTGGCGTGATTCCTCGGGGCGGTGGCGGTAGTCGAGCAGGGAGAAGAGGGCGTCCTGGGTGGCCACGAGATCCGACAGGATCGCCGTGAGCGGACGCTGCTGATAGGAGCGGGCGATTTTCTCCACGTCGGCGTGAAGCTGCTCGATGGCGTCACCGGTCATCGCCTGCCCGGCCTGCAGGGCGAAATCTCGGGCGCGGCGGGCGGTCATGGTCATGAGATCCTCTTGTCTGTCGTGATCGGCCGAGTTTGGTGACACTGCGACGACATCGGCTTCGGGGCTCCAGGGGCGCAACAGTTCGCTGACGGGCCGGTCGAACAGGTCACCAAGCACCTTGGCCGTGCCATTACGCACGGTCTCGGTGTTGCCCGCGGCGAGGCGGGCGAGGTGACGGCTCGACATCGAGGCGTCGATGTTCGACGCTCGGGCCTGGTCGGCGAACTGCCGGGCGGCAGTTTCGAAGCTCCAACCTCGGTCTCGGAGCGCATGCTCCAGGACCGTCCGTGGCGGGCGGCGGTAGTTGGCCATTTCTTCTCCGGCGGCGGGCGGGCAACGGCGATTTCTGAGGGAAAAACACGCGCCTAGAGCATCTTTGAGCCTCCGACGCGATGTCTGAAGTGACAGTTTACGACGTTTTCCGACATAGATTGTCCGTTGCACTGTCGGTCGCCGCTGGCCTGTGCTTGTGGTCAGACGCCGACTGAACTGAAACGGAGGGGCTCGTGGATGTGATGGGTAGCTGTTCGTTACGACCGCCGGTCGATCAGCACTTGGCCCGGTTGTTCCGTGCCGCCCGTGGGAATCGATCGCTGGAGGCAGCGATCGTCCTGCTTGCCGAGACCGATGTGGTGACCCGCCTGGAGTGCTGTATCACCGTGGATTCCGACCGGGACATGGCCTGGCTCGACTGGCACTCCGCCGCTCGGATCGCCGAGAGGCTGTCCGAACGCGAACGTGCCGTTGTCGTGCTGGCCTCCGCGGTCGCAGCTGGCGGGGAGCACGTGACAGGGGCCAACTCTCGGGCCGTTCGCCTGGCGTTCGACCACCTGGTTGCCTGAACATGGGTAATCAAGCAGGCCGCTGACCAGCGAATTCGATCTATGCCTGCTCGGTTTGGTGCCACATTCGCCAATATCACAGATCGACCCGTTCTGCAGTCATGCAGAAAGGATGTTGACACAGTTCGGTCTCCAACTCAAGTGGATCTGAGCCGAACTGTGAAGTAACGGGGGCTGGCCTTTCGGTGCCGGAGCACGAGGCGAAGGCTGCCTCGGCACCGCACGGCACTCGGGGGCGATGGCTAGAGTTCTGGCGTGCCCAGAGTGCAGGCGACGGTCATCGTGGAGGTTCCCGTCGAGGTGGCATTCGCGGTGTCGCAGACCCAGGGCGAGATCCGCTACCGCTGGGACAACTTCGTACGCAACCAGCGCCTGCTTCACGGCGCCGACGAGCCGGGCATCGGTGTGCAGACCGAAACGGTCTCGCGGCACGGGCTCCGCATGGTGTCGGAGTACACCAGCTTCCGTCCACCGAACCAGGTGGGGATGAAGATGGTGGGCGGCCCGTGGTTCTTCCGCACCTTCGGCGGTGGGTGGAGTTTCAAACCGCTCGACGAGGCGCGTACCGAAGCAACCTGGCGGTACACGTTCGCCGTCCGGCCCCGATGGTTGGCCCCGATCGCCGATCGCATCGGCATCGTGGTGCTTGCCCGCGACATCCGTCGGCGGATCGCTGGCTACGCCAAGGGGTGCGCCGATCCCGTGGTGCTCGACGCGGTGCGCCGACACCTCGAGGACGGCCGAACGAAGGGCTAGACGAGGCCGTTGCGGGCGGCGATCACCGCGGCCTGGGTGCGATCGGAGATGCCGAGGCGGCGCAGGATGGCCGACACGTGGTTCTTCACCGTGCCTGCGCTGAGATGCAGCTCGCGCCCGATCTCCCGATTGCTCAGACCACGGGCAACGAGGGTGAGCACCTCGCGCTCTCGCGGAGTCAGCTCGGCGAGCTCGCCGGCAGCGTCGGGCGCCGTGTCGGGTGTCGTGGCCGCGTCGGCGCCCTGATCCGACGGCGCCGCGCTCCGGCGGTCGAGCAGGATCCTCGTCACATCGGGGCTCATCTGCACGAGCCCAGCGGCAGCCGATCGGATCGACTGGGCGAGGTCGTTGGCTGCGATGTCCTTCGTGAGATAGCCGACCGCCCCGGCCGCCAGGGAGCGTTCGATCAGGTCGTGGTCGTCGAACGTGGTGAGCATCAACACGTTGATGTCGGGGTTCGTTGCCCGGATGGCCTCGGTGGCGGCGATGCCGTCGAGGCCCGGCATCTGGATGTCCATCAACACCACGTCGGGTCGCTCCTGCTCGGCGCGGGCCACGGCCTCGCGCCCGTCGGCGGCCACCGCCACCACGTCGATGTCATCCTCGATACCGGCGAGCGAGGCCAGCCCCTCTCGGATCATCCACTGGTCGTCGACGACCATCACCCGGATCGGGCCGCCGCTGGCCATCAGCGGGCCACCACGGCGGTCAGGGTGGTGCCGTGCCCCTTCTCCGACCTCACCTGCAGTGTTCCCCCGATCCGGGCCAGGCGATCCTGCAGGCTCTGCAGCCCCGACGCCCCTCCCTCGACCGTGGACGATGGATCGAACCCGTCACCGTCGTCGCGGATTTCGAGCACGGCGTCGGTGTCGGTGACAGTCGAGCGGATCGTGGCGCCGGTGGCGTTGGCGTGGCGGACGATGTTCGTCAGGGCCTCCTGCGCCACCCGGTAGAGCGTCATCTGGGTGAGCTGGTCGAGCGCCCGGTGCTCGCCCTCGACGTCGACGCGAACGGTCATTGACGTCGGCGTGGCTCGCTGGACGAGTTCGGGGAGCGCGTCGGTGAGGGAGAAGCCGGCGTTGTCGGCCCGCACCGTGTCGACCGAGAGTCGAGTGTCGGCGAGGGCTTCGGCAACGGCTCGGCTGGCCAGATCGATCGCTCGGGCCGTTGCCTCGCGGTCTCGGGAGAGTTGGGCGGCGGCGTTGCGTAGCTGCACGGAGCAGGCGAGCAGGTTGTGGCCGAGGCTGTCGTGCAGATCGCGGGCCAGCCGGCTGCGCTCGTCGGCGCGAGCCCCCTCGGCTGCGAGCGCGTGGGCGGCGTCCATCCGCCGCAGCGCATTGCCGAGGCCCACCGTCATGGCCACTGCAATCACGATCACGAACATCGCCTCGATCTCGGCGTTGACGCGTTGGGTCTGCTCGGTCAGCAACAGCCCGGCCAGAACGGCGAGGGCGCCGACGGTGAGCCACAATCGAAGCGGCTCTTCCGCCCGGCGGCGAATCTCGATCAGCGGAACGAGGGCCAGCAGCGAGGCATAGGTCGGATCCGCCACGACCACGGCCAGCAGCGCAATCGCGCCGGCCTCGAGATACCAGCGGCGATGCGCCCGGCCGAGCGAGGCCATCGACGCCAACCCCACCACCATCACCACGCTGGCGCCGAACAGGGCGAAGCCGGGGATCGCCGGGAGCTCCAGCAACGAGGCAGGGGGTTGGCCCTGGCTCCAGTCGAAGATGCCGGCCAGGAGGACGCCGACACCGACGAGCCATGTCACGGCCAGGTCGGAGGCCCAGGTGGCGGATCGGTCTCGCATCGCTCACATTGTCGAGACGTCGGGCGCATCCGACAAGTGCCGATCGGCACGTGTCATGCGTCAGCAGGTGTGATCGATGAATGCTGCCGACTCGCACTTCCGGCCGCGGGAGCTGCTTCGTAGGTTGAGCCCGTACCCCTCCCAACGTGATTGGACGAGACCAATGCTTCGTATCCCCCTCGCCGTCGTTGCCGCTGGCCTGGCCGTTCTCAGTGCCTGCGGTGAATCGACCGACACCGCCGCCGATACGGCAACCGACAGCGCAGCGGCTGCCGCCGAGCCGATCGGCAGCGATGTCGACGGCACCACGTCGACCTTCACCGCCGAAGTCTGGGCCGACAACTGGTTCGCCCTCCACGTGAACGGTGATCTGGTCGGCGAGGATTCGGTTCCGATCACCACCGAGCGGTCGTTCAACGCCGAGACCTTCACCTTCGAGGCCACCTATCCCCTCACCGTGGCGATCGAGGCGAAGGACTTCAAGGAGACCGACTCCGGCATCGAGTACATCGGTGAGAGCAAGCAGCAGATGGGCGATGGTGGCCTCATCGTGCAGATCATCGACAGCGAGAGCGGAGCGGTGGTGGCCTCCGACGGCTCGTGGTCGAGCCTCGTGATCCACCAGGCTCCTCTCAACACCGAGTGCGAGAAGGACTCCGATCCCGACGCCACCTGCGAATTCAACTCGATCAACGCTCCCGACGGCTGGACGACGGCCGAGTTCGACGACTCGGCCTGGGGCGCCGCCACCGTGTGGGACGAAGGCGCAGTGAGCCCCAAGGACGGCTACGACGAGATCGACTGGGTGTCGTCGGCGCAGCTCATCTGGGGCAGCGACCTGGAGGTCGACAACACGGTGCTGTTCCGCACGACCACCGGGAGCTGAGGCCGGGCGGCTCGGCTCAGCTGGGATCCCAGGTGATGCCGAGCAGCTCCTCGGTGAGGGTCCAGAGGGCGGCGGCCGCCTCGGTGTCTTGCGCAACGTCGCTCACCCGGGCGTCGCCAACGGGGCCCCTCGCCCCGCCCCAGCTCGTCGGGCCGTAGTAGCCGCCGTTGCGGGCCTCGTTGCCAGCGGCCGCCAACACCTCGGGCACGGCGCCAGCGCTCGCCGACTGGGCGAACAGCCGATTGGTCACCGAGTAGAGCGCCTTGAACACTCCGGTTGGTCCGGTGCTCTGGAGGTTCGTGGCCGAGTAGCCCGGATGGGCGCTCATGCAGCTCACGTTGGACCCGGCGGACTCGAGGCGCCGGGCCAGTTCGAGGCCGTACATCAGATTCGCCAGCTTGCTGTGGGAGTACACCCGGGTGGGGTTGTACTCCCCAGCGAACATCGGATCGGCGAGGTTGATGCTGCGGGCCTGGAGATGGGCGACCGAACTCACCGGCACGATGCGCCCGGAGCGGGCCGCAACGAGATCGAACATCAGATGGTTGAGCATCACGTGCCCGAGGTGGTTCGTGCCGAACTGCAGCTCGAAGCCGTCGGCTGTCTCGCGCTGTGGCGTCTGCATGATGCCGGCGTTGTTGATCACGGCGTCGAGCCCGTCGGTGAGATGCCGCACGGCATCGTTGGCCGCTCGAACCGAGTCGAGGTCGGCGAGGTCGAGCTGCACCAGGTCGACCTGGCCCGCACCCGGCACCTGTTGGAGCATGGCGGCTGCCGTGGTGCCCTTGTCGTGGGACCGGGCGGCGATGATCACGCTTGCGTTCGCCCGGCGGAGGTGGGCGGCGGCCTCGTAGCCGATCCCGGAGTTGCCACCGGTGATCAGATAGGTGCGACCGGTGAGGTCGTCGAGCTGGTCGACGGTCCAGTTCGTTATGGGGGCGGTTCCTGCGGTGGATGCCATGGCATCAACCTAGAGCGTTGAGGAAGCTGCCGAGCCGCTCGAAGAACGCGTCGGGCTCCTCGCTGAAGGGGTAGTGGCCGCTGTTGTCGAACAACGCCAGCTCCGAATTGGGAAGGAGCTGATCGAGCCGGACGGCCCCGGGCTCGGGAGGCGTGATGAAGTCGTGGATGCCGGCCACGCACAGTGCCGGCACCGTGATCCCTGGGAGGGCGTCGAGGGTGTTGAACGTGCCCAACAGCCCGGCGGACGCGTTCCAGGCGTCGGCCACGTAGTGGGTGCCGGCGTCGATGCGAGCTGCCTCGTCTGCATTCCACTGATGGAAGTACATCGGCCAGATCGTCGACCACAGCGAATGCCACACCTCGTCGTTCGGCGCCGGCTCGGTGAACACCTGACCGAAGGCGGCCATCTGCTCGTCGGTACCCGAGGGTGCCGGTTGGTAGTCGAACGCGGGCACGGTGTCGACGAGAACGAGCCCGGAAAGCCGATCGAGGTGAGCCGCGGCAAACGCCTGGGCCACGAACCCGCCGTAGGAGTGGCCGAGCACGGTGGCGGTCTCGAAGCCCAGGGCATCGAGCACGCCCACCGCGTCGGACACGAGATGATCGAACGTCAGCTCGCTGGCGTAGTCGGCGAGCCGGGCCGATCGCCCGTTGCCCCGATGGTCGTAGTAGATGACGGTGGCGCGGTCTGCGAGCTGATCGAAGGCGGGTCGGAAGTAGGTGTGGTCCAACCCGAGCCCTCCGTGCATCATCAGCAGCGGTGGACCCGACCCCACTGTTTCGACGTGGATCTCTGTGCCGTTGATGCTGTGCTGGGCCATGCGTCGGGCCTCCCGGTTGTGCCGCTGTGCCGCCACGAATGTGTGGAGGGCTGAACCTAGCAGAGGGGGCCCGGCCGATTCCGTCCTGCAATCGACCACTTGTCGACCAGTTCCGACACCATGGGTCTCCATGAAATGGAGGTGACAGCGCAAACGACGAAAGGGTGTTTTGATGAGACGGCTGACACGAAAACTCCTGGTGGGGGTCTCGGCGTTCATGATGCTGGCCACGCTGGTGCTGGCAGTGCCGAGTCCGGCTGAGGCGTCGGGGCAGAAGGGGCCAGTCTCCTGCCACACGTACTCGTTCGGTACCCACTGCCAAGGCGACATGACGTACACCAACCACTGTCCGAGCCGGGTCTACGTCGGAGGGGCGAACGTGCTCGTGCCACGGTGGCTGTGGACTGCCGGCAACTCGGCGATCCTCATCTACCTCCAGCAGTATCTGCACACAGCGACCCAGGCGGTACGCGACGTGAGCGTGTGGGCGTGGTTGATTGCGATCAACACCACGTTCTGTGTGCGGGTGGAGCGTCACGAGTGCCTGATCGGGTCGACGTCGTGGGGCGCCTGGTGTGACCCCTACGCGTAGGCGGCTCGCTAAGGGCCTGGCGGCGTCGGGGGCTGGTGGCGGTGCCCCTCGCTCCAGGCCCGGTGGCGTGAGTCGTGCTCGGGCTCGGACATCATCTTCACGGTGAGCAGCGACGCGCCGGCCAGCACGGCCACGCCACCCACGAGGCCGATCAGCAGCGGCAACGGCGACAGCACGAGGAAGACGAACATCGCGACCGAGGCCACGACGAGCAGCACCATCGCGATGAACACGCCCTTCGGTGGGCCCTGCTCGCGATCGGCCGTCGCCGGATCGGGTTCCATCGGCCCAACCCTACGGCGTGGCCCCCGCTGGCGTGAGGTCAGCGCGGTGACGACGTGGCGGCGGCCAAGGCGGCGTTGAGCCCCTCGGGGTCGTCGGTGCCGATCCGGAAGATCTGTTCGGCACCGTGGTGATCGGTGTAGTGCACCTCGACGGCGTCGAGACCCCACACGTTGTACATCCAGCCGCCCGTCGGCACGAGGCGAACCCCGAAGCCCCACCACCAGCTGTTGCGCACCGGTCGGTGAGACGAGATCGAGGAGATGTCGATGCGACGGATCGGCCACCCGAATCGGAACGCGACGGTCAGCTCGCGGTCGGTGACCGAGGTGTGCAGAGCCGACACGCCGACGATCGTGCCGATCACGAGCACGGCGAGCACGGCGAGGACCGTCGCCGCCACCGGGCTCCCCGTCGTGGCGCGCCATCCCGCTGCGACGAAGACAACGATGATTGCCGCCATGAAGATCACGGTGCTCTGTCGGTGGTCGTAGTGCCCGCTGCTCACCATCCGCACGGTAGCTCAGGCGGTGGAGCGGACGAGACCTCAATCGACCGGCGTGGTCAGGTGAAGCAGGGGAGCCGAGCCCGGCGCCTCACGCAGGGGCGTTGATCGTGTCGGCGAATGCGGCGCTCCAGAAGTCGGGCTGTTTCATCGCGAGCGCCCGGTCCACCGTGTTCCGGTAGGCAGTGAAAAGGCTGGCATCCGCGAGTTCGGGGTGGGCGCGCAGCGCGTCGAGCATCTCGAGGAACAGCTGGCGGGCCGCGGGGCCGGCGAAGTGCTCGGGAGCAACGGCCGAGGGGAGCATTGGGTCGCGGCGGAACGTTGCCTCGAACTCATACGCAGCATCGAACGCCACGCGCACCGCGTCGAGTGGATCGCTCGGAAGCGAGTCGATCTCCGAGCGCCACCGTGTTACGAACGCGGTGTAGCCCTCGTGCACGTCCTGCACCGGCCAGACGTGGGCTGCGATCTGCGCCTGATCGGATGTTCCGGCGTGGGTGAGAGACGTGGTCTTGATCAGGGTGATGCGATCGACCACGTCGTGTTCGGCGGCGACTGCGAGGATCCAGGGCTCCCACCCGAGCGGCGAGACGTACAACCCGCCGCTGAGCTGCCCCCCGAACAGCTCGACGATCTGGGTGCGGACGGCGTCGCGCGCGGCCCGCTGCCGTTCCGGGATCTCGAAGCTGGCGAGATGCCAGATGCCGTCCCACGGATCGAGCCCGGCGTCAGCGCGATAGGCCGCCCCGACCCAGGCCAACTCGGGCGACCGGTCGGCGAGGCCGGCGGCGGTGAGCTGGGTGACAGCCTTTCGGCCGCGGCCGTTCGACGACGCCAGGCCAGCGTCGACCATCCGCTTGAGGGCGAGGCGGAGCTTGGTGGACGAGAAGCCGGCGACGTCGGCGGCCGCGTACAAGAACTCGGTGTCCACGTGGCCGTTGTCGTCGGCCAGACCGTAGATGAAGGTGCGGGTCGGTGTGCTCAGCGCCGAACTCGTGGTCATCGCCATGGTTGCGATCGTAGCAGAAAACGATTGACTCAATAACGATCGTACTTACAATGAACGTTATGAGTAGCAGCTATCCAGTTGACCCCGCGCGGGCCCTGCCGGCCGAGGCGTATCGAGCGTCGGGGTTCGCCGCCGACGTCGACATGGTCTTCCGGCGCGACTGGGTGTTCGTCGCAACCGCAGACGAGGTGGCCGAGCCGGGCGACTACGTGACCACCGAACTCGGTGGTCTACCGCTGATCGTGCTCCGCAACCAGAGCGGTGAGCTCACGGCACTGTCGAACATGTGCGCCCACCGGGGCACGCTGCTCGTCGAGGGCTTCGGCAACACCAAGCGGTTCCAGTGCCCCTACCACGCCTGGACCTATGCCGACGATGGCCGCCTGCTCGCAGCCCCCTACACCGAGCGCACCGACGTCGATCGGGCCACTCATTGCCTTCCGAGGTACCGCGCGGAGGAGTGGAACGGCCTCGTCTTCGCCACCGTCGATCCCGATGTTGTGCCGCTGGCCGAGCGGTTGCAGCATCTCGCCCCGATTGCAGCCGATGCCGGCATGGACGGCCTCCACCACTGGACGGCCCAGCGGACCGACGAGATCTGGGACGCGAACTGGAAGCTCGTCATCTCCAACGCGATGGAGAGCTACCACCTGTTCAAGGTGCACGACGAGACGCTCGAGCCCTACACGCCGACCGCCGGCGCCTACTACATCGTCGGCAACGCCGACGGCACCGCAACGGGAGGCACGTCGCCTCGGGGCGACGCCTACCACTACACCTTGTTGAGCCTGCCGCCGAACTTCGTCGGTGTGCTCGCCAACGGCAGCCTCCTGTGGCAGGCGGTCCAGCCGCTCGCCTTCGACCGGACCCGGCTCGTCACCGGCGGCGCCCATCGTCAGCCTCCGCCCGAGGGCCGCAAGGGCCTCGGACTGCTCTCCGGCATGATGGCGGCCGCGACAGGGGCCATGGTCCCGGACTTTCTGCCCGAGGACAAAGCCATCTGTGAACGAGGCCAACGCGCCGCCGGCGGCGACTTCGTGCCCGGCGTGCTGGTGCCCATGGAGCAGGTCGTTTCCGATTTCCATCACTACCTCGCTCGGCAGCTGCACGGGAGTATCGTGCCGCCCGTTCGCACCGCAGATGACGTGGGCGTCGCCCGGCCGATGGCGGACGCACCGTCGTGAGGGGCGCCACCGAGACCGTTGCCCGCACCGGCGTGTGGCCCACGATCGTGGGGCTCGTGGTGCTGTGGGTCGCAGCCGTTGCGAACCAGGTGTGGGTCTTCGCTCTGCTGTTCGTCGGGTGGGCGCTCCTCGACGTCGCAACAGGCGAGAGCCACTTCATCCAACGCATCACTCGGCGCGAGAACCCGAAGGTGTTCTGGTCGATCGTCGGCAGCTGGATCGTGATGTCGGTGCTGTGGGTGGTCGCTGGCTGAGTGCAGCCCGCGAGGCACGAGGTGTCAGCCCTCGGGCATCGCCGAGCTGTGATGCTCGATGATCTTCCAGCCGTCGGCCTCGCGGCGGTACAGGTAGCTGAAGCGGGCCGTGGTGGCGCTGCCATCGCCGAAGGTGAATGTGTACACGCCCGAGTTGCTGACCAGATCGTCGGTGAGCGAGCGCGTGTTCGCCTCGTTGATCACCCCGTTCGGGCTCTTGGCCAGGAAGGTCACGAAGTAGTCGCGGATCTCGGCGTGGGTGTGGCGGACCTGGTTCGACACCGTCGGCAGGAGAACGGCGTCCGTCGCGTAGAGCTGGGTGACCTGGTCGGGGTCACCGGTGGCGAGGGCGGCATTCCAGGTTTCGAACAGGCCAGTGATGTCGTCGGGGGTCACGGTCTCTCTCCACACATCGCAACGGGTAGGCGGCCCCGATGATACGGCTCAGCCCTTCTTCGCGTCGCTCCGGATGACCTCGGCTCCGGACGGGTCCACCACCATGCCGTGCACCCACTGGTTGTGAGCGTGACCCACATGCTGGTGACCGAACGCCGTCTGCAGCGCAAGCGGGAAGCCCATTGCGTCGACCGACGAATTGACCGACATCTTGGCGAGTTTCAGGCCCATCGCGGGGCGGCTGGCGATGCGCTGGGCCAGAGCCAGCGTCTCGGCTTCGAGGTCGTCACGGGGAACCACACGATTCACCATGCCGGCGGCCTTGGCCTCGTCGGCTCCGAAGGCCTCGCCGGTGAACAGCAGCTCTTTCGCCCGTCGGGCGCCGAACTCGAAGGCGTGTGCGAAGTACTCAACGCCGTTCACCCCGAACGCCACCACCGGGTCGGAGAAGGAGGCGTCGTCGGAGGCCACCACCAGATCGCACGGCCACACCAGCATCAAACCCCCGGCGATGACCTTGCCCTGTACCTGGGCGATCGTCGGCTTCGGCAACTGCCGCCAGCGTTGGCTGAAGCCGAGGTAGATCTCCTCTTCTCGCGCCATCATGCCGTGCGCCCCCGGCTGGCCGAAGCCGCCCACCGGGCCGACGGTCTCGAAGTCGTCGAAGCTCGATCGGTCGCGCAGGTCGTGCCCCGACGAGAAGTGCTTGCCGTTGGCGCCCAGGATGATCACCTTGACGTCGTCGTCGGCCACCGCGACATCGAACGCCCGGTTCAGCTCGTAGAGCATCTGCTTGTCTTGCGCGTTGGCCACCTCGGGCCGATCGAGCATGATGCGGGCCACCCCAGGGGCGGCGATCTCGTAGGTGATCGCCTCGTAGCCACCGTTCTCGGTCATGGCGGTCAACCTACTACCCCACCCCTGACGGGGCCCTTTGGTGTCGTGCGGGGTGAGGCGCTACAGCGAGCCGAGGAAGTCGATCAGGGGTGGGTTCACCACCTCGACGTGGGTCATGTTCGGGGCATGCGCTGCACCCGGCACCACCACGAGCCCTCGCGCATCGGCGACTCCTGCCTGCACCGCTTCGGCCCGTTCCATGGAGATGGCCTGATCGGCGTCGCCGTGGAAGCTCAGCACCGGGCAGGTGATCTCGCCGAGGCGGCCGGTGATGTCATCGCGGTCGAGGAGGGCGCCAGCCGCGAACTCCATCTGGGGGTTGCGGCGGCTCTCCCAGATCTCGATCCACGTTGCTGACAGCTCCGGCTGGCCGATGATGAGGCCCGCCACCATCTGGCCGACGTCGCCCAGGGGCTCATCCGACGTCCAGTGGGCGACCATGCCGCGATACCCCTGCAGGGTCTCGGCGTCGTCGACGCCGGCCTGGCTGTCGATCAACACCAGACCTCGCACCCGTTCGGGGTGGGCCAACGCCGCTCGCAATGACAGGAAGCCGCCCTGGCTCATGCCAACGAACACGGCCTGGTCGACGCCGAGGTGATCGAGGAGCCCCACCGCATCGTCGGCCGAGTCCCAGTAGGTGAACGGCTCGGTGGCCGGGGTGCCGCCGAAACCGCGCTCGTCCCAGGCGATGCAGCGGTAGTCGCCGGCAAGGGCCTCCACCTGCGCATCGAACATGGTGTGGTCCATCAAGAAGCCGTGGCTGAACAGCACGGCAGGGCCATCACCTCCGCTGTCGGCGTAGGTGATGGTCTGACCGTTGATGTTCGCGACTGGCATGCGGCGACACTACTCAGCGGTGCATCTCCGCGGCGAGTGCCGCCGGACCACTCGGGCCGGCGTTGCTGGCTACAGCACCCCGCCGAGCCAGTCGCGCCCATCGATCATCATCTCGATCGTCTGGCTGTGGGCCATCTCGTAGGAGTGGTGGCGCAGATCCCAGCCGCCAGCGTCGAGGGTCGAGATGACCTCCTTTGGCGCATCGGGGCCGATCACGGGGTCGTTCGTGCCCCACTGGAACAGCACCGGCCGACCGTCGCCGCTGGAGAGATCGAGCTCGAGCCCGGGCGGCTTCGGCAGCCCACAGCAGATCGCCCAGATGCCGGCATAGCGGGGGGCGCCTGGTTTCCCGGCAAGGGCCAGAGACAGGAAGCCGCCCTGGCTGAACCCACCGACCACACATCGTTCGAGAGGAACACCGGCCTTGGCTGCCTCGTCGGCGATGAACGACTCGAGCAGGTCGAGCGACGGGACGAACTGGGTCAGGTCCGACTCGAACGTTTCGAGATCGATCGTCCACCAGCCGGCTCCGTCACCGTCGGGCATGTCGATCGGCCCGCGGGGCGCAATGGCGGTGAAGCGCTCGCCGGGATCGACCAACGGCACGTACGACGCCAGATGGTGCTGCTCGGCCGTGTAGCCGTGCATCAAGAACAAGAGACGGTCGACACCGTCGCGATCAATCCGGTACTGGGTCAGTGACATGGGCTGAGTCTCGCAGCCAATCACGGCATCGGCGACCGGGTGCACTCTGGTCGCCCGGCGGCGGCATGCGAAGATGGGACGGTGAACGACGCGATGCGGCGCAATGTCGGCCTCTACCGCCTCCACCAGATCCCGGCGGGCGCATTGTTCTGGATGCCGACCACGTTCCTGTTCCTGATCTCGCGGTTCGGGTTCGCAGACGCGTTGCGCCTCCAGGCGATCTACTACGCCGCGGTGGTGGTGATGGAGGTGCCATCCGGATGGTTCAGCGACCGAGTCGGGCGCGTGATCACGCTGCGGCTCGTGGCGGTGTTCTGGATCGGTGCCCACCTGTTGTTTCTCACCGCCAACGATGTGATCACACTGGCGCTCGCTCAGATCGCGTTGGCCGCTGGCTATGCGTTCCTCTCGGGCACCGACAGCTCGTTCCTCTTCGACTCGATGGAGGCCATCGGCACGCCGGAGGAGTTCGCCGGTCGAGAGGCGATCAGTCGGAGAGGGATGCTGGTGACCACGGCGATCAGTGCCCTCGTCGGAGGCGGCCTCGGTCTGGTCGATCTTCGGTTGCCGTTCGTCGCGGCGCTGGTTGCCGCCGTGGCCCAGCTGGCGATCGCCCTCCGCTTCACCGAGCCACCTCGCCAGGACGTCGATTCCCGCTCAGTTGCCAGATTCGGGCGCGACCTCCTGGCCACGGTTCACCAGCTGCGACATCGACTGATGGCCTGGGTCGTGTTGTATCTGGTGGCGCAGGTGATCGTGGTGCACCTCGCGGCCGACTTGTCGGCGCCCTACCTGGCCGAGTTGTTGGGGCTCGCGCTCGACGACCCCCGTCGAGCTGCGCTGGCGGTCGGTGCACTGGCCGCAACGGCTGCGTTCGTTGGTGCGCTGGTGGTTGGTGCAGTGCCTGCGCTCGTCGACCGGTTCGGCCTCACGTCGGTGCTCCTCACCGCCGCAGTCGTGCCAACGGTGGTCGTTGGCGCAATGGCGGTGGTGACGAGCGTCGTGGTCGTTCCATTGCTTGCGCTGCGGGGCGCACAGAGCGCAACGTCGTCGGTCGCCGTGCCAGCTCTGGTTGGCGCTCACGTCGGTCAGCAGCACCGAGCCACCTTTCTCTCGATGGCCAGCCTGATCGGGCGCCTGGGCTACGGCGTTGTTCTGCTGGGTTTGTCGGCGATCGTCGGGCGAGAAACAGGAGCCAGCTTCGTCACCGCCGCCGTGATCGCACTCGTGCTCTTGGCAGGGTTGGTCATCGGACGCGGGGGCGTGAACGACTTCCCCTCCGACCTTGCGCACCGCCATGAACACCATCACGAACCCGTCGATCACGACCACCTGCACGTCCACGACGATGATCACCACGGCCACCAACACGATCCGCCCGTCGTCGGTGCCCACAGTCACCACCACCAGCATGAGCCGGTGCAGCACAGTCACGCCCACAGCCGGGATCGCCACCACGGTCACGGGCACTAGCCGAATACAGCTGCATCCGATGATCGCCGGGTCGTGGCCGTGCCATCTTTTGCCTGTTCATCCTTCTAGGATGTGAGGCTGCAATAGGAGAACGATTCTCATTTTGGATCGACGGGCATGTTGGGTTCGATCGCCACCGCACAGCTGACAATCGAGAGCCTGGCCGTCGAGATCGGCCAGAACGTCGCAGTGCGTGACGTGTCGTTGGCGGTGAAGCCCGGCGAGGTGCACTGCCTCGTTGGTGACTCCGGGAGCGGCAAGACGCTCACGGCGCTCGCATCGGTCGGCCTCCTACCGCGCCAGGCATCGGCCACCGGAACCATCAGGGTGCGTGGCGTCGACGACGACCTGATCGACGCCGACGATTCCCAGTGGTGCTCGATTCGCGGCGCCGTCATGGGGTACGTGGGCCAGAACGCGCTCGGGTGCCTGCATCCGGCGTTTCGGGTGGGGACGCAGGTCGTCGAGGCGATTCGACGACATCAGCAGATCTCGGTGGCTGACGCCCGGGCGTTGGCGGTGCGAGAGCTGGCGGCGGTCGATCTTCCCGATCCGGAGTGGGTGGCTCGCGCCCACCCGGCGGCGTTGTCGGGCGGGATGTGTCAGCGCGTGGCGCTGGCGATGGCGCTCTGCAATCGACCTGCGGTGCTGATCGCCGATGAGCCCACAACGGCACTCGACGACGAGACGCAGGGCCACGTGCTCGACCTGATCAGGAGCCGGGTGGACAGCGACGGCCTCGGGGTGCTGCTCATCACCCACGACCAAGACGTTGTGGACGTTGTTGCCGACGAGGTGACGTCGATCGCCGACGGGGTGTCGTCACCGTCGCCCGCGGGTGCCGCCGTCACGGTCGAACCGAGTCGAACCGCATCGAACGAGGAAGAGGCCACGCCGACCGTGCTCGACGTGGTTGGCGTCGCCAAGACCTACGGCAGCGGCCGCTGGCGATCTCAGCCGGCGACCCCGGTACTGAACGGCGTGTCGTTGTCGGCGTCGGCCGGCACGACGATCGGCCTCGTCGGCCGGTCCGGGGCCGGCAAGACCACGCTCGCCCGCATCGTGGCCGGGATCCTCACGCCGACTGCTGGTGCGGTGACCATCGGCGGGCGGCCGATCACCGGGCCCAACCGGGTGGGGCGGATCGAGAAGGCGGGCTTGGTGCAGTACGTGTTCCAGGATCCGTTCGGCTCGCTCAACCCGCGGCGCACTGCGTTGGCCCAGGTGGCCGAGCCGCTGATCGCCGCCGGCACGTCGGTGGCGGAGGCGAAGGAACGAGCCCGTGCTCTTCTCGACGACGTCGGCCTCACTCCGGCTCAGACCGGGCGTCTTCCCACCGCGCTGTCGGGCGGGCAGTGTCAACGGGTAGGCATCGCCCGGGCCCTGGTTCGCAAGCCGGCAGTGGTGGTGCTCGACGAGCCGGTGTCAGCCCTGGACTGGTCGATCCGCGCCGAGATCCTTGCCATCCTCGACGACCTCCAGCGCTCCGCTGGCGCGGCCTACCTCCTCATCTCCCACGAGCGATCACTGATCGAGCGCCAGAGCGACCGCATCTACGCCGTCGCCGACGGCACGCTCCACCTGCTCTGAGAACTCCCCACAATCAACCCGAATCAAGGAGTACACAACCCATGCGACGACCCAGTTCCCCGTTGGCCTTGTTGGCCATCATCCTGGCTCTGGCACTGTTCGCGGCGGCGTGCGGATCCGACGAAGAAGCCGCCGACACCGAGAGCGACGCCGAGACCGAGGTCACCGAAGAAGACGCCGTCGATTCCGACGCAGAGGCCGAGACCGAGACCGAGGCCGACAGCGACGAGGCAATGGCCGACGACGAGGCTGGCGCCAACGTGTTGCGCGTCGGGCTGCAGTTCGGCCCCGACGCCGGTCTCGCCATCGAATCCGACGACGCCTCCATCCTCCGCAAGGCCGCCGTGATCGAGGGCCTCGTCAGCTCCGATGCGTCGGGCCAGCCCGTGCCCGCACTGGCCGAGTCGTGGGAGCGCATCGACGACACCACGTGGGAGTTCGCGCTGCGCTCCGGCGTGGTGTTCCACGACGGCTCCGCCTTCGATGCCTCGGCAGTGGAGACGGCCATCGCCTACATCAGTGGCGTGGCGGCTCCACCGCGGAGCCTCGGCGGCCTGGTGCTGACCACCGAGATCGTCGACGATCAGACCGTTCGGATCATCACCTCTGATCCCGACCCGATCCTTCCGCTGCGCCTGTCCAGCCGTTCCATGGGCATCCTGGCCCCGGCGGCCTACGACTCCGAGCCAACCGAGCCCTGGGGTACCGGCCCCTTCGCCGTGTCCGACTTCAGCCCGCCCGACTCGCTCACCGTTGAGCGCTTCGACGACTACTGGGGTGACACTGCGCTGCTCGACGGTGCCGAGTTCCGGTTCCTGCCCGACGCAGGCTCCCGGGCCGCCGCCATTCGCGCCGACGAGTTGGACGTCGTGGACGGCATCGCCATCGCCGACCTGCAGGCCGTCGAGGACGAGGCTGACGTCGACCTCATCCGCTTCAGCCTCCCCCGTACGGCGTCGCTCTACGCCAACACCGCCAGCGGTGCCATGTCGGATCCCGCAGTGCGTCAGGCCGTCAGCCTCGCCATCGACGAGGATGCCATCGCCGACGGCCTGCTCGAAGGGCAGTTCGCCCCCGCTCGTGGATACTTCGGTGAGGAGAACGATTGGGCGCCCCAGGGCGACCCCGATCCGGCCGACGCCGCTGAGCAGGCCGCCGCTCTGCTCGAAGGGGTGGACGAGGCCAACCGCTCGATCAACATCTGGACCTACGGCAGCCGTCCCGAACTGGCCGACATCGCCACCGTGGCCCAGGCCCAGCTCGAAGCCGTTGGCTTCGACGTGGAGATCGAGGTTGGCGAGTACACCCCGCTCGAAGAGCGTGTGTTCGCCGGTGAGCACGATCTGTTCCTCGGTTCCCGTGGCTACTACTTCGACATCGCCGATGCAGGCGCCGTACTCACGAGTGACTTCACCTGCGACGGTGGCTACAACCTCAACCGCTACTGCTCGGCCGACTTCGATTCCATCATCACTGAACTCAGCCTTGCCGACAGCGTGGAGGATCGACAGACCCTGTTCGCACAAGCCGCCCAGGTGCTCGCGGATGAGTACATCGGGTTCCCGCTCGTGCACGACCGGGCCCGCTACGCCGCCCGCACCGATGTGCAGGGTCTGGTGATCGATCCGTTCGAGACCACGATCCTCACGCCCCAGGTGTCGATCGGCTGATGATGCAATGAGGTCGTCGAGGCTCCAGCGGCTGATAAGCGCGCCGTTCCTCCTCTTGGCATTCTCGTTCTTCGCCTTCATGCTTCCCGAGCTGCAGGGCGTTGACCAGGCTCGGGCCACGCTCCTGGCGAGGTCCGAGGAGGCCACCCCCGATGAGGAAACCCTGGCCGCCATATCGGCTGAGCTGGGCCTCGACGACCCACTCCACGTTCGTTACTGGCGGTACATCACCGATGTGGCGACCGGGGACTTCGGCGACTCGAACGTGTCGCGAACCCCGGTGCTGCCACAGGTGTTGCGGGCAACGCTGGTATCGGCTGCGGTCGTCGGTCTCGCCATCGGCTCTGCCGTTGTCATCGCCTCGGTGCTCGGTATCGTCGCCGCCGCCAACGAGAACCGATGGCCCGACAAACTCATCACCGGGGTGGCCAGGGTTCTCGTCGCCATCCCGGTGCATGTGCTCACCCCGATCCTCGTCTACGGCGTGGCCCTACGCCTGGGCCTCGTGCCGACGAGCGGGTGGGGTGGGCCTGAACACCTGATCCTGCCCGTTGTGGCACTGGCGGTCTCCCCGATCGCCCTGTTCTCCCAGATCGTGCGGTCGGAGATGCTCGACACCCTCGAGCAGCCGTTCATCCGAACCGCGCTGGCCAAGGGCCTGCGATGGCGACGAGTGGTGTGGGTGCACGCTGCTCGGGTGTCGCTGGTCGGAGTGCTCACACTCGGGTCGCTGTTCGTGGCTGGTCTCCTTGGTGGTGCGGTGATCGCCGAGGTGATTCTCGGCGTGCCAGGGCTCGGCCGGCTGCTCCACACGGCCGTGACCACGGCCGACGTGCCGATGTTCCAGGGGGGCCTGTTGGTTGCCGTGGCCATCGGCATCACGGTTGGACTTCTCAGTGACGGGCTCTCCGCGCTGCTCAGCCCCCCAGAGCGCGACGCATGACGCGGCGACGGGTCACGACGATCCTCAGCCTCGGGGTGATCGCAGCGATGGTGGTGTGGGCCCTCACCCATGATCCGAATGCGGTCGATCTCACCAATCGGTTTGCTGGGCCGTCGCCCAGTACGCCGCTCGGCACCGACGAACTCGGTCGCGACATGCTGAGCCGGGTGGTGTTCGGCGGCTTCATCACCATCGGGGCGGCGACGGCGGCGTTGGTGGCAACCGCGGTGATCGGAACTGCGCTCGGCACGCTGGCCGCGTGGCGTGGGGGCTGGGCGGGATCGGCGCTGGCCCTCGTGACCGACTCCCTGGTGGCGCTCCCGGAGATCGTCGTGGCCCTGATCGCCGTGTCGATCCTCGGCACCAACCTGTTCGCCCTGGTGATTGCCGTCATGGCAATCGGCTGGTTGCCGTTCGCACGGCTGTCGTTCGAGATCGTTGGTCGCCTGCTCGGCTCCGACTACGCAATGGCGGCACGAATGACGGGCGTCGGGCCGGTTCGTTTCATCGGTCTCACGCTGCTTCCCAACGCCGCTCGCCCGCTCATTGCACACGCCTTTCTCCGCTTCCCGGGAAAGCTCTTGCTGCTGTCAGGCCTGTCGTTCCTGGGCCTGGGGCCTCAGCCGCCGACCTCGGAGTGGGGTGCCATGCTCGCCCGCGGGGTGACCGAGTTGGAGCGCCATCCGTTCCTGCCGCTCGTTCCCGGTCTGGCGATCGTGATCACCGGCTACGCCGCCGCACGCATCGGGCGTTCGCTCGAGGCTCCGATCGCAGGAGGCGGGGTGCTCAGTCCAGGAGGGCCGCCGCGAACCGAGCCGCTGAGCCCGGGGCAAGATCAAGACCGAGCCCCGGCTCGTTGATCTCCACCTCCATCAGCACGTGGTCGGTGCCGTTGCTCACCACGTCGATACGGGCATAGGTGGCGATCTCGGGGAGGGCAGCTTCGACCTTGCGGCCGAACTCCACGATGCTCGGGTCGACGGCGGTTACCGCAGACGTCACACCCCCGTATTGACTGTTCACCCTGAAGTCGTCCGAGGCGGCGCGAAGGAGTGCGTGGGAGAACTCTCCTTTGAAGAACACGAGCGCATGCTCGCCGTTGCGCACCTCGGGCACGAACTCCTGGATGAGCAGCGGCCGCCGTTCCGGGTCCTGCCGCCAGCGATCGGCGAGCGCAGGGAGGTCTTCTCGGCTCGCCAGCTCGACGCCATGCCCGCTGGCTCCCCACAGTGGCTTGATCACCAACTGGTGCAGGGCGTGGTCGTCGGTCCATGAGATCACGTCGGCGAGATCGAAGTTCTCGGTGATCAGCGTGATCGGCGTGCGGAATCCTGCGGCTGCGAGCCCGTTCAGGTAGCGCTTGTCGAGCATGGGGCGCACCAGCTCGGCAGGGTTGCGCAGCTCGACGTCGCTCCGGTCGATCTCGTCGAGCCAGCGCTCGAACCCCGACGGGTCATGGTGGAAGTCCCAGTTGGATCGCAGAACCACCAGATCGGCAGATGTGAAGGCACCGATTGGCGCCCCATTCCACGGCAGGCCGCGCACGTTGTGGCCGCGTGCGCTCAGTTCGCGTGCGAGTTCAGCGTCACTCGCACTGATGGCTGGCCATCGGTTGCATGTGACGAGAACGATGTCGCTCATGCGGTCGAGAGCGGCGGCCGTTGGTGGTTGGGGGTGAGCATCATGATCATTCGGCCCGTGATCCTACCGGGCGTTGGGTTTCGTTTCGTGAGTCGAACTGATCGAGGTCGTCTGCGTCAGTCCGCATCGGCTCACTCGCCGTACTCGGTGATCGCCTCGTCATTCGCTGCACCCGAGCGAGGTTAGGCATGCCTATCAGCTGATGACAACCGGGGTGTCTGCGCAACTCTGCGTCAGGGGGTGCTGAGTGCTGCTGCCCCGAGGGTCACCAGTCCGACGAGTACGAAGCTCGCCGCCCCGAGGTGATGCAGCACAGGGGCGGGCACCCGCCGGCCCAGAGCACCGCCAGCAGTGACCGCAATGGCCGTTGCCGCCACCATGGCTGCGAACGACCCTGCCCACACAGCGACGACTGGTCGGCTGGCGGCGAGGCCAGCTGTGGTGAGCATCGTCTTGTCGCCCAACTCCGCCACGAAGAACAACGCGGCCACCTTGATGAGCCCGACCGTGGGCCCGGCCGTCGGCGCCGCACCCGTGGCTGAAGACGGATCGTCGCCCGAGGTCGCGCCACGCCAAGTCCACACACCAAATCCGACAAACAGTACGCCAGCTCCGATCATGACGAGCCGCTCTGGAACCACGCTGGCCACCGCGGCACCGACCGTTACCGAGAGCGTCTGCAGGATGGCGATCATCACCCCCAGGACGACGAGGGTCCTGGCGGCACCATGGCGGGCGGCGGTGGTGAGGGCCACCAACTGGGTCTTGTCGCCGAGCTCAGCGAGGAACACGACGCCGAATGCAATCGCAGCGTGGCCGATCATCGAGCGAGGCGATGTTCGCCGATCACCCGTCCTTCGGCGAGTTCGATCACATGGTCGGCGCAGGTGTTGATGAACTCGACATCGTGGGTGACCACGAGCACCAGGTCGAGCGACGCCTTGATGTCCTGCACTCGCCGCCCGAAGCGCTCCATGTGATCCCGATCGATACCACTCGTCGGCTCATCGAACACGAGATACCTGGTCCCTGCCAGCAGCGCAGCGGCGATTGCGGTTCGCTGCTTCTCGCCACCGGAGAGGCAGTAGGGGTGCACATCCTGTCGATCCTGGAGGCCGAGCGTCTCCAACACTTCGGTGGCGTTGGCCCGCGTTTCCTCGTCGTCGAGCTCATGGCCGAGCACCACTTCGTCCAGCACCGATTCGCCGAACAACTGATGGTGGACATCCTGCATCACCACGGCCGAGCGGCGAAGACGAGTCCTTCGGGACAGCCGTTGCTCGTCGTGGATCGCGGCATCGGCCCTGAGTGCACCGGTGAAGCCGGCGACGAAGGTGGACTTCCCGGCGCCGTTGGGCCCGGTGAGGGCGATCACCTCGTGCCGGGGGAGTTCCAGGTTCTGGACGTCGAGCACCACGGTTCGGCGTCGGCGAAACCGGAGCCGCTCGACGCGCAGTGGACCACGATCGTCGTGAGACGCCGCCGGGTCGGGTTCGGTGGTCGATCCACTGGGCACCCTCATACGGGGACGCTCGATCGTGCGGAGGCCCATCGAGGTGCGCTCGTTTGCGGTCAGGGCTCGGAACTGGGTGGCCGAGAACTCGGCGGAGATCGCGCCGTTGTCGAGATAGAGCACCCGATCGCAGAGCTCCATGAGGTAGTACAGCCGATGTTCGGCCACGACGATCGTTGCCCCGGAGCGCTTGAGTGCAGCGAGCACCTCGGCGAGTTCGTCGATCGATCGGCCGTCCAGATTGGCACTCGGCTCGTCGAGCACGTACACCGCCGGCCGGATCATGTGCGTGCTGGCACACACGATCTTCTGCGCCTCACCGCCGGACAGGTCGAAGATCGACCGCCCGAGCAAGGGTTCGATGTCGAACGCGGCCACCGTCTCGTGAAGCCGATCGAGCATCGTGCTGGGTTCCACACGGTGATTCCCCGACCCGAAGAACAGCTCGTCGGTCGTGTCGAGGCTGAAGAGCTGCGCCCGCGGGTGTTGGAACACCGATCCGACCGACGCCGAGAGCGCTGGGATGCTCGTCTCTTGCGGATCGAGGCCGGCCACCGTCACCGAGCCGGTCAGTTCGCCTTCTTCGTGGCCGGGCACCACCCCGTTGATCAGTTTGAGCAGCGTGGACTTTCCGCAGCCCGAGCGGCCGCAGATCACGACGAACTCGCCCTCATCGACCTCGAGCGACGCGTTGATCAGCGCTGGGTCGTTGTTGCTGCGGAACGTGAACGTCACGTCGTCGAGGCTGATCATCACGATGCGGTGGTGCGGGCGAAGATCACGAGGGCCGCCATCGCGATCACCGCCACAGCGTCAATGAGCCTGAGTCGAGGCTCCACGACGTAGGTGCGGGTGCGATGACGCCCCAGGCCACGAGTGAGTGCCGCAACTGTCAGCTGGTCTCCGGTGCGGACCAACCCGAGGAGCAGGGGCACGTACACGTACTCCATCGCCTTGAGTGGGTTGCCGCGCCCCGTTGCCCCCCGGAGCCGCATCGCGGTGGTGATGGCCCGAAAGTCCTGCACGATCGCCGGCACGAAGCGAACGAAGACGAGCAGCGGGATCATAGCCGCCGCTGGAACCCACAGCTTCTGGAGCGCAGCGCTGAGTTCACTCATCGTCGTGGTGGTGATCAGTAGAAGGGCGTAGATCGCCGTAGGGAGCGCGATGAAGAACGGGAGGCTGATGGCGACCCACAACTCGATCACAGGTCGGGGTGCCGCGTCGATGACCGCATCGATCGTGAACAGCACGGCATAGGTGGCGGCAAAGGTCGCGATGGGCTTCCACTGACCAGCCACCAAGGTGAGGGCGGCGGCCAATGCGATCCCGAGCCCGATGGCGACAGATCCACGGTAGGTGAACACGATCACGTTCATGAGCAGCAACAGCAGGAGCTTCGTACGGGGGTCGAGCCGGAAGCGGCTCGGTGGCGCCCCGATGGCGGCAGTCACAGCCGTCAGGCGACACCGGCACGTCGGAAGTGCCGGTCGAGCATGCTCCTGGCCACGTACGCGCTCACGAGCCCGGCGATCACGGTGGCCAGCGCGATCAGCCCGAGCGACAGGGGTGTGGCGAGGTCGAGCGAACCGTCGGCGAACTCGGCTGAGTAGCCGGATGTGATGGTCAGATCACGCCACCAGTCGCGAGCCACCCACATCGGCCCCACCTGACCGAGCACCCAGAATGACATCACCAGGTAGCTCACCACGTTGAGGGTGAGGCTCCGGTACTTCCCGGCAAAGGCGATCGCGTCGGCAAGAACCGCGACACCGAGGTTGACGAGGGCGATCAGCACATTGCCGTAGACGATCAGGCCGGCGACCAGGGCGGCGATGAGGCCCATGATCGTGATCGCGAACGGCTTCTGTGTTCGGGCAATGAAGAGCAGGTAGACCGGAGCCATCAGGAGCGCTCCGACCGGCAGCAGCAGAATGAAGAGCCACGGGGTGAAGAGCACGCTCGACAGAATCACGTAGGCCCCGAGGTAGACGGCCGTGAAGATCCCGATCGTGATCAGGTCTCGGGTGGACAGTCTGAACGACATTCGTGCACGTACTCCCGCGTCGGCCCGGCCCGATGGTAACCGTGCCTAACGTGTCGATGCCAGGCCTGGTGCCGACCCGGCGCCGTCGACGGCGGACAACTCCAGCGCGATGATCCGAGTGGACACGTCATCAGCTCTGATCGATGAGGAGACGCTCGTGGACGTTGATCTGAGGCAGCTCGCCGTACTGATCCTTCTCTCGATTGCCGTGCTGATTCGGCTGTTCGCTCATCAACAGGCCGGTGGCATTCAGCGGGACCAGTCCGACGGAGTGGCGTTGGAAGGTGGGGCGGTGATCGCAGTGGGCCTGCGGCTGGTGTTCCTCGTCGGCGGGCTGGGCGGCACGATCGCATGGTTGATCTCGCCTGATCTGATTCCAGGCTCGATCGATCTTCCGGCCTGGGCGCACTGGTTCGGCATTGCCCTGGCCGAAACGGGCGTCGTACTGCTCGCAGCGGTTCACGTTGCGCTCGGTGTTCACTTCAGCGGCACCCTGCACCTGCGCGAAGACCATCAACTGGTGCGTTCGGGGCCCTACGCGCGCATCCGCCATCCGATGTACACGTCGTTCCTGTTGCTGTTCGTCGGGTTGAGCCTGGTGATGGCCAACGTGCCGCTCGCGGTGCTCATGCTGTCGTCCCAGGCGTGGGTGATCGGATGGCGACTGCCGATCGAGGAGGCCCAGTTGGCCGATCGATTCGGCCACCGGTGGGACGAGTATCGGGCTGGGACGGGTGCGCTCGTGCCGACTCTGTCCGCTGGTCGGCGCGGCTCGCACCGCTAGCTGGCGAGTCGAGGCAGGAGTCGGCCGGTACGGGCGACATAGGCCTCGTACTCGGCGCCGAACAGGTCTCGCATCATCCGCTCCTCGTTGGCGACACGCACGAGGTGGAGCACGGCGAAGGAGACAACGCCTGAGAACCCGGCAATCCAGTTGTGGAGCAGCAGCGGAGACGCAAGGTAGAGGGCGAAGAGCGAGGTGTACATGGGGTGGCGAACCCGGCGATAGACGCCGTTGGTCACCAGGGTGTGCTCCTCGCGCACCTCGAGGGTCACGCTCCAGTTGCGTCCGAGGTCGGCATGGCTGCGCCAGAACAACCACAGAGCTGGAATCGGGATCACGGCCCCGACGACGGTGGCCCAGGTGGGGAGGTCGTAGTCGGCGAAGCTGAAGACTCCGGTGAGGAGATGAACGATCGGCAGGAAGGTCGTTCCCGCCATCACGAGGAACAGCAGCACCGGTTCAGTGCCGGTCTCCCGCTTCTCGGTGATCGTATTCTCTGCGGTGCGGTTGGCAAATGGCGCACGGATCATCGGCGTGGCGATCGCCACCACGAGCCACACGAGCGATCCCCAGCCGTTCGTCTCCCAGCGCCAGATGATTCCCGCCACGATTGCGAGCAGAACGAGCGCGCCCACCACGCGGCCCACGATCTTCATGCGTTGTCTCCCCGTCTCGTCAGGCCGTGATCTGCCACTGGCGCTCTGATCGTTGGGCGTTCCACATCTCGGCGTAGCGACCATCGCGGGCCAGCAGGTCCACGTGGTCGCCTTCTTCCACGATCTGGCCTGCTTCGAGCACGATGATGTTGTCGGCGGCCACGATCGTGGACAGCCGGTGGGCGATCACAACGACGGTCTTGTTCTCGACGAGGGTGTCGATCGCACGCTGAACGGCCACCTCGCTCTCGGTGTCGAGCGCCGAGGTCGGCTCGTCGAGGATCACCACCGGTGCGTCCTTGAGGATCGCCCGGGCGATCGAGATGCGCTGACGTTCGCCGCCCGACAGTGCGCCGCCGATCTCGCCGACGCCGGTGTCATACCCGCTGGGAAGGGCCCTGATGAAGTCATGGCAGTTGGCCGCTCGTGCCGCAGCCACGATCTCGTCGTCGGTGGCATCGGGCTTGGCCAGCCGGATGTTCTCCCGGATCGAGTCGTCGAAGAGGTACACGTCCTGGAACACCACCGAGAACTGCTGCATCAGCTCTTGTTGGCTCAGGGTGCGCACATCCACGCCCCCAACGGTGATCACGCCGGCCTGTGGGTCGGCGAAGCGGGTGAGGAGCCGAGCGATCGTGGTCTTGCCGCTGCCCGAGGTCCCGACGAGGGCGGTGAGGCTTCGCTCGGGAACGTCGAACGAGATCCCTTGCAGCACGTCCTCGTCACCCTGGTCGTATGCGAACGTGACGTCGTCGAACACCAGGCGGGCACCGCTGATGGTGCCGGCGGTTGGAGCGGTGGGCAGCGCCGGTACTGCCATCAGCTCGCCGATGCGGTCGAGCGCCGCTTCCATGAAGTCGAACATCGTGGCCATGTTGGCGAACAGCGCCAGCGGTTCGCTGAAGCGGATCGTGATCACGATGATGGCGAGAATGGCGGCCACGTCGAGGCTGTCGCCGAGTACGAACTGAGCCGCCAAGGCGGTGATCGCGAGGATCCCGAGCTGGACGAGTGCCGACATGATGATGCCGGGCACGGTCCCCAGCTTCAGCCCCTTCACCTGGGCCTCTCGGAGCCTAGCCAACGAGGACTGAAGTCGGGCCGACTCCGGCCCGACCTGCCGAGTGGCGCGCAATACGGCCAGACCTTGGGTGTACTCCACGAGGTGGGAGGCGGTGTCGGCATGGGCCTCGACAGAGATCCGGTTCTCTCGTGCTGCCTGGGTCCGGATCAACCGATAGACCGGGATTGCAACCGGGAAGAGCACGGCCATTGCAATGGCGAGCCTCCAGTCGATGAAGAAGGTGGCAATGATCGTCACCGCCGGAGCCACGATCGTGTTGATCACGATGCCGAACAGGCCGCCGGCGATTCCCACCACGTCGTTGACGTTCCCGGTGAGCACGCTGTTCAGGTCGCCGGTCTGTCGCCGGGCCAGTTGTTCGAGCGGCATCCGTTTGAGCTGTTCACCCAGATTCGACCGGGTCTCGTCCGACACCTCGATGTACACCCGCCACTCGGCTCGGGTGCCGGCGAATCGGAGCAGGCCGTCGAGCAGGATGAGACCGATGATGGCAGCCAGATACCACCACACCTGGTCCGACCCGTCGATGAGCGTTGAGAACAGTGGGAACAACAGGGCATAGGTCAACCCCTGGACCACGGAGGTCAAGAACGACAGAATCAGGGCCCAGCGCATGAGGTGGCCCTTGGTGCCGGCAGCTTCGATCATGGTGCGGAATGTGCTGATCATGGCGTGACCTCAGTTCGCCGTTGCCGGGCCGGCCGGCTCGGATCGGTTGACTCGCAGGCCCCAGTTCTGGGCCTCGTTGAAGTGCGACCACAACCGGGCGTACCGGCCGTCGGCTGCGACCAGGTCGTCGTGGGTGCCACGGTCGGCCACCCGGCCCTGGTCGAGCGCCACGATCTGATGCGCATCGACGATCGTGGACAGCCGGTGCGCCACCACGATCAGGGTCTTGCCCCTGGCCAGTTCGGCCAATGCCGCATGGATCTTGGCCTCGTTGTCCGGATCGGCGAACGCCGTTGCCTCGTCGAGCACGATGATCGGGCAGTCCTGGAGGATGGCGCGAGCGATCGTGATGCGCTGACGCTGACCGCCCGAGAGGCTCGATCCGCGCTCGCTCACCACGGTGTCGTAGCCGTCGGGAAGCTCTTCGGTGATGAACTCGTGGGCCTGGGCGGCGGTGGCGGCGGCAACGATGTCGGCGTCGGATGCGTCGGGGCGACCGAGGCGGATGTTGTTCCGGATCGTGTCGTTCAACAGGAACGGTGACTGGAACACGAACGCCACCGAGCGCATCAGTTGGTCGCTCGTCATCGAGCGAACGTCGACTCCGCCAACGAGGATCTGCCCCTCGTCGACATCCCAGAAGCGGGGGATGAGCTGAGCGATCGTGCTCTTGCCTGCACCGGATGGGCCGACGAGCGCCGTGACCGTGCCCTCCGGCATCACGATGTCCACGTTGCTGAGGGCGTTGTCGGTTCGGCCGTCGTAGCGGAAGCTCACGTTGCGAAGCTCCACCGACCCGTCGGCGGGTGGCGTGCCTTCGTCGACCTCGGGCACCAGCTCAACGGCGCGGAGTTGCCCGATGCGCTTGACCGCAGCGCTGGCGTTCGTGATGAGCTGCTGGAGCCACACGATGGGAACGATCGACTCGGTGACGGTCGGCGCGAGGAGGAGGAACATCACCAGTATCGGCAGTTCGACCGAGCCGTTCCGATACATGGGGATGCCGACGGCCAGAAGCACGAGCACGGTGGGCAGCGCGGCGAAGAGTGTTCTGGCCAAGAACGCTCCGGTCTGGGATTTCTCGGTCCATTCCCGCAGCGTTCGGGTGGCGCCGTTCAATGCGGACCGGTAGCGCTCGAACGAGCTTGTTCCGTCGTCGAAGGTGCGAACCACGTGCATGCCCTGTACGTACTCGTTGATCACGCTGTTGATCCGCTCGTTGGCCTCGTCCACATTGCGGCGGGCCACGTCGTAGTCGCGGAAGGCGAGGAACATGCCGACCATGCCAACGGGGAACAGCGCCAGTGAGATCAACGCCAGTCGCCAATCGAGGATCAGCATCAAGGCGATGCCGAGGATCGGCGCGGCGAACGTCTTGGCGAAGAGAGGCGTGCTGTCGGCGACGAAGGCGTGGAGTGATCGCACATCGTCGAGCACCACCTTCTTCAACGTGCCCGAACCGGCGTTGACCACGTAGCCGAGTGGCACCTTGGCCAGTCGAGTGGTGAGTTCGGTACGGAGAATCTGTTCGAGGCGGAAGGCCCCGAGGTGGGAGATTCGGAACGAGTACACCCGGCACCCGAACGCAACGACCACCAGGCCGACGCTCACGGCGAACAGCGTCCAGATGCGGCCGCTGTCGGGGTCGTCAGCCAGGATCTCGCGGCCGATCGGGAGGAACAGCATGATCGAGCCAAGCCACGCCACGAGGCTCAACAGCGATACGACCATGCCCGTGTAGATCTCACGGTTGACCGGCGAGATGATCGTCCAGAGCCCAGGCTCGTCCGGCTTCTCCGGGGGTTGGTCGACGACGTCTGATGTCGTGGCGTCGGCGTCGGCCGTCTCCATCGTGTCGCTCATGTCACGTGCGCCTCCAGTGGCATCGCGATGCTGACTGCTCCCTGCTAGTTAAGCATGATTAACATGCTGGCTCTAGGGAGGTTTTGGCAGAATCTGCAAAACGTGCGTCGGCGGAAGCGTGGGCCGGGGCGTTTGTATACTGTCGACATGGCCGGGCCGATCGGCGACCACCACCGTCCCCTGCGCGAGGTCGTGGCCGACGAGATTCGCAGCATGATCCTGAGGGGCGATCTCGTGCCTGGCGAGCGGATCCAGGAGACGGCGATCGCGGAGCAGTTCGGCGTCTCGCGCAATCCTGTTCGCGAGGCGATCCGAGTGCTCGAGGCCACCGGTCTGATCGACGTGGTCCCCCGGATCGGTGCGTCGGTCGCACTGTTCGATGTGGAGGACCTGCGTCAGCTGCTCGAGATTCGGGCGGTCTTGGAGGCCCTCGCCGCCGAGTCGGCCGCCACCCATCATCGGCCGGAGGATCTGATCGAGATTGACCGGCACCTCGGCGATGGGCAACGGGCTTCTGGGGCTGGCGATCTTGTGGCTGCAGCCACGGCGCATCACCGGCTGCTCCAGGCGATCGATCGGGCATCGGGCAACCGTCACCTCGGGATGACGCTCGAGCCACTGCGGCAGCGAACTGAGCTGGTGTTCTCGGTGCTCGGCGGCGACCGCCACGTCGTCAGTTGGGATCAACACCAACGCATCCGCGACGCCATTGCGGCCGGCGACGGATCCAACGCGTCGCAGGCCGCGGCTGAGCATCTGTCGTCGGTCATGGCTGCTCTGTCGGCGGGTCGTGCGGAACCGGTCGACGATCACCAGATCTGATTGGCCAGGATCGACAGCGCCGACAGGGTGGCAAACACCAACAGCGCTGGTTGTGGCTCGCGGCCGTCGACCATCCGGCGCAGCAGGCCCGCCGCCGAGTAGCCCGCAACCACCGCCGGGCACAGCAGTGCGACGAGTATTGCGTCGGCCCGACTCGCATGGCCGGCCGCGGCCAAGGCCGCCAGGGAGATCGCGGCCCCGATCGCAGTCAGCGTCGAGAGTGCGGCCCTGACGTCGGTCGTGCTGCGGTGTTGGTAGACGAGGGCCAGCGGGGGAGTGCCGACCGAGGTGACGGTCCCCATCAGACCTGATACGAGCCCAGCAGCAGCTAGGCCACGTGCGGTTGGCCGCAACCACACGTGGCTGAGGCTCAGGCCAACGCCGGCCAGCACCGCGAGGGCGAAGGCCACCGCCAGGGTTGCCTGGGAGGCGACGGGCACCGCCCCCACTCCGAGCGCGGTGCCCGGCATTCGGCCGGCGAGCGCATAGAAGATCTCGCAGCGTTCGAGGGCTGCGCGGTCCCGCCAGCCGGTCACGGCCATCAGCGGGATCGAAATACCGAGAAGCGGCACCGGCACCAGGGCGGGATCGAGCATGACAAGCACCGGTGCGGCAATGAGTCCGAACCCGTACCCGAGGGCACCGTGTATGGCGGCGGCGACGAACACCACCGCAATCGCGGTCCCCAGCGTGGCGCCATGAATGGCTGGTGGCAGGTTCTCCATGTTTTCAGCCGTGGCATACTGTATACAACATGTGTATACAGTATGCCACTGGTCGAGGTCTCGCATGTCGGCCGATCGAACAACAGGACGAAAAGGCGAATCGATGACGATCAGTGATCTGCGACGGGTACCAATTGGGCCCGTCCGCCTGGCCACGCGCGAACGGTCGGGAAACGGGGCCGCCGTGCTGTTCATCCACGGATCGTGGGACGATCACGCATCGTGGCTCAGCACGTGGTCCGCAATGTCGCAGACCAATCACCTGTTTGCCTACGACCGTCGCGGGCACAGCGCGAGTACCGACGTCGCAGGTCAGGGCACGATCGGCGACGACGTCGACGATGCGGCGGGCCTCATCCGACACATCGGCGCGGGCCCCGTTCACGTGGTGGGTCATTCCTATGGGGCCAACATCGCAATTCAGCTCGGCGTGGCCCACCCCCAGCTCGTGTCATCGCTGTACCTGCATGAACCGCCGCTGTTCGGTCTGCTCGGAGCCGATGACGAACACCGGCGCCTCGCAGACGCCGCCCGTCGCAACATGGCGAGCGTCGTCGAGCTCATCGATGAAGGTGCTATCGAGGCTGCCGCCCGTACCTTCTATGAGCTGGTGGCGTTCGGCCCCGGGAGCTGGAGCGAGACGTTTGACCACCACGCCCGGGCCACCGCCGTGGCCAACGTCGACACCTGGCTCGATCAGTTCCACGACCCACAGAGGCTGGCTGTCGATGTCGGGCCCCTCGTCGCCTTCGCTGGATCGATCACGATCTCGTGCGGCTCAAACACCCTGCCGAGCTTTGCGGCGGTGTGTGGGGCGGTCGTCGATCTGGTGCCGGCGGCGTCGCTGGTCACGATCGACGGCGCCGGCCATGCCGCGCCGGTCACGCATGGTGCGTCTCTCGCCGCCGCCATCGGGCGGCATCTGAGGGAATGAGCGGCGGCTGCTTCCCTGATGTTAGGCATGCCTTATAGGCTTGCCTCGATGACTGACGGCGATGATGATCGGCCCCCTACCTACGGGCTCTTCCTGAACATGGGGCGCAACCTCGGGGTCGACGCTGCTGGTGTGGTGGCGCTCACCCTCGAGCAGGCGGCACAGGCCGAAGATGCCGGATTCCAAGAACTCTGGGTGACCGAGCATCACTTCATTCCCTTCGGGATCAACCCCAGTGCGCTCACCGCCGCTGCCTTCCTGCTCGGGCGGACGACCTGCGCTCGCGTCGGCACCGCCGTCACCCTTTCGCCGTTACACAACCCCATTGAGCTCGCCGAGCGGGGTGCCCTGCTCGATCAGCTCAGCGGTGGTCGGTTCGAATTGGGCCTTGGCCGCGGCGGATACCTGAAGGACTACGAGGTCCTGGGAGTCGACACTGCGCGGTGGGACGACGAGCCGCTCCACAGCGCCCGCACTGTGCTCGATGCGTGGCGCAACCCTGATCTGACACAGCCTGAACACACGACGGGGCCGAGCACGCTTCAGCCGCCGGTGCTCACCACGCCGCATCCGCCGCTGCTGATGGCAACGCGTTCCGAGAGTGCGATCCGGTTCGCAGCCCAGAACAAGCTTCCGCTCCAGCACTACTTCGCATCGCCGGTCCGGGCCCGGCTCGATCAAGAGCAGATCTACCGCGACGCATCGTCGAGCGCCGTCGACCCGGCCCACCTCCACACCATGATCGTGGTGGTCGATGGCGACGAGGAGGCCACCCGTCGTGACCTCACGACGCAGCTCACTCAATCGTTTCGCGACGGTGACTGGCCGCACGTGCCTCAGGGTGGGCCGGGGCATGTCGACGCCAACGGACGTCCAGTGGATCGCGCCGTCATGGCGCGCAGCGTGGCCGAGGGGGCGATCATCGGTCCGGCGGGCAAGGTTCGGGACGAGATCGAGCGGTTCCGGGCCACCACCGGAGCTAATCGTTTGGCGTTCTACGTGGAGGCCATTGCCGACCCGGCTCGGATCAGGACCACGATCGACGCTCTCGGCACACATCTCCTGAAGTGACGCCAGACGAGCGGGCATCGCCAACGTCGTCGGGTGGTGCCATCGACCGAACTGTTGTAAGCCATACTGAAGACATAAAGTTAGGCAGACCGCACAGTCAGCCACACAGTCAGCAGCGCCGCCGAATCGACGTTGCTCGGAGAGAACGGTCCAGAAGTCATGCAGCTGAGTGAGAACGTCGAGAAGTTCTACATCAACGGTGCGTGGGTGTCGCCGAGCACCGACGATCGATTGCCAGTGATCAATCCCTCGACAGAGGAGCCGATCGCCAGCATCGCACTCGGCGGCCATGCCGATGTCGACGCCGCCGTTGCGGCGGCGAGAGCGGCATTCGACAGCTACTCCATGACCTCAGTCGAAGAGCGCGTTGCGCTGCTCAACCGAATCGTGGAGCTGCTCGGGGCGCGCTCGGAAGATCTCGCCGCCATGATCAGCGCAGAGATGGGTGCGCCGGCCCGTCTGGCCAAGGCGGCTCAGGCCCCGAGCGGGCTCGGCCACTTCGCCACCACGGCTGGGTTGCTGAGCACCTTCGAATTCGAGGAACGCCTCGGCTCGTCGTTGGTGGTCAAGGAGGCCGTTGGGGTCGTCGGCATGATCACGCCGTGGAACTGGCCGGTGAACCAGATCGCCTGCAAGGTGGCTCCCGCACTGGCTGCGGGCTGCACGATGGTGTTGAAGCCGTCGGAGGTGGCGCCGTTGAACGCCATCATTCTTGCTGAGGTGTTCCACGAGGCCGGCGTTCCGCCCGGTGTGTTCAATCTCGTGAACGGCGACGGCCCGACCGTCGGCTCGTACCTCTCCGCCCACCCCGACGTGGACATGATGTCGTTCACGGGCTCCACCCGGGCCGGGGTCGAGGTGGCGCGCAACGCTGCGCCCACGGTGAAGCGCGTGGCCCAGGAGCTCGGGGGCAAGTCGGCGAACATCATCCTCGAGGATGCGAACCTGGCCGAGGCCATCGGTCGCGACACCGTTGGCATGTGCACGAACTCCGGCCAGTCCTGCAACGCCGGCACCCGCATGCTGGTGCCGGCCGCCCAGATGGACGAGGCCATCGCCGCTGCCGGCGAGGCGATGAGCGCCGTTGTGGTTGGCCCGCCCGACGGCGACGGGACGATGATCGGCCCAGTCGTGTCCGAGGCGCAGTGGAACAAGATCCAAGATCTCATCCATGTCGGAATCGACGAAGGTGCAACGCTGGTGACTGGCGGCCCCGGTCGGCCCGATGGATTGGAGAGCGGCTACTACGTCAAGCCGACGTTGTTCGCCAACGTCACCAACGACATGCGAATCGCCCAGGAAGAAATCTTCGGACCAGTGCTGGTGCTCATCGGCTACGAAGACGAGGACGACGCCGTTCGTATCGCCAACGACACGGTGTACGGCCTCGCCGGCTACGTGTCGGGCAGTCCGGAGCGAGCCGTCGAGGTTGCGCGACGCATCCGGACCGGCAACATGCACGTGAACGGCGCTGGCCCCGACTTCAATGCGCCTTTCGGTGGGTACAAGCAATCCGGCAACGGTCGGGAATGGGGTCAGCACGGGCTGGAGGAGTTCCTCGAGGCCAAGGCCATCCTCGGCGCAGGCTGACGGTTCCGTGGCGGCCGACGACGTGAACGTCGATCTGGGAGCGGTGCAGGAGACGCTGTTGATCCCGCTGTTGGGGCGAGCCCGGGAGACCCAGAAGGGGCGGGGCCTCATCCACGACCCGAATGCCGTCGAGATCGTGGAGCAGCTCGACTACGACTTCTCGAAATGGGAAGGCGGGCAGAGCCTGATGGGTGCTGTGCTCCGGACTCGGATGTTCGACCAGTGGGTCGAGGAGTTCCTGAACCGCGAGCCGTTGGGCACGGTCGTGGAGATCGGGTGCGGGCTCAACACGCGCTTCGATCGGCTCGACAACGGCTCGGCAACGTGGTTCGACCTAGATCTGCCGGATGCCATTGAACTGCGTCGGCGGTTCTTCGTTGACGAACCGCGGCGCACGATGATCTCGGGGTCGGTGCTCGACACCGACTGGATGCAACAGGTGCACGAGGCGGGCGGGCCGTGGCTCTTCGTGTCGGAGGCGGTACTCATCTACCTCGACGAGGCCGAGGTGCGTCAGGCGATGACGCAGATTGCAGAGCGCTTCCGGCCGACCTGGTTTGCGTTCGACACGGCCGATCAGACGATGGTGGATGGCCAAGCCACGCACGACGCAATGCGGCACATGTCGCGTGAGTCGTGGTTCACGTGGGCCTGTGACGATCCGGGGGTGATCGAGTCGTGGGGCATCGGGCTTCAGCTCGACGAGACCAAAACGTTCCTCGACGCCGATCCCTCCATCGTCGAAAGCCTGCCGTTCGTGTACCGGTTCGTGAGTCGGTATCTCCCGTTCGTCATGCGGCGCAGCGCCTCGCACTACAAGCTGAACCTCGCCTCGACCGCCCCCGGCCGCTGAGTCGGGAACTGGCCCGCTCATGTGTCGAGCGGCGCCAGTCTGTCGCGCTGCAGGACTCGAGCGGCACGGGCCAGCGCCCGATCGCGGCGCTTGCGCTTGGTGACTTGGGGGCTGGCGGTGAGAACGTTCGCCAGCTCGCCCGTGGCGACTGCGGCGACGAGGCGCTTCTGTCGCTTCTTGGATCGAATCCGCTGCTGCACGAGCGACTGCCCGCCCTGGTCGGCCACGACCACAACCGGACCGTGGCAGACGCCGAGACACCGCGACCGTACGACCGCGGCGTCGACCTCGTTGAGTCGGCGAGCAAGCGATCGGTAGGCCTTCCGTTCGTCCTTGGCGCAATCAGAACCAGAACAGAGGACCACGCAGAGCCCGGCTGTATCGGTCGAGAGCATGGTAGGACGGTAGACGTTGAAAGGCGTGCTTAACAAGCCGCCTTCAGTTCGCTCGATGCGTGGTGGGGTCTGCTATGCGGCGAGGCGGACGAGGGCCGTGGTCGCGGCCGCAACAACGACCACGATGGCGAGCGGGAGGCGAAGCCACAGACACACCCCGGCAGCGGCGACTCCGATCGCCCGCGCATCCACCGTGAGCGATCCGGCTGTCGAAAGGGTCTGGAGGGCGATGACTGCGGCGATGATCGCCAGCGGGATGGCGTCGAGCGCCGCCCGCCATCGATCGGGGAGTGCGTCGGGCTGCACGGCAACCATGCCCGCGAGCCGTTGCCCGAAGACGCCGGCGGCGAGCACGAGCATCGTCACCCAGGTGATCATGGGCGACGCTCCGGGAGCCAGACGAGCCCGGCTGCCGCCACCGCGGCGATCACCGGCACGCCTCCTGGGGCAACCTGCACCAGTGCAGCGGCGATCAGAGCGGCGCCGAGCGCCACCCGTCGGCCCGCCGCCGTTGCCAGCCGGGGCCAGATGATCGCCAGGAGCAGTGCCGGCAACACTGCGTCGAGGCCCAGCAGCTGAGGATCGCCAAGCCGGTCCGCCAGTAGCGCGCCGACGGCCGAGCCCACGAACCACGGTGGAACGAGGAAGAGCGTGGTGACCGTGAACACCCTGCGGGCCGTGTCGTCGTCCTCCTCGCGGGCGGCGATGGCGGCGTTGGGGTCGAACACGTTGAACGCTGCCACGGCCCGGCGCCAGCCGCGTGGCCAGAGTCGGGGTCCGACGGCGAGCGCGAGCAGCCCGAAGCGGGTGGCGACCAGCCAGCCGCTCACAATGGCGACCCATGAGGAGCCGCCAGCGTCGATGGCCGCGAGGTAGGCCAATTGGGTGGTCACGGCGTTGATCAGCACGGCTGATGCGATGACGATCCACCGGTCTGTACCACCGTTGACGAGAACCACGGCCGCCGCTGCACCCACGCTGAAGTAGGTGGCAGCGATCGTCAACAGTTCGCCCCACGTCAGTTGGGATCCCGCAGGAGGTGCGAGTGGGAGCCGTCCGGGCCAGGCCATTCCCTTCATGGTGCCTCGGCGCGCCCCACGATCGGGCCATCAACGACTCCACCGTGTGCTCGGCGCCGAGCGCTGCCGGCCCTCAGCTCGCGATGCGGCGGGTGAGAGTGAGGCCGTCGCCGACCGGCACGAGGCACACATCCACGCGGTCGTCGGTGGCGATCTTGGCGTTCAGGGCCCGCAGTGCTTCTGTGTCGGGGTCGGTCTGTTTTGGATCGGCGACTGCGCCACCCCACAACACGTTGTCGATCGCCACGATCCCACCGGGGCGGACGAGTTGCAGACAGCGCTCGTAGTAGGCGTTGTAGCTGGACTTGTCCGCGTCGATGAACGCCAGGTCGTACCCACCGGCGCCGCCTTCGGCGACCAGTGCGTCAAGCGTCTCCAGTGCTGGTGCCAGGCGCAGGTCGATGCGTTCGGCCACGCCGGCCTGCTCCCAGAAGGGCCGGCCGATCGAGGTCCACTCTTCGCTGACGTCACACGCCACGAGTGTTCCGTCCTCAGGCAGGGCCAGCGCCGTCCAGAGAGCCGAGTAGCCCGTGAACACACCCACTTCGATGGTGCGTCTGGCTCCGACCGTCCCCGCGAGCCAGTGGAGTAGCCGACCATGGTCGGCTCCGATCTGCATGCCTCGCGCCGGCACTGCGGCGGTGGCTTCGCGAAGCCCACGGGCCGCAGGAGGTTCATGGATCCACGTGTCGTCGACGTAGTGCTGCAGGTTGCCGGTGATACGCACCGTTCGGTCGGGCCCGGGGATGCGAGCAAGCACCTGATTGGCGACGGCTTGGAGTGGGCGACGAATGTCGATCATGTCACGAGTATGGCAATCGCCGTCACGACAACGATTGCCACGCCGACGACGAGCTGTTGGAGTCCCACCACCAACGCCCGGTGTACCGGGCGCCGCAGTGCCGCAACGTGGAACAGCGCCGTGCATCCCAACGCAACGACGGGAGCGACGGGAATCGCGCTCACGGCCCAGGCCACCGTCACCCCAGCCACCGACACGATTTGTGCGGCATCGCTCGGCCAACGGGCCACCGGTCGATCGTGCAGGCGGAAGATCTGCGTTCGGGCATAGACGATCGATGCGATGCCTCGGCCCGCGACCACGGTCCAGAGTCCGCCGGCGAGTGTTGCCGACTCGCCCCCTGCGAGTGCGATGGCGGCCACCACCGAACCGATGCCCACCGTGCCAGCGAGTTCGGGGAGAAGGCGCCGACTGCGAGAGCGCATGTCGTACCACAACTCCAGGCCGACGAGCGGGCCAGCGAGGGCCAACGGCACCCAGAACCAGCCACTCGCACTGCCGATCGCCGCCACCGCACCGAGCCCAGCGATGGCTGCGATCTCGGCGGCGGCGGTTCGGGCGGCGAGGCGGGTTCGGGGTAGTAACCGCTGGCGCCACCGATCCACCAGCACGACCTTGAGCGGTGTGCGGGCGACGAAGGCGAGCATCGCCGCCACCCCCAGGGCCAGCCCCGACCACGACCATGCGACGATCAGGCCGAGGAGCACTGGCTCCGCAGTGAGGCTCCAGCCACCGTGCTCGGACGGGATCGCGACCTGGCGCCACGACGCAACCGGCCCGGATCGGCTGGCGTGGCTCTCCGTGGCCTCCCCAGTGGAGTCGCTCACATGGGTTCCAGATTCGACCAGATCGTGGGGTTAGGCATACCTACCATACATGGGTAGTCAACGGTACACTCTTGTCGTTGGATTGGGTGCCGGCGGGTGTGCCCACGAGTATCTCGTGAGGAGAGTCCCCATGACATCGACGTTGGACTCGTGATGTCGACGTTGAATCCGACGCGCCGAGCGGCCCTCCTCACGGCCGCCATCGTGATGGCAGCGTGCAGCTCGGAGGCCGACGACGCGGCGTCGGCGTCGGCGTCGGCGACCACGTCCTCCACCGTCTCCGGTACCGCGACCACAGTGTCCACGGTCGCCGGTACTGCGACCACCGATGTGACCACCGAGCCGCCCGACGTCGACCCCGTCGATCTTGGCCGGCTCGTGGTGCTCGGCGAGGAGTTCCTTCTGGCCGACGTGCTCGCCCTCGGCGGACGACCGATCGCATCAACCGCCACCCTCGAGGGCGAGTTCTCCGGCATCAGACGCGAGACGGGCGGCATCCAGCCTTTGTCGTCGACCGAAGCCAACTTCGAGCTGCTTGCATCTCTCGAGCCCGACCTCATCCTCGTGACCAGTGGTGTCATCGATCTCGTCGGCGTGGAGTTGTTCGAAGGCATCGCCCCGACCACCGTGATCGACAGTTCGGACTGGCGAGTGCAGGTCGAGGAGCTGGGTGCAGCCATGGGGGTACCGGAGCGGGCCGACGAGCTCCTCGCCCGGTACGACAACGCCGTAGCCGCCGCCGAAGTCGACGTACCGGCCGACGTCGAGATCACCCTCGCCACGGTGTACACCGGGCCGTCGCTCGCCGTGTGGGCCGACGGGCCAGTCAACATCCCCCAGACGCTCCTCGATCTCGGCATCACGCTCTCCCCCGGAGGAGGTGAGCTCGACGGCGAGCGCAACGGGCGGGCGTTCATCTCGAACGAGCTCATCCCGCTGCTGGACGGGGATCTCCTGATCCTGGCCCAGTCCAGCGGCGTCGAAGGTGAGGACGCATCAGTCGCCGAGATCGCCTCTGAGCCACTGTGGCAGACGCTGCCCGCAGTTCAGAACGACGCAGTGCTCACCATCGACCGCCTGGGCTACCCCGGTGTCGAAGGTCGTATCCGTCTCATCGAAGACGTGGTCGCCGCCATCGACGCTGGTTCGTGATCCTGCTGTCTAGGTCGAGTTGGAGGCGGTGTTCGTGCCGCTGCGTCGCAGGAAGTGCAGCGCCACGGGCTTGCCGTCGATCTCGGTGACGGGCATCGACACGTCGTAGAGCGTTTCGAGGCCCTCCTCTGTGATCACGTCGTGGGGATCGCCGTCGAGGGCCACCCGGCCGTCTCGTAGTGCGATGAGCCGGTTTGCATGGTGGGCCGCGATGTTCACGTCATGGAGCACGATCACCACGGTCTTGTCGAAGTCGTCGGCCAGACGGCGGATCTGCATGGTGGTGCGGTCGGCCTGCTGGAGATCGAGGTTGTTGAGCGGTTCGTCGAGCAGCACGTAGTCGGTCGATTGCGCCAACACCGAGGCGATGAACGCCCGCTGGCGTTCTCCCCCCGACAGCTGATCCAGCCGTTGGTGTTGGCGGGCACCCAGATCGAAGGCATCGATCGAGGCGTCGACCACCTCCCGGTCTGCGAGAGAGAGCTTGCCGCCGCTGTGGGGGAAGCGGCCGAACTCGACCAGCTCGCGAACAGTCAGCCGTACCGCAACGCGGTTGTCCTGGCGGAGCACGCTGACGGTTCGGGCAAGCTCGGCCGACGGCGTGGTCCTCACATCGAGCCCGGCGATGGTGACGGTTCCGGTGTCTGGTTCGAGAAGCCGGGCGGCCACCGACAACAACGTGGATTTGCCGGCGCCGTTCGGGCCGATCAGTGCCGTCACACCGCCCGGTTCGATGGTGAGCGAATCGACGTCGAGTACCACTCGTTCGCCGTAGGTCTTGGTGACTTGCCGAACCTCGATGCTCACTTGACCTCCCGCATGACAAGAACGATGAAGACGATGCCGCCCACGAAGCCGACGATGATGCTCGGCCTGGTGGCGAAGTCGAAGAGTTCCTCGACCAGGAACTGCGCGGCAATCAGCAACGTGGCGGCCGTGAGCGACCCGACCGGCACGGTGATGTGGTGCCGGAAGCTCTTGGTCATCTCGTACGCAGCGTTCGATGCGAGTAGTCCGAGGAACGTCACCGGCCCGACGAGGGCCGTCGGGACCGCAACGAGTAGGGCGATGATCATGATCAGCCGACGATTGATGCGGTCGTAGTCGGCGCCGAGGGCGATGGCGGTCGGTCGGCCGAGGGCCACCACGTCGAGCGTGCGTCGCATCCGGCCCACCACGAGCAGGGTCACGCCGACCATCACGAACGAGATGACGAGGAGGTCGTCGTTCACGAGCGTGAACGACGCGAACAGTAGGTCTTCCAATATGAGGAACTCGTTGGGGTCGAGCAGGCGGATCACGAGCGCAGTGAGGCTGGTGAACATGCCGCCGAGCACGATGCCGCCGAGCACGAGCAACGGGATGTCACTGGTGGCCCGACGCAAGAACACTGCGTTGAGTGCGAAGACGAAGCCCACCATGATCACGACGGCGACGGCGAAGCGAATGCGCTCGTCCACCCGCACGAACGTGAGCGCCCCGAAGAACGCAACCGACAGGGTCTGAATGAGGATGTAGAGCGAGTCGAGCCCGATCAGCGACGGCGTGAGGATCCGATTGCCCGTCATGGTGTGGAACAGGACCGAAGCGGTCGTGAGGCCCGTGGCGAGCAGCGTGATTGCCAACAGCTTCTTGGCCCGGAGTTCGAGGGCGAATGACAACGAGCCCTGGAGGTCGTAGGTCATGAACACTGCTGATGCTGCGATGTAGGCGACGGCCACAATGATCAGGGCGGTGCGGGCCGATCGATCGGCAGGGGCGACGGCAGGTCGATCCACATCGAGGAGCTCGGGGTTCCCGGCGCGGGGGGCCGCAGCCATCAGGATCGGCTCCGGATGAGGATCACGAGGAAGATCACGCCCCCAACCACGCCGACGATGGTGCCGACCGGCACCTCGGCTGGATAGCGAATGGTACGACCCAGGAGATCACCAGCGAGGAGGCCCGCCGCACCGACGGTGGCAACGATCGGGAGGAGGCGGCGTTGGTTGTCGCCGACGAGGAGTGACGCAAGGTTCGGCACGATCAGCCCCCAGAAGGGGACGGTGCCGACTACCACCACCGTGATCCCTGCGACGATGCTGACGAGCACCATGCCGCCCACGATCGTGCGCTCGTAGTTGAGCCCCACGTTCACCGAGAAGTCGCGACCAACGCCAGCGAGGGTGAATCGATCGGCAAAGACATAGGCGACGACGGTGATGGCGCCGACCACGTACAGCAACTCGTAGCGGCCTGCGATCGTGCCCGAGAAGTCGCCAATGATCCAGGCGTAGAGCGACTGCAACAGGTTGAAGCGAACGGCGATGAACCACGCGATCGACTCCATCACAGCGCCAAGCATCAGGCCGATGAGCGGCACCACGATGATGTCGCGACTGCGGAGCCGCTGAATCAGGAACACGAACAACAAGGTGCCGGCCAGGGCGAACGCCGTCGCAAACAACATCTTGTAGCCCACGGCGGATGCCGGGGCGATCACGGAGATGATCGTCACGCCGAGCACGGCCGATTCGGTGGTGCCCGCCGTCGACGGGGCAACGAAGCGGTTCTGGGTGAGCGCCTGCATGATGGCGCCGGCCACCGCGATCGAGGAGCCCGCCAGAACGATGGCGATCGTGCGGGGGAGCCGGCTCTCGAAGAAGATCGTGCGAGCGGCGCCTTCGTTGCGAATCACGTCGCCTAGTGAGGCCGAGCTTGCGCCGACGAAGATCGACACGAAGAACAGCAACACGGCCAACGCCGCAGCGGATCCCAACACCAAGGATCCACTGCGGCGCTCGGCCTGTACGACGGCAGACACCTAGAAGAGGAAAGCGATGGCTGCCGTCGCCGGTCTGTCTCAGCCAGCCACGGCAGCTTCGAGGTCCTCGGCCACGCCCTGGAGACCAAGGATGCCGTTGAACACGATGTACCAATCGAAGGAGTCGACGTAGAAGATCTTGCCGTTCTCGGCAGCGGGAGTGGCGTTCACCAGCGCATTGTCGAGGATGGCCGAGGCGCTCTCGCCCTCTTCGCCAACGGCAGCGGCCCGGTCGACAACGAACATGATCTCGGGTGCGGCCTCGGCGATGAACTCGTACGAGACCGGCTCGCCGTGGGTCTCGTCACGAGCCAGGCTGTCGTCGGCGGAGGAGAAGCCCCAGGTGTCGTAGATCTGCCCGAAGCGGAAGGCGCCGGGGCCGAAGGCGCCGACCTCGGCGCCGGTGGTCACGAGCACGAGCGCGTTACCGGCCTCAGGGGCGGCGGCGCTGACGGCGTCGATGCTGGCCTGGATGTCGGCGATGACCGCCTCGGCGGCGTCCTGGACGCAGAAGATCTCACCGATGTGACGGTGGGTTCGAGCGAACTCCTCGAAGAAATCGGTGCCGGCCTCGTCGAACGAGGTGAGGTCGACCACCGGTGCGATGTCGAGATCGACCAGGTCGGGGTACAGGCGGCTGGAGCGGGAGGCCACGACGATGAGGTCAGGCTCCATGGCGTTGAGCGCCTCGAGATCGGGCTCGAATGCGGTGCCGAGCGACTGGGGGATGCTGGCCACGGCCTCGACGTCGGCCGGCAACGGTGTGCCGAGCGACGCGAACCCGTCCTCGGCGTCGATCGGGATGCCGAGTTCGTTGAGCGAGGTGAGCATGCCGAGATCCAGCACGGCGATCTTCTCGGGGTTGCGGGGAACCTCGACCTCGCCGGAGTACGACTCGAACGAGTAGGTACCGGAGCACTCGGTGTCCTCCATCGCCTCGTCGTCTTCCATGGCCTCGTCGTCTTCCATGGCCTCGTCGTCGGCGGGTTCGGAGGCCGATGCAGACTCGGACGGCTCGGAGGCCGACGCTGAGGCTGACGTCGACTCTGATGCCGAGGCCGAGTCTGACGCGTCGTCGGAGTCAGTGTCGCTACCGCACGCTGCGGCCACGAGTGCCAGGGCCATCAACATGGCCAGAAGAACTCGGAACTTCATGATGCGCAATCCTCTTTCGGGGCGGCTCCCTTGGTCGAGCCGCACGAGACCACATGTGTGTGGATGAACAACCGGCGATGATAGGCATACCTACCACTCCATGGAAACCTTGGGAAAGCAGTGGCATTCGGCACGCATCAGCTCGCGTGGCGGGCAACGGTCCAATGGGCCAGCGCGGGTGACGGCGCGGGTCAGGCGTTGTCGAGGAGTGCTGTGAGGGTGGCGAGCCACGCCCGCCGGACCTGGGCGTCGGTTCGGCCGTGGATGTCGGTCATGATTCGATAGGCGTCGATGGATGACATCGAGTCGATGATGGCCACGAGATCGGCTCGGCGCGCAGGCGTGAACGCGTCGAGTTCAGGGCCGAAATGGCTCTCGACCTGGTCGGCGAGAATGCGTCGCGCCCGGGCTTGGATCGGAACGAGGTCCGGTTCGTCGACTGCTCGGCCCTGAAGCTGGCGGCTGGCCGGGCCGAGGATGGAGCCGGCCTGGATCCTCAACTCGACGAACAGTTCCATTCGTTGCCGTGCGCCGAGGCCCTCCGGCACGTCGGGCTCGAGAAGGCCTCGGTGTTGCTCTATGAATCGCTGGGCGACCTGCATGCGGAGGTCGTCGATGCCGTCGAAATAGCGGAAGAACGACGACGTGGACACGCCTGCCCGGCGCGCGATCTCTGCAGCCGAGGGTCGTTCCGAACCGTTCCTGAAGATCTCGATTGCGGTGTCGAGTACGGCGTTCACGCCCCGCTCTCGTCGGGCGCGACGGAGATCGGGCGAGGCGGACGGTTCGGTCTCAGGCACATCCGCACTGTAGCCGTTCGTTTCAAATGTTTTGGGAGTTGAACTCTCACTTGTTATGTTGTGGGAGTTCACGTCCCAAAAGGTTGACGGCGGCAGGTGGCCGCTCGTACGGAGGAGTCACCCGATGTCCAGAGTGTTTGCTGCGTTCGCAGGGCTTGTCACCACACGGCCCCGGGCCGCGCTCGGCGTATTGGCCCTGGTCGTCGTCGGTCTTGCGTCGGGCATGGGGATCCTCGGCGAGCAGGCCGACAACACTGTGTTCCTGCCCGAGGACAGCGACGTGGCCCAGGCGTCAGATCAGCTGTCTGAGCAGTTCCCCGACTCCGCAGGCCTCACCGGTGTGACGATTCTCCACCGTGGCGACACGCTCACCCCCGATGGCCTCGCCCACGTCGACGCCGTTGTCAACGAGTTGGTGTCCGAACCAGCCGTGTCTGAGCGGCTGGCCGTCACCGATCCCGTGGTCTCCCTCGCCGCCATCTACAAACAGGCACTCGGGGTCGACGACCTATCGAGCGTGCCCCAGGCGCAGATCGATCAGGTCACTGCGGCCCTGTCGGCCGATGCGGCGACCGCCGATTCGGTGGCGCGTCTCAGCGGCGAAGCCGATGGGGAGGGGTTGGTGATCTCTCAGATCAAGCTGCGGGAGCTGGGTGACCCCGAGGGTCTGGAGGCGACAGAGCTCCTGGTCGCTGACCGGGTGGTCGACGTCGATGGACCGCTCGCCGTGCGCAGCTTGTCGGGTGCAACCATCGACGAGGAGTCGGCCGAGTCGTCTTCGTCGTCGATGTCGATCCTGATGTTCGTTGCGTTCGGGGTGATCGTGGTGCTGCTGCTGGTCTTCTTCCGGTCGGCATCCGACGTCGCCCTGTCCCTGGCCGGGCTGGGCATCACCGTGGTGGGCACCATCGGCTTCCAGGGCCTGATGGGCCCCGACGGCCTCGGGGTGATCGGGCTCCCGAACTCCATCACCACGATGGTGCCGATCATGCTTATCGGCCTCGTGGTGGACTACGCCATCCAGTCAGTGGCCCACTACCGCGAACTGCGGGCCGCCGGGGCGTCGGTCGCTGACGCCGCGAGCCGAGGGTTGCGCGGGGTGATGCTGCCGCTCGGACTTGCTGCCGGAACCACGGTGATCAGCTTCCTCACCAACCTGGCGTCGCCGATTCCTGCCAATCAGGACTTCGGCATCGTGGCCGCATTCGGTGTGTTCTTCGGCCTGATCACGATGCTCACCCTGATCCCGGCGGCCCGCACCATCCTGGACCAGCGGGCCGAGACCAAGGGCACGCTGCGGGAGCCCCGACTCATGGCCGACGCCATCCCCGGTGCCGGCGCACTGATCGCCCGAGTGGGCGAGTTCGTGGCTCGCCAGCCCATGGTTGCTCTCGCCGGAGCGGCGGTGATCACCGTTGCGCTGGGGGCCGCTGCCACCCAGATCAGCACCGAGTTCGACTCGAACGACTTCCTCCCCGGCGACGGCGACTCGCTCACCGACATCGCCGCCCTCGACGAAGCCCTTGGCGGGCAAACCGAGGTCGTCACCGTCTTTATCGAAGCCGAGCTCACCGATGACCGCACGCTGCGGAACCTCCTGACCGTGTCGGAAGCGTTCGGTGACGAACTCTCCCGGCCCACGGGCGCTGCCAGCGGCATCACGGCGTCGCTCGGCAACCTCTATCTCGACTGGAATACCGACAGTGGTGAACCCGGCGACGTGTACGACCCCGAGCTTGCAGAGATCGCGTCCACCATCGACCAGGGTCTGACCCTTGATCCTGAAGGCGTACAGGCCGTACTCGACCGGCTGGAGGAGAACGACCCGATCGGATTCGCCCAGGTTGCCGTGAGTGACCCCAACGGTGTCGACCAGATGCTCATCCAGTTCAACGCCCTCACCGGCGACCAGGATCGGACGGCGCAGATGGTGGACGACATCGATGGGCTCTGGTTCGGGGACCGAGACCAGATTGTTGCTACCTCGGGCGACATCATCGGCCTCGAGGTCACATCGGCGATGACGAACAGCCAGTCGACCTCGATCGCCATCACGATGGTGGCGGCCCTGGTCGTGCTCATGGTCTTCTTCTGGGTCACCGAGTTCAAGCCAATGCTGGCCGTGATCGCCGTGCTACCGATCCTGATGGTGTTGCTGTGGGTACTGGGCACCATGGCGCTGCTGGGCATTCCCTACAACGTGATCACTGCGCTGATCACCGCACTGTCGATCGGGATCGGCGTCGACTACACGATCCACATCATCCATCGGTTCACCGAGGAGGTGGAGCACGGCCAGAGCCTGCTCGACGCCACGAAGACGACCTTGGCCACCACCGGGTCGGCCCTCACCGGGTCGGCGCTCACCACTGCGCTTGCGTTCGCGGTGCTGCTGTTCAGCCCGCTCGTGCCCTTCCAGCAGTTCGGCATCGTCACGGGGATCACGATCCTCTACGCATTGATCGTGTCGGTGGTGGTGGTTCCGCCCATGCTGATCGTGTGGGCGGCCTACCACCAGTGGCGAGCCACCGTGGAGCACTAGGAGCCGACGGGTCCAGCCGTCAGCTCGTGTGCTCGGCGGCGAGTTCCAGGAACGGGCGCGGGTCGTAGATCACCTCCACCCGGTTGATACGGCCATCGGTGATCCAGAACCACTGGAGGTACTGGATCGCCCGCCCGGCCACCTCGACGAGCACGCGAGCGGCGGCGGTGCCAGCGGCATCGTCGCCGATCACGTCCTGGACGGTGGAGGTGATCGGCATCCCCGAGCCACCCTGCAGGGCGTCGAGCAGCGTGTCGGCTCCACTGAGAGGCATGAGCACGTCGACGAGCACCAGGTCCGCGGTGACGAGGGTGGCCAGGCGTTCGGTGTCCGGCGCCGCCGGGTCGATGGCGGCGAGGTACTGGCGGACGAGGTCGGTGTTCGTTGTCATGGCCGACAGCAAAGCCGGGCCCATGGCTCGGCGCTGTTGTGTTCTTGCTCTTCTGTGGCTCAGGGGCGACGGGGCCGGAGGCCGATCGAACAGTCCACCAGCCAGTCGTCGGGGGTGAACGTGGTTGGCAGGCGGTGGAACCGCTTCATGGCGGGCTGGTCGTTTGGCTCGTACGGCGAGGAGGGGAGCCACTCGGTGTAGAGGTGTTCCCAGGTCACCGCCACGGCCGGTAGCGAGGGGCATCGAACCTCTACGGCGTCTGTGGAGTCGAAGCGGTGCCAGCCGAATGGCTGCTCGCCGTCGTGGTTCAGGATCGACGGCGGGGGAGGGCTCGCTGCGTCGAACACGAAGCCGAGGTCGTACACGAGGTTGGCGACGTCGGTGGCTTTCGCACTCTCCCACGACAGCCCAACGAGGCGGCGAGCGCGCCAGTCGTCGCCAGCAGCGTCGAGGTGCTCGGTGAGCGCCCGGAACCCTGTAGCGAGGGTGTTGCCCTGCCACGGGTTGCGAACCCGGTGGTAGAAGATGCGCAGCGCGGGCCGCCGCACGATGCGGGCGCATGGCACGAAGCCGGGCGCGAGCTGCGCAGCATTGTCGGTGAGGTCGGGCTGGGCATCGAGACGGCTTCGCCGATCCCAGGAACTGGGTGTGCGCCCGTACTGGCGCCGGAACACGCGGGCGAAGTCCGACGGGGTGGCGAAGCCGGTCTCGGCGGCAATGGAGGTGAGTGGCCGCTGCGGTGCCGTTTGCATCAGCTGTACCGCACGCTCGAGGCGGGCCCGCCGAACGAAGTCGGCCACGGTCTCCCCCGTGCTGGCCCTGAAGATGCGGTGGAAGTGGAACGGCGAGAAGTTCGCCACGGCCGCCAGGTCGGCCAGCGGCAGATCCTCGTCGAGGTGTCGGCGGACGTGGTCCATCACCAGGTCGACCCGAGCCTGATACGAGGTGGCCACTCAGCCGCCCGTCCCCGGCCCCTCGGTCGCACGCATCTCGGTCACGAGCGCGAGCCTACCCAGCGCGCCGGCGGGGCTCTGCTGTGGTGTGATGTGCTCGATGTCGTCATGGTTCAGAGACCGGTGACGGGGTTGCCGACCGGATCGATGGTGTGGATGATCCAGGTGGTGTCCTCGACGGTCAGCGTGAGGCGGTCGTCCTGCCCGGGAGCAACGGTGCCATCGTCGACGGGCATCGAGCCGGGTGTTCCTCCGATGTCGACGGGGCCATCGGGTTCGTCACCGTCGTGCCCACGGCGGGTGTCGAGGCCGTCGCAGTCGCCAGTGACCCCAGCGTCGGGGTCTGGCTGTTCGGTGCCCGAACCAGAGCTGTCGTCATCGTCGGGTTCGGGTGCCTCATCTTGTTCGTGTTCGGGTGCCTCCGATGGCTCCGTTGGTTGCGCCTCGTCGGCGCCACCGGGCTCGTAGTAGGTGGACTCGAAGAAGATCCGACGCAGGATTTCGTCGCTCGTGCGCCGGAGCACACGACTCTCGCGCTCCTGCAGGTCCCGCCCGTACAGATGTGTCGTGGCCGTGCCGTGTGCGCTGCCAGGCTCGTCGGCCTCGTAGAGCACGTCGCCAATGATGTTCTCGCTGTCCTCGGTGGGGTGAACGTGCATGTCGACTCGGGTTGCGCGCAAAACGACGCCAGTGTCGTCGAACACGACCTCGATGATGGTGTTCACGCCACTGTCGCCCCATCGCCTCACGATGAGTTTGTCGCCGGCACGCACTGTCTCCTGTCGGTAGTGATCGTGAACGTCGACGCGGCGAGTGCGGACCGAGTCCTTGAAGCCAGCGACCCCTGCTCGTGCTCGCTCGCCGTAGCAGTCGCCGTGCTCATCGACGAACCCACCGTCGTCGCCCGAGCGGCCGTCGTCGCCCCCGTTTGGCCCGGGATTTGCGCCGGGGTCGCTCGGCGTGGGGCCACTGGGGTCGTGGGGCGGCGGGCCGCCGGTCGGTCCAGCACCGGTTCCACCACCTTCTGTACTGGTCGGCACGCCGTCGGCGGGTGCGTCGAGTGTCACGAGCTGGCGGGCCAGCTCGGCTATGACAGCCGAGTCTCCTCGTCGGATCTCGTCGAGGAGGTCAGCCCAAAGACGTTCGGCCAACGGCGAGAGCGTTCCGTCATCTGTGAGGAGGGCGAGATCTTCTCCGCCGTGAGCGGCGGGCGCTGGTACGTCGATTGTGGATTCAGCGGCGGCCGGAACGGCCGTCGCAAGCATCGACGCGACCACAGTTGTGGCTGCAGCCAAACGGAGTTTGTTCGTAGGTAGTGGCATAGCGGATCCTTCCAACGGGTGAGATGTACGTCCGTTGGACGACGCGAGTCATGCGGTTCCGCGTTGCACTTGCCTTGCGAATCTGTGTCATGTTTGGACTGCGAAAGGGCGGTCTTTTCGTGAAGGCTCATCCCATCGGTTGTCGTGCAGCAACATCGAGTTTCACGCGTCGCTCAGCTAGCGTGACGTGCCGGTTGAATGGGGGGCCGTCATGGATGTGGTCGTACGGCCAACGACGGATAGATATGCGACTATCTCCGGGCTACCGACGGTTTTGCCGGCGTGGACCGACGAGTTGACTCGAGCGCTCGTCGAGGTTGGTGCTGCCGTGGTGGTAGAAGAGCCGGATCGTGTCGTTGGGGAGCAGCGAGCATTGGAGCTCTGGCTCCCCGCTCTCGAGATCACGTCGGCGTTGAGTATTGGAGTTGCAGGTAGCTTGCTGGCTGGAGCGATCGACCGCTTCGTCCACCGTCGAGCCGTCACCCCAGAGAAGCTGCACGTGCGGGTCCATCTTCGAGATGGCGACAGTGAGCGTCTCGTTGAGTTGACTGGCTCACCCGCTGACATCGGGGCCGCCCTTCGTGCCGTTGGCAACGAGAGCTCGTGACGGCGCTCGCCGACCTCGATCGCATTGAACAGGTTCGGGCTCGCATCGACCACCTGGCAGACGGGGGCGATCTGGGCGCCGCAGCGGCGCTGGCGGCCGAAGGCGCCGAGGCATCAGCTCGGCTCGGCGATCATGCAGGCACCGCCGTGTTCGGGGTCTCTCAAGGAATCTTGCTTGCTGACGACGGTCGGTTCGTGGAGGCTGCGCCGCTGATCGAGCGGTGGCTGCCGGAAGTAGGTGACGCTCCCTCGATGGTCGCAGCTGCCCATCGAGCGTTGGCGCGCTGTCATCAGGCTTCGGGGGACTATCGCCCGGCTTCGCTTGCGTTCTTGGATGCGGCGATCGGATTCAAACGAACGGAACAGTGGGTGCCCTATTTGGGAGCGCTCGTAGAAGCGCTCGAGTCCGTTCATCGAGTTGGTGAGAAGCGGCTCGATCCGGATGGTGAGATCTGGGAGGAGGCGATGGCCACCTCTGAGCGCATGGTCGCATCGGAACCTCTCGCTCGCCTCCGCGCAATTGGTCCCCGCCCCGGGAGGTCAGTGGGAGGTCTGGTCCGGCGCGCGCTCTACAACCCGACTGAACGATTTCATGTGCGATTTGACGAGGCCCAGCTCGCCGCGAACGAGGGACGCATGTCCGAAGCGCGGAAGTGGCTCAGTCAGATGATCGAGGGCATCCCTCACCTGAGCGCAGCTGGGCCGGTGCGCCGCGTTCATCTCTTGATGTTGTTGAGCAGGTTGCTCGGTGAGAGTTGTGTGCTCGACGGTGACTACGCCTCGGCCTTCCACTCGACGACGCTCGGCGAGGTGATTGCGCTCGACAACATCGATGACCTCCATGACGACACGCTCTTGGCCACCATCAGCTTCTTGTCGGTTCGAGCAACCATCCACCAGGCCTTGGGCAACACCGATGATGCCCGCTCGCTCATGGCCCGCTGCGTCCGCACAAGTGATCGTCTGCGCGAGCCCGGCCAGCGAGTCGAGGCCTATCGAGCAATTGGGATCGGTGCCGTTCCTCCTGACGACAGATTGCTGCTTGACCGAGCCGTGGCGCTCGCTCCCGAGCTCGACGGGCATCCCTTGTTGGCAGATGTGTACCTCGATCGAGCGAAGGTCGAGCCTGATTCATCGAGCCGCCTGGCCCTCCTCGATCGTGCGCTGGTTCTCGTACCCGCTGGTGTGGCGCACTATGGACACGACCCCGTTGTTCTCGCTGGCGTACAGGATCGAGTTCGGGTGGTTGAAGCGATGCGGCTCGAGGCGCTCACCGCAGTTGATCCGGACGAGGGCAAACGGGAGTTCGATCGCATGATGTCGACGATGTCCGCGAGTGCAGTCGTTCCCGCAGCATTGATGATGTTGGCGGCCCGCCGGCTGGGTGATCTCCGGCGGGCGGTGCCCCTTGCCGTCGTGGCGAGCTCGGGAATCGCTGACCAGTTGGACGCCGTGCTTGGTCTCGGTCATCGATCTGAGGGCTTCGCCGAACTCGAGGAGAGTTGGACGGTGGCGCTCGACGTGTTGTCGAATCATGACGCACATGGGCCTGACCATCCTGCGGCTCGACAGGCGACCTTGCGCCTCGTGGAGGCGGCCAACCGAGGAGCGCTCAACTTCGTGCACGATCGCGGGCTCAGCCGCTCCCGTCTCGTCGATGCGGGTGGGTCGCCTGACGACTTGTACCGCCGGGCGGCTGAAGCTCGCCGCAGTCCTGCGGATCCAGGGCCAGCCATACTCGATGCGCTTCGAGGTCGCGTCGGCCTGACCTTCGTGGTGCTGGAGCACGTCCCTGAGGAGCGTCTTCGCATCGCACGCGTGATGGTTGGGCACGAAGTTGGCGAGTCGGCGGGTGACTCTCTCGACGTCGAGTCCTTCGAGCTCACAGGAGACGCCCTCCAGTTCGTCGAATCGGGTGTGTGGGGATCGCTGCCGACTGGCGGGTCACCGCATCCGGCCTGGGTCGAGGCGTCCCGGCTGTTGCTCGGCCGGACTGTGGTCGGCGCTGTCGACGACGGCGTGCCACTCTCGATCGTGGTCGCCCCTGGCTCGTCGGCTCTGTCGACCGTGCCGTGGGCGGGGCTGCACACCGGAAGGTGCTACCTGGCCGAGGTCGCAGATGTGCAGATCACTCCGGCACTCGGGGCTCTGGGCAGTGACCGTGCCGACCCGGCCGAGGTACGGCCACCCCCCGTGCCAGCGGCGCTGGTCTTCGGCCCACAGCTCGACATTGAACTCGAGCGAGAACGCGATGCCTTGAGCCGCCAGCATCGATGGCCGACGACTGATGCGAGTACCGAGGCCGACCTCCTGTTGGCCCTCAAGCGCCCGGGGATCTGGGCCTTCGGGCACTTCGCAACGCACGGTGCGGGTCTCGGCCGTGACCAGAGGCTCCTGATCGAGAACGGCGTTCACCTCGATGTCTCGGCGGCAATGGGGCTCTGGTGGCCGAGCATCACCATGTTCGGCGCCTGCGAGGTCGGCCAGTTCGGAGCGACCCCGGGCGAGGAGCCGTTCGGGCTTCCCTTTGCCTGCCTCCTGCGTGGTGCCGAGCACGTTATCGGCCCAGTCACCAACGTCGCATCCGGTGGGACCGCAGATCTCAGCGTTGCGATCATCGCAGCTCTGGCCGACGGGACCCAGCCGGTGAGGGCGGTTGCCAACGCCCAACGGTGGATGATCGCCAATCTCCCTGATGCGGACCTGAACGCATGGGCTGCGATGCAGGTGGTCTCGCTCGCATGACCTTGTTGGCCCATTGCTGTTGAGCGCACCGAGGGTGTGTGGTGGGCTTGCGAGGTGAAGTTCGGTCTTGCATTCGCCAGCAGCATCGGCACCGACCCCCAGTCGGCGCTCGACATATCCCAGGTCGCCGAGGAGGTGGGTTTCGAATCCGTATGGGGCGGCGAGCACGTCATCTTCCCGTCCACGATCGACTCCCGCTATCCCTACACCAAGGACGGCGAGATTCCGGCAACGCCCGAGACCCCGATCCCCGACCCACTGATCTGGCTTGCCTACGTGGCTGCCGCCGCTCCGACGCTACGGCTCGGTACCTGCATCCTGATCCTCCCCCAGCGCAACCCGCTCGTGCTGGCCAAGGAGCTCGCCACACTCGATCACCTCAGCGGAGGCCGAGTAGAACTTGGCATTGGCGTGGGGTGGTTGCGCGAGGAGTTCGACGCTCTTGGTGTGCAATGGGAGCGCCGGGGGCGTCGCACCGACGAGTACGTGGACGCGCTGCGAACGATCTGGTCTGGCCCGCACGTGGAGTATCACGGCGAGTTCGTCGACTTCGAGCCGCTCACGTGCACGCCGCGGCCAGCCCAGGGAGCTGCGGTCCCGATCCTGGTCGGTGGCGATACTGAGGTGGCCATCCGGCGGGCGGTTCGGCTCGCCGATGGATACTTCCCCGGCGAAGGCGATCCGGAGCGGCTGGCTGAGCTGATCGCTGCGGTGCGCCGCGAGTGCGAGGCGCAGGATCACGACCCTGCATCGCTGGAGATCAACGCCATGTTCGGGGCCCAGATGGCCGACCCGGTGGCCGGCGCCGAACAGATGCGGGGTCTTGGCGTGGGTCGGGCGATGGTGCCTGCGTTCTTCTTCCACGGCGAGGACGGGCTCGACCGGCTTCGCGCCTTCGGCGAGTCCGTCATCAGCCCCAACGCAAGCTGATCGTTGCTGAAGTCCGTCGACGAACACGGCGCCGGCTCGGGAATGACGGGCCGCAGCTGGTAGTTCTTGGCGGCGGGGCTTACTGATGGCCTCGGTCGTGCGTGTCGCAAAGGAGCGAACCAGTGGTGACAACTGATCGAGACACCATCCGGTTCACGACGTGGCTCGCTCCCGGCCTGCCCCTCGGGATGTACGAGGAGATCGCCGCCCACGTCAGCCGCGGCTTGGGCCGTGACCACGAGCTGTCTGTCGAGCCGAAGATCTCAGGGCCGATCTCCGTCGCTGACGATCGGTTCACCCAAGGTCTCACCGACGTCGGATTCCTGTGCCCGCCGTCGTATCTCTGGCTCACCGAGGGGAGCGACCCCAGCGTGACGCTGGTACCGCTCGCTCCGGTTCACGACGACCCGCGCAATGGTGGCCGGCCCCAGTACGTGTCCGACGTCATCGTCCGGAAGGACTCGGGGATCACGAGTTTCGCCGACCTCGAAGGTCGTCGGGTGGGCTACAACGAGCCGGCATCGCTCAGCGGCTTCGTGAGCATGCTTGCTCGGCTCGATCGCGACGAACTCGGTGTCGACTTCTTCGGCGAGTGGCGCCAGGTGGGCAGCCATCGCGCCGCACTCACGAGCATCTTGAGTGGCGAGATCGATGCCGCTGCGATCGATGCGAACGTGCTGCGAACCTGGGCGAGCGAGAACCCTGATGCCGCCGCCGCTCTGCGTTCGGTGGACGTGCTCGGGCCGTTTCCGGTGCAGCCGGTGGTGGCTCGAGCCAGCGCCGGGAGTGAGCTCGTCGATGCGTTGGCGGCCGAGTTGGCCCGCCCCGAGTTGGCGGCGGCGCTGCGCCCCTTCGGTGTGGTGGGCTTCGGCCCGATCTCCCACGAGGCGTACGCCGACCTCGCACCGATGGTGGCGAGGGCCATGGCTCTGGTGGCGCACTAGACGAGAACCCGCTCAGGCGTAGGCGAAGGCTACGGCGTAGAGAGCGGCGAACGAGGCCGTGAGCATGATCGGTGCGATGCGGGGAAGGTTCCGCACTCTGGCGCCCGTCGTGACGAAGAAGCCGAGCTTGATGAGATCGCCGATCAACATCAGCAGGGCGAACGCCTTCACCGACGTCGTCGGCCAGCTTGTTGCGCCCATGGCGTAGACGATGGACCAGTGGCCGACCAGGTTGAACCCCAGGAATCCCAGTGCGGTGATCTCCTTGTCGATGAGGCGGTCGCCAATGCTGAGCACGTAGGCGACGGCGAGCCCCACGAGTATCCAGAAGCTCACCTGGTTCGTCTCAGGCACGCGCAACGCTCCTGTGGGGAAGGCGGCGAGGAATGCGGTGATGATCGCAACGCCCTTGATGGCGGTCTCGGCGTCGCCCCACGGGCCCCACTTCGCCATGTGCCAGCGGCCCGCTTGGACCCAGGGTTCGGTCTTGTCGTTGTTCATGGCTCGCTCGATGCGGTGTTGTTGGGTGGTGGTCATGACTGGCTCCATCCGGAATTCGGGCGCCTGGGGGGCAACGGAACGAGCAACGAGGTGCGTTCGACGTAGCGGCGGTATGAGGCTTCGGAGCCCCAGCGGGCCTCTGCTCGACGGGCCAGCAGCGGGATGCCGCTGATGCGGGTCAAGAGAACGAAGACGAACACAGGCGAGATCAGAGCAACCCAGCGCCACCCACTCAGGACTGGGATTGCCATGATGGCGATACCGGCCCAGAGAACGATCTCGCCGAAGTAGTTCGGGTGGCGGGACCAGGCCCAGAGGCCGGAGTCGATGAACCGGCCGGCATTGGCCGGGTTCGCCTTGAACCGGCTCTTCTGGGTGTCGGCAACGACCTCGGTGGCGAAACCGGCGATCCACACGACAAGCCCGATCAGGCCGAGAACTCCGAACGGCTCGCCGGTGGCGGAGGTGATTATGATCAGGGCGGCGGCGGCGGTGAGCGACACCCAGAGGCCCTGGAGCGTCCACGTGAGTAGGTACTGCCAGAAGTTGTACTTCATCTGATCGAAGCGGCCATCGCGTCCGTCGTTCGCGATGCGGCGATAGAGGAACGAGCCAAGGCGCACTGCCCAGATCACAACCATCAGACCCACGAGCCAGGCTCTGAAGTCCGGGTTGGGTGCGAGCAGCAGTGCGCCCACCGTGACTGAGATGTAGGTCAGCGATCCCGTCAGATCGAAGTACCGCTCGGTGTGGCGTACGAACGACGGGATGAACACCGCCCAGTTCAACGCGAAGGCGAAGGCCACCGCCGCGGCGAAGATCGGTATGGCGTCGACCTCGGCACCGCCTTGACTGCCGAGCCAGGCGAGGGCAACACCAAGCGTGATGGTGAGAAGTGTCCCTGCGATCTGAATTGCGGTCGAGCGAGCCGACCGGCTTGGCGCGTCGGGCGTATCAGTCATGTGTCCTCCTCGGTGGGTCTTTCCAATGTCATGTTTCATTGTCAAGATCACCAAAGATCAACAAGGTGACAATGTCAAGACGCATGTGTGTGGCCAGGGTCACTCCGAGTCGAGGGCGTCACCGTGGGCGCGTCGCAACGCCGCTGGGGCCGGATGGCCCTGCGCGCCTACCTCGGCGCCCGGGCTGTCGCGGACGAGCCCGCTGCCGGTCGAGGGCTGCTACACCCTGAGCTGGTTTCCGACCAGACCGAAGACCAGCAGGTCGCAGATGTCGTCGGTCAGCTCGACCAGCGGACGTGGTTCCGTACCTCGATCGGCGGCCAGCTCAGCGAGGAGGGGGGCGATGGCCACGAGTCCCGCCATTGCCGACCACGTTGCAGTCGCTGCGGTCTCTGCGTCGAGCTCTGGATTCAGTTCGTCACGAACGGACGTGAGGGCGTCGACGAGGTGTTCGTGTGCTCGATGTCCGGCGACGGCCAAGGCCTCGTCGTCCGGGCTGTGGGCTTGGGCGTTGAACATCACGGCGTAGTGCCCTGGGTGCTCGAGGGCGAGGCCGACGTAGGCGCGAGCGATGACGCGCAGTCGCTCGAGTGGGTCGGTCGATGCCTCGGCTGCTTCCTCGAGCACGGCAGCGAAGAGTTCGAACCCTTCGGTGGCCACTGCGCTCAGCAGGCCAAGGGCGGAACCGAAGTGGTGGCCGGGGGCGGCATGGGAGACCCCGGCTCGACGGGCGACCTCGCGCAGGCTGAAGCCTTGTGGTCCGCGCTCGGTGATGAGTTCCGCCGTGGCCATCCTCAGCGCACGAGGGAGATCGCCATGGTGGTATGGGTTCTTGCTCACGGTCAGTGGTCCAATCAAGCTCGAGCGGTCCCGTATCTTGACATTGAAACGTGACATTGACAAGCAGGGGTCGGCAGCTTGTCCTTGCTCCATCTTGACATTGTCTACGTTGGTCTTTACATTGTCAGCATGACGATCGAACCTGCTCCTCAGATTCCCCTCGCCCCGCCTCAGACGAGCGATGACCGGCCGGCGGTCGCGGCGTTTCGATTCCGCTCACGCCTCGCTGCCCGACGGTTCCGAGAAGGGGCACACCGGCTGAGCACAGGCGGTCAGCTGAAGATCTACGACTATGCGACGGTGCGGCGAGCCGGCGCCGGTGTACGCCGGTTCGCCCGGCAGCGGTTCTCGCTGCCGTCGACGGTGTTCGTCTCCGGTCTGTACGGCTCGGTTGCCGGAGCGTTCGTGACGGTGGGGTCGAGCACGATCGAATCTCATCTCGGGGCGCTCGTTGGCGCCGCCCTCGCCGTTGCCGGCGCGGCCTTGTTCGTGCTCACTGGTCGCCTCCTCGGGCGCACCTTGGCGCCTCGGACGATCGAGGCAGCCGAACGCGACGGTGTCGACGGTGCGACGACCCTGTTGTACCTTGCGGCGTTTCGCGACGAGGGCGCCGTTCTCGACGAGCTCCGTTGCACCGAAGGCCTCGAGGTCGTGCCGTCGTTGATGGACGACGAGACGACCCGTTTCTTGTCGGGGGTGCTGGCCGAAGCCGGCCGCGACTGCACGAGCCGCCGTCGAGGCGACCTCGCACTCGCCTCGCTCTAGTCGTTCAGGTCGAGTTGAGGTCTGGGCACGCCCGGGTGGACGCCTCGTGGCCGGGACACTCCGCAGTGGCGGACCGAGCCCGCCGAGCGTCTGCCCATTACTCCCTGTTGTCGCTGAGATGTAGTGTCGAAGCAGGCCGTGGCCGCGGCTCACGTCGCCGTTGGTGCTGGCCGACACGCACGCCCGATCGACCCACAAAGGCGGCTCCAGCATGCAGGTCGACTACCCGATCATCTCCGCTGACTCACACATCGCGGAGGCGCCGAACACCTACACGGACTACATCGATCCGAAGTGGCGCGATGTGGCGCCTCGCCTCGAATCCACCGAGGACAAAGGCGATCTCTACGTGATCGACGGGATGAAACGCACGATTCAGATGGGGCTCGTGGCCGCCGCAGGTCAGCCTCCAGAGGAGCTGAACCCCCGAGCGACCTGGGACGAGATCCCACGGAGCGGATGGGACTCCACCCATCGGATCGCCGACCAGAACCGCGACGGCGTGTCGGCCGAGGTGATCTATCCGTCGGTGGGCATGGTGCTGTGCAACCACCCCGATCCCGACTACAAGAAGGCGGCGATGGACGCCTACAACCGGTGGATCGTCGAGTACTGCTCAGTCGACCCCAACCGGCTGCTGCCCCTCGCCCAGACGCCGCTGCGTTCGGTGGAGGAGGGGATCGCGGAACTGGAGTCGTTCGCCTCGATGGGGATGCGAGGCGTGATGATGCCCGGCGACGCCTGCACCGACTTCGACTACGACGACCCGCAGTGGGATCCGTTCTGGGAGGCGGCCGCGGCGCTCGACATGCCGCTGTCGTGGCACATCCTCACAGCGCGGTCGTCCGGCAAGCCCCGGGGCCCCAAGGCCAACAGCTTCATGACGATCATCCGGGCCAACCAGGACATCATGGGCACGCTCATCTTCGGAGGTGTGTTCGAGCGACAGCCCGGCCTCCGGGTGGTGTGCGTGGAGGCCGACGCCGGCTGGGTGCCGCACTACATGTACCGGATGGACCACGCCTACAAGCGCCATCGCTACTGGCTGCCACCAGGCCAGGAGCTGTCGAAGCTGCCGAGCGAGTACTTCGCCGAGCACATCTACACCACGTTCCAGGACGATTGGGTGGCGTTCAAGATGGTGGACCACGTGAACCACGAGCGGCTGCTCTGGGCCAACGACTTCCCCCACAGCGACAGCACCTGGCCCTGGAGCCAGGAACTGCTCGACGAGCACACGGCGGACCTCACACCGACCCAGACGCGAGACATTCTCTGCGACAACGTGGCCCGTCTCTACAAGATGGACCTCGACGCCCTGCCGATCGGCGGTGACCGGCTGGCGGCCACCGCCTGAGGTCGGAGTTCGCGGCTGCACTCAGGTGAGCAGGCTCGTTCCGATCTGGTTGTCGATGCGGCGGAGGAACCCCCACATCACGCCCTGGGGATCGGACACGTTGAAGCTGCGCACGCCGTAGTTGGCGTCAGCCGGATCGGCGACCTGGACTCCTGTGGCTGCGAGCCGGGCATGTGCGGCGTCGACGTCGTCGACCCACACGCCGATCCACTGGCGCGGTGGCCCATCGGTGTTCTCGGGCACAGTCGGGTTCTCGAAGAGCCACACCTCGGTGGCGCCCACCCGGAGCTCGGCGTTGTTCACCCTGCCGGCGGCGTCGGCGAAGAGGCCCCTGACCTCGAATCCGAGGTGCTCGACGAGCCAGTCGGAGGCGGCACCAACCTCGCGGTACATCACACCGGCGACGATCCCCGCCGGTGGTGTGAGCTCCGGATCGACGTGGTGCTCGAACCACCCCGGCATCAGGCGCGGGCCGTAGCGGTAGGTCCGGTCCATCTCGGCGTCGTCCAGCCCCGAGAGGCCACGGTGGACGAGGGTGACACGAGTGGCGTCGGCGTCGTCGACCTGTTCGAACTGAACCTGCACCTCGGTGTCGCCGTCGCTGAAGGTCAGACCTCGCCCCGGTTCCCAGTTGGTCACGGCGGCGATCTCGATCGGCTCCGCGCCGTCGGAGGGGATCGCGACAAACCGTGGACGATCGCCGGTCTCGAATGCCACCGCCGATACGGGCACCGGGAACGATGCTGGGGTCAGTCGGAACCAGCGGCCGACGTCCTCGGTGAAGGCTCGGAACGCCGTGGCGGGATCGAGGGGGACGGTCACCACCGTGGTGATGGACTCGGTCTTGCTCACGGTGTCTCCTCTGCGTGGTGGTCATCTTCGTTGATTCGCGCCGCGTGGTCAGCGAACGATGAGAGCTGCTCGGTCCAGAAGGCATGCACCTGGTCGAGCCACGCCCGGGCCGCCACGAGCGACTCGCCGTGCAGCGAGTAGATCCGCTCGCGGGCGTCGTGGTCAGGGGTTGCGACGCTGACGATCGAGGCCGAACGCAGCACGCGTAGATGCCGGCTCATCGCGGCGCGGGTCACGCCCACCGTCTCGGCCAGGGCGCTCGCCGTGCGAGGCTGGCGGACGAGTAGTTCGATCACGTGCCGGCGCGTCGGGTCGGCAAGCACCCGGAACACGTCGTCCTCAAACTGATCAACCATTGGGTTGATCATCTACGAATCAGTAGATGAATGCAAGAGATGGCGCCGTGCGAGCGAACGGTTCGATCAGATCCCGCAGGCTGGTGCCGGTGCCCAGGCGCCGGTCGCGTATCGGTACTCGACGGTGCTCCAGTTGTCTGGCACGTCATTGCCCAACAGCACGCCCCACCGGACGGAGAGCCAGTCATCGACGTCGGTCGGGCTGTAGGCGTCGGAGAGGCTGCGATGCGTCTGCCCCTCGCCCAGGTTGAGCCAGCCCGCACTCCCACTCGTGGTGCCGTCGACGCCATGGCCCGGGGTCGACACCTCGAACACCGGGTTGTCGTTGCCGTCGACGAAGCGGATTGCCGACGGCGACACGTAGGTCTCCGCTCGGCTGCGATTCCCCATTGGGTCGAACAGCATCACGGCCACCGTGCTGGCTCCGATCTGCTGCATGGCGCACATGTTGAACCCGATGGCTTGGAGGGGTGCCGCGGCTGCGCTCGTGGTGGTTGTCGAGGTGGTTGTCGAGGGTTCGTTGGCAGGAAGGCCAGCGGCTGGGTCCGTCGTCGCCGGCGCAGCCGGTGCCGCCGGTGCTCCTTCGGTCGTGGGTGATGCGATGGCAGTCGTCGTGGTCGGCTCCGACGCGGAGGCTGGTTGCTCTCCGTCGCTCGCGGTGCTGGTGCTTGGCGCGACGAGCTCGGCCGACCCGCTCACCTCCTGGCCGTTGTCGCTGGGCTCGTCGACTGAATCGACGTCGTCTCGGGGCTGATCGAACTCCTCGGTGATCACGGGCTCGGGGCCGATCGGATCGGTTTCGATCAGCTGGAACGAGGTGGCTCTCTGGACGAGCCAGATCCCTGCGGCGACAACGGCAACGAGCAGCGCGGCCAGCAGCGCCTTCTGGAGTCGCGCCAATGCACGATGCTGGAGCTGGTGGATGGCGTTCGCCTGGCGCCCCTGGAGCTGCCCGGATTCCTCAGCCGTCAGATCGGCATAGAAGCGATGCAGGATGGTGGCCCGTTGGGCTGGCGAGAGCTCACCGATCAGCTGCTCGAGGAGCGCGGCGTCGACGACGCCGTTCGAGAAGTCGGGTTCGAACGACGCATCGGCATCGAGATGCAGCTCTTCGGCCTGCACTGATCGACCGAGACGGCGGTGTTGGCTGACCACCTCGTTGGCGGTGGCGCGCATCAGGAACGAGCGAAGGGCGCGGGAATCGTGCTTCCGGAGCCGGTCCCACGCTCGGTAGTACTCAAACAGAGCGTGATCAGCCGCAGCCTCGGGATCGTCTGCGCCTTTGCGGCTGGCGAACTGGACGAGGGTCGAGCGGTACTCCCGGTAGATGCCCTCGAACACGGCCTCGTCCAAGGTCGCCGTCGTCTCGGAATCAGACGAGTTGTTCGACGCATCGGTCGATACCGCAGCTGATGCATTCACCGACTCAGACCCTTCCGCCGTCTCGGCGTCACTGTACGTGACGTCGTGGTCTCGGAATCTCTGGGTAAACCAGCCCAACCGCATGACGCACGTAAGGCGGCGCCGCGATCTGGCGTCTTGACGGGTGATGGTCTCGGACACGCCGGTGCCGTCAGAGTCAGGAGGCTCCAAGATCATGTTGCGACGGGACGGGCGGCTACGAAGCAGTAGGCCCCGGCGGTCCATTTCGGTGGCTGCGTTCATGTTGATTGCCGGTGTGGTGAGTCTGGGCCTGGTTGGGCCCGCCGCTGCCTCGAAGAGCGCGGTGCTCTCAGGCTCAGTCAGCTTCGATGACGGCTCCCCCAGCGGTGGCGTCACCGTCGATGTGTTCGAGGCGACCAGCGCATGGGATCGCGGTGGATGGCTCGGCTCGGCGAGTTCGAACGGCGATGGCACCTACGGCTTCGAGGTGGACGCCGGGTGCTACATCGCTGTGGTCATTGCCCCCCTCGGGAGCGATTTCGGCTCGGGTCGGATGTACGACCAGCTCTACGGATGCCTCGGCGAAGGCTCCGATCCGCAGTTCCACTCGGTGCTGTACGGCCCGCCGCCGGCCACCCACCCGGCGCCGCCGCCTGCCCCTGCCCCCGACCCGGTACCGACTCCAGATCCCGACCCGGTCCCGGATCCGAAGCCAGAGCCCGATCCGGTTCCAGATCCGAAGCCAGAGCCCGACCCGCTGCCGTGCCTCCCGGCATCGGCCGAGTGGAATCTCCACGTCGATTCGGGCTGGCTCGAGTACCGGATCGAACTCAGGACGGGCACCGTCGGCGACAAGCCACTCGGGCTCGACACCGATCCGATCGAGCACGCCGTGGGCGGCGCCAACTTCGCAAACTCCGATGGTGGCGTGTGGGTCTACGATCACCAGCTCGTTGCCTACGGCGAAGGCATCCTCCGCAATGCGCGGTCCAGCAGCCTCCCGACCGAGGTGGTGACGACGTTGACCACCCCTTCGGGCACGAAGCCGGTCAAGATCTGCTTCACGATCGAGCGGGTCTCGCCGGTCGGGCTCGATCTCGATGGCTCCGGTTCGGTGGAGCGCATCGGTGGCGAGTTCACGTTCGATTTCGATGCCGACGGCGAGGCCGAGGTGGTGTCGGAATGGTTCGCACCAACTGAGGGCATCCTCTTCGACTCCCGGATCACCGGCCCCATGACCGGCGAGCATCTGTTCGGCGATCAGGGCGGCCAGTATGCAGATGGCTTCGTCAAGCTCGCCCGCCTCGACGTGAACGCTGATGGCCAGGTTGCCGGCCCGGAGTTGGACGGGCTCGCGATCTGGACCGATGCCAACGCCAACGCAGTAGTCGATGCAGGTGAGGTGTCGAGCCTCGCCGACCACCAGGTGGTGGCGCTGTCCACAAGCCACGTGAACTTCGTATCGGAGGCCACCCTGGCTGACGGCACGACCATGGTGACCGAGGATCTCTGGTTCCCGGC
>JBCCFL010000022.1:0-90064 GCA_039029735.1 Actinomycetota bacterium | reverse complement strand
GCGTCGATCATCGCCGCGGTGAGTTCGTCGGTCGTGATCGGGCCGAAGAAGGCCTGGCGTACCACGCCGTCGCCGTCCGCGATCACCGTGGTTGGCACGCCGTCGATCCGGTAGCGCCGATGCAGATCGGTGTCGTCCTGCACGTCGATGCGCGCCGTGCCGATCGCGGCCCCGGTGGCCGCCACCGTGTCGGTGACCACCGACCAGGCGCCGGGGCACGACTCGCAGGTCTGGGAGCCGAACAACACCACGAACGGGGCCTTGGCCGACACCGGAAAGTCGTCCGGGTCGAGCTGGGTGGGCGCACGATAGCTCGGGGCCGACGGCGGGTCGGGCCGTCGGCGCTGCAGAATCAACGCGATGCCGACGGCAACCGCAGTGAGCACCACCAGGACGATCAGGCGCTCCACCGCGATCAGTCCACCGTTGGGATGCCCGGGATGACCGACAGCGAACCGTCGGGTGCCACCACCTGCGCCTCGACCGATACCGGCTGGTCGGCCACGACCAGGATCGGGCCCGCAGCCGCCGGCACATTGATCACCGACACGGCGCGACCACCGGCCGGAACTGCCTCGCGGAACGGACCAGCCAGCTCGCCATTCGACAGCACGAAGATCTCGGCTGTGGCGTCGTTCGGGGACGACACGACGACCACCGACGACGTTTCCGACGGCAGCGGCACCCAGGGCAGGATCCAGCGATCCGACAGCACCTCGGTGCCTCGGGTGGTGGCGATGCCGGACGAGGCCGTTGGCTGCGGCAACTCACTGGCCTGACCGCCCAGGATGCCGGGGACGTCGAGTTCGCCAGGAGCCACATCTTCGGCGGCGAGTTCCTCGGGCGAGAGCTCCTCGTCGGCAGGCACCTCACCGGTGTCGTCGGCGGTTGCGTCGGCCGACGACTCGTCGATATCGAGCGTCGACTCCACCTGATCGCCACCAGCTCCGATCAGGTTCGTGTCAATCTCAGTGGCGAGGTGCCAGCGCTCGGCCACCACCGGCACGTTGTTCGTCGACGTGACGCTCACACCGATCTCGTAGGGCAGGAACAGCCGGAACCGATCGGCCTCGGCCCGCAGATCGACCACCTCGAAGCGCCCGGGGAGCAACTCGCGCGGAATCGGTGCAAGCCCGTACAGCGACCGGTCGGTGGGATTGGTCGGCCACAGCTGCACGTCCACCGATGCCGTGTTCTCCAGGCTCGGATTGAAGATCACCACCCGATCGTCGCCACCGGCGTGCACCCGGCCCGAGGCCAGCATCCAGCTCGGAGCGGCATCGACCACGCCCAGCTGCAAGGCGGCCCCCTCAGGCCCCAGCACACCGTCCATGATCTGGAGGCGCTCGGCCACCAGCCGGCCGCGCACCGTCGAGATGGCGGTGGCCACGTTCTCCTCGCGGGCGACGAACTCGCCAACGTCGATGATGCGCACGGAGCTGGCCGGGATCACGCCGCCCTGGAGTTCGGCTGGCCGTCGGGGCCGACCGGCGGCCCGATAGAACTCGACGTTGAACACGACGTCTTCCGGGAACGGGTTCATCAACGCCAGGTACTGGGTGGAGTCACGCGTGGTGCGGCCACCGGCGAAGAACCAGGTGTTGGACACGTGAGTCGAACAGGCGCCCTCAGCCGCGCCGACCTCGGTCTGCACGGTGTGGCCGACCACGCCGGTGCCGCCGATGATCTCGACCACTGCGCCGGCCACATCAGCTTGGGAGAACGACGACAGGTCGACCGACTGCGTTGACAGCGGCGGAATGTCGACCCGGATGTTGGGCCCACGCCCCTCCCCGGTGAGCACGGCGACGTTGGCCACTGCCGCCTCGTCGGCGAGGTTCGACACATGCACCCGCTGGTCGGCGAACCCATTCGGCGAACTCGACCCCACGGGGCAGAACCACGCCCCATCCAGCCTCGACGGGTCGCTCACCGATGGCGTGACGATCGCCTCGGTCTCCACGGCGACAACCTCGGGCCGCTGCTCGTCCACCCGGTCGTAGAGCACGCCGGCGATCAACACGCCGATCACCACGAACAGCACCGGCAACCGGGTCATGCCTGCACCTCCCGCCTGGTCTGGGCCACGACGGCCCCCAGGGCGAGCACGATCAGCTGGAGCACGAGCACGCCACGACGGGCGATCGGCGTCGGGTAGCCGACCTCCACCTGGCCCGACGCCGACGATGGCACAACCGCCAGCCCGTCGAAGCCGGTGATGAGCTGGTCCGACTGTCCGTTGAGACGCAGCCCGTCGTTCGGGGCGCCGAGCAGCACCGGTACCTCACCAGGCACGTCGAGGAGCCAGCGGCCGGCCGACTGCTGGTTGGTGAACACCGGTGGCCCGCTGCTCAGGTCGACGTCGAGCTGATCAGCCGAAGTCACGGCCTCGGCTGCGGCGTCGGTGGGAAGCGCCGAGGCCACACCACCCGACGCCTCGTTGCTGAACACGATCAGGTTGGGAATGCCGGGCGTGCGTTCCAGGTCGAGCTGTTGGCCGAGCGCCTGCACCACGCCATCACCAGGGTCGATCTGGGGGCCTTCGTAGGGGGCAGGCGCCAGCTGGTCGACCACGATCACCAGGCCGATGCCATAGGGAGCCAGCAGGCGGCCGAGGCGAACCGTCTCCCCCTCACGGGCCAGATCGAGTTGGATGCCGACGCCGTCGGTTCGACCCACCGGCCCGGCCGACCAGCGGCCCCAGACCTCCGGCACGCCACCGTCGGTGACCGCATAGCTCAGGCCTCCGGGGCTCCGCACCACATCAACCGGCACCACGCTGGGATCTCCGATCCACAGCACACGACTGTCGCCGATCTCCTCCTCCAACCCCTCGGCCAGGAAGCCAGTGAAGGTGGAGTAGCTCTGCGTGGGCGCCTGCCACGCACCGTTGCCGGCCATCAACAGGCCACCGACCACACTGGCGAGCACGCCCATGAACGTGGCTGCATACGCAGCGCGGAGCAGCGGCGGACGCTTGGCCTCACCGGCCGACGCCTCGAATGCCCTGACCGCCGCAGCGATGGGCAACAACAGGCCGGCGGCGGCGAACGCGAGGATCGACTCACCGGCCGGCAGGCTGAACGGGATCCAACCGCGCCCGCCGGCCCACACCAAGCCGATCATCACCAGCGCAACGGCCCAACCTTGGGCGGCAAACCCGAAGTGCTGGCGGGTGGCGAGGGCCAACCCGATGAGGGCCACGAGGATCACCCCGAAGGTGAAGTACGAGGCCTCCGGCCGACCCGGCGCAAAGAGCAACAGGTCGAAGAACTGCCCCACGCCGGCTTCGGCCGACTGGGGGCCGACGAGCCAGCGCCACGTGATGCCACGCATCACGTCGTAGGCCCAGGGAAGGTGGAGCGCAGCGGGGGCGACGATGGCGGTGGCCAGCGCCAGGCCGTACTCCCGGTAGCGCAGCCCGCCCGTGCCCAACACGGCCGTCAGCCCCATCGCCAGCGCGAGGATCGTGGTGAGCACCACCACTGAGGGGGCGAAGGCGGCGACGAACGCGACGAGGAACCCGTAGCGGATCGCCAGTACGGGAAGGCTGCGGGGCACGATGCGGGTGGCCGCAGTTCCCATCCGGTTGCCGTAGGGGGCGAGCCCTTCGATGCGCAGCAATGACCCGATCAGATACGGCGCAGCGGCGAACAGCACCATCGACTCCCATCGTCCGGCCGAGAAGGCCGACACGATCAGCGGGCTCGTGGCGTAGGACACGGCGGCGATGGCCGCGCTGCGGGCGCTTCCCAGCGGCCGTGTGAGTCGGAAGGCACCGAAGATGCCAAGCATGACCGGCCCGACGCCGATGAGCTTGTCGAACAGGCTCGGGGCCCAGAAGAACAACGTGCGGCCGAGGCCGAGGATCGCGTAGGCCGTTGGTGGGTTGCCAGGGCCACCGGTACCGGCCGATCGCCACCCGCCCCAGAACTCGGCGAAGAGAAGGTTGGCACCGGGCACGATCGGGATCTGGCCCACCGGCACGACCCCCCGCGTGAGGAGGTGGCGGGAGCTGAACGCCATCAACGCGACGAGGCCAAGGATGAACACGGTGGCGTCCCGCAGGCTGCCGGAGTCCTCACCGGAGAACGACGAGCGGACGGCACCGAGAAACCCGGAGAAGCGGTCCTGCCCGGAGGTGAACTGGCCCCGCGAGAAGTTGCTCAGGGCGGCCGAGCCGCCCATCTGGAACGCCCGTACCTCCTTCGGGCTGCGTTGGCGGATCTGACGCAGTGCCCTACGCCGACGCCTGATGTCGTTGGTTCGGGTGAGGTTCCAGCCGATGGCTGAGAACATGTCGCGAGCCTGGCCCCGGCGGCCCGTGAGGAGGTAGTACAGGCCCTCCAGCACGATGAGGAACATCGCCGTGGGCACGGTGGTGAACCGGGCCCGACCGACGGCCGTGACCATCACGGTACGGAGACGGTGGCGGGTCTGGAACTTGCGGCGGTCGCGGGCGCCGAGACGCTCGGGCATCGACTCGCGGTGGCGAACGGTGGCGGCGGACACGGCGAGCACCCGCGCCCCCACGGCATGGGCCCGCCAGCAGAGATCGAGGTCCTCGCCCATCAGCGTGATGGCGGGATCGAACCCTCCGAGTGCGACGAAGAGGTCAGCGCGTACCAGCTGGCAGCCCCCCGGAGCGACGAACACGTCGCGCACCGGGTCGTACTGCTCCTGATCGAACTCGCCCCGCTCGACCTGCTCGACCAGGACGCCGAAGCGGTCGGCGCCCATGCCGAGTTGGAGGAGCTTGCGATCGTCGTCCCACCGCACCATCTTCGGGCCGGCGATGCCGGCGTTCTGGCGGTAGAGCTCGCCCATCAGCTTCGAGACGCACTGCTCGTCGAGCACCACGTCGTCGTGGCAGAACAGCAGGAACGGCGAACCGGTGACCAGTTCGATTGCCTGGTTGGCGGCCACGCTGAACCCGGGCTCGCCGGTGATGCGGTGGAGGTAGGCGTCGGGCAGCACCTCGGCCACCCGATCGGCGATCGGCTCCTCGCTGCCGGCATCGATCACGAGCACAGACAGGTTCTCGTAATCCTGGCGTCCGAGCGACGACAGCATCTCGCTGAAGTACTCCCCCGGATCGGCTGCGACCACCACCGCCACCACGGGCGGCGCGTCGGCGCCGGCGGTCCGGTCCCGGGTTGCAGTGGCGGGAGCCGCTTCGGATTGCTCCGCTACCGAGACGTCGCTCACGAAGGGTTGATACTAGTCCCGTTGGATTGGCGTGCGGCTGCACTGAGCGACATCCAGCCCGCCGTGCGGCATCGATCGACCGACTACGGCCCGCCGGTAGGGTGTCGGCGTGTTGCCTCCCGCCGAACCGACAGGTCGTCCCCACCGATGAAGGCTCTGATCACGGGCGCTGGTGGCTTCGTCGGGCCCCACCTCACCCAGCACCTGAGTGAGGCGGGTGACGACGTGATCGGCCTCGATCTGTCGTCGGGCCCGGACCTGCTCGACGCCGATGGCTGGGTGGACGCCGTGCGGCTCCACGAGCCTGACGTGATCTACCACCTGGCCGGCTGGAGCGACGTGAGCGGCTCGTGGCGCGACCCGCTGCGCACGTTCCAGATCAACGCGCTCGGCACCCAGTCGGTGCTGGAGGCGGCCGTCGCGTCGAAAACCGAGAAGGTGGTGCTGATCAGCAGCGCCGATGTGTACGGAACCGTGCCGGCGGACGAACAGCCCATCACCGAAGACCGCCCAGCGCAGCCGCGCTCGCCCTATGGCGTGTCGAAGCAGGCAGCCGAGGCTCTCGGCCAGCAGTACCACCGGGGATTCGACCTCGACGTGGTGATCGTGCGTCCGTTCACCCACCTCGGCGTCGGCCAGAGCCCCCAGTTCGCCGCCGCTGCCTTCGCGGCCCAGGTGGCCGAGGCCGAGCTGGCCGGTGGCGGTCGGGTGGACCACGGAAACCTGAGCGCCCGGCGCGACCTCACCGACGTGCGAGACGTGGTGCGGGCCTATCGCCTGCTCGCCACAGATGGCGAGGCCGGCGAGGTCTACAACGTGTGCAGCGGCCAGGCGGTGAGCATCGAGTCGGTGCTGGCCACGCTGGTGGCGGCCTCCACCGTCACCGTGGAGACGCAGCCGGACGAGGCCCGGATGCGCCCTGTCGACCTGCCGGTACTGCAGGGCTCGAACGACAAGCTCCGTCGAGCGACTGGGTGGGAGCCGGTGGTCGCCCTCGCCGACACACTCACCGACGTGCTCGACGACGCCCGCAGAAGGACATCGGCTCAGCCTGCAGTGTGACCGGATCAGGCGGCGGATCTGGTACAACCGGTTTTCCCGCCGCACAACGAAACGAGTTCACGATGACACGACGAGCCTTGATCACGGGCCTCACGGGCCAGGACGGGTCGTACCTCGCCGAGTTCCTACTCTCGCAGGGATACGAGGTGATCGGCATGGTTCGCCGATCGTCGACGGTCAACTTCGAGCGCATCGCCCGCATCCAGGACGACCTCCAGATCGTGCAGGGCGACCTGCTCGACGAGATGTCACTGCGCGACGTGCTCCAGCGCCATCGCCCGCACGAGGTGTACAACCTCGCCGCCCAGTCATTCGTCCAGACGTCGTTCCAGCAGGCCGTGCTCACCGGTGAGACCACGGCGCTGGGCGTCACCCGGCTACTCAACGCCGTTCGTGACGTGGACCGAGACATCCGCTTCTACCAGGCCTCCTCGTCAGAGATGTTCGGCAAGGTGGTGGAGGTGCCCCAGACCGAACGCACGCCGTTCTATCCCCGCAGCCCCTACGGCGTTGCCAAGCTCTACGGCCACTGGATCACGGTGAACTACCGGGAGAGCTACGACCTCCACGCCAGCAGCGGCATCTTGTTCAACCACGAGAGCCCCCGTCGTGGTCTGGAGTTCGTGACCCGCAAGATCACCAACCAGGTGGCCCGCATCAAGCTCGGCCTGGCCGACACCCTCGTGCTCGGCGATCTCGATCCCCAGCGCGACTGGGGCTTCGCCGGGGACTATGTGGAGGCGATGTGGCTCATGCTCCAACAGGACGAGCCCGACGACTTCGTGGTGGCCACCGGTGAGACCCACTCGGTGCAGGAATTCTGCGAACTCGCCTTCAAGCGAGTGGATCTCGAGTGGCGCGACCATGTTCGCCAGGACGAGAAGTTCATGCGTCCGGCCGAGGTCGACCTGCTCATCGGCGACGCGGCGAAGGCCAGCCAGGTGCTCGGGTGGAAGCCGAAGACGAGCTTCGCCGACCTGGTGGCGATGATGGTCGACGCCGACCTCGAGGCTGTGGCCCGCCAACACCGGAGCCAGATCTGACGTGACCCGGGTGGCGGTGATCTGTGGTGGGGTGGGCGCGGCCCGGCTGTTGAACGGGCTGATCCGCGTGACCGACCCTGCCGGGGTCACCGCCATCGCCAACGTGGGCGACGACGTGGTGCTCCACGGCCTCCACATCTCCCCCGACCTCGACACGATCACCTACACCACCGCCGGCGCCGTGAGCGGCGAGCGCGGCTGGGGCCTCGAAGGTGAAACCTGGCAGGCCATGACCGAACTCGGCCACTACGGCGGCGACGGGAATCGCAACTGGTTCAGCCTCGGCGACCGCGACCTCGGCACCCACCTCTACCGCACCTCGCGGCTGGCCGAGGGCGCACCACTGTCGTCGGTGACAGCCGAGATCGCGGCCCGCTGGGGTCTGCGATTCGATCTGGTGCCGGTGACGAACGACCGACTGCGGACCTTCGTCACGACGGTCGACGAGGGCGAGATCGCGTTCCAGGAGTACTTCGTGCGCCGTCAACACGCCGTTGCGGTCACGGCCGTGCGCTTCGAAGGCGCCGAGGCGGCCACGCCAGCTCCCGGGGTGCTCGACGCCATCGCAACCGCAGAGCGGATCGTGATCGCCCCCTCGAACCCCGTGGTGTCGATCGACCCGGTGCTTGCAGTACCGGGAGTTCGAGATGCCCTGGCCGCACGCCGAGCCGACGTGGTGGCCGTGTCACCAATCATCGGTGGCAAGGCGCTGAAGGGCCCCGCCGATCGGTTGATGACCGAACTCGGCCGTGAGGCCTCCGTGGTGGGCGTTGCCGACTGGTACCGCGATTTGATCGGCACGCTCGTGGTCGACGAGGTGGACGCTGACGCTGGCCCCGAGGTCGAGGCGCTCGGCATGACGTGCGTGGCCATGCCCACGATCATGGCGTCGGTCGAGGTGACCGACGCCCTCGCTCGGGCCTGCCTGGCCGGAGGTCGCTGAGGGCGAGACTGCGCACGGCCTGGCTGCGGTTGGTCTGCTCCGTCAGGCCATGACAGCACCGTCTGAGTCTGCCCGAACGGGAACCGAGAGCTTGCTAGCGTCGGCCCATGCGCGCCCGATCGCAGCACGAAACTCAGTTGGGATTGGCGGGAACGAATACGTCGTTCCGTTCACCGGCCGCCAGCAGAACGCGTGCCAATACGGTCCTGCAACTCCAAGCGACGGCAGGCAATCGTGCCGTGCAAACGCTGGTCAACGGAGCCCGCCCGATGGTCGATCGCCGCCCGTCTGGCAGCGTTCGAGACAGCGGCCATTCCGCATCGGCGCCGACGTCACTCCGAATGCGACCACCTCGACAGTTGTCCGATTCCGAGCAACGACAGATGGCTGTCGATCACATGCGGGCCAAGAAACTCTCGGCGGCCAGCGCAATCGAGCGACTCCTGCCAGTGAAGCCGCCGTTCAGGGTGCCGACGCTGATCTCAGCGGCGCCCGATCGTAGGCACAAGCCGTTCAGCGTGACGTTTCCCATCCCGACGGCAGCTCAGAAGCAACTCGCAACGAGCCTTCCGTCAGTCCTCGACCCAGTGCCGGGACGCGAACTGTGGGTCATTTACCAAAACGACGGTCGCGGCATCAACCCTGGGGCTGGTAGTGACCAGGGACCGACTGCTGCTCTCAAGTTCTTCTTCAGATGGCGGAACAGCCTCGGCCTCGTACTGGGAGCAACAATCATCGACATGGAGACGCCAGCTCCGGGGCCTGTCCTACCAGCGGGGACGAAAGGAAGGCGCAGCACCTACACGACGGCCGAAGAAGGCCCGTACGTCGGGACCCGAGCAATGCACATCGGGTTCACGGTCTATCGGGGCGGCGGCTGGCGTATCGATTCCCTGACCTCCGTTGGCCAGGACAGCGCGCGCTGGGGTGAGGCGATTCAGGACGCCATTCACGATCTGCCATTCGTGGACAGCCCACACTTCGACTGGCAGAAGCGAGCAGACCGGTTGTTCGCCGAGCAGGAGTTCACAGTGAGGCGCCAGGCCGCACCTCGCGCAACTTCAGCGAGCTTTCAAGCACGAATTGAGCCGTTCGGTGCACTGCGGGGTGGCACGCGACGAGCAGAGGCAGAGTTCGGCGCCAAGGTTGTCTTGGAGAAAGCAACCGTTTTCGCGGGAAGAACGATCTACCTCGAATCATCTGTTGGTGGCGTGGGTCGAGGCTTCCTGCGCTACAACGATGGACGCTCTGACACTGAGCGCGGCGTGGAGGGCGGGTTCATCGGCGGGCTCGCAGCATCGATGGGCAGGGTCACTGTGCGAATCGACTACGAGGACATCCAGAGCAGCGACCCGTCACGCCGTACACCGAACAACGCCAACAACTTGGCTCTGGGGCAGCAGAAGTCGCCGATCTTCGGTACTACCGGCCGAGGAGGGCACCGCCGCGGCACGGTGTCGTTCGTCTACGCCTTCTAGATGAGCGCCTCGCGCCAGCGCGCGAGCCGCCGTTAGGCCCGGCTGCCGTTGGTCTGTTCGAGGTTGATGAGCCGGTCGGCCGGCGGCATCGGAATCTCTGCACCCTCGGGGAGCAGCGCCACCGTGTAGGCGCCGCCCGACTCGTCAGCGATCGGCACGTCGGCCAGGTTCTCGGTGAAGATCTCGGGTTCGGAGACGGTCCAGGCGTTCGACCAGTAGGCCACCTGGAGCACGGCGTCCTCGCCATTGCACCCGTCGGCCTCGTCCATCGGGATCGGAGCTTCGCCGGGGCCGGGCGTGTAGCTGTCGTCGGTGAGCTCTGCGCCGATAGCCTCGAAGAACACGCCAAGCGTGGCGTTGGGGCCAGACGCGCTCACGTTGAACGGGTGGGTGTGGATCAGCCCGCTGCCGTGGGTGTGGATCCCGTTGTCACCGTCGGTGTTGCTCGACGCCGGGAGATCCTCGCCACAGCGGTGCACCAGATAGGCGTCGTGCCAGTGGTCGATGCCGGCTTCGGGGGAGACGCCCACCACACTCTCGCGGCTGAAGGCGAGGGCCACGATGCCAGCGGCACCAGCGATCACAATGAGGGCGATCACCGCCATGAAGAAGCGGGACCCATCCTGATCCGGGGGCGACGCATCGAGGATGTCGTCTCGGTTCCGGCGGTTGTCACGGCGTGATTCCTTCGACACGGTGAGCCAGTGTAGAGAGGCCCCGCGTCGTTGGGGCCTCGCGACCTGCGCTGACCCTAGGATGTCAAGATGTTGCGGTCGCTCACGATCATCCCCGTACCCGGTGTGCCCGAAGTCAGGCCTGGTGATGATCTGGCGGGGCAGATCATCGATGCCTGCCAGCACCCCGAAACCGGCCCCGGTCTGGCCGACGGCGATGTGCTCGTGGTGTCGCAGAAGGTGATCTCCAAGGCAGAGGGTCAGCTGGTCAAGGTCGATCCCGACGATCCCCAATCCCACAAGCCGCTGGTGGTCGCCGAGTCGGTCAGGGTGGTGCGACGGCGGGGCGACCTCATCATCAGCGAGACCAAGCACGGCTTCGTGTGTGCGAGCGCCGGCATCGACCGGTCCAACGTCGAGCCCGACATCGCCGCCCTGCTCCCCGAAGACTCCGATCGATCGGCCCGCCGGATCCGCGACGCCATCAGCGGTCGTCTCGGCGTCGACGTGGGGATCATCGTGGCCGACACGTTCGGCCGCCCGTGGCGCCGCGGGCTGACAGACGTGGCCATCGGCACCGCCGGCATCCGGCCGATCCTCGATCTTCGTGGCACCGACGACGCCGTTGGGCGTGAGCTGCAGGTCACCGAGGTGTGCATCGCCGACGAGTTGGCTGGCGCCGCCGAGCTGGTGCGGGGCAAGTCGACCGGCATCGCCGTGGCCCTGATCCGCGGCGTGGACCCCGCTTGGTTCGGCGAGGGCAGCGTGGCCGATGACGTGGTGCGCCACCCGAGCGAGGACCTCTTCCGATGACGGTCCACCCGAGCCTCCGGCCTGCACCGTGACCGACACGCTCCCGCCTCTGGTCCGCCACCTGCCCCCGGCTCCTGATCCCGATGCGCTGCTCGACGGGTTCGTGGCGTTCAGCACCGAGGAGGGCCTCGAGCTCTACGAGGCCCAGGAGGAGGCCGTGCTGGAGCTGGTGGCCGGCAACAACGTGATCCTCAACACGCCGACGGGCTCGGGCAAGTCCCTGGTGGGAGCGGCCGCCCACTACGTGGCCCTCGCCGATGATCGGCGCAGCGTGTACACCGCCCCGATCAAGGCGCTGGTGTCGGAGAAGTTCTTCGCCTTGTGTCGTGACTTCGGCGCCGAGCGGGTCGGCATGATCACCGGCGACGCCAGCGTGAACCCCGATGCCCCCATCATCTGTTGCACAGCGGAGATCCTGGCCAACTGGGCCCTGCGGGACGGGGCCGACGCCGACGTCGATGTCGTGATCATGGACGAGTTCCACTACTACGCCGACCCTCAACGGGGCTGGGCGTGGCAGGTTCCGCTGCTGGAGCTGCCCCAGTGCCAGTTCCTCCTGCTGTCGGCCACGCTGGGCCCCACCGAGCGCTTCGAGCAGGCACTCACCTCGCTGACCGACCGTGAGACAGCGCTGGTGGCATCGGCCCAGCGCCCGGTGCCGCTCGAGTTCGAGTACCGCCGCACCACGCTGCACCAGTCGGTGTCGGACCTGCTGGAGAGTGATCGGGCGCCGATCTATCTCGTGCACTTCACCCAGCGGGAGGCGACCGAGGCAGCCCAGGGCTACCTGTCGCTCGATCCACTGTCGAGCACCGAGAAGCAGCAGGTGAAGGAGGCGATCGGCGGGTTCCGGTTCGACTCCCCCATCGGCAAGGACCTGCGCCGGTTCGTGCTCGGCGGGGTCGGTGTGCACCACGCCGGGCTGTTGCCCAAGTACAGGCTGCTGGTGGAGAAGTTGGCCCAGGAGGGCCTGCTCAAGATCATCTGCGGCACCGATACCCTCGGGGTTGGGGTGAACGTGCCGATCCGATCGGTGCTGTTCACCCAGCTGTGCAAGTACGACGGCCAGTCGGTGCGAGTCCTGTCGAACCGGGAGTTCGCCCAGATCGCCGGCCGGGCCGGCCGCAAGGGCTTCGACTCGGTGGGCCACGTCTGGGTGCAGGAGCCCGCCCATGTGGTGGAAAACCTGCGGGCCGACGCCAAGGCGGCGTCCGACCCCAAGAAAAAGAAGAAGGTCGTCAAGAAGAAGGCGCCGGAGCGGGGCTACGCCCACTGGAGCGAAGACACGTTCACCAAGCTCGTTGGCGGCCAGCCCGAGCCGCTCACCTCGTCGTTCCGGGTGAACCACCAGATGGTGCTCACCCTGCTCGATCGGCCGGGCGACGGCTGCGGGGCGGTGCGTCATCTGGTGACGGCCAACCACGAGACCCGTAAACGCCAGCGCAACCACATCCGTCGCACGATCAGCATCTACCGGTCGCTGCTCGACGCCGGCCTGTTGGAAACGCTTGACGAGCCCGACGAAGAGGGCCGCCTCGTCCGGGTGATGCTCGACCTGCAAGATGAGTTCGCGCTCCATCAGCCGCTGTCGCTGTGGGCAATCGAGGCGCTCGGCCAGCTCGACCCCGACGAACCCGACCATGCGTTGCGGGTGCTCACCGTGCTCGAGTCGGTGCTCGAGAACCCCGGTGTGGTGATCGCTGCCCAGCTCGACGAGGCCAAGCGAACGCTGCTCGGCGAGCTCAAGAGCCAGGGTGTGGAGTACGAGGAGCGCATGGAGCGCCTGGCCGAAGTGGAACCGCCCCGGCCCGACAAGGAATGGCTCTACAACTCCTTCGACGCCTTCCGGGTGCACCACCCGTGGGTGGGAAGCGACAACGTTGCCCCCAAGTCGGTGGCGCGCGACCTGCTGGAACGGGCGATGACGTTCACCGAGTTCGTGCAGCACTACGGGCTGAAGCGCTCGGAGGGCGTGGTGCTGCGCTACCTGTCCGACGTCTACAAGGCGCTGGTGCAGAACGTGCCCGAGGACGACAAGACCGAGGAGCTGCTCGATCTCACCGAGTGGCTGGGCGAGATCGTTCGCCAGGTCGACTCCAGCCTCCTCGATGAGTGGGAGCGCCTCACCAACCCCGACGACCAGGCCGACCCCGTGGCCAATGCTGGCGGACCATCGACGGACGTGGAGCGTCGGGTGACCGACAACGAACGGGCCTTCGCCGTGATGGTGAGGAGCGAGATCTTCCGCTGGGTGGAGCGCCTTGCCTTCAACCGCCTCGGCGAACTCCCCTTCGACGGCGACGACCGCGAGGCCCTCGACGCGGCGATGGCCGACTACTGGGACGAGTTCGACGCCATCGAGGTGGACGCCGAGGCCAGGAGTGCCTCCCGTTTCATCTATGACCACCGAGCCGGCACGGTGACCCAGATCCTCCACGATCCTGACGGGATCGACGAGTGGCGCCTGACCGCCACCATCGACCGAGAGGCCTCGGACGAGGCCGGCAACGCCGTGCTCCGGTGGACCGGAGTGGTCAGAGCCGGAGCGTGATCGCATGACGAAACGGCGCCGCTCGTGGACCGTTGCCGCTGGTCTCATCATTGCCATCGGCGCAGCGGGATGTGGCTCCGACGACCCGGCGGCCACGTTCAGCTCCGATCAACCAGGGCTCGACGGTCCGGTCGTCCGATACCGGGAGCGCTCGGTTGACGGCGGGGAGGATGCCGAGATCGGCGGTGTCATTGAGATCGAGGGCGACTGCCTCTACCTGGCGCCCGTTGCCGGCGGCGGTGAGCGCTACCCCGTGGTGTGGCCCTACAGCAGCGAGTGGGATGCCGAGACGCCTGGTGTGCGGCTGGGGTCCGGCACGGTGCTCGCAGTCGGTGACAGAGTGGACACCGCAGGCGGATACCACGGAGTCGAAGCGGTGCTCGCACTCGCCGGCCAGGATGCGGTCGATCTGGTGGCCGACTGCCTCGACAACACCTACGGCGAGATAGCCGTCATCAACAACCTCGAGTCACTCGTGTGGCCCGACTGAACCAACGAGGCGCCCCAGCTCAACCAGGGCTGCCTCAGGAGGCGATCAGGCGCTCGACCTCTGCTTCGAGCGCTCCGTAGCCGGTGATGCGCAGGGTGCCATCGTCGTTGACGAACACATAGGTGCGCTGCTCGGTCACGCCGAACCGGTCCCAGACCTCGCCGCTTCCGTCGTCGAGATGGGGAATGACGTCCACGTCGTTCTCGGCGATGAACGCCTCGATCGACTCGACGTTGCTGGTGAGCCCAGGTACACCAATGATCTGTACCTGGTCTCCGTACTGGGCCTGCACCTCCACGACCGTGGGGGCTTCACGACGTCAAAACGGTCACCACGGGGCCCAGAACCAGAGCACGACATCCTGGCCTTCGAGGGAGCCGAGATCGATCGTCTCGCCATTGACGGTGGCCACCTCGCCGGCCAAGAGCCCGGGTGCTGCCGCCGTCTCGACCGGCTCCGGGGCGCCCGCACAGGCCGCACAGGCCGCAGCGGCCAGCGCGAATCCAACCACGAGAGCGAGACGACGAACGATCACGAACCAACCAACGCCAACGAGGGCGATCACATTCCCGGATGAGGGTGGAGAGGACGGCCCGCGTTCAAGACGTTGCGCTGGGCGGCGCCGATGGGGTGTCCTCGATACCCAGCGCCATGTTGATCCTCGTTGACGAGTCGGCCTTCTCGGTTCCTCCGACGCCGAACACCATCTCGATGCCGTACTCCTCACACACCGGCTCCTCTGGCACGAAGCCAGGCACTCGATCGCCGCCGTTGGCGAAGATCAGATGGTGGTCGGGGTACTTCTGGGCGACCAGCGCCAACGATGCGCACACCGTGCGGTCGTCGTCAACGGCGATGAAGGCGTCGTCGACGACGCGAAGGGCACTCACGATGCGCAGGCGCACCTGCTCATCCATGATGATCTGGCCCTTCTTCAATAGCTGCTGCTCGTTGTTGTTCACGATCACGACCAGCGTGTCAGCCAATGCCGCAGCCGCCTCGATCATGTCGAGGTGGCCTTCGTGCAGCGGGCTGAAGAAGCCGCTCACGATGGCACCAGTGGGGCGGTTGGACGTCGTCATCAGGGCGTGGTCCTCTCGGATGTCATCGTCTCGATGGTGCCATTCGGGGCACGTCGATTGGTCGACCGTAGGAGCTGGTCGAAAAGATCCTCGTATCGCGCCGCCTGGTGCTCCGGCGAGAGCCAGGTTTCGGCGAAACGGCGAGCCTGCCCGCCCATGGCCTGACGTTCAGCGGGATGATCGAGCAGCGAGGTGAGTGCATCGATGAAGGCCACCGGATCGTCCGGGGCAACGGCCACACCAGCACCAGCTTGTTTCACGGTGGTAGCCACGTCGCTTCCCTCGTCGATGCTGGCCAGAATCGGACGGCCCGACGCGAGGCTAGCGTAGAGCTTCGACGGCGTGCTCGAACGGGACAGGCCCGAGCGGAGCAGGATCAGGTGGATGTCCCCCGCTGCGAGCACATCGCTCACCTCGTGCCGGGGGGCGAAGTCGACAACCGACACGTTGTCCATTGGAGCGGCCCACAGATCGACGTCGGGCCTGGCTGCGCCCTCCCCGTTGATCACGAACCGCACATCGGTCCGACCTGCGAGCGCCCGGGCGGCGATCGCGACGAGCTCGAAGGGTTGAGACAGACCGACGTTGCCGGAGTACATCACGATCGTCTCGGCTCCGAAGCCATGACGATCCCGGTATGGGTTGCGGCGAGGGCCGACTTCGATGCGCGAAAGGTCGACCACGTTGGGGATCACATGCACCCGCTTCTCGCCCGCGGGGCCGATCTTGGCCGCCACATTGGCCGCCTGGTCCTCGGAGAGCACGGTGACGGCGTCGGCCCGCCGGTACAGGGCCCGTTCGTGGGCTCGGGCGGCCGCAATCGCCGCAGGATTCGTGAGGGCGCCGAGTTCAATCGCCACGTCGGGGAAGATGTCCTGCACGTTGTAGACCAGCGGCACTCCCCAGCGTCGGGCCACCACCCAGCCAGCGTCGCCGAGGAAGAACGGGGGTGACATCGCCAACACGGCATCAGGGCGGCCGAGCCGCAGTGCCGTGGCGGTGACAAGGCTGGAGAATCCCACGAAGCCCATCGCCCGCCCGACGACGTTGGTCTTTCGGGTGGGGAATGGCCACACCCGAGCCACCCGCCCCCAAGGCGTCGCCTCGATCCGCCACGGACGGCCGCGCCATTCGGGCTCCACGTCGTGGCGGCGGTACCAGGGCAACGACGTGACCACGTCCACCTCGTGCCCCCGAGCCGCAAAGGCCTCGACGAGACCGGACATCACCTCGCCGGTTGCGGCGTGGAGATCAGGCGTGAAGTGGGGGCAGAGAACGAGCAGGCGCACGGATCGGACCTTCCGGTCAGAATCAGCCCGCCATGTCGAGTGCATCACGGTAGCAGCGGGCCAACCGGCTTCCGGCCTCCCCCCACGACGCCTGACGGATCCGGGCGAGGCCTCGCTCGCGCAGCGTGGAAGCGAGACCACGCTCGGTCGCCAATCGATCAACCGCATCCGCAAGCGCCTGGCTGTCGCCGACCGGCACCACGAGCCCGGCGTCGCCGACGACTTCGGGCAGTGAGCCCGCCTCGGTGGTGATCACCGGGCAGCCGCGGGCAAAGGCCTCGGCCACAGGAACGCCGTAGCCCTCGTAGGCCGACGGGAACACGAGCGCCGAGGCCGATCGGTAGAGGGCGTCGAGTTCGCCGGCCGGAACCCGGCCCAGCACGTGGACCCGAGACCCCAGGTCGAGTTCAGCCACGAGATCGGCGATCGCCTCCGATTGGGGCCCGGGCCGACCGGTGAACACGATCGAGAGATCCTCGTGCCGCGAACGCAGCAGATCGAGGGCCCGCACCAGATCGGCGTGGCCCTTGTGGGCGTAGGCAATGGCGGGCAAGAGCAGGAACGACCCGAAGCGGTGCCGGAGCCGGCGATCCGTCGCCTCGTCGACCACACCGGGCGTCACCACCTCGTGCCCCGGGGGCACGACCCGAACCCGGTCCGGATCCACACCGAATCGCTCGACCACGCGTCGGGCGGTGAACTCGCTGGGGCACAGGGTGAGGCGGGCCGCCTTCACCGAGCGCGGGATCATCGCCGCCAACCACCGGGCCTTGATCCGCGAGAAGTGGTGGGGCAGGTCGAGGGGTTGCAGGTCGAACACGGTCACCAGCGCTGGCCGACTTCGAACCGAGGGAACCACTCCTCCCCCGTGGTGCACGACCACGTCGTGGCGGCTCGCTGCCGCCAGCCACGAGTGCTCGGTTGCCACCCGGGCCGCCTTCGACCCGGGCATGTCGATCGTGCGATGGGCGAACCGTTCCGCGAGATCGGGATAGGTGGCCAGCAGTTCGGGGCGAGCGTAGAGCCGGACCGGTGGGGCCTCGCCGGTCTCGTGGAGCGCCCGCAGCACCCGAATGGTGTACTCCTCCGATCCGCCCACCACGCCGGGGGCGAGCCACAGGAGGTTCAGCCCTATCGCCTTCACGCCGCCGTGGCCACCCGCTCAAAGAGCGCGGCGTAGCGGGCGGCGGTGTCGGCCCAGCGGAACTGACCGGCCCGCCGACGGCCGCGGGCGACCAGGTCAGAGGTGTGGCCGGGGTCGTCGAAGGTGGCCCGCACCGCTGACGCGACGGATTCAGGATCGCGGGCGTCCACCAACCGGGCCGCATCACCTGCGACCTCGGCGGTGGCGGTATCGGCCGATGTGACCACCGGCGTGCCGTGGGCCATGGCCTCCAGCACGGGCAGACCGAAGCCCTCGACGAGGGACGGCAACACAAACACCGATGCCGCCCGATACAGGCCGCTGAGCTGGATGTCGCTCACGGGGCCGATGCGGTGCAACCGATCACCGAGGGGGGCGAGCATTGCCCGGGTGTCCACGCCCCAGCCGTCAGGGCCCACCATCACCAACGGCAGATCAGGAACCTGCCTGATCGCCTCGATGAGCACGCCGACATTCTTGCGGGGCTCGACCGTGCCGACCCACAGCGCGAACCGGTGGGGCAGATTGAACCGCCGACGGACGAAACCTGCCGACTCCGGGGCGCTCAGCGGCGACGACACACCGAGCGGCACCACCTCCGTCCGCTCAGGCGCAGCGCCGTGGCGCATACAGTCCCGGGCCGCAGCCTCCGACGGGCACACGATCAGGGTTGCGCGGTCCAAGACGCCCTCCCACACCCGGGGGAAGAACGCTCGACCGCGGCGGGAGTGGAGCTCGGGCTCATCAAGGAAGTGCACATCGTGCACCGTGGCCACGACCGGGGCCCGCGTCGGCGGCACCACCATGGCGTTTGCCCACACCACATCGAGCGGCCCGAGATGATGTTCGAGGCGGGGCCGCCGAACCCGAAGCCAACTCTCGTACAGCACGGGCCGAGGCATCGGGAGGAACGTGCACGGGCCGAGTTCGTCGACGGCCCGGCGCTCAGACGGGCGGTGCCAGCCGGCGACCCCTTCGACGTGGATCGACCCGAGCTGAGCCAGTTCGAGCAGGATCTCCCGAGCCGCCCGTCCGGTACCTCCGGGCACGGGGTGCCAGAAGGGTTCGAACGGGACGCCGACCCGGAGCGTGGAGCGAGCTACGTTGGCGTCAACGCTCACCGGCGAGTACCGATTCGAAGTACTCCGCCGTGCGCGCGATTCCCTCTTCGAGAGGGACCGATGGCTTCCACTGCAACTTCGTGGTGGCCTCGGTGAGGTCCGGCCGTCGCCGGGTGGGATCGTCCTTCGGGAGGGGCGCGAACGCCAGCTCACTCGAGCTGTTCGTCACCTTCACCACGAGCTCCGCCAGCTCTCTCACCGTGAACTCCACATCGTTGCCGATGTTGATCGGCCCCGAGTGCTCGCCGTCGAGGAGGGCGAGCTGGCCCCGGACCTGATCCTCGACGTAGCAGAACGAGCGAGTCTGAGACCCGTCGCCATACATCGTGATCGGCTCACCCCGGAGGGCCTGGGTGATGAAGTTGGACACGACCCGACCGTCGTCGGGCCTCATCCGGGGGCCGTAGGTGTTGAAGATCCGCACAATGCGGACCTCGACCCCGTGGTGGCGGTTGTACGCCATCGTGAGTGCCTCGGCGAATCGCTTCGCCTCGTCGTACACCCCGCGGGGCCCGATGGGGTTGACGTTGCCCCAGTAGGTCTCGGGCTGGGGATGAACGAGCGGGTCGCCGTAGACCTCGCTCGTCGAGGCGAGCAGGAACCGGGCCTGCTTCTCCCGGGCGAGGCCCAGCAGGTTGTGGGTGCCCAGACCACCGACCTTGAGGATCTGGATCGGGATACGGGCGAAATCGGCGGGCGACGCTGGCGACGCCAGGTGCATGATCCGGTCGACCGGGCCCGGCACCCACACGTGGTTCGACACATCGTGACGAACGAAGCTGAAGCCGTCCTGACCGAACAGGTGGGCGACGTTGTCGTGACTGCCGGTAACGAGGTTGTCGAGACAGACGACCTCGTCACCGCGCGCCAACAACGCATCGCACACATGCGAGCCGAGGAAACCGGCTCCTCCGGTTACGACGATGCGGGCCATGATGCGGCGGGGTTCGGATCAACGACCCACGCCGCGATAGCTGAACCCACGGCGGCGGGGAATGGTCGGCTCGAGAAGGTTTCGGCCATCAACGATCGACTTGGCCGGCATGACCTCGGCCAACTTGTCGAAGTCCAGCTCGGTGAACTCTTCCCACTCCGTGAGAATAGCCAGAACCGATGCGCCTTCGGCGGCAGCGTAGGGATCGGACACGACCTCGATGTCGAGATCCGGGTAGGCCTTGGCGAAGCGATCGTCGTTGGCCGACACGGCCGGGTCGTAGGCCCGGACCTTGACGCCGGTCTCGGCCACTCGACGCAGCACCTCGATGGCCGGGGACTCCCGGAGATCGTCGGTGCCGGCCTTGAAGGTGAGGCCGAGGGCGGCAACGTGACCGCCGGTCTCAGTAGGCATCATCCCGTCGATCACCTTCTGCGCCGTGCGGGCGAACTGGTCCTCGTTCACCCGAACCACCTCGTCGAGGAAGCTGAAGTCGTAGCCGGCGTCGCGGGCGATGCTGGCCAAGGCCCGGGTGTCCTTCGGGAAGCAGCTGCCACCCCAACCCGGACCGGGGCGGAGGAACTCGCGGCCGATGCGGGAGTCGTAGCCCATGCCCAGCACCACGTCGCTCACGTCGGCCCCGACGGCCTCGCAGAGGGTGGCGATGGCATTGACGAACGACAGCTTGGTGGCGAGGAAGGCGTTGGAGGCGTACTTGATGGTCTCGGCCGACACAGGATCGGTAACCATGATCGGCGCCGGCACCTTGGAGTAGAGCGACGCCACCCGGATTGCGGCCTCTGTGTCGCGGGAGCCGATCACCACTCGATCGGGCTGCAGGAAGTCGGCGACGGCCGAGCCTTCACGCAGGAACTCGGGGTTCGAGACGACCGAGACGTCGGGCCGGCCGAGCACGCGAGACACGATGCCGGTGGAGCCGACGGGCACCGTGGACTTGTTGACGACCACCGAGTTCTCAGGCAGCACGTCCTTGATCTCGTCGGCGGCCGTCTCCAGGTAGCTCAGGTCGGCCGAACCGTCGGGCCCCTGGGGCGTCGGCACGCAGAGGTAGTGGAACTCGGCCTCGGCCGAGGCCGTGGCGGCGCCAACGACGAACCGCAGGTTGCCGGAACGGATGCCCTCGTCGACCACACGATCCAGGCCCTTCTCGACGATCGGGATCTCGCCGGCCCGGAGCCGAGCCACCTTCTCCTCGTCGATATCGGCGCAAATGACATCGTGACCGAGGTGGGCGAAGCATGCCCCCGTGGTGAGGCCCACATACCCCGTGCCAATGATTGCGATCGATGCCACTGCTACCTCCCGGCGGACCATCATCGATGATGGTCACGGTTCGACGTCAGTCCATAAGTGTAAACAGGGCCTGGGGTGGTCTCACGGGCTGATGTGTGGACCTGCCTAGCCGCATTGACCCATGTGATCGGCGGCCAGATCCCCCGCTGCGGCCTGCCCGCCCGACTCAGGCTCGGTCGATGCGGCCTGCTCCGACCCCTCGGCGTCGTCGGGCGTCACCGACGGTGAGGTCGCGGGGCCTGCGACCTCGCCATCCACAGGCCCCGTGGCGGGCCGGGTGGTCGAGGCGCTGGAATCGTCGACCGGTGGCGCCCCACTGGCCACCGCAGTGGTGATCCCGGCGCCGATGGCCACGGTCACGTTCCGCCCGGTAACGGCGTCGGCCACCATTGGTGCACCGCCGACGGCGTCAGCCACGATCGCGGCGGCGTTGAACCCGTCGTCGTCGTGCCAGATCTGGACACCGGGGCCAACGGTGCTCGGCGCTGGCTCTCCTGGTTCGAACCCTGCGGCCCGCAACGCAGCGAGGGCGTCTTCGACCTCACGGGGCCACTCGCCCGCCTGGTCTGCGTCATCGAGAGCAGAGTCGTACACCACGTCCACGGCCACCGTCGCCGGATCGTCGAATCGGGCGCCGGCGAAGAGTTCGAGGATCGGGGCCACCTCGCTCATCTGAGGCAGCAACACCTTTCGGGTTCCGACCACGCCGTCGCGTACGGGGAAGGTGTGGGTCTCGATCTGACCGGGCTCGAAGCTCCGATACGCCGCGCCGAGGTCGAGCAGCAGCGCCGGCGTGAGGTCCTGGTCGATCGCAACGTTGCGGATGCCGGTGTCGATCAACTCAGTGAGCACGAGAGGGTTTCGGGCCCCGAGGTCGATGGCCCGCTGCATCAGCCGCTGAAGGAAGTCCTGCTGTCGTTCGATGCGGCCGAGGTCGCTCGTGGGGTCGGTCACCCAGCGACCGTTGGCATCCTGGGTCTGGTAGTAGCGCGACCGCACATAGGCCAGGGCTTGCTCCGGGTCGAGCGCATGACACCCGGGCGTCTCGACGAGGAAGCCTGTCTGGCTCCGCGGGGTGGGCACGGCATTGGCGTTCCAGTCGCGGGCGGGCGAATCGAAGTAGACGTCCACCGACCCCACGGCCTCCACCAGGCCCTGGAAGCCAGCGAAATCCACGTTCACGTAGTGGTGGATAGGGATCCCGAACGCCTCCTCGATGGTGTCGATCAGGGTGGCCGGCCCGCCGACGAGGAACGCCCGGTTGATCCGATCACTGCGCTGAGTGCCAGCGACCGGCACCCACAGATCGCGGGGCAGCGACAGCAGTGCCACCTGACCGGTGCGCTCGTCGAGGTGGGCGATGATGATCACGTCACCAAGGCGCTCTCCCTGTCGTCCGATCTGAATGGGGTCGTCGGCATCGAGGTTGGCCGACGAGTCGGAGCCGACCAGGAGCACGTTGATGGCACGCTCCCCCTGGGCAGCTTCGGGCCGCGGCGTGAGCGAGCGGTCGAGGGCCACCCGGTTGATCGACGACGCCCGCTGCCCGGCGAAATCGAGGGCGCCGGCAATGAGCAGGCTGGCGGCGATGATCGCAACATTCATCACGAGCACAACGCGCTGCCCCCACGACCGACGCGTCGGCGGTGACGACTCGAAGGACTCGTGATCGAGGAACGGCGTCACAGGCGCTCGGACCGCAAGTGGTCTGGTCGGATGGCCAACAGCACCCCCGACTCCACCGACACCGTGGCTGACTCGCCATCGAACACGTTGCTCACACCCCGGGTCGTTCCAGCAGGGAGCGGCTCACCGACGAGCGGATAGCGCAGGCCATCGGTGGTGACACCCGTTGCGTCGCCACCCACTGGGAGCAGGGTGATCGTCTCCCCCGCCTCGCCAGCCAGCGTGCGGCGATCGTGCACCACCGAGATCACCGACGTGCCCATGTAGGCGTCGATCTCCGCGCCCCGGTAGGCGGGCTGGGCCAGCACCGCGATGTTGGCCAGGAAGTGGTCGGTCCGACCGCCGGCGACGGCGATCACCACCACCCGCTCAGGGTCGGTGGCAAGGGCGGCGTCGATGGCGAGTTCGAGGTCGGTGTGGTTCTTGGCCGCCGGATGGCGCGTGACGGTGGCGCCCGATCGGCTCACCCACTCCAGCCCCTCGGCGGTGACGGAGTCGAAGTCGCCAACGGCGAGATCAGGGATGATGCCCAGGGCGCGGGCGTGGTCGATTCCGGAGTCGGCGGCAATGCACATGGCGGCGGGAGGAAGGGCCCGACTGACCTCTGGGCTGGGCGGATCACCGCCGGCCACCACGAGGACGGTTCGGGACATCGGGAACGAGCGTAGGCTAACGCCACATCGGGGTGGTCGACCGTCGTCGCCGGCTGATCGGGAACCGCTACCTACTCAGGGCGCGACTCGCCCGCGGCGGACCGCGAGCCACCCGCTCGCTCGGCGATGACGGCCAGCGGGCCCTGATGAGCCGTGTACCCGTGATGGGGCCGAAAGCCCATGGCCTCGTTGATGGCGAGCATCCACGGGTTGTCTTCGGCGTTGTAGGTCTCGATCACGGTGAGGTCGCGATGGTGCTCGTTCACGTACTGGAACGTGGCTGCCTTCAGCCAGCGGCCGATGCCGCGACCCCGGTGGGCGGCGACAACAGCGGTGTCTTCCTGGTGTGCGAGCTGGGGACGATCGGGATGAACCATCATCATCGACATCCCGGCGGCGTCGCCGTCGGGGCCGACCACCAGCGAGCCGTAGGACAACCAGGCGGTGGCGGCGAGAGCGGCGTCCTTGCGCCGTACCTGCTCCGGGGTGACGGGCGGCACGGTGTAGTCGAGTTGATCGATCGGCACGTCGGTCATCGCCGACTGGGCGGCCGCCCAGGCATCGACGAGCGGGGTGGGCACGGCGCCCTGCCAGGTATGGATGCGGTAGCCGGGCGCTGCGTTGGCGGCGGCGGCCACCCATGCCGCTATCTGGTCGCCGTCGATTCGGGCCACGTCCACCCGGGAGCAGCGCTCATGCTGGCGGGCCGTCATGCCGTAGCGGGCGCAGATGGCAGCGGCCCGATCGGGCTCGACACCCTCGAGGGTGTAGGCCACCAGGGACGTCTGCCCCAGGGCCTGGAGCCGTTCGGCCATGGCAGCAGTGAGCGCCGCCCCTACGCCGTGGCCCCGCTGATCGGGCATCACGAACAGCTCGCAGTCGCTCACCTGGTCAGGATCGTCGGGGGCTGATTGGGTGACCGCAAAGGCAAACCCGGCCGGCTCTGCGTTGCGGCGGGCCACCGTCACCACGACGTGGCCGTCGGGCCGCTCCCGGAACACGGTGTCGGCCACCTCATTGGCCGAGGGAAGCGGATCACCGGGATCGCGATCAGCCCAGTCGGCCTGCATCGTGGCCACCAACGTTGCGAAGGCGGCCGGATCGCCGTGACGATCCGTGAGCGTTCGGATCTCGATGGTCATGACCGCGGCCGATCAGCCACGCGGCACGTGCGCACCGTGCCCCTGATCGGTGAGGGTCGACCGCAGCAGGTCGGCCACCCGATCGAGGTCGGCGGCATCAGCCGACGGGTCGGCGTTGCGGAAGTCGAAGTCGGCCATGGAGTCGGTTGGCATCACGTGCACATGGGTGTGGGGCACCTCGTACCCGGCGATCAGCAGGCCGATGCGTTCGCACGGGAAGGCCGCGGCCTGGGCGACGCCGACGGCGTGGGCCACGCCCATGAGGTGCGCGGCGAGATCGGCACCGACGTCAATCCAGTGGTCGATCTCCGCCTTCGGGATCACCAGGCAGTGCCCAGGGCGAAGTGGCCGGATGTCGACCATGACCACGCAGTGCTCGTCATCCCACACGATGCGGCCAGGGATCTCCCCGGCGATGATCCGACTGAAGATCGATGCCATGCGCGCCACCCTAGCCCCGGCGCCGCGGCGCGAACGGCGCCGTTTCGACCAGGCACCGATGCCTTGGGCAAGCTGGGGCGATGGACGACTCCACGGGCTCGCAGCCGACCATCTACGACGTGGCGGGAGGGGTGGCCACGATCACCCTCAACCGCCCCGAACGCAAGAACAGCCTCGGTGCCGAGCTGGTCGACGCTCTGGCCGACGACATCGAGCGGGCAGTCGCCAGTTCCGAGGTTCGAGCCATCCAGGTGACCAACGCCGGCAACACGTTCTGCGCCGGTGCCGATCTCAAGGCGGCCGCACCGGGCGTGTCCGGTGCGGTCACCGCCCGGTGGACGTTCGTCGGGCTGTTGGAGTTGATCATGGACGCCCCGAAGCCCGTGATCGGACGGATCGACGGCCATGCCACCGGCGGTGGCGTGGGCCTCGCTGCCGCCTGCGACATCTCGGTGATGCGAGACGACGCCAAGATCGGCTTCACCGAGGTGCGCATCGGTGTGGCACCGGCGGTGATCTCGGTGGTGTGCCTACCGAAGATGTCGCGCGCCGACGCGCTCGAGCTGTTCCTCACCGGTGACCGCTTCACCCCCGCCAGGGCCGCCGAGGCCGGTCTGATCACCGCGGCTGCGCCGCCCGACGAGCTCGACGCCACGGTGGCCCACTACCTCGACATGGTGGTGCGGGGTGGGCCGGCGGCCCTGGCGGCGTCCAAGGATCTCGTGTTCCGGGTGCCGGCGATGAGCCGCACGGAGGCCTTCGCCTGGACCGAGGTTCGGTCGCGCGAGTTGTTCGAGGGCCCGGAGGCGGCCGAAGGCATCGCCGCGTTCAGAGAGCGCCGCGACGCTCCGTGGGTTCCGCCTGCCGACGGCTGAGCTCGATCGCGACCCAGGATCGGGCGGACCGGGCCCGGCTCAGTCCAGGTCGGGATAGATCGAAGGCGGCGGTCCGGGCGTACCGGGCCCGTCGCACACCCAGCATGACGAGTCCACCCGGCCGGTCCAGGCCACCTCGCAGCTGGCGCAGCTCATGCGCAGGCCCACCCGGCGACTGCGCGGGATGATCGTGGCGGTGCGGAGTTGGCTGCTCATGGGGCAGTGATCGACAGCTCGGGCGTCGAGCTGAGCACCACGGCGCCCCCAAGGAGGCGATTGGGTTCGTTCGGATCAGGCCCGGTGGGCCAGATGGGCCACGGTGCGCATCGGGATCACGACCTCGCCCCCGAACTCACCTATGAGAGCGGCGACGCCGGCCATCAGCTCTGCCCGCTGCTCGACCCCGAGCTTGCGGGTCTCGGAGCCCGTGCAGAGCCAGCCGATGAAGGACGGAGCGTCGAGCGTCCACTCCCACGCGTGCTCGGCTCGGCTCCACGCCCGGAATCGGGCCATGGCCGACGGCGGCTCCAGCCGAGGGTCGTAGCCAGCACCCTTGAGCCCCGGCAGCGGGTGGGCCGCCTCGGGTGCGATCTGACGGTAGAGCTGGCCAAGCGCCACGCCGAACACCCCCTGCTGATGGTGGGGGTGGTGCCACATCAGGGCCAGGACGCCCTCGGGGTCGAGGGCATCGGCGGCCACGTCGTAGGCGACGTCGGTGCGAACCCAGTGCCACGACTGGGCGGCGAGCACGAGGTCGAACGCACTGCGGGGCAGGTGCGAGGCCTCGAGTGTGGTGCGGTCGATCACGAGGTGATCGCTCGGGCACGACACTTCGAGCACGGCAGCCATGCGGTGGTCGGGCTCGATGGCGTGGACGGCCTTGCCCAGCGCCAACAGGGCGCGTGTGGCCTTGCCGGTACCCGCTCCGACCTCGAGCGCAGGGAGGTCGCCAGTCTCAGCGAGGATGTCCTCGATGAGGCCCCGGGGGTAGCTCGGCCGGAACCGATCGTAGAGGGCAGGGTCCTCGCCGAAGGACAACGCCTGGTCGGTCGTGTTCGCCTGTATCACCGCCACGCCGACTCCCAGGTGGTTCCGTGTGCTTCGACTCGCCCGTTCACTGATCCTTAAGGTACGCCGAGATGGATCCGCTTTCACCTGCGGGCTCAGCTGGGTGCGAGGCCGACCAGTGTCACCCCCGTCGGCGATGGGCCCCGTGACCTTCGTCGTGCGGGGATCGGCGAGTGTGGCGCTCAGTCGGATGGGCCGTCGATGGCGGCCGCGTCGAAGGTGGCCATCGACGTCATGATCTGCGCCGCGGCTCGTACGAGCGGGTACGCCAGGGCCGCCCCGCTCCCCTCACCGAGACGACAGCCGAGATCAAGCAGCGGGTCGAGCCCGAGGTGCTCGACAGCGGCGGCAGCTGCCGGCTCGACGGACAGGTGACCAGCGACGAGATAGTCGCCGACGGCGGGCTGGATCACGGAGGCGGTCACCGCCCCGGCGAGGGCGATCACCCCGTCCACGATGACAGGTACCCGACCGCGCGCTCCCCCCAGACAGAACCCGGCGAGCGCGGCGATCTCGAGGCCGCCGATCTCGGCCTGGAGACCCACGCCGGCCTCGACCGCCGCCTCGGCGGTGGCGGGGGCCGTGGCGTCGGGCCCGACACCGAGTTCGCCGAGGCGGGTCGACGCCCGGGCCAGGGCGCCTGCGATCACGGCGGTCTTGTGGGCCAGCATCGCGTCGTCGATGCCTGTACCCCGCCCGGTCATGGCAGGGGCCGAACGACCGGTGACGGCGGCGATGATGGCGGCTGATGCGGTGGTGTTGGCGATGCCCATGTCGCCCGTGATGAGGCAGGCAGCGCCTGCGTTCAGGTGACGCTCGGCGATCTCGGCGCCGAGGGCGACGGCGGCAACAGCCTCGTCGTGACTCATGGCGGGCCCCTGGGCGAGGTTCGCCGTGCCCGGCCGGATGGGCGTGTTGGTGAGAAGAGGGTGGTTGTCGACCGGCACGCTCACGCCAGCGTTCACGACGGCGAGCTGAAGGCCATTGGTCGATGCGATGGCATTGATGGCCGCTCCCCCACCGCAGAAGTTCGCCACCATCTGGGCCGTGACCTCCTGAGGCCACGGGGTGACGCCCTCGGCGTGCACGCCGTGATCGGCGGCGAACACTGCAACCACACCGGGCCGCGGGGCGGGAGGAGGAACCGATCCGCTGATGGCAGACAGCTGCACGCCCAAGGCTTCGAGGCGCCCGAGGGACCCCGGGGGTTTGGTGAGAGTGAGGTGGTGGGCGCGGGCCCGATCGGCTGCGCTGGGCTCAGTTGGCTCGACCGCGGCGGCGAGGTCGTACAGCCGTTGCATCAGAGCTGGCTCACCAGGGGAATGGCGATGAAGCTGATGAAGAGCACGATCAGCAGGACGGACAGGTCGAGCCCGCCCATGGACGGCAGCACACGGCGGACGGGCAGGACGACTGGATCGGTGATCTGGTGCACAACGTCGATCACGCGGCGCAGCGGGTTGTCCCAGCTGAGTTGGAACCAGCTGGCGATGGCCCGGATGATCAGCAGGATCACGAAGATGTTCAGCAGGGCGACGAGTAGTGACGAAATCATCACCCCATGGTGCCGGACAGCGGGCGTTTCCCGACGTCAGGTGGCTGGTGACACCGCAGTGTCATGCGGTGTCACCAGCCACGTGATCACATGTCGAGCGCTTCGGACACCTGCACGCTGCCGCCGCCCTCGAGCACTGGGCAGCCCTTGGCGTGGGCCACGGCACCGTCGATGGAGTCGGCCTGGATCACGCTGAAGCCGCCGAGATCAGCGGCATAGCCGGAATCGGACACCGAGCCGTCGGCACCGACCGTCTTGGACTGCCCGAACGGGTTGCCGCCATCGATCACCGCTTCGCCCATCTGGGCGAACCATGCACCCCAGGCCGCCATGAGCTGCTCCTGGGCTTCGGGCGTCTCCGGCATGCCGGCGCCGCCGTGGTAGGTGAGCACGTACTTCGTCATCATCGTCTCCGTCGTGGTTCATGGGCCGCCCTGTGCGGCCCGCTCACCCCCACGACGAACGTCGGCGCCGGTTCTGGACACACGTCGCGATGAATTCTCCCGACGTCAGTCGAGCCGTACCACCGTGGTGCCGATCGTGGTGCCGTTCAGCAGATCGACGAACGCCTGTGGGGCCGCGTCGAGGCCGTCGTAGCTGGTGGCCCGGGGCTCCAGTCGACCATCGGTGATCCAGCCCGTCATCTGGGCCCTGGCCTCGTCGTAGCGGTCAGCGAAGTCGAACACCACGAACCCCTGCATCCGAACCCGGTTGTTCACCAACAGGCCTGGCACGCCCCGTGGGCCGCCGCCCGGACTCCCGGTGTCGTACTGGCTGGCGGCGCCGCAGCAGGTGATGCGGCCGTTGAGGTTCATGCGGAACAGGGCACTCTCGAGGATCGGCCCGCCAGTGTTGTCGAAGTACACGTCCACCCGGTTCGGGGTCGCCGCCTTCAGGTCGGCGCGGAAGGTGTCCGAGTTCCGGTTGACGGCGGCGTCGAAGCCCAGTTCAGAAATGAGCAGTTCGCACTTCGCGTCCGACCCGGCGACCCCCACCACCGTTGCACCCGCCACCTTCGCCATCTGACCGACCATGTGCCCGACCGAGCCCGCGGCGGCCGACACCATCACCGTGTCGCCTGCGATGACCTGGCCCACCTCGAACAGGCCGAAGTAGGCCGTGAGCCCGTTGATTCCGAGCGGACCGAGCACGTGGGCGGCGTCGAGGTCGGTGTCGACGCTGTTCACGTCCTGGCCCCAGTGGGTGGAGAACCGCTGCCACCCGGTCATGGCCCGTACGCGATCGCCGGGGGCGTATCGGGCGTCGTTCGACTCCACCACCCGCCCCACGCCCTGGCCTCCCATCACCTGGCCGGCCTGAGGCGCGCCGGTGTAGGAGGCGCTCCCCTGCAGACCGGCTCGCTGGCCGGCGCCGATGGTGATGGCCTCTGTTTCCACCAGCACCTCGCCATCGCCGGGGTTCGGTCGCTCACCGGTTCGGGCCTCGAAGTGTGAGGGTTCGAGCGGCCCGTCGGGCAACGAGGCGATCATGATCTGGTGGTTCTGATCGGGCGTTGGCATCCGACGAGTGTCGCGAACCGGGCCAGCAGGGGCAACGCCGGGCGCTCGCCACGGTTTCCCGGTGCGTCGAGGCGGCGGATACTCTCAGCGTCGTGGTGGCACAGGCAGCTCTCCTTCCGATGGAGCGTCCGGGGCGCTGAGCACCGGCCGACATGGCTGATTTCGCCCAACTGGGTCCGGTGCCCACGCTGCACCTGTTGACCGACCGCCCGTTCGAGTCGCTTGCGTCCGATCTTCGCCGGTGGTCGCCGCGGCGGCCGATGACGCTTGTCATCCCCACGCTGTTCCAGGAGCTGGAGCGGCCGGCGCTGGCCCGCATCGTTGACATCGTGGCGGAGGCGTCCTACCTCGACGAGGTGGTGATCGGGCTCGACGACGCCGACGCCGAGGCCTTCGAGTACGCGACGCGGTTCTTCGCGCCTCTGGCCGCAGCAGGGCTCCGGTGCCGCGTGTTGTGGCAGGACGGACCGCGGCTGCGGTCGGTCGATGACGAGTTGGGGGCGCACGGCTTCGCCCCGGCCCACCCCGGCAAGGGCCGCAACGTCTGGTACTGCCTCGGGTACGTGCTCGCCTCAGGCCGGGCCGACGTGGTCGCCGTGCACGACGCCGACATCCGCTCCTACGACGCCGCCCTGCTGGCGCGCCTGCTCTACCCGGTGGCCCATCCCGACTTCGGGTATCGCGTGGCCAAGGGCTTCTACCACCGCAGCGACGAGGCGACCTTCAACGGTCGGGTGTCGCGGCTGCTCATGGCGCCGTTGTTGCGGGCCCTGCGCTCTGTTGCGGGCCCGACCCCCTACCTGGACCACCTCTCGGCCTTCCGGTACCCGCTGGCTGGTGAGATCTCCCTCGACACGTCACTGGCCGCCGAGCTGCTCCTCCCGACCGACTGGGGCCTCGAGGTCGGGGTACTCGGCGAGATCCAGGAACGCTGCCGGCCGCGTGAGATGTGCCAGGTGGCCATTGCGTCTGCCTACGACCACAAGCACCAGCCACTCTCGCCCGACGACGCGGGCGACGGGCTCCATCGGATGGCGGTCGACATCGCCAGCACCGTCCTGGGCCGGCTCCAGCGGGACGGTGTGGTTCTGTCCCGGGCGATGCTGGAGGCGATTCGCGCGGAGTTCGTGCGCGAGGGGGCCGCTCTGATCGAGGTGTACCACCACGACGCCGTGTTCAACGGGCTGACCACAACCCGCTCCCGTGAGGCAGCGGCCGTTGCCGTGTTCGACCGGGCGATCGGTGAGGCTGGCCGGCGCATCACAGCGCCGAACGCGACGGCAACCACGATGGCGCCATGGAGCGTGGTGTTCGATGCGGTGCCCGACGTGGGCCGCCGGTTGGTGGCGGCGGTGGAGGCCGACGCCGCCGATCAGGAGCGGGTTAGCCCACCTGGCGGAGGTCGACGGTGAAGATCAGCGTCTCGTTGGGTGCGATCACGCCACCGGCACCAGCGGCGCCGTAGCCCATGTCGGGTGGGATGGTGATGGTGCGACGGCCGCCCACCCGCATCCCGGCGACGCCCTCGTCCCACCCCTTGATGACCTGGCCGGCGCCGAGGGTGAACGTGAGGGGGTCACCCCGGTTCCACGAGGCGTCGAACTCCTTGCCCGTGCTCCACGACACGCCCACATAGTCGACGTGGACCTGCATGCCGGCCGTGGCCTCGGCCCCGTCGCCCACGACGTGGTCCTCGACCCCCAGATCGGATGGGGCGTCGCCGCCAGGAACGGTGATGGTCGGTCGCTCGGAGGTGTCCATGGCGGTCACCGTAGCGGCGGACGCGGTCAGGGCGACCAGACCAACAGTCGACCGTCGCTCGTGCCCATGGCAACCGCCAAACCACCGTCGGTCGCGGCGGCAGCGATGTTGGTGGTGATCTCCGCTGGGAGCTCGAACAGGGTCACGTCGACGCCCGCCTCGGTGCGAGCGATCACCGCGAAGGCTCGTCGGTCCTGGCGGGGCACGATCACGTCGGGGCGGCCGTCGCCAGTGCCGTCGGCCACGATTCCCATGTCGAGGTTGCGGGAACCGAACACGTGGCTCGTGAAGTCCGAAGACGAGTTCGCCGCCAGAACCAGCTCGTCGCCGTCGAGCTGGAAGAACTGCACCGTGCCGCCGAGGTGCGGAGTACGAACATCGATCAGCTCGATCTCCCCGTTCGGGCCGGTGGGGGCGACAGCCAGCTGGTTTCGCCACCGGTTGGGGCGGCCGATCGGGGCCGACGACGCCAGGAGCGAACCGTCGACGCGGTAGACCTCCAGCCGCGCGCCGTCGGTCGGGTCGCTCCGGGTGACCACCACGTCGGTCGCACCGTCGCCGTCCACGTCGGCGAGCATCGGGGAGTTACCCTCGATCACCGCCGGAGCGTCGATCTCGATCCGGGTTCGCTTCTGCGATTCGAGATCGAGAATCTCGATTGCCGATGCCTCGATGGCGTCGCCGAGCACGCCGTGGGCATACCGGTCGGTGGGGCCGACGAGCGTGACCTCGATCTCACCGTCGGTCACCAACCGGGCATCGTCGAGCGCATCGATGGCCATCTCACCACCGCGGTAGGCCGGCTCGACGAAGACCCTGCCGTCGTTCCACAACGCGTCGACGGGCACTGGCTCATCCCCGACCTGCGCCACTGTGCCAGAGGAACTCACCTCGGCCTCCTCCACCAGCAGCTCCCGCCCGTCGACCAGCGTCACCAGCCACTGCTGGACGTCTGCGGTCGGGTCGGGCCAGGGAATCACCCACGCCGGCGCCGCCGGCAGCTCGGCGACCACGGCCTCGATGGCCGCGAGGTCGCTGCTCGCCTCCACCACTCGATTGCCGGTCACGGCCACGTCGGTGCGACCAACGACCGGTGCCGGATCGGGCTCGACCCGACCTCGACGCCAGTCGATCGCCCCGGAGGGCGCCGCATCGGCTTCCCCTGCGGCTGCTGCCGTCGACGCCGAGGCCTGCGCCTCGGATGCGGACGAGGTCGCCGTGGGGTCGGCGAGCTCGGCGCCATCGTCGGGTGCGGCACAGGCGGCGGCCACCAACACGCAGCCAAGCGCCGCGGCCGTGACCCGCCACCGGCGCACGGTCACCGTCGGGCGGTCCTCGTGCCCCACCCCACCAGCCGATCTACGCTCGGGGATGCAGGGGGTACGACGATGGAATCCGACCACACCACCACGGTAGCCACGCTGCTGAGCGCAGCAGGCCTCGACGACGTGCCGGCCGATGAGATCGAACGCCTGGGCCGGCTCTACGGCGGCCTCCGTCGATCGATGGCCGAGTTTCACGCCGTCGACGTCGGGGACGGGGTGACAGCGGCTGTGTTCGCCGCCGACGGGCCCGAGGCGCTCGACCGATGAAGGCGCCGCTGACAATCGAGACCGCCGGTGTAGCACTGCGGGACGGGTCGCTGACCAGCGTCGACCTGGTGGCCCGGTTGCAGCGGGCGTCTGACTCGATCGACGAGGCGGTTGGCACCTACCTGCGCCGCGACAACGAGGCGGCCCTGGCTGCGGCCACCCAGGCCGACGCCGAGCTGGCCGCGGGGCGCGACCGGGGCCCGCTGCACGGCATCCCACTGGGGATCAAGGACATCCTTTCCACCGACGACGGGCCGACAACGGCCCAGAGCCTGGTGCTCGACCCCAGCTGGGGTGATCAGGGTGATGGCCCGGTTGTGCAGCGCCTCCGGGGTGCCGGCGCAGTGTTGATGGGCAAGACCACCACGATGGAGTTTGCGATCGGTCGCCCTGATGCCACCAAACCGTTTCCGATTCCCCGCTGCCCCTGGGATCTGGAGCGTTGGGCCGGCGGCTCGAGCTCGGGTACGGCGAACGGCGTTGCCTCCGGCCAGTTCCTGGGCGGCCTCGGTACCGACACCGCCGGCAGCGTGCGGCTCCCGGCGTCCTACAACGGGATCACCGGTCACAAGCCCACGTACGGGCTGGTGCCGAAATCGGGCTGTGTGCCTCTCGGCCTGAGCTATGACCACATCGGGCCCATGGCCCGCAGCGCCTGGGACTGCGCAGCGATGCTCGACGTGATGGCCGGCGCCCACGAGTCGGATCGCACGTCGGTGGTGCGACCCGCCACCGCGCACCTGGCCATGATCGATCGGGGCCTCGAAGGTGTACGGATCGGCGTGATCACCAACGATCGGGTGTGGGATGCGTCGGCCCCCGAGGTGAGGATTGCGTTCGACGCTGCGGTGGCTGAGCTCAGCGATGCCGGAGCGGAACCCGTCGAAGTGGAGATCCCTCTGTACGACCAGCTGTCCACGGGCACGTTCCTGGCCCTGCAGGCCGAGGCATTCGCCTGGCATCGAAACCTGCTGGCCAGCAGTTGGTCTGACTACGGACGCCCCACCCGACTCACCATCGCCCAGGGCGCACTGATCAGCGCTGGCGACCTCGTGCAGATCGAACGAGTCAGGCAGCGGGCCCGAGCCGACGTCATCACGCTGATGGGTGACCTCGGCCTGGACCTCCTCGTCAGCCCCACCACCGGGTACGGGGCAGCACCGTTGTCGGGAGCGACCGCCGAGCAGATCGCCACCCAGGCCCTCCACACCCCAGCCTGGAACAGCACCGGGTTCCCGGCGGTGTCGGCGCCCATGGGCTTCGATGACGACGGTCTGCCGCTCGGGCTCCAGATCGTCGGGTTGCCCTTCGCCGATGCCATGGTGCTCGCAGCGGCCCACGCCCACCAGGTGCGCACCGACTGGCATCTGGCCGTCGCCCCCACCTACGCACCACTCGATGGCTGAGGCCGGGCGGGCGAGCTTCCCCGCGGTCTCCGAGACCGACATCGCCTGGCTGGGCACAGCCGACATGGTGGAGGTCGATCGGGTGATGGTCGACGACCTCGAGATCCATCTCGTGCAGATGATGGAGAACGCGGGCCGCAATCTCGCCCGCCTCACCCTCGACCTCGTGGCGCCATCCACGGCCGTGGTGGCCGTCGGAACGGGCGGCAACGGGGGCGGCGGGCTGGCGGCGGCCCGCCACCTTGCCAACGCCGGCGTTGCCGTCACGGTGTGCACCACCCGAACCGTGGCCGCGATGGGTGACGTGACTGCACACCAGTTCGCAATCGTCGAAGGCCTGCCGATCAGCCTCGCCGACGACCCTCCGCCGGCCGACGTGTTCGTCGACGCCCTGATCGGCTACTCACTCGTCGGGCCACCGCGGGGACGAGCGGCCGCCCTGATCGAAGCCAGCACCGGCTATCGCCAGGTGATCTCGCTCGATGCCCCGAGCGGGCTCGACACGGCCACGGGCACCGTGCCCGGCGTTGCCGTGGCGGCCACGGCAACGCTCACCCTTGCCGCCCCGAAGGTCGGACTGCGGGGCCACCCCCTCGTTGGTGACCTCTACGTGGCCGACATCTCCGTACCGCCGGGGGTGATCGAATGCTTCGGACCCGCACCCCGCTTCGCCGACGGCCCGATCCTGCGGGTGCTCCCGACGCGGGGCCTCGGGGGGAGGGCGTCTGGCCCCTCGGCGGAGGTCGAACCCATGGGGCGGCCTCCCGTACGGATGCGAGGGCTCAACGGCCCACCGCAGCGCCGTCGGCCCGCGGCTCGGAGCCCGCGGCGTAGACGCCCTGGTCATCGCGAACGATGATCTGACCTCGACCAAACGGGAGGCGGCTGGTGGCCACTTTCGTCGGATGACCTCGTTCGGCCAGTGCGGCCACGATCTCCGCTGGTACCTGAGGCTCCAGGTTGACGGTGCCGTCGCGGTCGACCTGCCACCGAGGGGCATCGAGTGCGGCCTGGGGGTTGAGCCCGTGGTCGACGAGGCCCGACACCACCTGGAGATGCCCCTGAGGCTGCATCTCGCCACCCATCACGCCGAAGGGCCCGACCGGGGTGCCGGCCCTGGTGAGGAAACCGGGAATGATCGTGTGGCGGGGCCGCTTGCCCGGCGCCGCCACGTTGGGATGGGCCGCGTCGAGCACGAACCCGGCGCCCCGGTTCTGCAGCGACACCCCATGGCTGGGCACCACCACCCCCGAACCGAAGCCCATGTAGTTGGACTGGATGAAGCTCACCATCATCCCGTCGCGGTCAGCGGTGCAGAGGTACACGGTGCCGCCGCGGACCGGCTCGCCGTTCGGGGCCGGTCCGGCGAGGGGGCCGATCTCGGCTGCCCGGGCCGCCAACCGATCCGGGGCGAGCAGCTCGGCGACGGGCACCGGCACATGCTGCTGGTCGGCCACGGCAGCATCAGAGTCGGCGAAGGCGAGCTTCATGGCTTCGATCTGGGTGTGCCACGCCTCGGCGTCGACGTGGGCTCGCGCCCCGATGTCGTGATGGGCCACTGCGCCAATGGCCAGGAGCGCGGCCAGGCCCTGCCCGTTCGGCGGGATCTCCCACACCTCGTGATCGCGGTAGGCCACCGAGATCGGGTCGACCCACTCAGCTCGGTGCGAAGCCAAGTCGTCGGCCGTCATCCGGCCCCCCGTGCGAGTGCTGTAGTCGACGATGGCCGCCGCGATCTCCCCCTCGTAGAACTCCCGCAGGCCGTGCGATGCCAGCCGGGCCAGCGTGCGGGCATGGCCAGGGCTGGCCCACATCTCCCCTGCCTCGGGCGCTCGACCGCCGGGGGCGAACACCGTGCTCCAGTCTGCGATGGCGGGGTCGTCGAGTGCGCCGAAGAACTGGGCCGACGCCCGCCACTGACGAGACACCACCGGCGACACGGGGTGCCCGCGCACGGCGTAGCGATGGGCGGGTTCGAGGATCCGCGCCATGTCGAGCTGACCGAACCGGCCGTGGAGGGCATCCCAGGTGTCGACGGCCCCGGGCACGGTCACCGGCGTCCAGCCCCGCTGGGGCACCTCGCGGTGCCCGGCGGCGCGGAGTTCGTCGGCGTCATAGGCCGCTGGCCATCGGCCCGAGCCGTTGAGGCCGTGCAGCTCCGACCCGTCCCACACGATGGCGAAGGCATCGCTGCCGAGGCCGTTCGAGCAGGGTTCGACCACGGTCAGCGTGGCCGCAGCGGCGATCGCCGCGTCGACAGCGTTCCCGCCGTCGGCGAGCACGTCGAGCCCCGCCTGGGCCGCCAGGGGCTGGCTGGTCGCCACCACCCCATCGGTGGCGAGCACTGCTGCGCGCGACGACGGATGGGGGTAGCGCCGGAGGGCGTCGGGATCATGCACCATGGGGTAATCGTACGGCGAGCCCCGATGCGAGACAGGAGCGGAGCTCAGCGCATCACGTCAGGAAGCGCTTCAGCTGCCCGCCAACGCCTTCGATCCCTTGCTCAACGCTGGTAGCCACCTCACGCACCTCAGCCGCAGTGGTGGCGTTCTTCGTGCTGACGTCGCTGATCGCCTCCATGGCCGCCTGGGCCGCGCCCGCACGGGACTGGAGATCCTCGGCAGTGGTACCAACCCCCGCGCTCAGCTGGGAGAAGGTCGTGTTGAGCGACTCCACATCGCTCAGCACCCCGTGCACGATGCCAACGGCCGAGTCGGCGCTCGTACGCAGTGCCGCGACCTGACTCTCGATCTTCTTCACCGACTGCACCGTCCCGTTGGCCAACTGACGAACCTCTTCCGCCACGATCGAGAACGAGGCTCCGGTCTCGCCACCGGCATGGTGCGCCTCGATGTGGGCATTGAGTGCCAGCAGGTTCGTCGTGTCGGCGATCGAACGCACAACGTCGACGATCGAGGTGATCTCGACCGCCGACGAGGCGATCGACTCGACCGCCTTGAGCAGGTCCTCGCCGTCTTCGATCCCGAACCCCTTGTTGCCCGACTGGGCGGCGTGGCTCCGGTCCATCGAGGCGACGAGCTGATCGAGCGCCGTCGTGGTGCTCGCACCAAGGTCGTTGACCTCGCCCACGAGCTCGTCGATCAGGTTCGACACCTGCGCGAACGCATCTTGGCCCTGAGTCACGCCATCTCGCTGAACGTCGACGCCGTCCTCGATGTCATCAGTCAGCCGGCGCAGGCTGGCAACCGAGTCGTCGAGGCCCGATGTCGTGGTGGCGATCGCTCCCACCGTCGAACGTAGATCTCCGACCATCCGTCGGAACGCCAGCCCGAACGTGTCGAGCTTGGATCGGGGAACGATCTCCATGTCGAGGCGACCATCGGCGATCTGCTCGGCAACGCCGGCCATCGCTCGAAGCTGGGTGGTCAGCTCATTGAACTGATCCGCGATCTGCCCGACCTCGGTGAACGCCTCGGACTCGATCGGGTCGGCGATCGCACCCGTCTCGGTCTGGTACTGGAGGTGGTGTAGGAGCTCGATGAGTGCTGTCGGCTCACGGTGCTCGGCGATGTTGAGCCCGTCGAGCTCGTCCTGCTCGGACACCCGCAGCGCCGTCATCGAGTCGATCCACTTGAAGATCACCCAACACAGCCCGAACCCCCACACCGCAGCTGTTGCAATCCCGAGCAGCTGTACGCCGATCTGGCTCAGCCGACCCAGGTCGGTTCCCAGTGCATCGGATCGCCCGAAGATGCCAGTGGCCAGCGTGCCCCAGACCCCGGCCCCAAGGTGAACCGGGATGGCGCCAACCGCATCATCGATGCCCCGCTGCTCGATCACGTGCTCCACCCAGAGCGCAACGAGGGCTCCGATCGCACCAACAATGGCTGCAGACCACGTGTTCAGAGCGTGGGCGCCGGCAGTGACGGCGACGAGCCCGGCCAGCGCGCCGTTCAGGGGCGCGGCGGGGGCCGGGTAGCCCAGGTGCCACCAGACGAACATCAGGGCAGTCACCAGCCCGAAGGCACCCCCGATGACCGTTATCGCAATCACACCGGCCACGCTCTCGTCGAAGACGAGGGTCGAGCCACCGTTGAACCCGATCCAGCCGAACCAGAGGAGGATGCCGCCGGTCATGGCCATTGGAAGATTGGACGGCCTGATCGCACTCGATCCGTCAGCTCCGAAGCGCCCAGCCCGGGGCCCAATGATCAGCGCAGCGGCCAGCGCCGCCCAACCACCCATGCTGTGCACCACTGTTGAACCAGCGAAGTCGACGAACCCGAGGCTCGAGAGCCAGCCACCTCCCCACACCCAGTGACCGAAGATCGGGTAGATGAACGCCATCGAGCAGACCACCAGGATGTAGCCCGGGAATGCTGTGCGCTCGGCGATCGCTCCCGAGATGATCGTCACGGTCGTGCCGGCGAACACCACCTGGAACAGGAAGAGCACAGCCACGTCGGAATCGACGAGTGCCAGGTCCAACGCGAAGTCGGAGAACCCGATCCACCCGGCTTGGCTTGATCCGAACATCAAGCCGTACCCGAAGAACCAGAACAGAACCACTGCCAGACCCAGGTCGGCGAGGTTCTTCACGGCCACGTTGATGTAGTTCTTGGCTCTCGTCATACCTGCTTCGAGCAGGAGAAATCCGCCTTGCATGACAAGGACGAGAGCAGTAGCGACAAGTACCCAGAGCTGATCGATCGGAGCCATCTTGCGCCAGTCGGCCTGGCCGCGGCGCTCATTGAGCCAGACCTCGTCAACAAGCCATGTGGACTACGCCGCTGCGGCCGATCGACACCTACCGAACGGCGGACGGGTCGGCGGTGCCGTCGGCCCGGATCGACACCGGCGTGCCAAGCGGCAACAGACCCGCCATCTCGGTGATCACCTGGTTGTGCACCCGGATGCAGCCGTGGCTCACGTTCGTGCCGAGCAGATGGGGCTCGTTGGTGCCGTGGATGCCGATGAGCCCAGGCCCGCCGTTGAACGACGTGAGCGTTGGGCTGTAGCCCGACAATCCGTAGGCGTAGGTTCCATACAGGCCGTTCGGGTTGGGGGGCCGCAACAGTTCGGTGATGTAGTACTCACCGACCGGCGTCGGCGTCTCGCCGGTGCCGAGGGCAACGTCGGCTCTGATGATCTCGGCCTGACCGCGGAACACCACGAGCTGATGCTGGGCGAGATCCAACTCCAGCCGGTACGGGTTCTTCGTGAACAGGACGTCTTCGGCCTTGATCCAGCCCGTGGAGCCGTTCGGACGGATCGGCAGCTGGACCTCAACCCACCCGTCGGTCGGGGCTGACAGCGCCCGGAACACCAACGGCGCCCCGCTCGGCCTGGGATTGTCGAAGCTGCGGAGCGTCCGCGCATCATCGCTCGGGGCCGCGTAGGTGGTAATGCTGCGCCCTCGCACCTCGGCCACCAGGGTGATGCCGGCATCGATGCGCTCCGCTTCGGCCTGCACCCAGGCCCGTTCACGAGCCGAGACGGTGGTGACCGACGGGCGGATCGACGCGTCGCGCCAGGCTGCGGGGTCGGGCCGGAATCCGGCCGCCGCCACCGGGGCCGAGCGCAGGGCCTGGGGGCTCGGGGCCAGCGCTTCCGAGCGCAGGGCCTCGGTGGGTTCGAGCGCAGCGCCAGCGCGGGCCGGGGGCAGAACCGGGGCAGAGAGCCCGGCGACAGCTGCGATCAGCACACCGCTGAGGGTCGCGACACGAAGACCCGCCCGCAAGGGCGAGGGGCGCACCACGGAATCCCAGGTGCCATCGCCGCCTGATTGACTCGCCATGATCGCCGCCCACGCTAGCGGTGGCGGGAACAGCTCAGCGGCTGACGCCCAGCCACTTCTCGTTCAGCGTCTCCAGCGTGCCGTCACGCGACATCGCCAGCAGCTCGGCGTTGATTGCCTCACGGATGGGACTACCCGACACGAGTGCGATCCCGTAGGGATCGGGGGCGAACGTCGAGCCAACGAGATCCAGCCGGCCCGAGTAGTCGGTGTTGGCCCGATAGGCCAGGACGGGCGCATCGAACACCACGGCGTCGTAGCGGCCGTTGGCCACGGCCTCCAGCGCCACCTCGAGGTCGGTGACGGTGTCGGTGGGTGTGTTCACCTCACGCAGGAAGGTCTCGGCCACCGTGCCCTCCACCGTGACCACCGAGCGGCCGGGCAGGTCCTCGAGGCCGGTGATGTCGCTCTGGAGCTGGTTCAGCGTCAGCTGGGAGGCAGCCTGGGCGGTGACGAAGGCGATCAGGAACAGGCCGATCACCATCCAGGCCACGGCAAGCAACCGCGACATCGGGCGGCGGATGTTCTTCACCGCCTCGCCTCCGGTGATCACGCTCACTGTCGACCACCACAGCGCCTCGCTCACGCCTTCGCGGTAGCCCATCGGGAACTCGTCATTGGACCGGCGTTCGCTCAGCCAGATCAAGTGGGCGACCACCAGCGTGAGCACCACGAGCCCGCCGAACAACAACAGCACCGGCCTGCTCGTGGCAAGCCCGACGATGCTGGATATGGCACCGCTGCTGCCGGGGCGGGTGGCAACCTGGAGCCCCGAGTCGTAGTAGGGGTGGGTGAAGTCGACGAACGTCTCGCGTTCGGCGGTCATCGAGATGCCAGCGATCGCGACGTCGGCGTCGCCGCTCTGGGTGCTGTCGAGAATGTCGCCGACACTCTCCTCGATCAGCCACTCCGTCTCGAATCCGAGACGGTCCTCCAGCTCCACCCACACGTCGATGCTGTAGCCCCGCAGGCCCGAGCCGTCGGTCTCCTCGGAGTCGATGAACACGAAAGGTTCGAGCGGCTTGGTGGCCACCACCAGGGTCTCGCCCGTGAGGTCGACCTGCTCGCTGCCGTCACCCTGGGCACCGGCCGGCAGGCCGGCCACGGCCACGACGCCGAGCACCGTGACAAGGAACGCCAGCCACCGCACCCGTCGTCTCGTACCATCCACATGCACGGCTCCGTAGGGTAACGCCAGCGCGCTGAGCCGCCCAGATCGCACCGCAGAGATCACGCCGCTCTGGGACCGCTCGCCAGGGGAACGCTACGGTTGGGCATGGCCTCTCTGCGCACGTTTCCGCCCGATGCCGATCGTGCCGCGGTGGTCGATGCGCTCCAGAGCGACGGCGCAGCTGTGGTGGAGGGCCTCCTGCCCGACGGCCGCCGGCAGCAACTCCTCGACGAGTTGGACCCATGGATCGAGCAGACGCCAGGAGGCCGCGACGACTTCACCGGGCGGCTCACCTCGCGCACCGGCGCACTGGTGGCCCGCAGCGAGACGTGCCGCACGCTGCTCACCGACCCAGTGGTGCTCGACGTGGCCGAGCAGTTCCTCGCGCCCTACACCAACCGCATCCAGGTGCACCTCACGCAGGTGATCACGATCAGGCCCGGTCAGGGCTCGCAGCCCCTCCACCGCGATCGACTCGCCTGGGGCGGATACATCCCGGCATCGATCGAGCCCCAGTGCAACACGATCTGGGCCCTCACCGACTTCACGGCCGAGAACGGGGCCACTCGCGTGGTGCCTGGGAGCCCGGCCTGGCCTGACGAGCGACGAGCCGCCACGGAGGAGAAGGTGCAGGCGGAGATGGAGGCCGGCTCGGTGCTGCTCTACTCCGGCTCGGTCATCCACGGTGGCGGGGCGAACGAGTCCGACGCCAACCGGATCGGCCTCAACCTCACCTACTGCCTGGGGTGGCTGCGCACCGAAGAGAACCAGTTCCTCTCGTGCCCGCCGGCAGTGGCCCGGGATCTCGATCCCGACCTCCAGGAGCTCCTCGGCTACACGATGGGCAACTACGCCCTCGGCTACTACAGCGATCCAGGCCAGACTCTCCCTGTGTCGGACATCCTGCCCCCCGAGATGGCGCTTGGCCGCAAGCCACGCGCCGGCACGGCGAACGCCGACCTCAGCGGCCTGACGGCCGACGACTGAGTTTCCCTCTCGATGCACCAACCCGACCCTGAGGCATCGGCCGAGCTGCCCTGCCCCGATCCAACCGACGATCACCAGCTGGCCACCGCGATGGCAGCATCAGCAGGGGCGGCGCTGGCCGAGATGAAGGAACAGGCACTCGCCGCCGGGGTGGGCGCGTGGACCCTGCGCGACCGGGGCGATCAACTCGGCCACGACCTGCTCACGGGCTGGCTCGCCGAGCACCGCCCCGACGACGTGGTGCTGTCGGAAGAAGGCAGCGAGGACCGGCGACGGCTCGACGGTGGTCGCACCTGGATCGTCGACCCGCTCGACGGCACCCACGACTTCCCGTTCCGAGACTCAATGGAATGGGCCGTGCACGTCGCCCTCGTCACCGATGACCTGCCGACGGCAGCCGCCGTGGCTGTACCGGGCATGAACGAGACGTTCTCCACTGCAACGATCGACCGTCCGTGGGCCGATCGTCCGGGCCGGGCGGAACCACTCGTGATCTGTGGACGATCGAATCTCTACTTCGCGGCAGAGGTGGCGGACGAGGTCGGGGGCCGGGTCACGGCCTGTGGGTCGTCGGGGGTGAAGGCGATGCTGGTCGTGGCCGGCGCCGCCGACGTGTACGTGCACGCCAGCGGCCTCTACGAATGGGACGTGTGCGCCCCGGCAGCCGTGGCAGCCGCCAAGGGTCTGGTGGTGAGCGACATCCACGGCGACCAGATCGTGTACAACAAGCGGCGCCCGATTGTGGAGGGATTCGTCGTGGCCCGCCCGGAGCTGGCCGCCATCACAAGGGCCACCCTCGACCGGCTCCTCTAGGACGAGGGGCGCTGCAGCGACGCCCTACACCTGACGCAACACGCTCGCTCAACCCTGTCGTTGCGGTCGAGAGTGGCATAGGCTGGAAGCCGTCTGGCGGTGGGCGACCCGCTTCGGCGACCGAGAAGGCGCGACAAACGTCGAGCTGGACACGTCGTCAGAGACAGACACGCATGCCCTTGCTTGGTGTGTAGAGCCCGCCGCAGCACATGCCAAAGGACCTCCGAGATGCCGTCATGGCTCGAAACCATGCCTATCGCCATCGTGCTCAGCCTCGCTGTGGGCTGTGTACTCGGCGCGGCGTGGTGCTGGTGGCGGCGGGAACGCACGGCCACCCGGTTCGAGCAGCTGTGGCTCAATGCCGAGGCTGAGACGGATCGTCTCCGTATGCAGCTCCACAACCTCCAGCCACGCCTCGATCGCCTCGATGCCCTCGAGCTCGATGCCAGACCCGACGCTGAGGCCGAGGAGCGGCTCCGGCGGGCTGAGGAGACGGCGCTCGCAGAGGAGCTGGCGGCCGCTCGGGCCCCCACTGCAGGCGATCGGGCCGATGCCCCATCCCCGGAGATCGAGATCGACGCCGCCGATCTGGCCCTGACCGCGGCCGACGATGACGTGGTGTTGGCTGACGTACCCCCGAACGGTGCGGAGATCATCGCACTGCACGACCGAGGTGACCGGGTGACCGCGACCGCCTTCGGAACCGAAGGCGACGCCGCGTTGGCCGAGATGCCCGATGTCGAACTCCAGGCCGTGCATCTCGACTTGAAGGAGGCTCGCCGGCTCGCGGAGCAGCCCGGTGAGGCCGAGGTCATGGCCCTGCGCGCCGACGTGGACCGCCTCAAGCACGAGCGCGACGAGGCGCTGGCTCGCGCCGACGAGTTCGCATCCCGGCTCGCCCAGGCCACGCCACCGGTCGCGCCGGTTGGCGCGTGGCAGGCCGGGGTCACCGCACTCGGCATCGCCGGCGCCGCCCATAGCGACGACCTCAAGGTCATCCGAGGCATCGGGCCTGCCATGGAACGCATGCTGAACGAGAACGGCATCTGTTCGTGGGAACAGCTGGCCACGCTCGACGACGAAGGCGTGGCCGCGGTCGGCGAGGCCCTGCCGGCGTTCCCCGGCCGGATTCGCCGCGACGACTGGGTGCGCCAGGCCCAGGAGCTGGTCGAGGCCTTTCCGCTGACCGAGCCGTACCAACGCCCCACCCAGGCGACCTACCAGCACCCTCGCCCCACCGCCGAGCAGGCCTGAGCGACCTCGAGCGGCTGCCCAGAACCGGCCGGGCGGCGCCCGACAGGGCCGCTGGCGTACGACTAGGGTGACGGCGTGGCGGGTGTCGGCGGGCCTGAGGGCGCCGTCCGATCCGTAGCGGGGCACTACGGGCAATCAGAGGCGGGAAGAAGGTGCAGACCAGTTCACCGGCGACGCCGGGCGTCGGTCGTGTGGTCATCGACTTCGCGCCGACCGAGCCTGTGACAGTCGATCTCCAACACGAACTCTCGTGCTGGCTTCGTCGCCCGAGCGCCGCGCCAGTCTCCCGCCACCCGCGCCGTGCCACGCCGTGGCGCCATCCCCACACCACGTCGGGCAGCACGTGGGCCGACCCGGACTTCTTCGCCTGGTGATTCAGCCCAGGAGGGCAGTGCCACCGTCGAGCAACCAGGCCACGCCATACCCGATGGCCATGAACACCACCAGCACAGCGATCACGAGCAGCACACGTCGCAGCGTGTGGACCCATGGCCGGGGTCCGGACTGGTCGACAACCGGCGGTGCGGTGGCCTGCGGCCCGCTGGCGACATGCGTCCACGTGGGAAGATCGTCGGCATCAGCCATTCGCCCACCTCCCGGCTGCCCCAACCCGTTGGCGGGAACCATACCGGATCAGCGGCGACGGGGCCCGATCAGGAGTAGCCGGAGGACAACAGGTTCTCCACCGGCTGGTAGAGCTCCTCGAGATAGGCGACGTCGTCCGCATCGAGTTCGATCGAGCAGGCCTCGACGAGCTGATCGAGCTGCGACACCTTGGAGACGCCGACGACGGGGGCGGCCGTCTCCGGCTTCGACAACAGCCAGGCCAGCGACACCTGGGCCGGTGAGTGGCCGATCCGCTCCGCCACCTCGACCACCCGATCGGCGATGGCGAAGTCTGCGTCGCCCCGATACAGCCTCTCGGTGCGGGCCCGGTCCTGGCCCGACGAGCGGACCGTCGAGCCGCCATCGAGCCCACCCCGGTACGAGCCGGCGAGGATGCCACGGGCGAGCGGTGACCACGGCATCACGGCCACGCCGCTCTGGTCGCAGTACGGGATCATCTCCCGCTCCTCCTCGCGATAGATCAGGTTCCAGTGGGTCTGCATCGAGACGAACGGGGTCCACCCGTCCTGGGCCGCGGTCATCTGCAGCTCCACGAACTGCCACGCAAACATCGACGACGCACCGAGGTAGAGCACCTTGCCGGCCCGGACGAGGTCGTGCAGGGCCTCCAGGGTCTCGGTGATCGGCGGTTGGGCCTGCCCGGGAATCCCGTGGGGATGACGGTGAATGACGAGCTTGTCGAGGTAGTCCACGCCGAGCCGGCGCAGCGACGCGTCGACGCCCTCGATGATGTGCTTGCGAGACAGGCCTCCGAGGTTGGCGCCCCGCCCCATCGGCATCGACACCTTGGTGGCCAACACCACCTCCTCCCGGGGTGCGAGTTCGCGCAACAGTGCGCCCACCACCTCCTCGGTGGCACCGACGCCGTAGATGTCGGCGGTGTCGAAGTAGAACATGCCCTGGGCGAGCGCCGCCTCGAAGATGGGACGGGCGGCGTCGATGTCGAGCGTCCAGTCACCCTGGTGGCCTCGACCGGGCACGCCGAAGTTCATCGTGCCCAGGCACAGCGGTGGTACCCGGAGGCCACAGTTCCGGCCCAGTTGTTTCGGCTTCAGCATCGGGGACCTCCTCGTCTGGTGGGCACAGTACGCAACCAGGCACCGTTCCCGAAAGCTGGCAGTCGGCCACAAGCGCGACGGAGCGCTAAGGTCCGCCAGCAACGTCGAGTGGGGACCAAGGAGAATGACCATGGAGCTGCAGGGCCGCAAGGCGATCGTGTTCGGTGGAACGTCTGGAATCGGGCTGGCGACCACCACCCAGCTCGCGGCGGCCGGCGCCGAGGTGGTGGCAGTCAGCCGCAACCCGGATCGGGTGGGGGCCGTGCCAGACGGCGTACGCCTCGCCGCATGCGACGTGACCGACGAACAGGCCGTGGCCGACCTCCTCGCAGCCGAGGGGCCCTATCACGCGCTGGTGAGTGCAGCGACCGGCGGCGCACGAGCTGTCGGCCCATTCACCGAGATGGACATGGGCGGGTTCCAGGGATCGTTCGCAAAGCTCTGGGGCTACGCCAACGTGGTGCGCCACGGCGCCGCCCACCTCAGCGACGACGGGTCGATCGTGCTCGTGAGCGGCTCCCCGGCCCGCCGCTGCAAGCCCGGTTTCTCTGCGATCGCCTCGGTCGGTGCTGCCGTCGAGCACCTCGTGCGCTCGGTGGCACCCGAGATCACGCCGAAGCGGATCAACGTGGTCTCCCCCGGCACGATCGACACGCCCATGGTGCCGACCGAGGGCGAGCAACGGGCCCAGTTCTACGAGCAGGCGACCGCCAATCACCTGATCCCCCGAGCCGGCACCGCCGACGAAGTGGCTCAGGGGATCCTGTTCTGCCTGACGAACGACTTCGTGACCGGGACGACCGTCGACGTGGACGGCGGCTGGCTCCTGTCCTGATCGCGACAACCCGGAGCCTCTAGGAGAGGCCGGCCACCTCGGCCAGCCCCGCCAGCGCCTCCTCCATCGTCTTGGTGGGGAGAGGCCCGACCAGCACCGCTTCGTCGTATCCGAGGCGGCGGAGCGTGTCGAGCTTCGCTGCGATCTCGTCGGGTGTCTCCGTTGTGAGAGGCACGCCGATCCGGCAGCTGAAGTCGGCGTCAGTCATCGATCGGCCTTCTGCCGCCAGCACCTCGGCGAACTCGGCGGTGTGGGTCTCGATGTCGTAGTGGTCCGGCCACCAGCCGTACCACCCGGCGCCCATCCGTGCGGCCCGTCGCATCGCCGCCGGCGCGCTCCCGCCGACGATGATGGGAGGCCCACCCGGGGTGACCGGCTTCGGGTTGAGCACCACGTCGTCGAAGGAGACGAACTCGCCGTGGAAGGTGGCGCGGTCCTCGGTCCAGGCCACGCGCATGGCCTCGATGTACTCGTCCATGCGCCGCCCGCGCCGCTCGAAGGGCACGCCGAGCGCGGCGTACTCCTCCCACGACCAGCCGCTGCCGACGCCGAACTCGAATCGGCCACCGCTGAAGTGGTCGAGCGTCAGGACCTCCTTGGCCGACAGCAGCGCAGGCCGCTGAGGCAGGATCACGATGCCGGTGCAGAATCGGAGGGTGGTGGTGGCATCGAGGGCCAGCATGGCCACGAAGAGCGGATCGTAGATGCCGGTCTCCGGGCCCCACCGGGCCGACCCGTCCTCGGAGTAGGGGTACTTCGACTCATAGGCCGGGAAGAACACCACGTGCTCGGGGGCGTAGAGCGCACGGAACCCGAGCTGTTCGAGCGTCTGGGCGGTGGCCTTCACGAAGGCTCCGTCACGACGGGGGCTGTTGCCGAACATGCCGGCGACGCTGATCTCCATCCCCGCTTCTTACCGGCCAGGCCAGCCAGGCGCCAGCTGCCGCCAGTGACGTGTCAGCTGATGCCGGGGCCGAACAGGCCGTCGCCCGCTCCCGGCTCCAGCCCGTTGGGGCGCTCGAAGGCGAGCAGGCCAGGGGCCTTGGATGCACCGACGTCGGCCGCTCGCCGTTGGAGCATCGCCCGCATCTCAGCGGCGAAGATCCGCTCGAATGTCTCACCGTCGGCGCCGTGCACGGTGGCGTTGCGGCCCGCGCTGCCGGGGATCAGCGTGTCGACCGTGGCCGCCGAGCACCCGAGCACTGCGGCAATGTGGGCATCGGACAGCTGTTCGTGAAACCGGAGCACCAGTGCGACACGTCGCTTGCCGTCGAGTTCACCGAGGGCCTGCCACATGGCGTCGTCGCCGGCGCCCTCCCCCTGAACGGCGGCGACACCAGCATCGGGTGTTGGGTCGGTGCGCAACCACGCCAGGCAGCGGCCCACCACGAGGGTGACGAGATAGAACCGCGGGTGGGCACAGCGCGACCAGTTGGGGGCACACGCAGCCATCGCCTCCTCCACCAACTCCTCGGCGGCAAAACGGTCGCCGACGATCATGTACGCCAGGCGTACGAAGTCGATCCGGTGCTCGCGATCGAGCTCTGTGAGCTCGATCGGCCATCCACCCGGGCCATCCCATACCTCACGCACGGTCGTAAGACGCTTCGGGGCACCAAACAGTTCCCAGTTCCTACAGATTCCGAGAAAAATCTGATCGGGCGCTGCTCTGGGCACCGAGCGGATGCGCTCAGAGCACGTTGCGGTAGAAGTCCAGCATGTCGGCGGTGAACAACGCTGCGGTGTCAGTCGAGCCGCCGTAGTGGGCCCCCTTCACCCCGAAGCCGTGCTTGATGGCCTGCACGAACACGTCGCGGTCGGCCAAGTGGGCGTCGGCCAGGCCCGAATAGGGGTCGATGAGGGCACCGTCATCGGCGATGCCGATCGTCGGTGCGGTGGGAGCCACCGAGGCATCGGGCACTGCGGTCACGGGTTCGGTGCGATCGAAGCTGTGGGCGGCCCCCGGCACGACACGCACCGAGGCGGCAGCCCCGGTGGCAGCAACCGTGGCGATCTGGGCCTGTACCTGCTGAACCGAGAGCCAATCATCCTGATCGCCGACGATTGCCCGCATTGCGGTTGGACCGATGCTGGCATCGACGAACTGGTGGCCACACCATGGGTAGGCGGCATAGACGGCCGCCAACGCCTGATCGGGCCCCAGCACGGCATCGGCAAACCGGCGCATCGCCGCGGTGGTGACGGCGGAGCCGCCGCGGCTGTGACCTTGGGCGGCGATGCGGTCGGCTGCCAGCTCGGGGCGTGCGGCGAGCACGCCAACGGCCGCCAGCACGTCGTAGGCGCTGGCGGCGAAGCTGTACTGGGTCTGGTTCGACACGGTCGACGCCACGGCCCGCGGGCCGAACGGGTCGATGACGAACACGGCCCAGCCGGCGGCGAACAGCGTTTCGGCGTGGGCCAGGTGGTTCGGCCCGACACCGAGGGAACCGGGCACGACGATCACGGTCGCGTGAGGGCCGCCGCTTGCGGTCGGCACGAACAACTGCCCGTCGATCGTGATCGGCGGGCAGGCGGCGTGATCGGAGATCACCTGGTGGTAGTTGACCGGGTTGGCACTCGGCACCGCCACCACCTCGCCGACGACGTCGACGCCGGCCGGATCGGTGAGTTCGATCCGCTGCTCGGCGAACCGAACGCCGGCCGCGAGGTCGACCATCTCAGTCCTCCATCATCTCGCGGAGCTGTCCGAGGGTGCCGGCCTTGTCCTGGCCGGGGGCGACGTTCACGTTCAGCACCGTGACACCGGCCTCCTTCCACACACCCAACCGCTCCCGGATGTAGGACGGCGGGCCGACGAGGCTCGACCGGTCGAGGAAGTCGCGGGGCACGGCGGCCGCCGCCTCGTTCTTGTTGCCGTCGAGATACAGGTCCTGGATCTCGATCGCCTCTTCCTCATAGCCGTACTTGCGGGCGATCGTGTTGTAGAAGTTCTTGTCGCGGGCGCCCATCCCACCCCAGTAGAGCGCGGTGTTGGGCCGCCCGAGGTCGAGCACCTTGTCGGCCCCCTCCCCGACGAACTCCTCGCCGATGGCCACCATCGTGCCGGCACCGATCTCCAGGCGCCCGAGCGACTCATCGCGCTGGGCCTGGCCGGCCTTCAGGTCGTCACCCCACACTCGCTGGAACTCATCGGGCACGAAGAACACGGGAAGCCAGCCATCGGCCGAACGGGCGGTTGCCTTGACCGAGAGCGGCATCAGCGACGCCCACCAGATCGGGATCTCGTTGCGCACCGGGTGGTTGATCAGCTTGAGCGGCTTTCCGAGGCCGGTCCCCTCCCCCTCAGGCAGCGGCACCGTGACGGTCTTGCCGTCGTAGATCACCTTCTCGCGGCGCAACGTCATCCGCACCACGTCGATGTACTCCTGGATGCGGGCCATCGGCTTCTCGTAGGGCACACCGTGGAAGCCCTCGATCACCTGGGGGCCGCTAGCGCCGAGGCCGAGGATGAACCGGCCGTTCGACACCATGTCGAGCCCGGCCGCGGTCTGGGCCACGGCAGATGCCGTGCGGGAGTAGACGTTGAGGATGCCGGAGCCGATCTCGATGCGCTCGGTCTTGGCCGCCAGGTAGCCGATCTGGCTGACGGCATCGACGCTGTAGGCCTCCGCCACCCACACGACGTCGAGACCAGCCGCCTCGAGTTCGACGACTTCCTGGACCGACTTGGCGAAATCGCCGACGTAGTTGATGCTGGTGCCGAGTTTCATGGCCGAGACGTTAGCCGGCCGGCGTGGGGTGGCCCCTATTGGTGGACCGCCGCGTCGCCCTCTCGTGCCGACCGAGCGATCCGCTCCAGCACGTCGGCCAGGATCTCGCGTTCGTGGGGTTCGATCTGATCGATCAGCAGCTCCCGTACATCGGCCACGTGCCGGGGGGCGAGGCTGCGGATCGTGTCGAACCCGTGATCGGTGATCACCGCGAAGGTGCCGCGGCGATCGTCGGGGCACTTCTCGCGCCGCACGAGGTCGCGGGCCACCAGGCGGTCCACTCGCTGACTCAGCCTGCTCTGTGAATGCAGCAGCCGATTGGAGAGCTCTGTCATGCGGAGGCGGCCGCCGTCGGCCTCGGACAGATGCACGAGCACCTCGTAGTCCTCGAGTGACATCGCACCCGTTGCCTTCAGCGACGCCTCGAGCCGCTGGCCGACCCGCCCCGTGGCTTCGAGGTAGGCCAGCCAGATGCGCATCTCGGTCGAGTCGAGCCAGCGGGGCGTGTGATTCACGTCACCAAGCATACCCCGGTCGTTGACTTCCTTAACTCTTGAAGTACCATTTCCTTCAACATTAAAGGAGGGGCCCGCAGGGGCGCCCGAACAAAGGAGAACCCGTTGACCACTGATCTCACCGCCGGAACCTGGACCATCGAGCCCGCCCACACCGAGGTTGGTTTCTCGGTTCGCCACCTGGGGTTGTCCAAGGTGCGGGGCCGGTTCAACACGTTCTCGGGCAACGTCACGGTGGCCGACGATCCAACCGCGAGCGTGGTGGAGGCCACCGTCGACCTCGCCTCGGTCGACACCAACAACGCCGATCGTGACAACCACCTCCGCAGCACCGACTTCTTCAACGTCGAGAGCCATCCCACCATGGCCTTCCGTTCCAGCGCGGTGAGCGAGAGCTCGATGAGCGGCGACCTCACCATCAACGGCGTGACCAAGCCGGTGTCATTCGATCTCGAGTTCCACGGTGTGCAGGTCGACGCCTACGACACCACGCGTGCCGGCTTCAGCGCATCGGGCGAGATCCTCCGTAGCGACTTCGGGATCGACTTCAATGCGCCGCTCGGCGCTGATGGCATGCTCATCGGCGACAAGGTGACGATCGAGCTCGAGGCTCAGATCGTGCCAGCGGCGTGACTGCAGCCGTCGACGTCCGACCGGCTGGCGCCCGGTTCCACACCCGCATGGGCTGGCTCGACTCCAAGCACAGCTTCAGCTTCAGCAGCCACTACGACCCGACGAACACCGGCCACGGCCTGCTGATCGTCTCCAACGACGACATCGTGGCCCCCGGGGCCGGCTTCGGCACCCACAGTCATCGCGACATGGAGATCGTGACCTGGGTGCTGGAGGGCCAACTCGAACACCGCGACTCCGCAGGCCATCACGGTGTGCTCTATCCCGGCCTGGCCCAACGCATGTCGGCCGGCGCTGGCATCTCCCACTCGGAGATGAACGCCAGCGCGGAGGAGCCCGTCCACTTCGTGCAGATGTGGGTGGTACCCGATCAGGTGGGCATCGCACCGGGCTATGAACAGCTCGACGTGAACGAGGCCTTGGCCTCGGGCGAGCTCGTCACCGTGGCCTCAGGCCGCGACCATGATGGCGCCATCACGATCCACCAGGCCGGAGCCGAGATGGCCGTCGGCCGCCTCTCCCCCGGCTCGCCGGTCTCGATCCCCGACGCACCGTTCGTCCACCTCTTCGTGGCCCGGGGCTCGGTGCGCTTCGATGGCAGCCGCGACCTCCTTGCCGGCGACGCCGTCCGCCTCACTGGCGCCGGCACACCAACGATCGAGGCCCTCGACGGCCCGGCCGAGGTCATCGTGTGGTCGTCCGATTCCGAGGCGATGCGCTAGCCCACGAGCCGGATCCAGCCTGGCGCTGGTCGGTCCGTCACTGCGGCAGGCTGACCAGCGCCGGTGTCGTCCCCTAGTGTCGATTCCCACGATCAGGGGGACCCAATGAGCGACGGCACCAGCACGAGGGTGGACACCACCCGACTCCAGGCGATGGCCCGGGCCTACACCCAGTCGGCCGTGTTGTACACGGCGATCGACGTGGACTTGTTCACCCACATCAGCGGCGGCACCGACACCGAGGCCGCCCTGGCATCGGCCACCGGCCTTCGCCCGCTCGATGTGGAGCGCCTGGTGACCTGTGCCCTCTCGCTCGATCTGCTTCGGTGGGCTGACGACGCTGGCGGCCGGCTCGTGAACGCCCCCGACGCGGAGGCCTACCTGGTGAAGGGCACCCCCCGCTACGCCGGGCCGTGGATGCTCTTCACCCGGCCCGACGTGCCCGGTTGGTTCGCCATGACCGATCACATGACCGCGCAAACCGGCACGAGGCTCGGCATGTACGACGGGCTCACCGAGGAGTCGGCCCGGGCCTACCACCGGGCCACGGCCAGCATCGGCTTCGGCGCCGCCCGTCGGTTCGTCCGCACCGTCGACCTCAGCGAGCGGCGCCACCTGCTCGACCTCGGCGGCGGATCGGGCGCCTACAGCATCACCGCAGCGGAGGCCCACCCCGATCTGCGAGCCACCGTGCTCGACCTCCCACCCGTCGTCGTGGCCACCCAGGACTACATCGCCGACGCCGGCCTCACCGACCGGGTCGACACGGTGGGTGCCGACTTCACCGCCGGCGAGTTCCCCGCCCCGGTCGACGTGGTGGTGATGGCCAGCAACCTCCCGATCTACGACGGGCCTGTGATCGCCGACGTGGTGGCCCGGGCCTTTCGTGCCCTCGAACCGGGTGGCGAGATGCACCTTGTGGGCGAGATGCTCGACGATGACCGGGCCGGCCCGCTCGACGCTGCGATGTGGGGCATGAACGAACTCGTGTGCGGCAGCCTCGGCCGGGCCCACACCCGCGCCGAAGTGGAGGGCTACTTCACCGCGGCTGGATTCGTAGATGTGGCGCTCACCGACTTCGTGCCAGGGGTGCTGGTGCGCTGCTGCGGCACACGCCCCACCGGCTGATGCGAGGAGTCGGACTCAGCACCACTCAGGCGAGCGCGGCGCCCGCCACGGGCTTGACCCACCAGCCCTCCACGTCGGCCTCAGGATCGCACAGCGCCACCACGCAGCCGCCGAACCCGCCCCCGGTCATGCGGGCGCCGAACACACCACTGATGGCGTTCAGCTCGTCGACCGCAGCGTCCATCTCCGGTGTCGACACCTCGTAGAGGTCGCGGAGGCTGGCGTGGCCGTCGGTCATGATGCGGCCCGCCTCGGCAAAGTCGGCGGCTGCCAGCGCAGCGGCGAACGCGTCCACCCGGGCGTTCTCCGACACCACGTGGGCGGCACGGCGCCGGATCACCGGATCAGCGATCCTGGCCACGGCGTCAGCGTCGGCCTTTCGTAGCGGGCCCACAACGGATTCGGCCTCTCTGCACTCGGCCACCCTGGTCTCGTACTCGGAGCCTTCGAGCGTGCGATGGGCGATGAAGCGGACCACGACGGCCACGTCGGTCGGCATCGGCACCGGAGTGACCACGAGCGACTCGCAGTCGATCATCGTGGCCGCGCCCTCGACCGATGCGGCGATGCACAGCTGATCCATGATCCCGGTGGGCACTCCGGTGGCGGCATGCTCGGCCCGCTGACAGCCCTGGGCCAGTTCGAGCGGCGTTCCTTCGAACCCGAGTGCGATGGCGGCTGCTGCTTCGAGCGCGGCGCTCGACGACAACCCAGACCCGACCGGGATCGTGGTGGCGACCGACCCGCGACACCCTCGTTCGGGCGCGAACTCGTTTCGCACCGCTGCGATGTAGCGGCCCCACCCAGGGACGCTGCGGGGGTCCTCGGTACCGGCGACGGCGAGATCCACCGGCTGGCTGTCGTCGGCGGAGCTGAGGGTGATGCGATCGGCGTCGGCGGTGAAGGAGATGTCGGTCCACCGGTCGATCGACATCGGAAAGACGAGCCCACCGGTGTAGTCCGTGTGGTCACCGATCAGATTGACGCGACCGGGCGCCCGAACCAGCAGCTGTTCCCCCATGGGGTGCCTCCTCCCGAGTTGGTTGGCGGCCCAGGGTAGGGCGCGGGGCGGCGGCCCAAACGAGGTGTGGAGTCGGACACGTCCGCCGTTCTCGCACAGTCGGGGGGCTAGCGTCGTTCCATGAGCAATCCCTCAGCGCCCGCCATCGATCAGGGCCGAGTTCGAGAACTCGCCACCCGGCTCATCGAAGCCCGCCAGCTGGGTGTCGGCATCGAATCACTCGCCGACGAACTGGTACCAGCCACCACGGCGGAAGCCAATGCGGTCGACGACGAAGTGGCGTCGCTCAGCGGGTGGCCGGTGCTGGGGTGGAAGATCGGGTGCACCTCACTGCACGCTCAGCAGCTCCTGGGTGCCGACGGGCCCTTCGCCGGTCGCATCTACTCGGTTCTCGCCGACGGTGCCATGGTGGCGAACGCACAGCTGCCGGCCGAGCCCAAGCTCGAGGGCGAGTTCGCCTTCACCATGGCCGAAACCGTGGAGCCTGCGGCCGAGCGGCGCGACCCGGCCGCCCTCGTGGGTTCGATCGCATCGGTCCACGCCGCCATCGAGGTGGTCGGTGGCCGCTACGCCCACTTCATCGGCATGCCCCTGAACGCGCTCATCGCCGACGCCGGCAGCAACTCGCTCCTAGTGGTCGGCGAGGCCCACGCCGACGTTGCCCCCGACGACCTGGTCACCCGGGCTGCCACGATGGAGGTCGGCGGAACGATCACCGGTCAGGGCACCGGGGCCGACGTGCTGGGCGACCCGCTTGGGGTGCTGGCGTGGCTGCTCGGACATCTCGGCGAGCGAGGGATCACCGTGGCTGCTGGCGCGATCATCTCGACCGGCACGGCCACGCAGGTGACCGATCTCGGGCCTGGCGAGACTGCCACGGCCACGATCGACGGTCTGGGCCGCGTGTCGGTGAACCGGGCTGTGGAGTGAGCCCGCTCAGCGAGGTACGAGCGTGAGCGTCGGGTTGTCGATCAGCACGCCGTAGGAGCCGCCGTGCAAACTGCGGAATTCGAGTACTGCCTCGCCCGTCGACGACGGAGGCAGCCGCACGGTGAACGTCTTCAACTCGTTGCTGGACGGAAGGTCCACCTCCAGGGTGGAGATCACCTCCCCGTTCCAGATGATCTCCATCGACTTCACCGCCGGGCCGCCGTAGGTGTTCTCGCCGAGGTCGACGCTCAGGTTGTACTCGGTGTCGGGGAAGACGTCCACGGTGCGGCGGATGTGGCCTGCGGCGTTGCTCCCGTTGAGGTCCATGAACTGGTCGTCCTCGTCACCGAGACCGAAGCTGGCGGAGTGGGTGACCTTGGCGTCGACGCTGCCGGCCACCACCTCCCATTCACCGATGAACTCGCCGGGACGATGGGTGTTCCAGTAGCCGCCGACCTCGGGGTCGCTGGTGAAGCCCCCGTCGAGGCCAGTGCCCGACACACCCTCGGCGGCGCCACCGAACACGCCGCTGCTGCCACCGGCGCCGCTGCCTGCGCTCGCCCCATCCGCCGTGTTCTCATCGATGAGGACGGCCTCTTCGCCGAGCGCCGCGCTGGCGGTGTCGAGATCACTGCCGCCGCCGAGCGACCCGCCCACGACCGTCAGTCCGCCGACGGCGCCCAGCGCCACAACAGCCAGCAGGAGCGCCATCTCGGCGCCGGACACACCGCGCTCCGAACGCGCCCCGGGGCTGACGCGGCGGAGCAGGATCGAACGGACCATGGAGGTTCCATCGACAGATCCAACCGACGTTCTTGAGTGGTTCCTGGCCCTGCGGCCAACGTCACCCGAAACACGCCCGAGGGTGCGACGGTAAGGGCCCCGACATTCCCTATTCTGTAACGCGGGCGGGCCGATAGGGATCCATCGGAAGGACGAGGCGGTGAGCGAACCGGAAGCCAAGGGGAAGCGAGATCGGTGGGTGGTTCCTGCCGGTCTCGATCGAGCGGCCAGCTGGTCGTGGCGGGTGCTCGTGGTCGCCGCTGCCCTCTACGTGGTGGTGTGGCTGGTCACGATCCTCCAGTTCGTGGTGTTCGCCGTGCTCGTCGCCGTGATCGCCACGTCGGCGATCGAGCCTCCGGTGCGGTGGATGCACCAACGCGGGCTCCCCCGGATCCTGGCAACGTGGATCGGGGTGCTCGGCGTGGCCGCCGCGCTCGTTAGCCTCTTCGTCGCAGTGGTACCCCGCTTCGTCGACGAGTTCGGCGACGTGAGTGCCCGGGTGAACGAGGCGGGCGACGACATCAAGGAGTGGGCCCAGACGGGGCCCCTCGGGTTGAGCGAAACCCAGGTGAACGACCTCGAAACCGACTTCCAGGCCCGCGTCTCCGACGCCGTTGACGGTGTGCTTCTCAACCCCTCTGCGGGGCTGAGCGTGGTCGCCGAGGTCCTGACCGGCGCCGTGCTCGCGATCGTGTTGACCTTCTACTTCGTGCACGACGGGGGGTCGATGTGGCGCTGGTTCGTGTCGCGCATCCCCGCCGATGATCGCCGGGCGGTGATCAACAAGGCCGGCTTCCGGCTCATGGAAACGCTCCGCAGCTGGCTGGGTGGCATGGCCATCGCCGGCTTGTTCGATGCCATCGCCCTCGGCATCGCCCTCGTGATCATCGGCGTTCCCCTCGTGTTCGCACTGTCGGTCCTCGCGTTCTTCGCCGCCTTCGTCCCGATCCTCGGTGTGGTGGTAGCGGGCGGTCTCGCCGTTCTGGTCGCCCTGGTGGCGAACGGGCCCACCGATGCACTGCTCGTCGCCGCGGTGGTTCTCGGCATCCAGCAGATCGAGGGCGACGTGATCATCCCGATGGTGATGAGCCGCTCGGTCAAGCTCCACCCCTCTGTGGTACTCGTGGCCCTCACCGCAGGCGGCATCGTGGCCGGTATCCCGGGCGCCGTCGTGGCTGTTCCCGTCACTGCCGCCGTGGTCGCCGTGATCACCGTGCTGTCGGGGCCCGATCCTGACAGCGAGGCCTCTCCTCCCGATCCTGGCATGTCGGTGGTGACCGAAGGCGGGTGAGCCGCGCCCGGCCTCGCCTGGCGCCTTCGCCCGTATCCTCGGGCACCAGATGTCGGTATCACGGGACGAGGCGCGCGAGCTCGCGATCATCGGCGCCCTCGTGGCGCTCACCCTGCGCGTCTCCGCCGGGGTGGTTCAGGCCATCGAAGAGGCGACGGGCAACTTCACGATCGACTCCTTGGCCGCCCGCTTCTTCGCTCCAGTGAGCTCGACGATCGGCATCCTCGCCCTCGGCGCCGTGATGATCGTGGTGCTGTCGCCGACCGGAAGCGTCACCCCGGGCCTGGTCACCCTCACCCGGCGGGCGGCCGGCGTCGTGATGGTGCTCGGCCTGGCCGCCACGTTTCACACGATCGCCTTCGGCACACCGAGCATCCTGACCAGCATCTGGATCACGCTGATCAACGGCGCCGCGGCCGCAACCCTGGGCGGCACGGGGTGGTGGGTTCTCCGCCACTTCGACCCGGAGCGGTAGGCGCCCCGGCGGCCCGGCCGGGTCCGGTTACAGGTGCTGGCGAACCGGGAAGGTGACGGGCAGGTTGCGGGGGCCGCGCACCTGACCACCAGCCCAGGTGACGGCGTCGGGGTCAGCCAGCTCGAAGGTCGGCAGCTGGGCGATGAACTCCTCGATCGCCACCTGCATCTCCATGCGGGCCAGGTTCGAGCCGAGGCATCGGTGAATGCCGGCCCCGAAGGCCACGTGGCGGTTCACCGCACGATCGATGACTACCTCTTCGGGATTCTCGAACATCTCGGGATCGCGGTTGGCGGCGGGGAACGAGAGCAGCACGCGATCGCCCTTGCTCACCGGACAGCCGGCGATCTCGGTGTCGTTGCGGGCGAGCCGGGCCATCGTGACCGGTGAGTAGGCCCGAAGCAGTTCTTCGACGGCGATGGGCAGCAGCTCGGGTTCGTCGACGAGCCGCTGCAGATCCTCGGGGTGCGACGCCAGATGCCAGAGGGCCGATCCGATGGAGCTCCAGGTGGTGTCGATCCCAGCGATCAGCATCAGCGACAGGTTGCCCTGGATCACGTTCATGGGAACGGGCTCACCGTCGATCTCGGCGTTGAGCAGGAACGAGATCAGGTCGTCGCCCGGATCCGCCTGGCGCCGAGCAATCTCGGAGAGGAAGAACTCGTTGATCTTCAGCCGATACTTCTCACGGATCTCCGGATCAGTCAGGCCGAGCTCCAGTACGCCCTGCACCCACTCGGTGAAGTCGTCGGCCATCTCGGGATCGATGCCGAGGATCTCGGCGATCACCCGGGGCGGGATCTGGCGTGCGTACTCGCCAGCTGCGTCGACCTCGCCCCGCTCGATGAACTGGGAGATCAGATGGCGGCACAGCTCGCGCGTGGGCTGGCGGTAGTCCTCGACCTTCTTCGGCGAGAAGAAGGGCAGCATCAGCCGCCGCTCCGGGGTGTGCTCGGGCGGATCCGAGGCGATGATCGATCGCAACCGGTTCCCGTCGGCGTCGTAGGTGATCGGGATGGGGGCCACCGTGATCTCGAACGACGTGAAGTTCTCCACGTCATGGGCAACCGAGGTGACCGTCTCGAAGGTGCTCGGCATGAACGAGCCACCCCACCGCTCGGAGTGGGCCACCGGGCACGGACCGCGCAGGTCGGCCCAGATCGGGTACGGGTCGGTGACGAAGTCGTGATCGAAGATGTCGTAGTCAGTTGCCCAGTTCTGGACGGGCTGTCTGTCGGCCATGTCGGGCCCCCTTTGCTCCGCCGGTGGGGTCACGCGATCGGCCACCACCGTCACCAGAATCTAGACCAGGCGACAACGAGGCACCTAGTGCCTCCCGGGCTCCGGTCGAGTGCCACCCGACCGGACCGGTCGACGCCTCACGGCCCTATCGTGCGGGCGATGATCGCGATCCAGCGGGCACTCATGCGACACGCCGGTGACGGCGAGCGCCGCTGGGTCGCGTTCGAGAGCCCGCTCGACACCTTCACCGCCTGGTCGCTCGACGACGTGATCCCCACGTTGGTCGCCGCTGAGCGGGCCGCTCGTGACGGCATGTGGGTGGTCGGCATGGTGGCCTACGACGCCGGCCCGGCATTCGATCCCGCGATCGTGAGCGATCGCGACACCGATGTTCCCCTCGTTGCGCTGGCCGCCTTCGCCGAGGCCACCCCGTCGACCGGGCCCCACGACGCGGCGTTCGCCACCGGTGCCTGGGTGACGTCGGACCGCCAGGACGAATACGAGGGAGCCGTGGCTGCGATCCACGAGCGCATCGCGGCGGGCGACACCTACCAGGTGAACTACACGATGCGCCTCGACACGGCATTCGATGGAGCCCCCGAAGGTCTGTTCGCTGCCCTCTGTCGAGCCCAACCAGCGGATCACCTGGCGTTCCTCGACTTCGGCGATGCCGCCGCGTGCTCGGTGTCCCCCGAGCTGTTCGTCAGGCGGCAGGGCCGCTCGGTGGAGGCGCGACCGATGAAGGGCACCCGACCCCGCCATCCCGACCCCGAGGCCGACGAGGAGTTGGCCCGGGCGCTCGTGGCCAGCGAGAAGGACAGGGCCGAGAACACGATGATCGTCGACATGGTGCGCAACGATCTCGGCCGCATCGCCGACGTCGGCTCGGTGCAGACCACGTCGTTGCACACCGTCGAGCGGTACCCGACGGTGCATCAGCTGACGTCGACCGTGACAGCCACCACCGACCGGGGCGTGACCGATCTGTTCATCGCCACGTTCCCGGGAGCGTCCATCACCGGTGCCCCCAAGATCTCGACCAGCGGCATCATCGCCGAGCTCGAACGCCGCCCCCGGGGCCTCTACACCGGAGCCATCGGCGTGATCTCACCGGGCGGCGACGCAGAGTTCAGCATTGCCATCCGCACCGTGTGGGTCGACCGTGTTGCCGGGCGGGCCACCTACGGGGTCGGCGGCGGCATCGTGTGGGACTCCACGGGGCCCGACGAGTGGCAGGAGGCCCTCACCAAGGCCGCCGTGCTCGAACGCGCCACGCGGCCCTTCCAGCTCATCGAGACGATGGCATGGACGCCGTCCGCAGGTGTTGCCCTCCTCGATGGCCACCTCGAACGCCTGGCCACGAGCGCCGCCCACTTCGGGTTCTCGTGCGACATCGACGCCATCGCCGAGGCTGTCCGTGCGGTGGATGCCGACGATCCGCAGAAGCTCCGACTCCTCCTCGCCCCCGACGGCGGCTTCGACCTGGCGCCGACGGCGATGCCAGCGTCCATCGTCGGGCCATGGCGCGTCGTCGTCGACTCCGAGCCCGTTCGCGCCGACGACGAGTTCCTCCACCACAAGACCACTCGACGCGATCGCTACGACGAGGCCGCTGCTCGCCGCGGGTCGGCCGACGATGTCGTCATGTGGAACACCAGCGGCGAGGTGACCGAAACCACCATCGCCAACCTCGTTCTCGATGTCGACGGCGAGCAGGTCACCCCGCGCCAGGCCGCAGGCCTCCTGCCCGGCGTCGGCCGGAACGCGCTCCTGGTCCGTGGTCATGTCCGCGAGGCAGAGGTGACGATCGACGATCTGCTGCGAGCGGATGCGGTGTGGGCCATCAATGCCCTACGTGGCCGGTGGCGGGTTGAGATCGACCGCACCAGCCCCGGGATCGAGGCCGCCAGGGCAGTGAGGCGTTCCATCCCGCCGGACATGACAACACCACGGCCAGTGCACCACACTGCTCCCTCGCCCCCCGGTGAGCCAGTGCGGCACTGAAAGCCCGATACTCGGAGGTTCCCATGCTCAAGACTGTTTCCTCCGGCCTCGACTTCACATCGATCCGTTCCAGCATGAGCGAGTACGTCAACAACGACGTGCTCCCCTACTGCTCGTGGGTGATCCTGCGGGGCACAGACGTGATCGACGTCGGCACCATCGGCGGCGACGGACCAGGCCGCACGATCGAGATCGACTCGATTCTTCGCATGCACTCCAGCACCAAGCTCATCACCTCGGTGCTGGCGATGATGCTCCACGAGGAGGGCCACTTCGCCCTCGACGATCCGGTGGAGCGATACCTGCCCGAACTCGGCGATCGACGGGTGCTAACCCCCGATGCGCAGTCGGCCGAGGAGGTGGTTCCTGCCCAGGGCTCGATCACGATCGCGCAGCTCCTGAGCCACTCGTCGGGCCTCTCCTACGGCTTCGTCGAGCCCACGGCGGTCATCGACCAGAGCTATGCCGCCGCCGGCCTGACCCCACCGCAGGTGATGGGCCACACCCTCGCTGAACTCATCACGGCGCTCGCTCCCCTCCCACTCGCCTTCGAGCCCGGCACGAGCTGGCGCTACAGCTTCGCCACCGACGTGGTGGCCCGCCTGATCGAAGTGTGGTCCGGCTTCCGCTTCGACGACTTCATGACCGAACGCCTCCTGGCGCCCCTCGCCATGACCGACACCGCATTCTGGGTGCCACCGGCGAAGCGCGACCGCCTCGCCACCATGTTCGATCCGAGCGATCCCATGCGCCCGATGGTGCCGGGCCTCAGCCCGAGCCGTGCGGAAGGGCCCATGGACGGACCGCCGGCCTTCTTGTCGGGCGGAGGGGGGCTGTTCTCGACCCTGGCCGACTACGTGCCGTTCGTCCAGATGCTCGTGAACAACGGCGCGTGGAACGGCCATCAGCTGCTCCAGCCCGAGACCGTGCAGCTCATGCGCACCAATCAGCTTGCGCCGCACGTCGGTGTGCAGTTCCCGATGTGGCGCATGGCCGACACCACTTTCGGGCTCGGCCTCGCCCTCAAGAACGCACCCGATGACGGCGAGCCGACCACGGCTGCCGGCGAGTACCACTGGGGCGGGATGGCTGGCACCCATGTGTGGATCGCTCCCGAGGCCGGCGTGGCTGCCATCTGCGCCACGCAGCGGATGCCGGGGTTCTGGCACCCGTTCTCGCGAGAGTTCAAGCGGCTCGTCTATCAGATCACGGCCTGATCACGGCCTGACCGTCTCGACTACGCTTCCGGCCATGATCGTCGAGACACCAACCGTCGACCCCGACCACTTCGAGCAACGCACCGGATGGGCGTCCAAGCCCGAGGGCCTCTGCAAGGGATCGATGTGCGTGCCTGCGCCGGAAGCCATCGCCGCAGACGGCACGCTCGACGTGGCCACACTCGCGGCCCGTCTCGATATGCCGCTCGTACGCGACGAGGCCACAGGTGTCGCTGCGCTCGGGCCGGAGAGCCCCGGCCATTCGCTGACCACCGCCGTCGCCCCTGAACTGACCCTCCCCGACCAGCACGGCAATCCGTTCTCGTTGTCGAGCCTGCACGGCCGCAAGGTGCTGCTCGTGGCCTGGGCGTCGTGGTGAGGCTGCCGCATGAGCCTGCCCGGGTGGCAGGCGCTGCACGCCGAGTACGAGGCGGCCGGCTTCACGGTGGTGACCGTTGCCCTCGACATCGACCCGGAGAAGGCCCGTCCCTGGATCGAGGCCGCTGCTCCCAATCATCCATCCTTGATCGACACCGCACACGTGACCAACGAGCTGTTCGGGTTCAACAACGTGCCGATGGCGGTGTGGATCGACGAGACGGGCACACTCGTGCGCCCGGCTGAAGGGGCCTCGATCGAGGCCCGCGACACCGACAGCCCGCTCCCCGACGACCTGCCCGAACCAGTGCGTGAACTGATCACCGAGGCCCGCCGGATCCCCGACATCGGCGCGGCGTACCATGCCGCCGTCGTCGACTGGATCGAGAAGGGCGCCGACAGCACCTACGCCCTCGACCCCGAGGCCGTGATCGCCGCGTCGCATCCCCGAGAGCGGAACCACGCCGAGGCAGCCGCCAACTTCGAGCTCGGCCAGCACCTGTTCGGCACCGAGGGCAAAGAGGCCGCCGTGCCCTACTGGCGAGAGGCCCACCGGCTCGACCCGGACAACTGGACCTACAAACGCCAGGCCTGGACGCTGGAGACGACCCCCGAAGGTGAGCCGTCGGATCTGTTCCAAGCCCCGACCGAGGCCTACGAGGGCAGCTGGCTCCATGACGTGCGCGCCATCGGCGGCGGCCAGAACTACATCACGGTGCCCGAGTTCCTCCGCTGATCGCGTTGAACCTCAATGCATGCTGCTGGTGCGCGACCTGGGTGGGGTGACAATCCAGGCCGCACACCATCGCCTCCAGGGAGGAGAACGCTCAGCCCAGCGTGAAGCGCTGGTCCGGCTCGTGCGCGGCACAGCGCTGCTGGAACACCACCGTTCCGATACCGCCCGCTTCGAGACAGAACCCGCTGTGCGCTGCGGTCAGCTTCGTCTGCCCAGCCTCGGTGGTCACGGTGAAGGTCTGCTCTGGGGCGCCCGAGCATTCGACGAGGCCGATGAAGGCGCCACCGGCGACACTCGCCTGCTCGACGCCGAGGCACCGTCCGTCTGCCTGACTTCGGACCTCGACCATGTCGGTACCTGTGCCCCGTAGTTCGTAGAGCTGGGGCAGGCTGCCGTCGCAGGCTGACATCCGAAGGCGGCCGCTCCCGTCGCCGACCGGAGCCATGCAGTGCCCGGCCTGCACGAGCGGCCCGGTGCCTCGTGGTGCGGGAGCCGTCGTGGGAGGCGGCGCCGTGGTCGTCGTCGGTTCGGGCCCCGGGTTCGCTGGTGCAGGTTCCGCAGAAGGCGGTTGCCCTGAGGCGGGTGCTGTGGTGGCGGTGTCCGGGGCCGGCGGCGCCTCTGGTGCCGGCACCGGGTCGGCTGCGCCGAGGGGGCGGCCGTAGACCTCGAACTCCCACGGTGAGAAGCCCCATCCGGTGCCCCGCTCCGTGCCGTACAGCCGAACGTAGCGCCCGATGCCAGAGAGGCCGGTGAGGCTGTCGAGGCCGCCGTCGCCGTTGGTCACCGCTTGGACGTCGGTCCACGTCTGCGCGTCGTCGGACATCTGGATCACGTAGTTCCTGCCGAACGCGGTCTCCCAGTTGATCTCCACTCGGTCGACCTCGTAGCGGCCGCCCAGATCGACCTCGAGCCACTGGGGGTCGGCGTAGGCGCTCGACCATCTCGTGGCGGGATCGCCGTCCACGGCCTGCGCCCCGGTGCGGTCGTCGAATACACCCTCCAGCGATGAGGTGCGGGTGGGGCGACCGAGGGCCAGGTTGGAAGCCATCGCAGGCGCGGCCGGCGGCACCGCGGCCGGGGCGGGCACCGTTGTCGGAGCCGGCAGCGGCGTGGCAGGAGGCTGCTCGACGAGCGCTGGCGGGGTGGGTGCCTCGGCCTCCACCCCGGCGAGCAGTTCGTTTATCTCGGTGTCTGCGTTCTGGGTGCTGGCGCCGTTCAGCTTGATGATCAACGTCGGCAGCGGTGGCAGGGACAAGTGGTCGACCCTCACCCGGTACTCGCCGGGCGTCAGCTCGAACGAACGGCTCTCGATCTGCTCCTCGGACGTCGGCGTGTTGGCGATGAGGAGTTCGTCGGCTTCCCAGGCCCCGTTCCTGTTGAGATCGAGGTAGATGCTGGCCCGACCGGTGGAGGTCTGGGCCTTGAGCGTGTGGGCGCCACCAGCGCCGACCGAGATCACCGTCTCGGAGCGCTGCAGCATCACGCCGTTCTGGGTGACGGGCCCTCTGAGCACCGGAAGGCGGTGCCGGTCGATCACGCGGCTGCCAAGGGTGTCGGTGTCGGGCACCTCGGTGAACTCACCGGTCTCGACCTGGTAGCCGGTGACCGCCACCTGCTGGGGCCAGTTGGCGAACTGGGCATAGCTGGCCCCGCCCACCTGGGACCCGTCGGGTCGGAGCAGCACCGCTCGCACCCCCTGGGCGCCGGTCACCGTGAACGGAGCGCCGTAGGTCGGGCTCGATGTCGACGGCACCGGTGGCAGCGCCCCGGTGTGGATCCACGTCGGCCCGCCGCAACAGCCGGCCACCTCGTAGTGGATCGTGCCTTGGAGGCGAGACCGGTTCCGGAGGGTGACTCCCACGGAGTCACCCTCGTAGAGCCGGTAGTACTCGGTGATCGGGCTCCCGGGTTCGAGCGTGCCCGGCAGGATCTCAATCGGTCGCACGACCGTCATCACCCGGTCGTGCACCTGGTTCCAGCGCTGATCGAAGTCCTCGTACGACCCGGCGGCCGGGTTCCACAACCGTTCGGCCATGGCCGGGAGTCGGGTCTGTAGATCGTCGAGCACCGTGAACTCGCGCTGCTCCCAGAACAGCATCTGCCCGCCCAGCACTTGACTCTCGCGGCCGATGTAGGACGCACGCCAGGCCGAGTCGGTGAGGTCGGGGTCGTTGGGGCCGTCGTCGCGGAACACCGGTGTGCCGGCCCAGTGGCTGAACCGGTCCGCTCCCCACTCGTGGATCTCCCGAGGCGACCAGTTCCGGCTGAATCCACCGAGATGGAGGGGCCCGCCGCGCCCGACGACGTACATCGGGCTCCAGGATGCGTTGATCACTTCGTAGCCAGCGTTGAGTAGGTCCCACGGGGCGTTGTACTGCCCGCCCTCCCACGCGAGCACCACCACACGGTCCGGGCCGGTGGCCGGGATCTCGGCCGGGGCGCCGTGAAAGCCCTCCCACACGAGCATCCGGCGGTTGCTGGTACGGATGTGACGGTTCATCTCCGACAAGAACGGAACGAGCTCGCCCCCTGCGGATGACTCGTCGCCCCCGATGTGGAAGTAGGGGCTCGAGGCGAACACGCTGTTCATGTCGTCGATGATCGCCTTGATCGCCCCGTAGTTCGCAGGCGAGGCCACCTCACCGTGGTTGGTGGCCGACACGTATCCCGACTCCATCAACTTCGTGGAGTGACCGGGCAGGTCGAGCTCGGGAACGATCGTGACCCCCCGGGCATCCGCATAGGCAACGAGCGCGAGCCACTCGTCCCGACTGATGGTGTAGTTGCGATCACCAAGGGGATCGGTGACAGGGCCGAACGGGAACACGAAGTTCTGGTCATCGGTCAGATGCAGGTGGAGGTAGCGGGTCTTGTACTGCCGCAGGAGATCAACGATCTCCCTCAGCCCCTCGGCCGAGTGCCGCTGCCTGGCGATGTCGACCATGACCGCCCGGTAGGCACTCGCCGGTCGGTCCTCAACCACGACGCCCGGGATCGTGAACTGACCGCCAGCGTCGACCAGCGCCTGGGTGAGGGTCGTGGTTCCGTAGGCGACGCCCTTGTACCACTGGCTCGACACCGCCACACGATCGGTGACATCGAGGCGGTAGGCCTGGTCCTGCTCGGCCTCGGTGGTCGCCTCGGCCGTGACAGGCTCGAAGCCGAGCGCAATGTCGCCGGCAGCTGCGCTCGCCGGGTTACCCGCCACCACAGCCGGGCGGATCCCGGTGATCAGTTCCAGCTCGAGGGCGAGCACGTCGGCCAACGGCTGCAATGACTGCTCGGTGGGCGACGGGTGCGAACGCGTCTGGAACAGGATCCTCGATGACGGCGTGAACACGAACGTGCCGGGCTGGGTTGCAACCGACGTGGGCCGAGGCACGACGTTGTCGATCCCTCCAGCAGCATCCGCGGTACGAGTGGTCCACGACGTGAGCAGCGGGATCACCGTGAGCGTGGCGGCGATCACCACGAACGCAGTGATCATCGCCAACGGCCTGCGCACACCCGCGAGCGCGCCGGAGCCGGCGCGCGCCGGCTCGGGCTCGTGTTCGTCGAACCGCTCGTCTTCGAGGATGTGCCGCACCGAGTGCTCCGCTCCGCCGCCAGTGGATCGAGGCCATCCACTGGCCTCCGGTCTCTCAGGTGCACGAACCGGCGACAGTGTGAGCATTACGTCACTGTCGTGAGCAAAATCACCTACGTAGCCTGACGGGCGTAATAGAGGCACGACCAGGCGCGACACCCAAGCGGGTGCAGCCACAGCGGTGATACGTTCCGGACGGGGTGAACCAGGAAGGGCGCCATGCGGGGCGTAACGAGCGCAGGGACTGATCCTCAGATCGAGTCCGAGAGCAACACAAACGGCCGTCGCTTCGACGAGATCTACCGTTCACACCGGCCATCCCTCGTCACCTACGCCTCGAAGCGAGGATCGCAGGATCCGGAGCTGATGGCCGATCTGGCCCTGCTCGACGGGTATCGGGCCCTCGACCGGATGCGCAGCGATCACCCGCGGGCAATGTGGGCCTACCTGTACAAGGCGCTCAACAGCCACATGATCCGCGAACGGGCCAAGCCGCGGCCAGAGTTGCGGGCCGATCTCGATCTGCTCGACGCCGCCGACGCCTTCGAGGAGACCGTCATCGGTGATCTCGACCTCCACAGCGCGCTGGCCATGCTCCCGGAGGGCCAGGAGCAGGCGCTCCGGCTGAGACTTGTCGACGACAAGTCCGCCGCCGAGATCGGCCGGGAGCTCGGCAAGAGCCCGGCCGCCGTCCGCCAGCTCCAGCACCAGGGCCTCCGTCGGCTCCGACGGCTGCTCTACGCCGCGCTGGTCGTCGCACTGCTTGCGATCGCCGCCGCCACCGGTCTTCTCGGCGGCAGGGACTCACGACCAATCGACTTCTCCCCTGCCACGTCGGTACCAAACCCCGACTCCGAGCGCCGCTCTGCCGACACATCAGTGCCGGGCGATGCGGACATCGATGGCGACGAGGTCGGGCAACCACGGCTCGGTACCGCAGTCGCCACCGCTGATGGCCCAGGAGAGACCTCCAGCGTCTCGGCGCCGACCTCGACCACCCTGCCCGACGTTCCGGCGCCGCCGCCGGTGCGCCTTATCGCCTACGACGGGTTCGATGTCGGGGTTGCCGACGGCGCCCAGTTGACATCGCTTCGAGGGGGCCGGGAGGCCCTCGGCTTCGCCGCGGACTGGCAGATCGAGGCCGGCACGCTCGATGCGTGGTACGACGCAACCGGGCTCGACTACACCGACGGCACCGGGTTCGCTCTGCAAACCACTCCGGGCGCGCTTCGCCTCAAGTCGTCAACGCTGTGGTCGAATCTCGTACGCCCGCTCGCCGAGCCCGGGGATCCAGCCGAGCCGTTCTGGGTCGGCTACCTGATTCGAGTGGAGACCCAGCAGGCGGGTGACGCGTTCTGGTTCAGCGGTCACGGAACGCCGGGGGCGGGTGTCGGGATCCAGACCGAGCCCCAGTTCGGGATCGTGAACGGGCCCCGATCAACCGTGCCGGTCGAATCACAGGTCGCCCGTCTCGTGGTCGCACGCATCTCGGCCGAACGCACGGACCTGTGGATCGACCCCGATCTGTCGACGCCCGGCCCGCCCATCGTCACCACCGATGAGCCAGGCAGCCTCCGGGACGCGGCGCACGGCTTTGCGATCTTCAACTACGTCGATGCCGTGTACACCATCGACGAGTACCGCCTCGGTGCTGCATTCGCCGATGTCGCCCCTCGCAGGTGACCTAGTCGACCAACGACGCGGCCAACTCGGCCGAGACCGGTCCGTGGGCCTCCATCGCGGGCACCGAACCCTCAGGCTCCAGGGTGGCCAGGCTCATGAGGGCGCACGCCTGGATCCAATCGCTGGTGACCGCCCATCCCGGATCGGCCACCAGGTCACGCACAACGTGGCCTGCTGATCCCGGCGCAGGTGGCTCATCACCGCCGAGGGCGGTGCCGGTCACCAGCGCCACGACGCGGGCCCGCTGACTGGCTGGGAGCGCCAGGTCGAGTGACTCCAGCGCAAGGGCCCGATCGCCACCGCCCTCACCGGACAGTGCGACATCCAGTTCCCGACCGAAGCCGGCCCGCCCCACTGACAGGGTGACGGCATCGAGAACCCGGCTCCTGGCATCGAGCCGCTCGGTGTCCACGGCGGTCAGGAGCCGAGCTGTGGGGTTGTCTGGCTCGGAGCTGCCATTCGCCGCCGCGCCCTCGACGCGGAGCCGTCCGAGCGTGATCGCCGCCCGCTCGGCCCGATCGAGTTCGGCATCAATGACGGCCGCCGCCGTCGCCCGGTGCTCGGTCGGCACCGCCCATGTTCCTTCTGCGATCAATGCTCGTATCACCATTGGTCGGTCGGGCCCGGCACCAGCGAGGAGGTCCCAGCCCTGGCGACGGACGAGTGGTCCGACCCCGCTCCTCAGATGGCGGAAGAAGCCGGCCTGGCGCGATCCGCAGCCGATCACGGCCGCCCGATCACCATCGTCGAGCCCGACAAGTGCCGCACCCGCCTCGCCGCGCACGAGCCCGTTGCCGTCGTCGAGCAGCGCCGCCAACACCGGCGGATCGGGGTAGCTGCCCGCGGCGGCGATGGCCTGCGCCGCCTCGCTTCGCGCACGTTCGGCGCCCGCTGCGAGCGCCGCCACCTCCCGGGCCGCCTCGGTTGCTGCGGGGCCCCCTGCCCTCAGCAGGGAGCCAAGCGCCGCCACCCGCAGTGCTGGGGCTTCGGTGATGTCGGATGCGATCGTGTCGAGCATCTCGTGCTCTGGCCCTGGCGCAACGAGGCCCAGGGCTCGCACGCCCTGCAGGCGCACGGCTGGATCCTGCTCGGCGATCGCGCCTGCGGCTACCGACGCCGCCGCCCGGTGTCTGGCTGCGGTGAGCACCGGCAGCGCAGCCTGCGCCGTCGAGGCCCTGTCCTGGCGTGCGGCCCACGCCGCCAACTCGGCTCGGTCGGCGGTGTCGTGGGGCGCCAGCAGCCGCGAGACCACGCCCACGTGGGCGTCGGTGCCAGTGCGAGCGAGGGTGACGAGCGCGGCCCGGGTGGTCGGATCATCGAGGTCCAGCTCCACCGTGGCCAGCCGGGCGCTCGCCACGGCGTCGACCACGCTGGAGCGGTAGCGCACGAACACCACCAGCGCCGACACCGACCAGGCCGCGCACACCACCACGGTAGCGGTCACCATCCAGGCCACCGACCCGCCGGAAAGCCAGTTGAGACCAACGATCAGCACCGCCACCAGACCGAGCGCGAGTGGCACACCGACGCCCTCGACGAAGGCTTGGGCCGCGATCCGGTCGCGGCGGGGCAACGCCTGGAACGTGGCATTGACCGATGTTCTCGTGGCCACGTCGGCAGCGGTGATGTCCACCGTGTGGGCAACGCTCAACAGGACGAGCAGCCCGAGCGTTGCCGAGCCACCGGCGGCAACCATGACCGCGGCCACCGCCATGAGGGCCGTGACGAGTACGGGGTTCGCACCGAGCCCGAAGCGCAGACCGAAGCGACTCATCAGCCATCCGCCGGCCACGACGAGCACCACGAGGTCGGTGAGGTTGAGCCCGATCGTCAGCCTCCCGAGGAACGAGGCCAGGCCGGCTGCGGTCTCGATCCGGGCCGCGGCCCTGTCGAACAGCAAGAACTCCACCAGGTGCGTCGCCATCGCCGAGAGCAACTGGTACACGAATACTGCGATCACCAGCGGCGAGCCGAGGATCGCCCGGAGCGGCACGGCGTCAGTGCCAGTCGGGGCGTCGCTCGAACCCGTGGCCGGCGCTGGGGTTGCTGCCGGCAGCAGGGCGATCGTGTTGTTCATCAGGGTCGCCTGTCCAACGAGGACAACGGCGGCGACGAGCAGGAGTGCTGTGGGGCCACCGAGCGCAGCGCTGAGCACATTGGCGACGATGCCACTCACCATGAATCCGGCGGCGAAGCCGGCGACGATCCGGGGGAAGGTCGCCTTGACCTCGGCCACGTCGAAGGCCTGACCGACCTGGCCTCCAATGAGGACGAACCCCAGCTGCAGGTAGACCGAGAAGAGCACCAGTGCGAGCCCCGCCCCCTGGTCGATCCCACCACTCACCGCCAGCCAGCCGCTCGCTGCGAGTACGGCCATGGTCCCGACGGTCACCACGGCCGTTCGCTGAAGCCCGAAGCGCCGCTCGGCTCTCGTGAGCGCGAACGAGGCAGCGGCGCCGCTGACCGCAACCGCCACGTACACCACCGGCAACAGCTCCGAGCCGAACGCAGCCAGGAACAGTGCCATCCCCGCCACCAGCAACAACCCAGCCCCACCGCCGAGCGCTGCGCCCTGGCCGATCAACCGAGTTGCAATGGTGGGCCCTGAACCCTCCGTGCTCACCAGAGCGAGGTGACGGCGGTGTCAGACGTTTCGGAATGCGGGTTCGCGTCGCGCAAACGGCGGGCGAGCATCGTGAGAAGGCCACTCATCAGCAGCGGATGATCGATCATCATCTCGTGCAGCGCATGGTGTTCGAGCCGCAGCAGATGGCACGACTCCATGGCAGTGACGGTGGCTGAGCGCGGGGCCGGATCGAGCACGGCCAGTTCTCCGATGGCCGACCCAGCGCCGAGCGTGGCAACCCGCGTGCCGCCAACGTCGACGGCGGCCTGACCAGCCACCAGCACGAACATCCACGACTCGTCTCGACCCTCGGCGATGATCACGTCGCCGTCGGCGTAGGTGGCCTCGGTGACATGCTCGGCCAGGCGAGCCAACACGTGGTCCGGCAGACCGGCAAATGTCGGGGTCGCGCCCAGGGCAACTGCTCGCTCGTACAACAACACCGAGCCCAGCTTACGACGGTTGCGGTCCAGCCGGCGCCCGAGCCCAGCTCGCCAGAGGCCACCTCGACCTACCGGCGCGGGCGAGGCCCGTATTCCGGGTTCACGGGTCGCCCCGATCCCGCGAAACGACTACCGTGTACAAGGCCGGTTTCTCCTGATACCGGTGCCGTGTTTCCCGCTCCATGCCCTGGTCAGCCCGGTGCTCCAAGGTCGATCGGGTCACGACGGCAAACGGTCGGCGAGGAGTGCGGGACATGGCGGCGACATTGGCCGAGGCTCTGGAGGGAGCAACGGCTGATTCCGAAGAGATGCACGAGCGCTACGGAGCGATTCTCCGGCTCGTACACGACCTGCTCGGCGTCGTTCCCAACGGCTATGAGTACTTCGAGATCTGGCCGGTTGGGCTCCGTACCTACAGCCTGCTGATCCCGAACATGGCCAACCTCCCGCCGGTGTTGTTCGGGCTGGGCGCACCAAAGGAACTGGTCGGCTTGGCGATGTACACCGCCAGCCGAGCGGCCGGATGCATGTACTGCTCTGCGCACTCGTGCACCTTCGCCCTTCGCCGTGGCCTGTCGGAACGGGCGCTACGAGGCGACTACACCGAGGTCGAAGCGCACGTGGCGGCAATGGCCGAGGCGATCGCCACCGTTCCCGCCGAACTGAAACCGAGCCATCTCGAGTCACTTCGTGAGCACCTGTCCGAGGGCGACATCGAGTGGCTGATGCTCGTCGTTTCGATGATGGGCTTTCTGAACAAATTCAACGACACGATGGGCATCCCACTGGAGCCCGAGACGGTCGCCGACGTCACCGACGTGATCTCCGAAACTGGCTGGTCCCCGGGTCAGCATGGCTGGGATCTCGACGATTCGGAGATCGTGCCCACACATGAGGTTCCGACCGACGATCTGGGGTTCTACCTGAAGACCCTCACCAGGGCACCAGGTGCGATACGGCTCGAAAGTTCATGGACGAAGGGTGTGCCGACCCGAGCCGCCGACGCCCTCATGCTGCTCGACGAAGAGATCGGCTATTCGTTCCCAGTGCTTGCCAGCCTCGGCCATCAGCGGCCCGTCAAAGCCCTGGCCACCTTGCTGCGCGACAACCTCGACCCGGACATGACCACCATCGGGCTCGGTGCCAAGTGTCTGATCGGCCTGGTCTACGCCCGTACGGTTGGGAACGCCCTGCTCGGCTCGGAGATGGTGCAGCTCGCCGGCATCCTCGCCCCCGATCTGCCTGCCCGCACCCTGGTGGAAGCAGCGGCGTACGCCGAGGCTCCACCCGAGGAAACGGAGCTGCCGGTTGGCCTGAGCCGGGCTGAGACGGCGCTGCTCCTGCTGGCCAGGGCGGCCTCCACCAGCCCCACCAGCATCAACGAGTTCACCGTGGAAGCCGTCACGGCGGAGCTCAGTGCCGAGCAGATCGTCGAGACCGCCACCTGGCTCGCCGTGCTGCAGACCCTGCACCGGATGTACGTGTTCTACGAGGTGGCCTACCCCGAAGACGCCCTCTGACCGCTCCCCTCCAGGCCGTCCGGCCCGGATGTCGGGTGGTGATCGTGGGATGTTCGACTCAAGCGCGAGACCTCCGAACTCCGATGACTGAGCCATATCAGCCATCGGCAAGGAGGGACTGCCATCCGATTCTCAGCGCGTCTCGTGCCCCTGTTCGTGCTCGCTCTTTTCGTGGGAGCCACAGGTTGCGCCACGTCGACCGAGCTTGCCTCGCCTGCGGCACCGCTCCCGCCCGCCCCTCCCGTCGAGCCAATCGACGACATCGAGCCCGCCTATCCCGACGACGGCCTCCACCGGTTCATCGTTCGCCCGACGGCCACCGGCGTCGACACAACGCCCGTCCCTGACGCGGCGGGCAGCGCCGGTACCACCCGCGACTCCGAGGTGGATGAGGCACTCGCTCCCTACCTCGTCGACGAGGACCGGCTCGCCAACGTGCCCCAGGATTCGTTCCTGGAGATCGTCGGCGGAGAGCTCGGCTACCGGGACGAGAACGGCACGTTCATCGCCCTGCCGCTCTCGTACGAGCCTGGGGCATCGGGCCTCGACGCGCCCTCGTTCGGTCATCCAGTGATCGACGCGCTGGCCCGCCACGAGTCCGTGGCCCGCGTGGCCGACATCGGTGACGGCAGCTACGCCGTGGAGACGAGCGACCCGGCGGTGTTCGCCGAGATCACCGATTTGACGGTGACCGAGGATCCACCGCTCGGCTTCGCCAACGATCCCTACCAGGGCTACCAGTGGGGCCTCGAGAACAACGGCGACAACCTGAACGGGTTGTCAATCGGCTCGGTGAGCCAAACGCTCGATGCCGATGTTGACGGCGTCGAGGCCCTCACGATGGCGCGGGGCGCCGGGGTGGTCGTGGCCGTCGTCGACTCCGGAGTGGACTTCAGCCACCCGGATCTTGCCGGTCAGTCCTGGGTGAACGACGACGAGAACTGCACCAACGGTGTGGACGACGACGCCAACGGCTTCGTCGACGACTGCTACGGCTGGGACTTCAACGCCGAGGACAACGTGCCCTACGCCTCAGGCCACCACGCACACGGCACCCACGTGGCCGGCATCATCGCCGCCATCGGGGGCAACGGCCTGGGTGTGACCGGGCTTGCGCCCGAGGTGCGGATCATGGATCTCGCAGTCACGGCATCGGGCTCGATGTCGTCGTCCTCGGTGGCACGAGCCGTTCGCTACGCAGTCGACAACGGCGCCGATGTGATCAACCTGTCGCTCGGCTCGTCGCCGGGTACGCCGGCCTCGGCCGCCCAATCGATGATCGACGCCGTGATCTACGCCGAAGCGGCCGGTGTGCTAGTGGTCTCAGCCGCGGGGAACAGCGGCGTGAACATCGACTCGGCAACCGTCTACCCCGCGAGTGTCGACTCCTCAGCCAACCTCACGGTCGGGGCCTCGGGGCCCTCCGACGTCAAGGCCAGCTTCTCGAACTACGGTCAGACGGTGGATCTGCTCGCCCCCGGCGAGCTGATCCTGTCGACGATGCCGGGTGGTAGTTACTCGTTCATGAGCGGCACCTCGCAAGCCGCACCGATGACCTCCGCTGCTGCGGCTCTGGTGCTCGGCGCCGAGCCGACGCTGACCCCCGACGAGGTGATCGCCCGGCTGTCGTCGACCTCCGACACAGTGGACGCCCTCAGCGGCATGGCCGCTGGCCCCTACCGGTTGAACGCCGAGGCCGCCGTCGGCAACGTGGCGGCGCCCGAGCCGACCGTTCCGCCTGCTCCGGCCTCAGGGGTCGACATCAGCGGGCTCGCCGCCTCGACGCCGGACGCGGTCGCGGCTCAGATCGACCTTCACGGCCCCGACGAGGCGCCTGACGAGCCGTATCGCTGGGAGGCGTCGATCGTGGCGCTCGAGAACGGCCAGATCCTTGGCATCGTCGACCATGCCGTGGCCGTCGATGGGGTGGCCACTGCCACCGACGACCGCGGCGCAGTGTCGCTCGGCGACGAGCAGGTGACCAGCGCGTCGATCACCACGGCGCTCCCGGCCGGCGACTATGCCCTCGTGGTGGAAGCCGTCGCGCAGAGCGACTCGTCGGTCCGCTTCGGCTCGGCGTTCGCCAGCCGGTTCACGCTCACGGCCACTGGGGCCGAGGTCTCGCCTGTCACGACCACGACTGCGCCCCCCAGTGGCGGCAGCTCTGGTGGCTCAGGCGGTTCCGGTTCAGGCGGAGGCGGGGCCACCGGCGGCGGAGGCTCTGCCGGCGGCGGCACCAGCCCCACCACGGCACCTGCCTCTGGCGGCGGCACCGGCGGCGGCTCCACCGGTGGCGGCTCGACAGGCGGCGGCTCAGCGGGAGGCGGTACCAGCCCCACCACGGCACCTGCCTCTGGCGGCGGCACCGGCGGCGGCTCTACCGGTGGCGGCTCCACCGGCGGTGGCTCCACGGGTGGCGGGTCCACTGGAGGCGGGTCCACTGGTGGTGGCTCCACCGGAGGCGGCACCAGCCCCACCACCGCGCCAGCCTCGGGCGGCGGCACGGGCGGCGGTGGCTCCACGAGCCCTGCGCCGACCACGCCCAACCCGGTTGCGCCGACCACCAGCGTCGGCCCGGTGCCCGAGGGCCTCGAGCCGATCAACGCCGAGAACGGCGACTGGTCCGTCACGTCGGTGTCACCCCGGACCGGCCCGGTCAACTGGTACTCCGTGGTGAGCATCGCTGGTACGTTCCCGAACGAACCCAACGTGTGGTTCGGCGACGCCGTCGGCCAAGTGCTCGTGTACACCCCGACGTGGATGCTCGTGCAGACCCCACTCGTGGCTGACGCGGGCGTGATCGACATGGAGCTCCGCACCTCGGGTGGCGGCACGAACCTCACCATCCCAGCCGCCTTCGCCTTCACCTCGGTGGAGACCGGGGCCGGTTCGGGCGGATCGGGCTCAGGCGGTTCCGGCGGATCGACCACCACCACGGCACCGGCAACCGGTGGCACGGTGGCACCGACCACGACGGCGCCGACTTCGTCGACCACCGTCGTGGAGGGTCCGCGGCGTAGCCGGGCCGAGGCCACAGGCGATGCCGTTGACATCCCCCGTGGCCTCCGCGGCCGTCCTCTCACCGGGCTCGATGGGGTGACCTCCCTGAGCCCGTGCAGCACCGACCCCTGCCCGGCCACGGCGCTGGTCTGACGGACCGGCCGGAGGGGCGATAGCCTCCCGCGCGGGACCACCAGGGGAAGGAACCCAATGAGCATCCTCGGCACCAGTGTCATCCGTGTGGAAGATCCGGACCTGCTGACCGTCGGCGGCATGTACGTCGACGATCTCGCTCCGGCTGACGCCCTCCACGCCGTGTTCGTGCGGTCGGTGATGGCCCACGCAGAACTCGGTGCCATCGACACGTCGGAGGCGGCGACCATGCCCGGTGTGGTCGCCGTCTACACCGCGGCCGATCTGGGGCTGGAGGCGAAGCCGCCGGCCATGGGGATGCTGAACCAGGACATGTTGCGCACCTGGCTCGCCACGGGCCGGGTGCGCTACGTGGGCGAGCCGATCGCAGTCGTCATCGCCGAGAGCCTCACCGAAGGAGTCGACGCCGCCGAGATGGTGATCGCCGACTACGAGCCTCTGCCCGCAGTGGTGGATGCCACCGAGGCAGCGGGGGGCGAGAACCTGCTGTTCCCCGAGGCTGGCTCGAACATCGCCTTCGCAGTGCCCTCCGGAGCCGGCGACGACTTCTTCGACGGCTGCGAGGTGACGGTCAGCCTCACCTTCCGCAACCAACGACTCGCTCCCTGCCCGCTCGAACCCCGAGCCACGGCGGCTGTGTGGGGCCCCGGCCCCGACGCTTCGGTGCGCCTCACCCAGTGGTCGACCACGCAGAACGCCCACGGCACCCGCGACACGCTGGCCGGCGCGGTCGGGGTCGATCCTGCTCAGGTTCGCGTGATCTGCCCCGACGTCGGTGGCGGGTTCGGCGCCAAGAACGGTGGCTACCCGGAGGACATCGTGGTGGCGCTCGCCGCCCGTGAGCTCGACCGGCCGGTGCGCTGGATCGAAACGCGCTCGGAGAGCATGCTCGGCCTCGTCCACGGTCGAGGCTGCGAGTTCGAGGCCACCATCGGCGGCAGCCGGGACGGCAACGTCACCGCCTACAAGGTGCACCAGACCCAGGACGGTGGCGCCTACCCCAACATCGGATCGGTGCTGCCGTTCATCTCTCGCACGATGGCCACGGGCGTGTACGACATCCCGACGGTCGACTACTCGGCCAAGTCGGTCATGACCAACACGGTGCCGATGGGCGCCTACCGCGGGGCCGGCCGCCCCGAGGCAGCCGCGGCGATCGAGCGCATGATCGATGCGTTCGCCGTCGAGATCGGGATGGACCCGATCGAGGTGCGGCGCAGGAACTTCGTCGCTCCCGAGTCGTTCCCGTTCACGTCGCCAACAGGGGCCCAGATGGACACCGGCGAGTACGCCCAGGCGGTGGACGCCGTGATGGCCGCCGTCGACTACCCGGCCCTACGAGCGGAACAGGCCCAACGCCGAGCCGACGCCACCGCAGGTCTGCTCGGGCTCGGCTGGTCGGCCTATGTCGAGATCGCCAATCCGATGGCCAACGAGGAGTTCGGGTCGATGGAGGTGAGGTCCGACGGCTCCGCGCTGGTGCTCACCGGTTCCTCGGCTCACGGCCAGGGGCACCACACGGCCTTCGCCCAGGTTGCCAGCGCGGTCACCGGCATCCCGTTCGAGAAGATCGAAGTCCGCCACGGCGACACCGACGAGGTGCCCCGCGGTGGCGGAACCGGCGGCTCCAAGTCGCTCCAGGTCGGTGGAAGTGCCGTGAAGGAGGCCGGAGATGCCGTGGTGGCCGTGGCCAAGGACGCGGCGGCAGCGCTGCTCGAAGCCAATCCGGACGACATCGTGCTCGACACCGACACCGGCGCCTTCTCGGTGATCGGTAGCCCAGCCATCGCCAAGAGCTGGGCGGACGTCGCCGCCCACGTGGAGGCCGAGTCGGGCGCACCGCTGAAGGCCGAGGCCGACTTCGTGCCGCCAGGGGCCACCTTCCCGTTCGGGGTGCATCTGTCGGTGGTGGAGGTCGACCGCATGACCGGCGACGTGACCGTGCTGCGCCACATCGCCTGCGACGATGCCGGCACGATGGTGAACCCGTTGCTCGTCGAGGGTCAGGTCCACGGTGGCGTGGCGTCTGGCATCGCTCAGGCTCTCGTCGAGGAGTTCGCCTATGACACGGAGGGCAACCCGGTCACCGCCAACTTCATGGACTACGCACTGGTGTCAGCGGCCGAACTGCCGAGCTTCGAGCGCATCCCGCAGGAGACGCCAACGCCCCGCAACCCACTCGGGGCCAAGGGCATCGGAGAGTCGGGAACGATCGGAGCCACCCCCGCGGTCCAGAACGCGGTGATCGATGCGTTGGCCCACATGGGCGTGACCCACATCGACATCCCCACCACGCCTGAGCGGGTGTGGCGCACGATGTCGGTCGCCACAACCGGTTAGGTCTTTCGGCCTGCCTCCGACAGGGGCAGGGTGAGATCTCTGTTGTTCGTGTTGCTCGCCGTGGCCGGTTCGGTTGCGGTGGGCCCGCTCGCTTCCAGCCCTGCCTCCGCGTCGACCGACGACGAGGCCTTCGTGGTGCTCGCCAATCACGACGAGCTCACCGCCGACCATGCCGATGTGTTCCGGCTCTACTGGGCGTTTCTCGATCGCGGGCCCGACGCGGCCGGCGCCGGGTATTGGGTGGAGACCCACGACCGCTGCGTCGGCCTCGGCCGGATCGCCCAGGCGTTCGCCGACTCCGCCGAGTTCACCAACCGCTACGGCGAGCTGGGCGATCGCGGCTTCGTACAGCAGATCTACCGCAACATGCTGCACCGTGCCGGTGAGGACGACGGCGTCGCGTACTGGAGCGCCCAGCTCCGGCGAGGTCGCCTCGATCGCGGCGGCGTGGCGCTGCACATGGCGCTGTCACCCGAGTTCAAGGCCCTCCGCCCGTACCCGTCCGACGGCGTGGCCCGCCGCAGTTGCGTTCGAGGCGACGGTGCTCACCTGGGTCGCAGCACGCACTCGGTGGAGGCCACCCCACTGGTCACCGTCGCCGGGCTCACGTTGTCCACCCCGGCCACGTTCATCGAACGCGCAGGCTTCCACCAGTCGAGCCATCCGGGCGCACTGGCGATGACCGCCCTCGATCCCAGCCCGGTACGCATCTCCACGATGGCATCGCGAGGACGAGGCACTCATCCGCAGGGCGCGATCGACATCGCCACCGAGCCGTCGACGCCGATCACGGCCCCGATCTCCGGCACTGTCATCCGGGCCGGGAGCTACAACCTCTACTGCCGCTACACCGACGGGTTCGTCGTGATCAGCCCGGACGGGCGCCCCGATCTGGAGGTGAAGGTGCTGCACGTGCAAGGTGTTGCCGTGAGCGTCGGTCAGCGAGTGGAAACCGGTCAGCGGATTGCGGCCAACGCCACCACCTTCCCATTCGTCTCCCAGATCGACCGGCTCACGGCTGAGCCCTCGTGGCCCCATGTCCACATCGAGGTGGTCGATCCGTCGGTGCCCCGTCGATCGTCCGGAGGTTCGTGCTGAGGGGCCCGTTCTAGAATCAGGCCGTGGCTGCTGCCCCGCACTCGTTCGCCTCCGACCACCCAACGACCGAGATCGCGGATCACATCCGCCGCCACGGCTACGCGATCGTGCGTTCGGTGGCCGACGACCCGCTGCTGGATGCGCTCGCCTCCGAGGTCGCGCCCTGGGTCGACGCCTCGGCCGTCGGCCGCGATCACTACGACGGGCGGCTCACCCGCCGGACGGGTGCGCTGATCGCCCGCTGCCCGGCAGCTCGGCCTCTGGTCATGGACCCGCTCGTGCTGGCCGTGGTCGGCGACGTGCTCGGCCAGGCCAGCTCGTTCCAACTCCACCTGACGCAGCTGATCACGATTGGCCCGGGCGAGACGGCGCAGAAGCTCCATCGAGACCAGATGGCGTTCGACTTCTACCCGTTCCCCGCCGACTACCACGTGCAGTGCAACACGATGTGGGCCCTCACCGACTTCACCGCAGGAAACGGCGCCACCCGGATTCTTCCCGGATCGAGTGCGATCAGCGACGACGATGCCGCCGCGATCGAGCCGATCACCGCGGAGATGGAGCGAGGCAGTGTGCTCTTCTACGACGGCAAGGTGTTGCACGGTGGCGGAGCCAACACCAGCGGCGGCGTTCGTCAGGGCGTGAACCTCACCTACGCCGTCGGCTGGGTGCGCCAGGAGGAGAATCAGTATCTGGCGTGCCCACCCGATGTGGCCCGGACGCTCGATGACGACCTGCTCCGGATGATGGGGTACCAGCAAGGCGCCTTCGCTCTCGGGTACGTCGGCGACCAGACCGACCCCCTCGCAGCCCTCCGGGGCCAGGACGGCAAGGCCCGGCTGGTGTCCGACTATGCCGAGGCGAACGATTCGTTCACCTCATTCGTCGACGACCTCGGCGGTCGCCCCGACGTCCCGTGAGCCACCTTCGCGATCAGCACTACACGGCATGGCCACTGGTCGAGGGGTACTGCGGCGCTCAGAGCTACGAAGCCGGCGCGGTGGTGGAACTCCACGCATCGGCACGTTGCGCCACCTTCGCCGTGGTGGTGAGCCGCGTGGGGGCCGAACCGGTCGAGGTGTGGCGCCGCGAGAACTGTCGGGCCGACGATCACGGGGTGCCTGCTGAGGCGTGGGCCGTTGGCTGCGACTGGCCGGTTGCCGTTGCGATCCCAACCGAGGCGTCGTGGCCGTCCGGCTTCTACGAGGTACGGATGGAGGCCGACGCGCCGCCCGCTCGCGATGACGATCGTCGTGGCGTCGCCCACGCCTTCTTCGTGCTGCGGCCAGCCCCAGCCGCTGCGTCGGATCGGCCGCTTCTGGTGCTCGGCACCAACACGTGGCAGGCCTACAACCAATGGGGCGGGCGGTGCCTCTACACGGGCGCCCACCAGGTGTCGTTCGCCCGGCCGTTGGAGCGTGGTTATCTGTGGCGCCCCTCGGCGCCGGGCGATGTGGTCTACGACGGACGTGTGCAGCCAGTGGGCCCGGTGCATGATCGTGAGCATCGTCAGCTCCAGAGCTACCTGGCCGACAACGACTACCCGATGTGGTGCGCCTCGTCGGGCTGGCACACCTACGAGCACCGGTTCGTGCGATGGGCCGAGCGCAGCGGGCTCCCCCTCGACGTGGCCGTCAGCGCCGATCTCGACGATCCCGCCCGGGCCGCCGAGTTGCTGACAGGCCGGCGGCTGCTCGTGTCGGCCGGCCACGACGAGTACTGGTCGGCCCCCATGCGCGACGCGACCGACCACTTCGTGGACCAGGGCGGCAACTGGGCCGTGTTCTCCGGCAACACGTGCTTCTGGCAGGTGCGCGTGGCCGACGACGGGCGTTCGCTGGTGTGCCACAAGGGTCGCGCCCGCCTCGACGATCCGGTGGCGGGCACCGACCAGGCCCACCTGCTCACGAGCATGTGGTCGGATCCGCTGATCGGTCGGCCGGAGACCTCCACCATTGGGCTAACGTTCTCCCGGGGTGGGTACCACCGTGTTGGCGATGCGGTGGCCGACGGGACCGGCGGCTACCGGGTGCACCGGCCCGAACACTGGGCCTTCACCGGAACCGGGGTGGTCGAAGGGGATCTCGTCGGGTCCGACGCCCAGGTGGTGGGCTACGAGACCGACGGCTGCGCCCTCGACTGGTCCACTGGCCAACCCGTGCCCACCGGCGTCGACGGCGCTCCCGTCCACGGCGAGGTACTGGCGACGGCACCGGCCCGTCTGGTGTCGATCACCCCCGAACGCTGCGAGGCTCCGGAGGCGCTGTGGGCGTCGGTCAAGCCTCCGGGCGATCTCGAAGGCACCGCCATGGTGCTCTTCGGCGGGCAGTGGCGCGAGCGCATCAGCGAGATCGAGCAGGGCCACGCGGTGATGATGACGTTCAGCCGGGGTCGCGGCCGGGTGTTCAACGCTGGCACCACCGACTGGGTGTTCGGGCTCGACACCGACCCCACGGTGGCCGCCATCACGCGCAACGTCCTACGTGAACTGGGCTGACGCGAGAAATCGTCGAACTCGCGTATCAACACGAAGGTTGGTGCATCCAGAGCACTGCGGCTCGCGAACTGTAAGGATGCGGGTTGTCGTCGGCCTGGCCTGGAGGGGGGTCAGGTCGTGCCACGCTCTCCGAGAAAGGCCAGCGCTGATGCCCCGGTTCGACGAATTTGACGGCTTCCGCCACCCAGGTGGCCCAGTCGATCCTGAGGCCCGAGCCGCGGTCGAGGCGGCGGGCCTGGACCCATCCGACGTGCCCGCCGGCGTGCGGATCATCCGTCGCACCAATCTGCCCGACAAGTTCCTCGTTCTCGAGGGCGTGAACCCGGACCTGTTGCCCCCAAAGCAGGATCACATCATCGACCTCGACACGGGGTTGGCCTTTCCCGTGATGGGGCACGCCATGGATCTTCCTCGCTGGGCAAGCCGACACCTCTGTATCTCGGTTGAACCCGACAAGAACCCGTTCGGCTTCGTGGTCGACGACACCGTCGTGATCCTCGGCACCTACACGGACTGGGCGCACCACCACATGCTGAAGCCAGCGGCGGTTCGCGCTGCGTGTCGCATCTCGCCTCTCAATAAGGCGCTCTCTGCGTCGGGTGTGCTGGTCGCCACGGATCTCGTCGTGACGAACAGCCACGCGGTCACCCACATCGTCGGCGCCAACCACGACGCGATCGTCGGCACGGAGGTCTGGTTCGGCCTCAACAGCACGGCGGATTCGACCATCCCACCTGCACAGACCATTCAGACGATCAGTGCGGTCGAAGCGATCGATCCTCTGCTCGACATCGCGGTGCTCCGCCTGGATGCGGCGCCCCCGGACTACGACCCGGCCCCGGTGGATCTCACCAACAAGCCACAGGAGGGCGACGGCGTCGCCGCAGTGGGCTACCCGCGCAGCGTGAACGCCACGGCGGAGGGCTCGTTCGTGATGGAGGCGACGAACGGTCTGAAGTCCGGGGGTCTGCACAACGTAGGGCGCAAGCGCTGGAGTCCAGGCAACATCACCCTCGTGTCAGGTGACGAGATTCATCACGACTGCAGCACTGCCGAGAACAGCTCGGGGTCGCCGATCATTCACGTCGAATCGGGCGCAGTGGTGGCCATTCACAGTGGCGTGCCCTTGAACCTCGGTGAGCGTATGAATCGCGCAACTTCACTACTTGCCGTCAAGCAGACGCTGCTGGACCTCGGCGTGCCTGACGCGTCCAACAACGCATGAGACCCGCTCCCGTTGAACGGCACGAGCAGGTGATCGACCACAATCGCATGTACAGAGAGGACCACCATGTTCACCACCAACTCTGCCAGCGAGTTCGCAAACGGGCTCGTCAGTGGCGACGTTCTGCTCTTCAGCGGCACCGACCCCTTCGATCGGCTCGTGCAGTGGGCGGATGGCAGCCACTTCAACCACGCCGGAATCTGGGTGGGGTGGCAGGCGGCCGAGGACACCAATGATGACGACGCCTTCTCACTGGCTGCTGCCGCACGGTGGACCGATCTGACGTACCACGCAGGCCTCAACTTCGAGATGTTGCGGGAGGACGTCAAGAACGATCTCCTGGCGCGCGGTCGGCTCGAGCGACACGGCACCCTCTCCAAGGTGTCGCTCGGCGCGCTGCTCGGGCTTGAGGGTGACGAGGTCGGTGGTGGCATCTCGTATCAGCAGGTCACGGCGATGCGGTGGAACGACAACACGAACCCTCTCAACACCGAGGCGTTGCTCGCCCACATCGAGGCTCGCTTCACCGCCGATCCGAAACCGGTGTTCGACTTCGCCCATCTCGCCGACTATGCGCGCTTCTGGATCAACCGGGCCTACAACGTGAACCCTCCGAACGCCTATGCCCCGAAGGTCACGCTCGAGTTGTTCGAGCTCATGCACGGGAAGATGGAGGTCGAGGCGAACAAGTTCATCGATCTCTACAAGAAGGTGGATCCCGGCGCCGATGACGGGCCGGATCGTCGTGGCACCACCTGCTCACGCGAGGTCTACCGGGCCTTCGAAGCTGCCGGCAACCCGATCGATGTGGACGACGGCGCGGCGCATCTGTTCTCGGACCTCGTCGATCCAGCAGCGATCTCGGACTGGGTGACGCCGAGTGACTTCTGGCGAGCCAGGAGCCTTCAGCCCATCGCGCACTACACCCGACCCCGCGGGATCTGAGATGGCCTACAAGCCGAGTGCGTTGGCGTGCTCGGCCGCCCAGACACGCCACGGCCCAGCTCCGGCCGCCTCACACTGTGCCATCGCAGACCGGAGGAGACGGTCGGCGTCGGCGACGTCGCCTTGTGCTCCGGTGAGCAGTCCGAGGTAGGCGTCGACCGGCCCCCAGGTGGCAACAGGGATGCCGACAGGCACCCACTGACCGCCGAAGGGCGCGAGTTCGGCGGCGAGACCCACGGCGTCGGCCGCGTTCCCAACGCCGGTAGCGACGAGTTCGGCGGCGAGTGCCTTCGTCGGGAGCCACAGATCCTCGGGCGGCAACGCCAGTGCAGCGTCCCGCCAGGCCGCCCACTCACGACGGGCGCCGTCAAGATCGTCGGCGTGAGCCAGGGCTTGGGCCAACAACAGGTGGATCACCACCACCTCGGTCTGCCCTGCGGCCAGTCGCAGCGCATCCACGAGGCTCCCGAGCGCGCCCTGATGGCGAAGGGAGTCGTGGGTCTGCATGGCGAACACGGCGTTGGCGTCCGCGCCCCCAACCCCCTTTCCTTCGATCAGCGCCTCGCCGGCGAGCATGTCAGCCGCGTCGTTTTGACCCGTTGCCCGCAGAAGCGCCGACTGCACAACCTTTGCCCGCCAGGCGAACCGGGCCACGGATCGCTCGCGGGCGAGCTGGGCCATGCGTCGTGTCGCCGTGATCGCCTCGTCGAACCGACCACCGCCGAAGAGGTCGTAAATCCGGCATCCCAGGCTCTCCAACTCAGCAGTGAACCCTGGGTCGGCATCGGTCGTCAGCTCGACGAACTCGTTCGTGAGCCGTGACCGGGCGCCGAGGTCAGATGACGCACGAGTTGCGACGTGGGCGGCGAACAGGGCGTCCGTCAGCGCACGGTTGTCGTCCAGCGTTCGCGCCGTCGCCACGAGCTCATGGGCGTCGATCCCGGTGTCGATGTATCGCCCCGGCATCACGGCCTCACCGAGCAGGCGAGCCCGCACCGACACCGAGAGCGGCGTCGGCTCTGCATCGCCGAGCGTGCGGTTGACGTCGATCAGCAGCTCACGCCGGTCGGCCAAGGTGAGCACCACCCGATTGTCGGCATCGACTGCGAGCAGCAACGTCGCCCGACGCTCCACGTCCCCGATGTCGTCCGAGATGGCCAGCGCGGCCTCGAAGTGGTCACGGGCCGCCTCGCGTTCACCGATCCAGGCCTCCAAGGCCGCCAGCGCGGTCAGTACGTCGCACCGCAGACCAGCTGGCACCGTGACCTCGTGCGTGACGGCGAGCGCTCGATGCAGCAGACGTACAGCGTCTTCAACATCGAAGCGCGCAACAGCATCCTGGGCAGCGGCAAGCGATGCTGTGACCGCGTCGCCACCGTCGACGAGCGGTACGGCCTGCACCAGGTGCGCCGCCCGGTCCCGCACGCCGGATCGCCCTCTCCGAACCTCGATCACCTCGGCGTAGCGCCGGTGCAGCCGCACCCGTCGGTTCACCCCGAGTTCGCCCAGAACGGCGCTGCGATGGAGGTCATGGATGAATTGGTACTCGCCCAGGCGGCCGGTCCGGTCAGTGATCAGCTGTTCGGAAACGGCCTCCTCGAGCGACGCCGCCACGGCGTCCTCGTCGAGATCGAGTACGGCAGCCACGATGTCGAGCTCTGCTCGCATACCAGCCACCGCCGCCGCCTTGAGCGCCTCGCGCCCCTCGGCGGTGAGCCGTCGCATGCTTCGCTCGACAGCTCCCTGGAGGTCATCAGGTACCACAGCCTCGATCGCCCCGAGGGAGAAGGAGCGACTCGACGACACCTGACGATCGACGGCGTTGAGTACCTCGGTGACCAGAATCGGGATTCCCCGGGCCTGTCGCTGGATCAGTTCGACAGTGGCTGCGGCCCGGTGCCGGAAGCGCATCGGAAGAACGGCCTGGACGAGTGGTAATACAGCCGCGTCGTCGAGCGGCCCGAGGGCCAGCTCCTCCCACTGCATGCCGTCGAGCCACGACCCTAGGTCGGTGGAGTCGAGCTCCTCCCCGCCCGTGCCGGAGTCGCCGGGACGAATCGCCTCGGGCCGGCACGTCATGATGACGGTGACGGGCACGGACTCGGCCAGCAGATCTGAGAGCACCATCTGCGAGCCGTTGTCGAGCCACTGCGCGTCCTCAACGCACAGGACCGTTCGTTGACTGATGTCCACCGTGTCGTGGGCACGACGGGCCGCCAGCGCAAGGCGCTGGCGGTAGCCGAGCCGGACGTCCACGTTGACCAACACATCACTCAGGCCTGCAGCGAGATGGCCGCTCGGAGTGTCCACCTCCGACCCCTGATCCGGGAAGAGCTGGCCGATCGCGCCCGTGGCCCGATCGAGTTCAGGGAGACAGCGGGCGTACCGAACCTGTAGACCAGTCGCCGTCAGCTCGCTCACGATCGCAGCCATCAACCTGGTCTTGCCGATGCCGGGAGCACCGCTGATCACAACAAGACCAGGCCCGGCGTCAGGGGGCGCCGACGCAACGTGGCGCACGCGGACCACCTCGTCCTCTCGCCCGGAGAACGGTCGCCGAGCCATCCGTGTCAGTTCCGCTGGGAGAACAGGCGCATCCGTCGGTGGATCAGCCGCACCCGCATGCATGTGGCCATCAGAGCTGTCGGCGGCGATCACGCCCTCACCGGTACGGCCGAGCAGCAGATCGAGGTAGAGGGCGTTCAGATCGGCTGATGGCTCGATGCCGCTCTCCTCGCCGATCCGCCGTCTGAGGTCCTCATACGCCCGCAAGGCATCGCGTTGACGGCCCGACCGGGCGTAGGCGCGCATCAGAATCGAGCACACGTGCTCATCATCAGGATGATCCGCTGCCAACTGCTCGATCGACACCAACGCCACGTCGTGCTGGCCCACATCCACGGCTGCCGCCGCCCACGCCTTGCGCGCGCCGTAGTGCGCGCTGACGAGGGATCGTCGGAGGGAGTCCACGGTCGGCATCTCGTCGAACCCCGGAAGTGGCTCACTTCGCCACAACGCCAACACGTGCTCGCTACGCGCCAGGCGATCACCAGCGGACGCGTCGGCGAACTCGATCTCGTTGACAGCCGCCGAGAACTCATCGGCATCCACCCGGATCAGTTCGGGGATCAGGGAGTAGCCGGCACCGCCATGGGCGATGGGCCGAAGGCCGAACGCATCGTCGAATCGACGGTTGAGCTGGTAGACGGCATTTTTGAGTGTGTCGAGGCCCGAGCGGTCGGCCTCACGCCCCCAGATCTCGTCGAGCAGACGCGCGTCGGTCGCCGTGTGTCGATCACTGGCGACGAGAACGGCAAGAACCGCATTGGGTTTGGTCGGAGCGAGATCGAGCACCACCTCGCCACGCCGGGCGCGACAAGGGCCGAGAACCTCGATTCGAACGGCGTTCGAATCGTGTGAGCGAGCCGGCTCCCTGTCGACCACGACTCGGAGCCTATTCCCTGCTCAGGGGCCCACGCCCGCTGGTGAAGGCCCGACCGCCTGCGCGCCACGGCGCTTCTCACCGACCTCTCACCGCGTCCTTCGACGATGTGCACACCAGAACGTTGGACACGCACGGAGGGGATTCGAGATGCCGACGCCGAACACATCACCTGCACCCGCATCGATCGCCCTAGGGGACGCGAGCCACATCACCGATCTCGTGGCCGTGATCAACTCCGGGCACGAGGAGGGCTGGACATTGCTGATCGAGCGGCTCACTCCGGCGGTCCGAGGCACGCTGGCCACGTTTCCGCTGAACCAGCAGATCCGTGAAGAGGCCGAGGCCGAGACGTGGCGAACGCTGTTCGAGAAGCTCCCTGCCGTTCGCGAACCAGCGGCCCTGCCCCGCTGGATCTCGGTGGTCGCGTCGAATCACGGCCGGCGTCTGGTTCGCCAGAACAACCGCGTGATCCCCACCGACGATCTCGCCGAGACGGTCGATGATCGCGAGACGATCGACGTCCGAGACATACCCGACGACCTGCGACGGGCACTCGGACAGGCGGTTGACCGGCTGGGCGACCGGGAACGGGCCGTCGTGATGGCTCGGCTGCTCACCGATCGGCCGGAGCCGCTCAAGACGATGCACGATCGCCTCGGCATCCCGGTGGGGTCGATCGGACCCACGCTCGGACGGGCCATCGCAAAGCTCAGGGCCGACGCCGAACTGGGCCGTCACCTGGAGCTCGCAGCGTCCTGACACCGGCCTCATCGGTCGCCCCAACGTCGTCCACTTTCCGCCCAGTTGGTGCCGAGCGCCAGTCGTAGGGTCCGCATCGGGGCAGTCGATGCGGAGTGAGGACGACGTGACAGCAACGGACACCGAAGCGGCTCAGGAAACCGTCGGCGCCAGCGACAACGAGGGCCTAGAGGCCACAGGCGGCCCGTGGTCTCTCAGCCGTCGCCGACTTCTCGTGCTGGGTGGTGCTGCGGGCCTCGTCACGGCGTGCGATCGCCCGGTGCCCACCTTGGCTCCGGGCGGGGGTGGTACGACGGCGCCCACACCGGTGGCCGAGCCGATTGAGGTCGCTCCGGGCATGCCACCGGCGCCAGCCCAGCCACCGCCGACGCTCACTCCGTTTCCGGATCGAGACGACGAGGCGGACGACATCTCACCCGAGCCGCAGCCGAGCCCACCGGCTGACGCTCCCGGCACCGACCCAACAGCGGCGCCGCCGTCGATGCCCGCACCACCGATGAGCCCTCCGGCTCCTCCCACATCGGTTGCGCCGGCCATTCCTCTCCTGACCTCGACCACGACGTCCACCGTTGCGCCGGTGCCGCCTGCGC
>JBCCFL010000021.1:0-90576 GCA_039029735.1 Actinomycetota bacterium | reverse complement strand
GGCACCGGCATCCACAACGGCACCCACACCATCCAAACCCTCACCACCCACACCACAACCAACCCAGAACCAACCCCCGTCTCCGGCCGCCAAGAACACCTCGAAAACACCATCGCCCGCCACATCGAACGAGCACACTGACCGCTGCCCGCAGCGGCCTCCAGCCCATTGGGGGCTCATGTTGTGGGGGAGTGACGCCCTCACCAGGGCGCGAGGTCGCGCCGGGCTCTGGTGGTAGGTTCAATCGACCATCAGCGCTCGGCGGGAGTCGAGGGCTCGACACGGAGGAATGGTATGGGCGTATTCGATTTCGCTCGCGATGCAGGCGCCATGATCGGCATCGGCGAGAGCAGCAAGGACAAGGCCGCACGCGAGGCCAAAGAGGCTGCGGCCGACGCCAAGGAGGCATCAGCGGAGCGGGCCGAGGCGGCAGCCAAGCGGGCCAAGGATCGCAAGGCGGCCAAGGCCAAGGCCGATCGGGTCGAGCGCATCGCCGAGACGAAGAAGTCGCACGCACTCGAGCAGTACGTGCGTGACCTTGGCTTCGACGTCGCCAAGCTCGACATCCGCTACGACGACGGCGTGGCCACCATCACCGGCGAAGCCGCCGATCAGGAAACCCGCGAGAAGGTCATCCTCGCCGTCGGCAACACCACAGAGGTGGAGCGTGTCGAGGACGAGATCACGGTGCCCGAGGATGCTGCCGACGAGTCGCAGATGCACAACGTCGTCTCGGGCGACACCCTCAGCGGGATCGCCAAGGAGTACTACGGCGACGCCAACAAGTACATGGTGATCTTCGAGGCCAACAAGCCGATGCTGTCCGATCCCGACAAGATCTACGTCGGCCAGGTGCTGCGCATTCCGCCCGCAGCCTGATTGAGATGAGGGCCGCCTTCCGTCGGCGGCCCGTCGGTCGATCATGACCACAGACGGGTTGCAAGAGCTCCTGAGCAGGCACGCGCCGATCCTTCGGTTCGATGCTCGGGAGCTCTTCTACCCCACGGCCGTCGAGCCGTACATCGCCACGAGTGCACTCGTGGTTGGCGGAACCGAACTCCTGCCCCCCGGCGAGGTCACCCCCGAGCACCTCGACCATCGCATTGGTGCCCAGAGCTATCTGCGATTCATCTCCGACCACGATCGCCGCTCGGTGGTTCGTGAGGAGGCCCGCCGTCTCGCCGGCAAGTTGCTCGGGCCCCGCCTCGGACGGGTGGGGTACTTCGGCCGGATCCTCGACGCGTTGTTCCTGCTCAGCGTCTTCCTCCGGCCCACGACGCCGAGGCTCACCACCGTGGCCGCAGCCCTCAAGGCCGATCGCCACAGCTTCCATCAGCGGCGCACCTGCTATGGCCGCGTGGTGCAGGTGGGCGACTGGCTCGTGCTCCACTACGCCTACTTCTACGTGATGAACGACTGGCGCTCGAGCTACCAGGGTGTGAACGACCACGAGGCCGACTGGGAACAGGCCTGGATCTTCTGCGATCCCGCCGACCGCCGCCCCGTGTGGGTCGTCTGCTCCAGCCACGACTACCTCGGCTCGGATCTTCGCCGTCACTGGGACGACCCCGAGTGCGTCCGCATCGCGGAACGGCCCGTTCTGTTCGCCGGCGGCGGTTCGCATGCCTTGTTCTTCCGCCCCGGCGACTACATCAGCCGCATCGAGATCCCCGGGCTGCGCTGGCTCCTCGCCGTCCAGAAGTGGTTCCAGCGCACGCTCCGCATCCACGACACCGAGGACGACTCGGGGTTGGGGCCCGCCCTCGGTGTGCCCTTCGTCGACTCCGCCCCTGGCGACGGCACCGAGATCGCAGACTGGGACATCCGCCCGCTCGACGAGGGCCAGCCGTGGTTCGGCGACTTCCGCGGACTGTGGGGCCTGGACACGAACGACCCCCTGAACGGCGAGCGTGGCCCGGCTGGGCCGAAGTTCAACCGCGGGGGCGACATCCGCCTCGCCTGGGCCGATCCGGTGGGCTTCGCCGGGCTCCACGGCACGTCGCCCCCCTCCATGGCGGATCCGCAGGCGAGCCTGGCCGGGATCGAGGCCGGCCTGGCCCACCTGGACGATGAGATCCGTCAGTCCTCGCGGCTGATGGCCCTCACCTCTCGGGCCCAAGGCGATGCCGAGACGGTGGCTGAGTCCCGGCGGTTGAGCCGGCTGCTCCGGCAGCGCACGGAGCTTCGCGACCTCCGCCGACGTGTCACGAGCGACGATGTGGAGGGCCGGGGCCTCCGAGAACATCTCCGCAACCCAGCGGTGCCGATCGCACCCAGCCGCGGAAACCGCTGGATGCTGGCGATCTGGGCCACGCTCAGCGTCCCGCTCGCGCTCGTCGCGTTGGCGGCGCCGTTCCTGTTGAACGAGACGAGTGTGGTCGTTCCGCTCCTGGTGCTGGTGGCCTCGTTCGCCGTGCTCGAACAACTCGCCCGCGGCCGCATCTCGGCGGCATTGCGCCTCACGGGGTTGTTCGTGGCCATCGCGCTGCTCTCGGGCTTCGTGGGCGTGATCACCGTGAGTCGCTACGCATTCGGCGCCGCCCTGGCGGCGGCCGCGCTGTTGCTGTTCGTCGGGAACCTGCGAGAGCTGCGGTCCTTTCGTCGACGGCGGGTTCTCGACGCAGAACCCAGTTCCGCCGAACCCAATTCAGTGTGAATACGGACACACCGACAAGGTCCTGTTACCCTCGGGTCGCTGGATCAATCGGGTAGAGGAGAGCTATGGCGGACGAGGGTGAGGAGCTGATCAAGCTCAACCAGGTCTACAAGATCTTTGGTCCCCAACCCCGGGGCCGTGCGTTCGAGCTGGTTCAAGCCGGAGTGGGCAAAGACGAGGTACTGGCGCGCTCGGGTCACGTTGTGGGCCTCGACAACGTGAACTTCTCGGTACGCAAGGGCGAGATCTTCGTGGTCATGGGCTTGTCAGGCTCGGGGAAGTCCACCGCCATCCGCACGGTGAACAAGCTCCACGGCATCACCCACGGCGAGGTCTGGGTCGACGGTGTCGACGTCCAGACGCTCGGTGGGCCCACCCTCCAGGCCTTCCGTCGGGAAAAGATGGGCATGGTCTTCCAGCACTTCGCCCTGTTCCCGCACCGCAACGTGATCGACAACGTGGGCTACGGCCTCAAGGTCCAGAAGGTGCCGAAGGACGTCCGCGACGAGGCATCGCTCAACGCACTGTCTCTGGTTGGCCTCGAGCCCTACGCCATGGCCGCCACCCAGGAGCTGTCAGGCGGTATGCAGCAGCGGGTGGGCCTCGCTCGAGCGCTCGCTTCCGATCCCGACATTCTCTTGATGGACGAGGCGTTCTCGGCGCTCGATCCGCTCATCCGCCGTCAGATGCAGGACGAGATGATGGAGATCCAGAAGCAGCTCCACAAGACGATCCTGTTCATCACCCACGACCTCAACGAGGCGCTGCGCATCGGTGACCGGGTGTGCATCATGAAGGACGGCAAGGTGGTGCAGATCGGCACCCCCGAGGAGATTCTCACCAAGCCGGCCACCGGGTACGTCGCCGAGTTCGTGCAAGACGTCGACCAGGGCCGCGTGATCGAGGTGCACGAGGTGATGGTGCCACCTCAGCCGATCGACGCCTCCATGGGTCTGGGTGATGCACTGCGCCAGCTGGGTGACCGTGCCGGTGCATTCGTGGTCGACGGCGACGGGAAGCCGACCGCCGTGCTGGCCATCGGCGACGCCATCCGGTCCGCCAACAATGGCGGGTCCGGGCTGAGTGACGCCCTTCGCACCGACTTCGATCGCATCGGTCAGCATGCGACCCTGAACGAGGCCTACGCCGCTGCCGGGCGGGGCCTTCCGATTGCCGTGGTCGACGAGGACTCCGGCGTCCTGGTGGGGAACCTCGATCCCCGACACATCATGGAAGAGATGGGTCGGGTCGAATCCCTGATCGACGGCTTCGAGCGAGAGGTGTTCATGTGATGGGGCTCTTGGCGCAAGACGATCCGAGTCTCCTCGACAACGAGGTACTCGACGAGTTCCGGATTCCCTTCGGGGACTGGATGGACCAGGCGGTCGACTGGATCGCCACCGAACTCGACACGGCGCTCGACATCATCGTGTGGCCGTTCGACGTACTCATCGACTTCCTCGTGCGCGGTGTGCTCGAAGAGGTGTCCTGGGTGTTCGTGGTGCTGGCGATGGGCCTCATCGCCGCCCTCGTCCGCAACATCAGGGTGGCGGTGTTCGTCATGGTCGCCCTCACGGTGTGCGGCCTGCTCGGCAACGCCTACTGGGTGGAGACGGCCCGAACCATCGGGTTCATCGGCGTGGCCGTGTTCTTCTGCGTATTGATAGGTATACCCCTCGGCGTGCTCGCTGGTCGTTTCGACGGGGTGTGGCAGACGATCCGCCCCGTCCTCGACGCGATGCAGGTGGTGCACTCGTTCGTGTACATGCTGCCTGTCATCTTCTTCTGGGGCATCGGTGAGGTCTCGGCCACGATGGTCACGATGGTGTTCGCCATCCCACCGCTGATCCGCCTCACCAACCTCGGCATCCGCCAGGTTCCCGAAGACGTCGTCGAGGCGTCTCGGGCCTACGGCGCGTCCGAGATTCGGGTGCTCACCGACGTGCAGCTCCCTCTTGCTCGCCCTGCGATCATGACCGGGATCAACCAGACCCTCCTGCTGGCGATCTCGATGCTCGGCATCGCCGCCATCATGGGCGCCGGCGGTCTGGGTCGTCTCATGTTCCGGGCCCTGTCGAACCAGGACGTCAGCCTCGCGGCCTCCAGCGGTCTCGCGTTCTTCCTCGTGGCCGTGGTGCTCGACCGCATCTCCCAGCGCGAGGACGGCGATGGCGGAAGCCTGTTGAGCCGGATCGCAGCCGCGTGGGCCCACCGCCGTGACCCGGAGGCGCTGCTCGCCGACGAGGCCGACACCGATGCCGACGCTGCGGCCGACACCGCCCCCACCCCGGCCGTGCGGTTCGCCGAGGTCAGCTCGGGTGAGCGCACTGCTGGCATCGTGACCGGCGTCGGCTCCCTGGTGGCCATCGTGGCGCTCGTCCTCCCCTGGACGATCGACGCCGGCAAGTTCAGTGCCTTCGGGCGGCGAGCCGACGAGAGCCTCAACGGCGACTCGTTCAACGGACTCTCGGCCTCCGGTGGCTCGTGGTTCGGGTTCATCATCCTCGCACTGGCTGCCTTCACGCTGCTGGCGGTGTTCACCGGCCTCGGCCGGCCCGGTCGTGGCGCACGCTGGCTGGCCGCCGACGGCGCCGCAATCGCCTCGATCTCGGTGTTCGTGCTCGCACTGGTGCACCTGATCTCGTCGGCCGCCCCCAACAGCGAGCCCGGCACCGGTATCGGCGTCTACCTGGCCGTGGCCGGCGGAGCCCTCGCCACCGCCGGTTCGATCTGGTGGATGATCCAGGGCCCCTACAGCGCACTGCGGCCGCTGTCACCGAACATCTCGTGGGCCCGCTACGGCCTTGTGGTGTTCGCAGCCCTCGTGCTGCTCGGTGCGGCGTTCTCCGGGTGGAGCTTCGACGGCCGGACCGACGTCGTTCTCTCGCCTGAGATCGAAGCCCAGATCGCGGAGCTGCGCCAGCAGGCCGAGGACGAGCCAGACCGCGCTGGTCCGATCGCTGCCGAGCTCAGCTCGCTCATGGCCAGCGCTCGCAGTTCCGACACCATCGTCACCGACGGCCTCAGCTCCGATGGCAGCCGCCTCGGTCTCTGGACCCTTCTCATCGGGGCGCTGGCGCTCGCCGCCGCCCTCCCGGCGGTCGGCGCGCTCGGGCGCGACGAGCATCGGCAGTGGATGTGGAGCACCATCAACGCCGGCATCGGTGCCTCGATCATGATGGTGACCAGTGCCTGGGTGATGACGCAGGTCCGGACCGCCGACCCGAACTACGTGAGTGGAATCGGCTCGTTCCTGGCTCTGGTCGGCGGATTCGTGATCGTTGCGTCGTCCATGGGAGTCCTCAGCGAGTTCCGACGCTCCCGGGTGTACGAAGACATCGCTGTCGACGAGCCCGCTGAGCAGTCCAGCCCCGACGTGGAACTGGTCGGCGCCCCCGGCTGATCCACTCTCACCCCTCCAGCCCCAGCTGGCGGCATGGTCCTTGACTACGTAGTCGTGGCCAAGGACCACTATGGTGATTAGCTGTTGTGCCCCATGGCACACATCGCCTTCCCGATAGGGCGGGCACCAACCGAGGAGAGAAAATCCATGCGGACAACCAAGACCAAACTTCTGGCCTTGCTCGCCGCCCTGCTGATGATCGCCGCCGCCTGTGGCAGCGACGACAGCAGCGGCCCAGGCGACGGCGTAGAGGTGACCATGGCTCGCGCCGACTGGTCCACCGGCTACTTCCAGGCCTACGTCTACGAGGCGCTCTTGGAGGAGCTCGGCTACGTCGTGAGCGACCCGGCCGACCTCGAACTGGGCCCGTCGCTGGCCTACCTGTCGATGGCACAGGGCGACTTCGACTTCTGGGTGAACAGCTGGTACCCGGGCCACCTCAGCTGGCACGAGGCCGAGATGCCCGACGGCTCGCTCGTTGGTGATTCGGTCACCATCGTGGGTGAAGAGATGATCGCTGGTGGTCTGCAGGGCTTCCTGGTGACGAAGTCGTTCGCTGACGAGTACGGCATCACCACGCTCGACCAGCTGAACAGCGATCCCGAGATCCTGGCCGCCTTCGACGCCTCCGACCCGGTTCCCGGGAACGGCGTTGCCGACATCTACGGCTGCCAGGAGAGCTGGACCTGCGACAACATCATCCTTGCCCAGATCGAGTTCTCGGGCTGGGAGAACATCGCCCAGACCATCGCCGGCTACGACGCCATGATGGCCGAGGCCGTTGCCAAGGCCGACGCTGGCGAGCCCATGGTGATCTACACCTGGACGCCTTCGGCCTACATCACCAACCTCATCCCCGGTGAGAACGTGGTGTGGCTGGCCATGGACGACGTGCTCGACGACTCCAACCCCACCGGTGAAGAGGGTGGCGAGGGCTGGGACCAGCGTCCCGGCACCGCCTCCATAGGTCCGGACGAGTGCCCCGCTGCCGCCGACGCCGGCACCTGCCAGCTCGGCTGGGTCGCCGCCGACATCCAGGTGACGGCCAACAGCGACTGGCTGGCCGAGAACCCGGCCGCCGAAGCCCTGTTCGCAGAGGTCAAGCTGCCCGTCATCGACGTGTCGCTGGCCAACGTGGAGCAGGACGGTGGCGCCGACACCAACGAGGCAATCCAGGGGCTCGCCGCCGACTGGATCGCCGAGAACCGTGAGCTGGTCGACGGCTGGCTCGAGACTGCTCGCGCTGCGAGCTGATCTCCGCTCTTCTGAGCTGAAACCGTGAACGAAGCGGCGCCTCCGGGCGCCGCTTCTTCGCGTTCCGAGTTCGGATCGTCGGCTACGGGCCGGTAATGTGTTTGGCGTCCCTTTGGCTTTCGAAGAGACGCGGCGCTCGGGGACACACGGCCACAAGGGGCGCCATCAGCGACAGGGCAGCGGCCTCGCGCGTCGGGGTGCAGCGTGCCCGGTACCCATCCGTAGGGGAAGACGTGACTGACACAGCAGAACGGATCGAGAACGAACTCGATCACGTGGTGATTCGATTCGCCGGTGACTCCGGCGACGGGATGCAGCTCACCGGGGACCGGTTCACCTCGGCCAGCGCCCTCGCCGGTAACGACCTTGCCACGCTGCCGGAGTTCCCGGCCGAGATCCGGGCCCCGCAGGGCACGCTCGCCGGCGTGTCGGCGTTCCAGGTGCACATCTCGGACCACGAGATCCACACCCCGGGCGATGCGCCCGATGTGTTGGTGGCCATGAACCCCGCCGCCCTCAAGAGCGAACTGAATCGGCTGCGTTCGGGTGGCACCCTGATCCTGAACGATGACGCCTTCGACGAGCGCAACCTCGAGAAGGCAGGTTTCGACTCCGACCCCCGCGAGGACAACTCGCTGGCCGGCTACGTGGTGCACCGGGTGCCCATGACGAAGCTCACGCTCGACGCCACCACCGAGATCGACGTCAAGAAGCGCGACGCCGAGCGTTCCAAGAACTTCTTCGCCCTCGGACTCATCTCGTGGATGTACTCCCGCCCCCAGGAGCCGACGCTCGACTGGATCGATGCGAAGTTCGCCAAGCGGCCCGAGGTGATTGCCTCGAACACCGCGGCGTTCAAGGCCGGCCACGCCTTCGGCGAGACCGCCGAGATGTTCGGCAGCCCGTTCAAGGTGAAGGCCGCCCCGCAGGTTCCTGGCGTCTATACCAACATCACCGGCAACACGGCGACGGCCTGGGGCATGATCGCCGCCGGCCAGCTGGCCAAGCTCCCGGTCTTCCTCGGGAGCTACCCGATCACCCCGGCCTCCGACATCCTCCACGAGCTGTCGCGCCACAAGAACTTCGGTGTGCGCACGTTCCAGGCCGAGGACGAGATCGCCGGCATCGGCGCCGCTCTCGGTGCGGCCTTCGGTGGCCATCTCGCCTACACCACCACGTCGGGCCCCGGCGTCGCCCTCAAGGGTGAAACGCTCGGCCTCGCCGTCAGCATGGAGCTCCCGCTCGTGCTGATCGACGTGCAGCGGGGCGGGCCCTCCACCGGCCTGCCCACCAAGACCGAGGCCAGCGACCTCATGATGGCGATGTACGGCCGTCATGGCGAGGCGCCACTGCCGATCGTGGCTGCATCGACGCCCGCCGAGTGCTTCGACGCTGTGATCGAGGCGTCGCGGCTGGCCCTCAAGTACCGCACGCCCGTGATCCTGCTCACCGACGGCTACCTGGCCAATGGCGCTGAGCCATGGCAGCTCCCCGACGTGGACGATCTGCCCGACATCAGCGTGTCGTTCACCACCGAGACCAACGCCATCGGCGCCGACGGTGAGCCTGAGTTCTGGCCCTACCTGCGTGACGCCGAGACCATGGCCCGCCCGTGGGCCATTCCGGGTACGCCCGGCCTCGAGCATCGCCTCGGTGGGCTCGAGAAGGCCGCCAACACCGGCAACGTCAGCTACGACCCCGACAACCACGGCGAGATGACCGACCAGCGGCAGGCCAAGATCGACGGCATCGCCGCCGACATCCCGCCCCTCGACGTCAAGGGTGATGGTGACGCCGACGTGCTGATCATCGGCTGGGGGTCGACGGCCGGCGCGATCACCTCGGCCGCTCAGCGCCTGAACGCCGGCGGTGTGGCCACCCACACCGCCCATCTGACGCACCTCCATCCGTTCCCAGCCAACCTCGGTGAGGTGCTCGGGAGCTACGACAAGGTGTTCGTCCCCGAGCTGAACAAGGGTCAGCTCGTGCGGCTCCTGCGAGCTGAGTTTCTCGTCGACGCCCAGTCGATAACCAAGGTGAAGGGCACCCCCTTCACGGCGGCGGAACTGGTCGAGACCATTCGGGAAGGAATCTGATCATGGCAACCGAAGTTACGCTCGATCCGAGCCAGCGTGGGTACTGGACCTCCGACCAGGAGGTGCGTTGGTGCCCCGGTTGCGGTGACTACGGCATTCTCGCCGCGATGCAGTTCATGCACACCGAGATGGACGTGAAGCGGGAGAACACCGTGTTCGTGTCCGGTATCGGCTGCGCCGCCCGGTTCCCGTACTACATGTCGACCTACGGCATGCACACGATCCACGGCCGGGCCCCGGCGATCGCCACCGGTCTCGCCGTGGCTCGTCCCGACCTCGACGTGTGGGTGGTCGGCGGCGACGGCGACATGCTCTCGATCGGTGGCAACCATCTCATTCACGCGCTGCGCCGCAACGTGAACATCAAGGTGCTGCTGTTCAACAACCAGATCTATGGCCTGACCAAGGGCCAGTACTCGCCAACCTCCGAGGTGGGCAAGGTCACCAAGTCCACCCCGATGGGCTCGATCGATCGGCCGTTCAACCCGATCAGCGTGGCAGTCGGTGCCGGCGCCACCTTCGTGGCCCGGACGCATGATCTCGACCGCAAGCACATGATCGAGACGTTCCAGCGGGCCAATGCCCACAAGGGTGCCTCGTTCGTCGAGATCTACCAGAACTGCAACGTGTTCAACGACGGTGCCTACGATCCGATCCTCAAGCGGGCCAACCGCGACGAGATGATGATCAACCTCACGCACGGCGAGCCGATCCGTTTCGGAGCCGACGGGGGCAAGGGTGTCTCGTTCGACGGCGGCATGGCCCAGCTCGTGAAGGTGGACGAGGCCGGTGAGTCGGCCCTCGCCATCCACGACGAGCATCTCGACGATCCGTCGATGGCATTCGCCCTCGGAAACCTGTCGAACGACAACGTCACGCCGACGCCCTTCGGCGTGTTCCGCGACGTGGAGGCCCCCGAGTACAGCGAGTCGGTGAACAACCAGTTGCTGGCGGCCAACACCCAGAACGGGCCTGGCGACCTGCGCTCGCTGCTGTCATCGGGCGCGACCTGGACAGTCGAGTAGCCCGCTAGCCTGCGGGGGTGCGCAACCGCCTTGCCCTCATCGTCGCGTTCTGCCTGATCACCGCAGCATGCGGCGTGTCGCGGGACGAGCCCATCGCCCTCGACGGCGACTCGGCAACGAGCGACGATGACGAGGCGACGACAACCGACGAGGAGCCCGCTGACGACGAGGTCGCCGACGGGCTTGTCGACGTTCCCTTCGAGCCGGTCGATGCCACCGTCGACGCCCCTGATGCTGACGTGGCAGCGGCGATCACGCTACCCAGTGGCGCCACGGCCGAGATCACCTTTGGCGAGCTGAACGAGATCGTGTCGGCCACCACCGAGAACGAGCAGTCGGTGAACCTGCTCTTCAACGGTGTGGTGCCGCCCGACTTCGCAGCAGTGGCGCTGAACCTCGCGGTGTTCGACGCCGTGGTCGAAGCCGAGGTCGGCACCTCGGGCGGTGAGATCACCGAGGCCGAGGTGACCGCAGCCGATCAGTTGCTCGTGCCCCAGATCGCCGCCGCCTTCCCCACCGCAACCGACCCGGCCGCCGATGCCCAGCAGGCGCTCGCCGAGATGCCATACCTCGGGCTCCTGCGTGACTTCCGGGCCGGGCAGATCGCCCTGGCCAACACGCTGGCGGCCACAGCCGAGCCCGGCCCAGACGTGCCCTGCGTGCGCCACATCCTGTTCAGCGTCGAGGTGGCCCCCGATGCCGACGACGAAACCGTCGCCCAGATCGAGGCCGAGGCCGAGGCCCAGGCCAATGACGCCCTTGCCGAACTGGCCGCCGGCGCCGACTTCGCCACGCTCGCCCAGGAACGCTCCACCGGCCCATCTGGGCCCAACGGTGGCGATCTCGGCTGCTCAGACACCAGCGCCTGGGTGCCACCGTTCGCCGAGGCCGTCGACGCCGCCACTGTCGGCGAGCCGGTCGGCCCGGTGCAGACCGATTTCGGCTTCCACGTGATCCTGGTGGAGGGATTCGAGCCGGCCCCGCCGCCCAATGGCGACGCGCTGGCCGAGCAGCAGGTCCGCGAAGCCCTGGCCACCGCCGACATCGTGGTCGACCCTCGGGTGGGCTCCTGGGATCCGATCAACGGCACGATCCTGCCCGGCTGATGGCAACCCTCACCATCTGTGGGCTCGGTCCCGGGGGTGAGCACCATCTGACCGCGGAGACCCTTACCAGGATCGAGGCCGCCGAGCAGCGGTTCGTTCGCACGAGCCGGCACCCAACGGCGCATCTCGTCAGCGACGCGACCAGCTTCGACCACCTCTACGAGACAGCGGAGACCTTCGACCACGTCTACGGCGCCATCACCGACGCGCTCGTGGCGGCCACGACGGCTGCCGGTTCGGCTCTCTACGCCGTACCAGGCTCTCCGCTGGTGCTGGAGGAGACCGTCCGGCGGCTCCGAGCCGACACCCGCATCGGGGTCGAGCTCGTGCCGGCCATGTCGTTCCTCGACGTGGCCTGGGCTCGCCTCGGCGTCGACCCGGTGGACGACGGTGTGCGGTTGATCGACGGGCACCGATTCACCCATCAGGCCGCTGGCGAACGTGGCCCGCTCCTGGTGGCCCATGCCCACGCGCCGTGGGTGTTGTCGGACATCAAGCTCGCGATCGATGCCGGCCCCGAGCAGCGGGCCGTCGTACTCCAGCGGCTCGGCACGCCCGAGGAGTCGATCGTCGAGGTGGCGTGGCCGGACCTGGATCGTGTGGTCGAACCCGACCACCTCACGTCGATCTACCTACCGACGGTTGCCGCTCCGGTTGCTCAGGAGTTGGTGTCAACCGTGCAGCTCATGCACCGCCTCCGCCAGGAGTGCCCTTGGGATCAGGCCCAGGACCACGCGTCGCTTCGGTCGTACCTGCTCGAGGAGACCTACGAACTCCTGGAGGCGATCGACGATGTGGCAGCGGCGGCTGAGGGCGATCTCGCCCCCTACGAGCTGTTGGAGGAGGAGCTGGGCGATGTCTGGTTCCAGGTTCTGTTCCACGCCGAGCTGGCCACCGAGGTAGGTGCGTTCACGATCGCCGACGTGGCCCGGACTGTGCACGACAAGCTCGTGTCGCGCCACCCCCACGTGTTCGGCGAGACCGAGGTGGACGGCGCTGATCAGGTGGCGGCCAACTGGGAGAAGATCAAGAAGGCCGAGAAGCAGCGCACGTCGGCCCTCGACGGCATCCCGGCCGGTCTGCCGTCGTTGGCCCTGGCGGCCAAGACGCTCCAGAGGGCCGAACGGGCTGGCGCCCCGATCGAGCCGGGGACGGGATTGCTGGCGGCCATCGCCGACGACCTCGACGACGTCACCCTGGGGCGTGGTCTCCTGGCCACCGTCGCCGCCGCCCGGGCCGCCGATCTCGACCCCGAGGATGCGCTGCGGCGGGCGGTGCTGGCTGCACAAGAGCGGTTCCGGGCCCAGGAACGCAGCGGCGCTTGATCACCACGCCCGGCACCGAATGACCTGAGCCTGTTCGGCTTGGGCCGGGTTCAGAGGCGGCTGATCACGAAGCCCACGATGCTGCCGAACAGCACGATGGCGCTGATGGCCGCCCCGATGAGGCGGATTCGGTCCCAGCGGCTGAGCTGTGGTGCGCCGATGCTCTGGGCCGACAACGGCCCGTACGTCTGCGAGAGGGCGGCAGCGATTGAATCGGTGGTCGTCACCGCTCGCTCGGTGACCGTGATGGGAGCGACCGGCTGGTTCAGGGCATCGAGCCGCTGTTTCACCACCTCGGCCGACAGCGGCCGTCGCTCCGGATCCTTCTCGAGAAGATCGTCGATCACCGACACGAACGGATCAGAGAACCCGAGGGTGCGCAGATCGACCGGCTTGTCGTTCAGCACCCTCGTGATGATCGGATGCACCGACGAGTCCTCAGCGTTGACGAACGGCACCGTGCCGATTGCGGCGCTGAGTACGCAGATCCCGATGCCGTAGAGGTCGCTTGCCGTCGATGACGGGGAACCGGTCAGGATCTCGGGCGGGGCGTAGGCCACGCTGGCCGTGATGCCGTGCGTGCTCGTGTTCGCACCGTCGTGCAGACGGGCGAGACCGAAGTCGCCGATCACGGCTTGGCCGTTGGCGCGGAGGAAGACGTTCTCCGGCTTGATGTCGCGGTGGAGCACGCCTGCGGTGTGGGCCACGCTGAGAGCGTCGGCCAGTTCGCGGGCAAGGCGGATCAGCTGGGTTTCGTCGAGCCGCTCCTGCTTCAGCCGCCGCCACAGCGTGCCACCGTTGACGTATTCGAGCACCAGGTAGGGCCGGCCGTCGTCGAGGCGGCCGGCGGTGAACACCTCGATGATGTTCGGGTGCCCGGACAGCCGGCCGAGGGCAATGCACTCGCGTTCGAAGCGGAGCTGCACGTCAGGATCCTCGATGGGGGAGTGCCCCACCTTGATCGCGACCTTGCGGTCGATGTTGGTCTGGCGGGCCAGCCAGACGTCGCCGAAGCCGCCACTGCCCAGCAGCTTGATCGGATCGAACCCGTCGAGGACGAACGGCTCGCTGGTCATCGCCGAGGCGTCATCAGCCGGGACGGGTGCGGAACACGAGGTTGCGGGCACCAAGACGAAGGATGGTGCCGTCCTGCAGGGGCTGCGGGCCAGAGCCCAGGGGCGACATTGGGCCCCCGGGGGCCTGGACCCAGGTGCCACCGCCCGACAGGTCCTCGACGGTGACCGACGCGCCGATGACGCCGATCTTCACGTGGGCGCCGTTGAGCCGCGGGTCGTCGATCGTGAGCATCGCGGCCACACCCGACACGACGTCGCGCTCGTTTCGCGGATCGGACCCGATCACGGTGGTGACCGTGAGAGGCAGGTGCAGCCCGTGGTCGGGCTCGTTCAGGTAGCCCACCGGGGCGCCGGCCCCGGGCCCCGCGCCCGGCGCGGGGGGAGTAGCCGGTGATACGCCCGGCGGGGGCGGCAGTGGGCTCGGGCTCGGGCCGCCTGGTGGCGGCAGGTGCGCCGGGGCTCCTGGCGGAGGCGGAGCGCCCACCCCGGCCGCTGGAGGCGGCGGTGTTGGTAGGCCAGAGCCTCCAGGAGGCGGCGGGGTGCCGAGCCCGGGCGGAGGTGGGGCGTTTCCTGGCGGCGGACCGGCCGGAGGGGCGCCTGGCGATGCAGCCGGCGGTGGGCCGATCGATGGGGGTGGGCCGAGGGGGCTCGGCGCGCCCGGCGGAGGAGCAGGCGACGATGACGGTGCCCCGACAGGTGGGCCACCCGGGGGTGGAGAGGCCGCAGGAGGAGCGGCGGCAGGCGGCCCGCCCGGGGGAGGCGCACCACCGGGAGGGGAGGCCGCAGGAGGAGCGGCTCCTGGCCCGGCCAATGCAGAAGGTGCGGCCACCGGTGGTTGGCCTGAGGGAGGGGGCGGCGCTGCCGCTGGTGGGGGGCTGACCGACGGTGGGGCGGCAGCCGGGGGCGGCGAGCCCACGGGCGAGCCCAGGAGCCCGTTGACAGCCGGCGCCGGTGCGTCGCCCGCAGGTGCCGTGGCGGAGCTCGACGGTGCCGCTCCTGATGTGGGTGAAGCGGTGGCGCAGCGGGCGAGTGAGCCGGGCACGACGCCCTGCTCGAGTACTGCCCAACCGGTCTCGGTGTCGTCGCTTGTCGAGGCGCGTTGGTCTGCGGTGGTCACCCGCAGTTCCAGGTGGCTCGACTCGGCGATCACCGTGGTCCACCCCGTGCGACCCGAGCCGGTGTGGGTCTGGCCCGGCGTGCCGTTGATCGCGCCGAGTTCGGCCGCACTGGCCTGGTCGAACAAGAACACGAGCGCATCGTCGTCGAGCCGCAGGAGGGCGGCGACGCCCGGCGGATTGTGCTCGATCACCAGATCCTGGAGGGCAGCAGCGGTGGCGTCGAAGGTCCACGCGCCGGCCTCCTCCAGGCGAGCCACCGCCTCGGTCAGCGCCCTCGGCACCGCCGAGGTCGGCGCATACTGTGTGCGGCCAATCACCACCACGAGGGGCCCGCTGACCAGAACGGCGCCTTCAGCGCCGGCGATCAGGGCACCATCGCCCATTCGATTCGTCGATCCCTCACCCGTTGCCATCGGTATCGAAGGTATCGCCCTCGGAGCGCTCAGCCATTGTCGAAGCGAACTCCGGGGCGCGTGACCGAGTTCGATGTGGCCCTGACCCCACGCCACACGACCGTGACCCATTCTTGGAGGTGCAGGGAATCTCCAGGTGAGATGCCCTATCCCGCAGGCCGCGGGGGTGGCTCGGCCGGGAAGATTCGCCTGGTACGATCTCACCGCGGGCGGTAGGAGGAACACCACGCGTGAGCGCCATCGACAACATCATCGGACGCGAAGTCCTGGACTCGCGAGGAAACCCCACCGTCGAGGTCGAGGTCATGCTGACCTCGGGCGCATTCGGCCGGGCCCTGGTGCCCTCTGGGGCCTCCACTGGCCAGTTTGAAGCCGTCGAACTGCGTGACGGTGGAGACCGCTACATGGGCAAGGGTGTGCTCACTGCGGTCGGCCATGTGAACACCACGATCGCCGAGGCCCTCGAAGGTCTCGATGCCTACGACCAGCGCGGGCTCGACCAGTTGCTGCGCGACCTGGACGGCACCCCCAACAAGGGCCACTTCGGTGCCAACGCCATTCTCGGCGTGTCGCTCGCCGTGGCCCGGGCTGCTGCCGAGGATCTGGATCTGCCGCTGTACCGCTACGTGGGTGGAGCCAACGCCCACGTGCTGCCGGTGCCCATGATGAACGTGTTGAACGGCGGCGAGCACGCCGACAACAACATCGACTTCCAGGAGTTCATGATCATGCCCGTGGGGGCAGCGTCGTTCTCCGAGGCGATGCGTTGGGGGGTCGAGACCTACCACGTGTTGAAGAAGGTGCTCACCGAGCGCGGCCTGTCAACGGCCATTGGCGACGAGGGCGGGTTCGCCCCGAACCTCGAGTCGAACGAGGCGGCCCTCACCCTGTTGATGGAGGCCATCGAGCGGGCAGGGCTCACTCCGGGCACCGACATGGCGCTGGCCATGGACGTGGCCTCGACCGAGTTCTTCCACGACGACACCTACGTGCTGGCCGGTGAGGATCGCAAGCTGTCACCTCAGGGCATGGTGGAGTTGCTCGCCGGTCTGGTCGACCGCTACCCGATCGTGTCGATCGAGGACGGCATGGACGAAGAGGACTGGGACGGCTGGTCTGCGCTCACCTCTGAGATCGGTGGCCGCTGCCAGCTCGTCGGTGACGACCTGTTCGTGACCAACACCGAGCGTCTCAGTCGGGGCATCGATGGTGACGTGGCCAACTCGATCCTCATCAAGGTGAACCAGATCGGCTCGCTCACCGAAACGCTGGACGCCGTGGCCATGGCCACCTCCAGCCGGTACACGTCGGTGATGTCACACCGTTCGGGTGAGACCGAGGACACGACCATCGCCGATCTCGCCGTTGCCACGAACTGTGGCCAGATCAAGACCGGCGCACCGGCTCGCAGCGATCGGGTGGCCAAGTACAACCAGCTGCTCCGCATCGAGCACGATCTCGGTGACGGCGCCCGCTATCCCGGCATGGGCGCACTGGCGCGAGGCAACTGATGCAGCGGCGGGGCGACGGCGGATCGAGCACGATCGGGGCCATCGCGGCCCGTTGGGCCCGAGGGGCGGCACCGTTCGCGGTCGTGGCGGGCTTGGCGCTGGCCATGCTCGCCGGGCTTGCGGTGTTGCCGGCGCGCACCTGGCTCTCCCAGCGGGACGACCTCAACGAGACCCGCGACGAGTTGGAGCAGATCGAGGCCGACGTGGCCGACCTCGAGGCCGAACTCGCCGAATTGCAGACCGACTCTGCGGTCGAGCGGATGGCACGCGAGAACTTCGACCTCGTGTACCCCGGCGACGAGAGCTATCGGATCCTGCCAGCCGACGAATAGCCACAGTTTCCATCCCTGGTTAGGCCTGCTTAACCAGGGATTCTGTTGTCACTGGACGGCGCGGGAATTTGGCGACCGAACGTGAGCAATCGGGCCAAACCGTGTAACAATCCTCCTCGGCCGCCTTGCTGGCCAGCCCGCAACAGCGAAAGGGGATCCCGTGGAGATAACCGTTGAGGTCAACGGAACCAGCCACACGTCTGATGTCGAGCCGCGCACGCTGCTCGTTCACTTCATTCGAGACGCCGTCGGGCTGACTGGCACCAATGTCGGGTGCGACACCTCGTCTTGCGGGGCGTGCACCCTTCACCTCAACGGCGAAGCGGTGAAGTCCTGCACGATGCTCGCCGTTCAGGCCGACGGCCAGTCCGTCACCACGATCGAGGGCCTCGCCAACGGCGATGAGCTCCACCCGATGCAGCAGGCGTTCATGAACTGCCACGCCTTGCAGTGTGGGTACTGCACGCCCGGCATGGTGATGGCGTCGGTGTCGCTGCTCGACGAGAACCCGAGCCCCTCCGAAGCCGAGGTGCGCGAAGGGCTCGAAGGCAACCTGTGTCGCTGCACGGGGTACCACAACATCGTCAAGGCCGTGCTCGAGGCCTCCGGAGGTGCCCAGTGATCCCCGTTGCCTTTGACTACGTTCGGGCCGGCTCGGCCGACGAAGCCCTCGCAGCTCTGGCCGAGCACGGCGACGAGGCAAAGCTCATGGCCGGCGGTCACTCGCTGCTGCCGATGATGAAGTTCCGCCTCGCCGTGCCTGCCGTTGTGGTGGACATCGGTCGCCTCACCGACCTGTCCTACATCAACGACGGCGGCGACCACATCGCCATCGGTGCGCTCACCCGCCATCGCGACATCGAGATCAGCCCACTGGTCCAGGAGCACGCCCCGCTGCTGGCGCACGCCACCGGCCACGTGGGCGACCCCCAGGTGCGTCATCGCGGCACGCTCGGCGGGTCGCTGGCCCACGCAGACGCCGCCGCCGATCACCCGTCCGCGTTCCTCGCCATGGGCGCGTCGGTCGTGGTGCAGGGCCCGGGCGGCACCCGGGAGATCTCCGGTGCCGACCTGTTCGGTGGCTTCCTCGAGTCGACGCTCGAACCCACCGAGATGATCACCGAGATCAAGGTGCCCAAGGCCACTGGTATGGGCTGGAACTTCCAGAAGTTCAACCGTCGGGCCCAGGACTGGGCCATCGTCGGTGTGTCCGCCCAGCAAACAGCCTCGGGCGCACAGGTGGCCCTGGTGAACATGCACGCCACTCCGGTGCGAGCCACCGCCGTGGAGCAGGCGATTGCGAGTGGTGCGTCGGCTGCCGACGCGGCCGAGCAGGCAGCCGAGGGCATGGAGCCCTCCGGCGACCTCAACGCCAGCGTCGAGTACCGCCAGCACCTCGCCCGCGTGCTCACGAAGCGGGCGCTCACCGCAGCCGGCATCGGCTGATAAACAGCGCGCAGCGTCAGCTGACGCGCGACTGAAGACCTGACGACCTCCGTGGCCGAGCGCATCGTTTCGTTGCTGCCTTCGGCCACGGAGGTCCTGTTTTTCCTGGGCCTCGGCGACCGGGTGGTGGGCGTGACCTACGAGTGCGCCGAGCCGCCAGAGGCCGCCGGTCGACCACATCTCACCAACACGATCATCCCGCCCGGAGCCAGCCCGGGGGAGATCAACGAGGTGATCTCGTCCGCCGTGGCGGACGGTCGTGAGCTCTACACGCTCGACCGCGAGTTGCTGCGATCGTTGGATCCCGATCTGATCGTCACCCAGGACCTGTGCCGGGTGTGCGCCCTCCCGGCGGGCGACGTTGCGGCCGCAGTGGCCGAACTGGGCTGCACCGACAACGTGTTCCACTACGACCCGATGACGCTCGACGGCGTGATCGACGAGATCGAACGCGTGGCCAGCGTTGCTGGTGCCGGCCCGGAGGCCATCGACCGCGTGGCGGAGCTCAGAGCCCGGCTCGCGGCCGCCCGTGAGTCGAACGGGTCGCTCGACGATGGTGGTGTGAACGGCAACGGGGAACGGCCCCGGGTGCTCCTCCTCGAATGGGTGGATCCGGCATTCACCGCAGGCCACTGGATCCCCGACCAGATTGAGGCTGCGGGCGGCACGCCGCTGCTGGCCCATCCCGGCGGGCGATCGGAGGCCACCGAGTGGTCTGCCATCGCCGCGTGTGAGGCCGACGTGGTGATCGTGGCCCCCTGCGGCGTGGACGCGGCGACAGCCGAGGAGCACCTCCAGCTGGTTCGTGACCGGCCGGAGATCCAGGGCCTTCCGGCCGCCGGCACGGGCCGGATCCACGCCATCGACGGCGACGCCCACATCGTTCGACCCGGCCCCCGGCTCCTCGACGGCGTGGACGCCCTCGCCGAGCTGATCCGCTGAGCTTCCTCGGTGGGTACACGCCGCTGACCCTGGCGGCCCTGTGGCCCTGTGGTGCGAGCGGTCCGGTGGCCCTGGCGGGCCTGTGGCCCCGTGGTGCGAGCGGTCCGGTGGCCCTGGCGGCGCTATGGCGTGCCCGGTGGCACCCGCCCACTGGGAAGGCTGTCGGGGCCAGGCGCTATCCTGAAGATATGAAGGAAATTCTTGCGGACCTCGAACGGTGGCGGCGCCAAGGCAAGCGGGTGGCGCTGGCCCGTGTCGTCGATGTCGAAGGGTCGGGCCCTCGCCTTCCGGGTGCGGCAATGGCCGTCACCGAGGACGGCGAGGTGGCCGGTTCGGTGTCGGGCGGCTGCGTGGAGGGTGCCGTGGTCACCGAGTCGCTCGAATGTCTGGCCGAGAACTCTCGCCGCGTTGTCACCTTCGGGTACAGCGACGACGAGGCATTCGCTGTGGGCCTCACCTGCGGCGGCACCATCCACCTCTATCTCGAACCTCTGGACTGGTAGCCCGTGACCGATTCGATGTTCGATGACCTGCGGCACGCAATCACCGCAGAGGAGCCCATCGTGCTGGCCACGATCATCGAGGGCCCCGGCCTCGGCTCGAAGCTGATGGTCGACGGCGAGGGCGCCACCCAGGGCACCCTCGGCAACGCCGACCTCGATCGTGTGGTGATCCGCGACGCCATCGGCGAGCTCGCCGCTGGCACCACCGGGGTGCGCAACTACGGCCCGAACGGTGAGGCGCGCCAGGAAGAGGTCAAGGTCTTCATCGAATCGTTCGCCCCGCCGCCCCAGATGCTGATCTTCGGCGCCGTCGATTTCACCGCGGCCCTCTCCAGGGTGGCGAAGGTGTTGGGCTACCGGGTCACGGTGTGCGACGCCCGTCCCGTGTTCGCCACCACCCAGCGATTCCCCTACGCCGACGAGGTGGTGGTCGACTGGCCACACCGATTGCTGGAGAAGGTGGGCCCGAGCCTCGGCCCCCGCGACGCAGTGTGCGTGCTCACCCACGACCCCAAGTTCGACGTGCCGGCCGTGATCTCGGCCCTCGGCACCGAGGTGGGCTACCTGGGCGCCATGGGCTCACGGCGCACCACGTCGGACCGGAACTCACGCCTCATGGATCAAGGCGTGTCCGAAGGGGAACTGGCCCGGGTGATGGCCCCGATCGGGCTCGATCTGGGCGCCCGCACCCCCGAGGAGACCGCGATCTCGATCTGTGCCGAGATCATCGCCCTTCGATCGGGCCGGGTGGCTGCCTCGTTGCGCGACTCCGCCGGCGACATCCACGACTGAGCTGGCTGTCGATCAGCACGGTATGGCCGTCCGGGTGACCGTTGCCGCCGTCATCCTCGCGGCAGGCGGGGGGTCACGCTTCGCTGGAGCCGAGCACAAGCTCCGCGCCTCGTTTCGGGGCCGCCCAGTCGTTTCCTGGGTGCTCGACGAGGTGAAGGCCGCTGGTTTCAACGAGGTGATGCTGGTGGCCGGAGCCGTCGATCTGGCCGACCTCGTCGACGACGGCGTGACCCTGGTCCACAACCCCGACTGGGCCTCTGGCCAGGCCTCGTCGCTCCAGGTCGCAGTGGCCGCCGCCCGGGCGGCCGACCATCAGGCCCTCGTGGTCGGCCTCGGCGACCAGCCGCTGGTCCCGGCCTCGGCGTGGCGCGCCGTGGGTGCTGCGGCCGGTCCGATCGTGACCGCCAGCTTCGACGGCAAGGCCCGGCCACCCGTCAAGCTGGACCGCTCGGTGTGGGACGAACTCCCGACCAGGGGAGATCAAGGCGCCAGAGTGCTCATGGACCGACGACCTGAGCTGGTTTCCGAGATAGCGTGCAGGGGGAATCCGGCTGACATCGACACCGTGGAGGATCTCCGACAATGGAGCTGACCAACGAATTCGTCATCGATCGCCCCGTGGACGAGACCTGGGCGATCCTGAACGATCTCGAGTTCATCGCGCCCTGCATGCCGGGCGCCCAGCTCACCGAGATCGAGGGCGACGAGTACCGCGGCGTGGTGAAGATCAAGGTCGGGCCCATCACTGCGCAGTACAAGGGCAAGGCCTCCTTCGTGGAGCAGGACGAGGCGAACAAGACGGCTCGTCTCAAGGCTGAAGGTCGCGATCCCCGCCAGGGCAACGCCAACGCCATGGTCACCGCCACCATGGAGCCGGCTGGCGACAGCCAGACCACGGTCAACATCCACACCGATCTCAGCCTGAGCGGCCGGATCGCCAGCTTCGGTCGCGGTGCGATCGAGGACGTATCGAAGAAGATCCTCGGCCAGTTCACCGAGAACCTGCGCGAGAAGCTCGAAGCGGGCGACGAGCCGGGAGCTACCGGCGCAGCTGACGCTGATGCTGGCGATGCTGCCGACGTCGGCGCCGGCGTGGCCGATGCCGTGTCGTCAGAGGTTGGTGACGCAGCCGATTCGGCCGCTGCGGCTGCCTCCGGGGCCGCTGATGCGGCGTCGGCCGGGGTGCGCAAGATCGATGCCCCCGAGGCTGAGCCGGTCGACCTGCTCGCCGTGTCCGGTGGCGCGCTGAGCAAGCGCCTCATCCCGGCTGGCGCCGGGCTGGCCATCATTGTCGCCATCCTCTACTGGCTGCTTGGCCGCAACTGATCGACGGGGCGGCCACGCCGTGACCGCTGCGCCCGACGACGATCTGCACGTCGTCACCGAACTCCTGGGGCGCGAACCCCAGGGGCAGTTCGAGGTGGTTGTGCGCCGGGTGGACCGATCCCCGGTGGTCGTGGCCAACGCGCCCCTGCTCTACTCGGGGCGGCCGATGCCAACTCGGTACTGGCTGGTCGACAAGGCGCTGAATCGGGCCGTCGGATCGCTCGAGTCGATCGGCGGAGTCAACCAGGCCGAAGCCGAGGTCGACGCTGTGGCGCTGCGGGCGGCGCATGACGCCTACGCCGCCGAGCGGGAGCGCCTCATGCCCTCCGATCACGACGGGCCACGACCCTCCGGAGGGGTGGGCGGCACCCGCGAGGGCGTCAAGTGTCTGCACGCCCACTACGCCAACTTCCTGGTGGGGGCCGATGATCCCGTGGGGGAGTGGGTGCACCACCGCCTCCACGCCGAGGGTCGGGCATTCGACCCCTCGGAGCCCGCATCATGACCGGCAGCGTCCGAGCGGTGATCGAGATCGGTGCCGTCACCACTCGACTGTTGGTGCGGACCGCCACAGGAGTCAGCCGGCACGCGGTCGACCTTCGCCTGGGCGGCCTCCGCCTCGGGGCCACCGGCACGCTCTCGTCCGTCGCCGTCGCCGACACGTCGCTCGCTGCGCTCCACGACATCTTGTCGCAGTTCGCCATCGCCATCAGCGACGCCGGCGGTGACCCTGGCTCCACCCGGGTGGTGGGCACTGCGGCGATGCGAGGGGCGAGCAACCCCGACGCCGTGGCCGCAGTGGTGGATCGAGTGCTTGGCGCGGAGTTGGAGATCCTGGCTGACGACGTCGAGGCCCGGTTGGGCTACCTCGGTGCGCTGGCTGCGCTCGGCTCCACGCCAGCGGCCGACCGCGAGGTGGTGCTGGTAGATCTCGGGGGCGCGGCGACACCGGTGGTGATCGGCGGGCCGGACGGCCCTCGCGGGTCCTACGTCATCCCGGTTGGTGGCGCGCTCCTGAGCGAGACATACCTCGAATCGGATCCGCCCCGCCCCGCCGAGCTGTCAGCTGCGTTGTCGGTGGTCGAACTCCACATCGACGACGTGGTGCGCACCCTCGCCGCCGTGGCGCCGCTCGTCGAGGCCGCCCGACAGGATGAACCGGAGGCCTTCGTGGTGGTCACCGGAACGGCGGAGATCATCGCCGCGATCGAGATCGGCCTGGGTGACGTCGATCCCCGAACCGGCGAGGGGCCAGGCCCGGTGCACGGCTTCGAACTCACTCGCGAGGCCGCCGAAGACGTGTTCCGCACGCTCGCCACCGAGGCGTTCGATGATCGGCGCCACAATCCGGGGCTCCCCGCGGGGCGGGTCGACGATGTGGTCGGGGCCTGCGCGGTGCTCGTCGAGTTCATGCGTCAGTGGGATCTGGAGCACGTCATCGTCTCGCAGGCGGGGCTGCTCGACGGCGTGCTCTCGGAGGCTGTTACCGGGTCGGAATTCGGCGAGCGTTAGGATCGCTCGGATGTCCTCCACGACGTTGCTCGGCCGTCGCATCCTGCTTCGGCGCCTGCAGCCGTCCGACTTCGAGCAGTGGCGTTCGGTTCGTCGTCGCAACGTGGATTGGCTCACCAAGTGGGAGCCGGCCCGACCGCCGGGCTCGCCCGACGTGGTGGAGGATCGGAGTGCGTTCGCGCTCCGTTGTCACGCCCGCGAGCGGGAGTGGCAGCTCGGCACAGGCTTCGGATTCGGGATCTTCGTCGGCGGCACCTTCGCCGGCGAGATCAACCTCAACTCAGTGCAACGTGGTCCGTTCCAGAACGCATACGTTGGCTACTGGATCGACGAGTTGCACGCCGGCCACGGGTACGTGCCGGAGGCGGTCGTGATCGTGGCCCGCTTCGCGTTCGAGACGCAGTTGCTCCATCGGATCCAGATCTCGATCGTGCCGCGTAACACGGCGTCGCGGCGGGTGGTCGAGAAGCTCGAGATCCGCAACGAAGGCGTGGCCGAGCGCTACCTCGAGATCAACGGCGTCTGGGAGGACCACGTTCGCTACGCCATCACCTCCGAGGAGTGGCGAGCGCGTCGCGACGATCTGGCTAGCCTCTGGCTGTGATGCCGGGCGAGATCAGTTCGTCGAGCTGATCTTGGACTTGAGGGCCGCCAGCTTCTCGGCGAACGCCGGCTGGCGGGTTGACCACGACTGCGGGCCCAGCTCGTGGTCCACCGCGGCTCGCTGCGACGTGACGTAGCGGATGTCTTGCATCGTGCGCTTCGTCTTCAGCACGAGGTCGCGGGGATTGGCCCCGGCCCGGGCCGCCATGGTGTGGGCGCCGGCGAGCAGCTCGTCGTCGGGGTAGCAGCGGAACGCCAACCCCACCCGCTCGGCTTCGGCCCCGTCGAGGACCTCGCTGAACAGCACCGCCGCCATCGCCGCCTGCGGGCCAGTGATGTTCTGGAACATCCAGGTGTGGCCGCCCCCCGGGTGGATCCCGAGGTTGAGGAACCGGTCGTCGAAGCGGGCCGACGCACCAGCGAGGCGGATGTCGCAGATGAGGGCCAGGTTCATACCGGCGCCCACGGCAGCACCGTTCACCGCAGCGATGGTCGGGAGCGGCGAGCGGCCAACACGGAGGAACCCCTCGTAGATCGCAAGCAGACCCTCCTCGGCTGAGTCGCCGAGGTGGCTGAGGTCGGCGCCAGCGCAGAACGCCGGTGGCGCGCCTGTGATGACCAGGGCGTTCACGCTGGTGTCGTGCTCCAGATCGGTGATCGCCTCGTCGAGTTGGGCGCACATCTCGAGGGTGACGGCGTTGCGCCGGTCAGGATCGTTCAGGGTGATGGTGCCCACACCATCGGAGCGGTCAACTCGTACGAGACTCATGGGGGCACAGTGTTGCACGACGAGACCAACCCGGGCGATCTAGCATGGAGCGATGGCTCCCAATGGCGTGAGTTATCGGCCGCGGCTGATCCTGGCCTCGGCGTCGCCGCGCCGCCATCAACTGCTCGCAGCCCTCGGTGTGGCTGCTGAACAACGTCCGGTCGACCTCGACGAGACCGCGGAGCCCGGCGAGACCCCCGATGCGCTCGTGTTGCGGTTGGCCACCGCCAAGGCCGAGGCGGGGCTGGCCGACGCCGGGGGCGAGGATCGCACGGTGGTGATCGGGGCCGACACGGTGGTTGCCCTCGATGGGGAGATCTTCGGCAAGCCCGCATGCCCGGCCGAGGCACGATGCATGTTGAGCCGCCTGTCGGGCCGCCGCCACCAGATCTTCACCGGGGTGGCCGTGGCCACTGCCGGCCGCACCGAGTGTGCGGTGGAAGTCGCAAACGTGTCGTTCCGCGAGCTCGATGCCGCCGACATCGACTGTTACGTCGCCACCGGCGAACCGCTCGACAAGGCGGGGGCCTACGCCATCCAGGGCCGGGCGTCGCTCTTCGTCAACCGGATGGAGGGCACCTACCAGAGCGCAGTCGGTCTGCCGGTGGTCGCGCTCGACGTGGCCTGCTCCAGGGTGGGGTGGCCACTGGCGACCTGGTTCGGTACCGCATGAATCCATCGGCCCGGCGGCCCGACCCCGAGATTCTCGACGAGATAAAGAGCGAGCCTTCGGGCTCGGGGGTCATCGTCACCTACCTGCGGCGGGGGTTCATTCTCGCCATCGGGGTGATGCTGCTGGTGCTGATGCAACAAGAGCTGGGCAACATCATCAGCTCGGCCGACGACCTGGCCAGCATCAGCTTCGGCTGGTTCGCCATCATGGTCGGCTTCGAGGTGATCAGCTTCATCTGCATGTGGGCCCTCATCAAGCAGATGCTGCCCAAGCTGTCGTGGTTCGTTGCCGCCACCAGCCAGCTGGTGTCCAACTCGGTCTCCCGGGTGGTGCCGGGCGGCGCCGCAGTGGGCGGGGCCACGCTGTATCGGATGCTGGCCGTGAGTGGCACGCCGGCGCCGCAGGCGGCGAGTGCGATGGCGGCCACCAGCATCGTGTCGAACGCCCTGTTGTTCGCCATCCCCGCCGTGGCGGGGCTCCTGGCGCTGCTGGGCGCCCCGGTGCCGGATCGGCTGGTGCCGTCCACCATCGCCGGTGGCGTGTTCTTCGCGGTGCTCGGAGTGCTGGGCGTGATCGCCATGGGTTTCAAGTCGCCGATCTGGTGGCTCGGGCGGGCGATTCGCCGGGTGGTGGCCTGGCTCGGCCGGCCGTTCGGGCGAGCCTGGCGGTTCGACCCGCGCCGGCTGGTGGAGGAGCGGGAGCGGCTGGTCGAGGTGTTGGGGGACCGTTGGCCCAAGGCCGTCGCGGCAGCTGCAGGCAATTGGGCGTTCGACTACCTGGCCCTCGTGGCGGCGTTGTATGCCGTGGGGGCCGAGCCCCGGCTGAGCCTCGTGTTGCTCGCCTTCGCCGCCGGTGCGGTGCTGGCGATGGTGCCCTTCACCCCTGGCGGCGTTGGCTTCGTCGAGGTGGGGCTCGTGACCACCCTGGTGATCACCGGCATCTCGACCCGCGACGCGGCCTTGGCCACGCTGGCCTACCGCATCGTGTCGCTCCTGTTCCCGGTGCTCGTCGGCCCGATCGCCTGGTTGATCTTCCGCCGTCGCTATCCCCATCCCCAACACGTCGATCCTGCCGGCGCGGGCTGAGCGGGTCCATCAGCTGGCCGGAGCCGGCCGGGGCGGGCTGAGTGGGTCTATCAGCTGGCCGGAGGAGCCTGTCGAGGTTCGAGTCAGTCGTCGGTCTCGACGGAGAGGTCGGTGCGGTCGAGAGCGGCGATGTGGGCCGTGCCGGGCTCGCAGGCGGTGAGGGCGGGGCAGAAGCGGCACCCCGGCCCGGTGACCCTCTTCGTGTCGGCCCCCGGGGCAGTGGCCTCGATGATCTTCGTCACCCCATCGATCAGACGCTTGCCGGCGGCTTCGATCACGTCGGTGCTCACAGGCTCGCGGTGGGGCTCTCCCGCCTCCAGGTAGTAGTTCACGAGCAACCGGGGTGGTACGCCGAGCTTCATCGTTTCGAGCAGGGCGTAGAAGCGTAGGTCCTCCCGGTGCGACGCCGAGGCCCGGCCCGTCTTGAGGTCGAACAGCACCTTGCCGGCTCTCGTACCGTCGGCCCGGCCGAGGCTGAGGTCGATCTTGCCCTGGAGGCTGAGGGCCCCATCGCACAACTCCGCCCGCACCCGCGACTCGGCCACCGGCACCCACTGCCGACGCAGCGGAGGGAACGTCTCGGTGAACGTGGTGACGAAGTCGTTGGCCCGGCCGGCGAGTTCGGCCCGCTCGGCGTCGTCCAGGCTGGCGATGAAGGAACCAACACCGCGCTCCTCGGCCTCGAGCCGCCCGAGCGCCGCCTCGACGAGGTCGATGGGCGTCGGCGTCCCTCGCCAGGTGACCATCAACTCGATGGCCTTGTGGGCTACTGATCCCCGCGCTGACGGCACAGTCCACTCGAACTCCTGCTGCTCCTCGGCCACGTATCGGGTGGGGCACGAGTGGATCAGCATCAGCTTGTGCTTCGACACGAACAACGGAAGCTCGTCGGCGTCCACGAGCAAGGGCGCGATCTCCTCCTCCAGCCAGTGGCGCACGCTCGCCCCGAGATCGGGCTCGAAGCTCGGCCGCTCGTCCCTCGTGGCCCCCAGCTCGTCGGTGATGCGCTGCTGGGTGGGGTTGAGCGGCGGTGGTTCGTGCAGATCCGACATCGAGCCCAAGTCTCGCGTAGGCCGCGAGCCAACGGTTTCACCCTTCACCGTCGCTCTTCAGCGTCACACCCCGTGGCCATAGTGGAAACCAGGCAGAAGGAACGGCACACGGAGACAGAATCGGAGCACGGTCATGAGTGGCACACGGCGAACAGCGAGGCAGGCTCAATCAGCTCGACGAGCTGGCGGCGCTGGAGCGTCGACGGGCAGCGGGCACGGCGTGTCGTCGGTGCGGTTCGCGGCCATCGCCAGGCGGCTGAGCGCCGTGGCCCGCAGTGAGGGCGTCGATGCTCCGGGCTTCCGGAGCCCGCCTCGGGCACCTGGTCTCACCCGGTCGATCAAACGGGAGTCCGACGGTTCGGCCACGGTCTCGGTTGCGCTGCGGGGGCGCCCCGAGCTGGCCGTCATGGGCGACATGGTCGATGGGGTCGTGGCGTCAGCGGGGCTGGCTGAACCCGCTGCCGCCCATCTACGGGATCGGCTCTGGGCCGGCGCATCGGAGCTCGTGGTGGCCGACGATGAGCCCGCCGAGCCCGCTTCGTTTCTTCGCTGGGCCGCCTAGATCGAGCCGGCTCGATTGGTCGCGCCAGCGATGGATGCGCCTGGGCAGCAGGAGGGGCAGGGGTGTCCGTTGCGCTGGGCGAGCAGCGGACCATACTGAGGCGGGCCTATCGCAAAGGAGCGGAGCGCCGTCCGTGTTGCCTCTCACCCGTCTGCAGACAACCTTGTTGCTCGCCGCCGTCTTGTTGGTGGTCGGCTTCTTCACCCTCCAGGTCGCGCGGCGAGTCACCGTGCCGGTGGACAACTTCGTCACCGAGCAGGCCTGCACGAACTTCGGCAACCGGTTCGGGCGGCCCGTGGTGGAGTACGAGACCGCCACCCGCTTCTCCCGGTTCGACACCTCTGAGGGATCCTGCACGTTCGGGCCGGTGGAGCCCCCGGACATCGAGGAGGACGTCGAAGAGCTCGAGGTGCTCCCCGACATCGCCGACAGCGACGTGGTGCGGGTCACGCTGCTCGACACCGAACCCGGCCCCCTGTACGACGCGGCCAAGGTGATGATCGTGATCCTCCAGCTCGGGCTGGTGAGCCTTGCCTTGCGAGTCGTTGGCGTGCCGTTGTTCAACCGGCTCACCCCGACCAACGCCTGACCGGGAACTTTTCGCCCTCCTGCCCCGACGTATGAACAGGGGCTGGAGGTGCCATGTCGGCGATCAGACGCTCATCAGTGCTCGCAGGAGCGCTGAGCGTTGCGCTCCTGTGCACGGTGGCGGCGGCTGTCCTGTCGATCAGCGGGGACCGCTCGCCCGCTGACGACGCACTGTCCAGCCGGACCGAGACGCGGGGTCCGTCATCGTCACCTGGGCCAGACGGCGGCTCGGATGACGACCTCCGCGCCGTTTCCGAACCCGCCACGGCCACCGTTGCCGGCTCTTCCGCTGGGGATCTCGACGAGGTCGAGGCCTCGTCGACGTCCGTCACCGAGCCCGCGACTACTGGAGCCACGTCCACGACCGGGGCCCCAACCACGCCTTCGTCGATCACGGACACGACGGCCACCGGGCCGCGGACGTCCGAGACCGCGACTGAGACCACGACCACGACCACGACCGAGACCACTACGACCGAAACCGCGACCACTGAGCCGACGACGACCGAGCCAACCACGGCGAGCACCGAGGCACCGTCTACCGGTGGCATGGCGTCGTGTCGCCGTCCAAGCGGCGGGGTGAGTTCGGTGATGGACTTCGCCGCACGGCGTCAGTCCGGGGCGTCGGTCGATGAGTTCAACCAGGGGAGTGGATTCCTGCGCACCGTGTTCGCCCTCGATCCGGCCCGGATGAGTTGGGGTGCGGATGGGCTCGAACTGGCCGTCGACGTCGGCATCGCCGGGCCGCTCGACAATCGCTACCGGGCCGAGCTCCGTGAACGCACGATTGATCAGCCGATCGCGTCGGGCACCACGCAGATGTACTGCATGCGGTTCCGGGTGGGTGAGCTGCCGGATCTCTACGGGCCGATCGAGATCTTCCAGCGATTCGACAGAGCCGTCGACGGTCCCGATCTGGGCGTCGAACTCACTGGTGCCAACCAGTTCTCCGACGCAGTGCCGGGTGACATCCAGGTCGTGGCCTTCGATGGCCGGCACCGCACCGGGGTGCAGCTGGCGTCGACTAACACGCTGATGGTGGTGATCCACAACCACCCGAGCTCTGGTTCCTACAAGGTGGTGCTGAACGGCCGGTTACTGCGCGAGCGGTCGGGCATCAACACGATGGGGTCGCCAGGAGGAACGTGGTCGCAGTTCGGCATCTATCCGCACGGCCTCTACGACGACGATGGGCCCAACCGTCAGGACCAGATCGACTCGGGCCGCACGGTCGTGCGCTTCGAGTACGTCGACTACGAGATCGTCGACTACGGGTCGGGCGTGAGCGACCTCGGCGGGTTCACGGTGCGCTGAGCTCGACCCCGATCCTGGGGAGGACCTCGGCGGCGATCAGATGCATCTGCTCGTCGATCTCAGCTCGGGTGAGCCCCGGGAAGTCGGGGAAGAGGAGCAGCCGCTGGAAGCCGAGGCGCTCGGCGAAACGACCGAGTTGGTCGGCGACCTGCTCCACCGAACCGATGGCCATGGTCTCCTCCGCGATCGTGTCGTCGATCGTCGGCCGGAAATCGAAGGGAACGGCGCCGTCGCGGTAGTGCTTGAACCGCCCGTAGGGCGACAGGAACTTCACGTACTCGTCGTGACCGTTGCGCCCCGACGCGATCGCCGCCTCGGTCGTTCGGCCGACGTGAATGTTGATGTGATACGCCCGGCCCTCGCCGGGGCCGAGATCGCGGCCGGCTTGGGCCGCCTCGGTGCCGAAGCGGTCCCACACCTCGGCGGCCTTGTGGAGCGGGCCGCCGGTGACGATGCCGACGTGACCGGCCTGGGCGGCGTAGGCGATCGTGGCGGGCGACGTGACCGGTTGGTAGATCGCCGGCAGCTCCGGGTACGACAGCGGCTTCGGCACCAGCGTGAGGTCCTTCACCGTCGAACCCCTGTCGGGGACCCCAGGCGGCGGAAACACGAAGTGCTTGCCCGAGTAGCTGAACCGCTCCGATTCCCAGGCCGCCTTGATGACCTCCATGGCCTCCTCGAAGATCTCCCGGTTGCGGCGCTCCTGCTCTGCCCCCATCTCGTTGTCACCGGAGGCCACCACGCCGCCCAGCGTCTCGGCTTCGCGGGGCACGGTGCCTCGCCCCACGCCGAACACCATCCGCCCACGGGTCACGATGTCGGCCATGGCGAAGTCTTCGGCCAGGCGGAGCGGGTGCCACTGCGGCACGACGTTGAACGCCTGGCCGAACGAGATCCGATCGGTGATCGACGCCAGGTGCTGGCCCATCTGGATCAGGTTGGGCACCACCTCGTAGCCCTCGTACTGAAAGTGGTGCTCGGTGAGCCAGAACGCGTCGAAGCCGAGCCCGTCGGCCGTCTTGGCCCAGTGCTCGAGGTTCTCGTAGCAGGCGATCACGGCGGCGTTGTCGTAGCGCCGATCCACCGGCATCGGGGGCCCGGCACCCGCATCGGGCATCGGCACGGTGCAGTAGAAGTGGACGTCGACCTTCATTCCGTCACCGTAGATCATCGGTGTTTCCGACACGTTTCCGGGCCGGATCACACCATCATGGAGACCATGACTGCCTCTTCGCGCACGCTGTCTGTCGAGACCCTCAACGGGATGGTCACGAGCACGATCTGGGAGAGCCCCGAGGGTCGTCCGGCGGTGCTGCTGGCGGGCGTGAACGGCGCCGCCGCATCGTGGGCCACCGTGGTGGAAGGCGTGGCCGGGGCCCGAACCCTGATCGCCATCGACCTGAGGGGCCGGGGGCTCAGCGCCATGGAGGGGCCGTGGGGTGTCGCTGCGCACGCCGAAGACGTTGCCGGTGTGCTCAGCACGGTGTCGGCCGCCTTCGGCGGCCCGGTCACGGTGGTCGGGCATTCCTTCGGTGCGCACGTGGCCGCGTGCCTCGCGGTGGGAGCCCCAGAGGTGGTCAACGACCTGATCCTGGTGGATGCGGGCCCGCCCCGGCGGATCCCCGCAGACTCCTCGGCCGACGAGGTGATCGACGGCGCCCTGGCGAACATCATTCCCAACCTCGGCTCGCTGCCGTTCCCTGTCATGATCGCCGCTGTGACCGCCGACTTCCGGTCGATGGTGGTCGACGACGAGGCGACCGCGCTGCTACCGCACACCACCCAGCCCCTCCACCTGATCCGGGCCGGCCACGGGGTGGCTCCCGGGTTGCCGCCCATCATCGATGAGGAGGCCCTGGTGGAGTTGCTCGGGGCTCGCCAGGCCGAGGTCACCCTCGTGGACGAGGCCACCCACTTCTCGCTGCTGGGAGACCATGCCGACGTGGTGGTGAAGGCGTTGCTTCGCCCCTGAGGCCGCCGCGAGGTGGCGATACTCCGGGGTGGGGCAGGGGAGTAGCACTACGCTGAGAATGTTCGCCCGGGTGGCGGAATGGCAGACGCAGAGGGCTTAAACCCCTCGGGAGGGCAACCTCCGTGTGGGTTCGAATCCCACCCCGGGCACCCTGTTCACCAGGCAAAACGTTGATCGGCTCGCCAAGTCGACCATTTACGCCAGCCGCCATCGTGCACAGAACGTGCACAGGCGCTAGCGTCTGCTCTGTGGCACGTGGGCGGATCTTCAAGAAGGACAGCGGTAGCTACGCCTTCCGGGTCGACGTTGGCACCGATGCGGCAACGGGCAAGCGGCGCCAGCTGCAGCGCTCCGGCTTCCGCACGAAGAAGGATGCCGAAGCGGCGCTGCAGAAGATCCTGCAGGAGGTGGCCGACGGAACCGCCGCCGCTCGATCAGCCAAGGAGCTGGGGCCGTTCGTCACCGAGTGGCTGGAAACTCAACGCCAACACCTCAAGGCGACGACGTGGGAGAGCTACCGAGTGGCCGTGGACCGCATCGACCAGCATCTTGGGCACCGCCCCGTGCGGGATCTGACACCACTTGAAATCGAGGCCTTCTACGCTCAGCTGTCCGAGAGCGGAGCACGGTCAGGCAAACCACTGGCCCCCAAGAGCGTCCGCAACACGCACGTGGTGCTACGCAAGGCCCTCGCAGACGCCGAGCGGTTGGGAATGGTGGCCCGGAACGCTGCGAGCGCCGCACGGCCGCCTACATCTAGGCCACCGGAACAACGAACCTGGGACTCAGACCAGATAGCCCAGTTCTTCCAGAACGTCGCCGAGGACCGGCTACGAGCCTCGTACATCCTCGCTGCGACTACGGGGATGCGCCGAGGTGAAGTGCTCGGACTTCGCTGGGCCGACGTCGATCTCGACGCACGCCAACTCGCCATCCGACAGACACTGACGACGGTCAACTACCAGCCGGTGATCGCTGCGCCGAAGTCCAAGCGAAGCGTCCGCGTGATCTACCTCGATGACCACTCCGTCGACGTTCTACGAAGTCACCGCCGTCGGCAGGTCGAGGAACGCCAGGCCCTTCCCGGAACTTGGGATGGCTCACACGATCTGGTATTCCGCGACGAGGTCGGCGAACCGATCAATCCAGATTGGTTCAGCCGGGAGTTCACCCGACGAGTCAAGGCGTCGGGCCTTCCCTCGATCCGCTTCCATGATCTCCGGCACAGCTACGCCACATTGGCCCTCAAGGCGGGTGTACACCCGAAGATCGTTTCGGAACGGCTCGGGCACGCAACGGTCGGCATCACTCTCGACCTCTACTCGCACGTCACACCCGCCATCGCCCGAGACGCCGCCGACGTCGTTGCCGCCCAACTTTTCAGCAGCAGCGACGACGCCTGAGCACAGCGACGACTCGTCAACCAGCCTTCAGTTCCTCATACGTCGAGGCCAGCAACGTATCGAGCGCCGCGACAGGCACGACCACCCGGCCCCGAAGCCGGAGCGATGGGATCTCTCCAGACTTCACGCACTCGTACGCAAGTGATCTCGAGATACCAAGGATCTCCGCCGCCTCAGCGACTGTGTACGTCCGTCTTCGTCCAGTCGCTGCGCTCACGCCATCCCCGTTTCGTCGTTGTCCCACAGTTCTCCCTGTTGGGGTCTGTTCTGTTGCCAGCCCCAGATCTGTTCTGCGGCTTGGTCCATCGAGTCGAACCGGCCGAGGTCCTGGAACACCGATTCGCCGCCGTTGGTGAATCCCATTGCGTGGAATCCGCTGCTCCCGTCGTCGGGGACGGCGAGCACTCCCAGCGGGTTCGTGTGCCCGTCGTCGCCTTGGTCGTAGACCATGCCGATGGGGCCGAGCTGCCATGGCCGCTCGTTCGTGTCGCTCATGTGTTCCCTCCTGTGAGGATCACGGTTGGTGTCTGCGTTCTGCCAACGACGACAGCCAGGCGAACGCCGTGCGCTTTGGCTTGGCGAACGGCGGGCTGAAGGCCGTGGTGCTGGTAGGTGATGACGAACTCGGATAGGGCGCCCGTGTGGCGGTTGGCTTGTCGGAGTGCGTCGTAGGCGGGTGCGGAGATCCAAGCTTCGATCTCGCCACCCTGGTCTTCAGCGGCGATGTCTTCGTCTGTCTTGTCGGCCTGGCCCAGCACGGCGAGCTGTTCGGCGTATAGGTCCCGGAGCGCTATCGGGATTTGGATGGCGTTGCGGCCTTTCGTGGCGAGGTGCCACTCGACCCACCGGGCGATGTCTTGGGCTTCTCCTGTGCGGGCGGCGTCGAGGCCGAGCTGCCACGGTGAACGTTGGTCCCAGGTGACGTCACCGTGTTTGAGATCGCTCCGGGCCATCTCGAAGTGGATCTTGGACACGTAGGCGCCGATGCCAGCGTTGTCACGGACCGGGTCACCCTTGACGCCGTAGTAGGCGTGCGTCTCCCGGCCGAGTCGTCTGGCGATCCGGGTGCCCCACCGTTCGCCCATCTCGGTCACGAACTGGTCGAACTCGCCGCCCCGATCGAGATCGAGGGGGCGCCAGTGGAAGAACAGCACGTGCAGGTGTGGGTGCCAGCCGTTGGCCCCGATCGTCGCTTCGAACGAGGTGATCTGGCTGATCACGTCGAAGCGGGGCTTGATCTTGTCCTTCCACTTCTCCCCGCTGGTCATTCCCCGCCAGGACTTGGTCAGGGCGTCGACCAGCTCGTCGAGTGAATCCGTTGCGACGTGGGGGAGCGTGAAGGTGAGGAACGTGACTCCGCCGCCATCAGCCAGGTGAGCCTTCGTGATGGCGTCGATCTCTTCCGCTCGCCGGGCTCGGATCTTCGCCGCACAGGCCAGACACGACCACACTGAACCGCACGTCTTCACTCCGGTCGTGGCGATCCGGCCATCCGACTCAGGGTTGCGTTTGAGGCCAACCCGTGGCTTGATCCGCACCCCGCACGAGGCCACTCGCTCAGCCTTCGTTTCTGCGCCACCGTTGCGGGCGGTCATCTGCCGGGCCGAGAACGCCCAGGCGTTGAAGCCCTGAAGCTCACGAGAAGCCCGATACCGATCGGCCTTCGCCTGCTCCGGCGTGCGCTCAACCGTCGACCCGGTACTCGCCTGATTGCCAAGAACCACCGTCATCGGTCACCCCCGAGGTGGTCGGGGCCCTCGGGCCGAAGCGGTATTCGCGGATTACTGAATGGTCAGGTCGGAACTCGATCTCTGTTCGGACTCAGCATGTGGCCACGTGAAACCTCCGGTGTAGACGTTGCCGACCAGCCCGTGTAGATCAGCGCGGCTTCCCTCTTTTCTTGCTGTCGCTCGGTAGGTTGATTTCCACGCGGCCAGGCTCCGCCCATCGGCTGGCCTTCGCAGGATGCGCTGAGAATTTGGGACCGATCAAATCGCTCAGGTCCTTTCTTGCCAGCTGGACCATCTCCTCCGCTCGTATGAGGTATCCAGAACCTCCATCGTCGGCGTAACGCCACTTCTCCCACTGGGTTGGCAACTGCGTTCCGAGCTTTGGGTCCGGAGATCTCATCATCTCGACAACAGGGTCAGCCCACCAGAGCGCGTGCGTGTCCTCAAGGTGATCTGCGACTAGATCAGATCCCAAGAGCCTCAGCGCAACAGTCGAAGAGCGGAGCTGATCGTTGAGGGAGAGCCAACCATCGATCGAGGGTGTTGCAGCCGAGTCGTCGCGGTCTCGATAGATCCCGGTCTTCCTCTTCAGTGTTTGGCTCGCGGAGAAGACCATCAGCCGTTGAACGGAGTGAGCCTCGGTGAACTCTTTGAGTCTCTGCTCGGCCAGCCAGCGACCGAACTCGCGGCGCTCGTCAGCCCGTATGCGGGTGAAGGCGAGCCAGATTGTGTAGGTAGCGGCAATCAACGATGCAAGGACGATTCCGCCAGCGGCAATGAGAGGAGCCAAGTCGGCCATATTCGAGAACCATACTGCGCAGAATTTCTACAAGGAGTGGTCCTCCAAGAGTTCAACTAGGACATCTCTTGGTAGGTGAGTCTTCTCCGCGACTTCGGCTAGCCCGACCCCTCGTCTCTCGTTCAGTAGATTGAACGCTCGCCTCAGAACCTCCGGAGACTCGACGGGGCCTAAGTGGTCTGGCTCTGATCTCCGCCAGCCATTCGCGGAGACCTCCGTCATTGCTCTTCGGTAGGTGCTCTCGGTCATTCGGCCGAGCCGCCGAGAGCGGAATAGCAGGGCCTGAATTGACACGCCCCATACTCGCTTGAGTTCGAGGAAGGCTGAGAAGTCGGCCGTGGTGGGTAGTTCGTCGAAGATGTCTTCGGCCGGCATCAGTAAAGCGGAGGCGAATTCGTTCGCCTGCCTCTCAACTTGAGCATCTCCTGGCTCTGCGTCATGGTGCATCACAAGATGTCCCAGCTCGTGGGCCGCTGAGAACCTGCCTCGAGCCTTGTCCTTCTTCTCGGAGCCAAGGATTACCACTGGACGCGGGCCCGTGCTGTATGAGAAGGCGTCAACGCGAGACGATCTCGTGCCGAGACGACCGACGATGGCACCGCCTGCTTCCAGCAGCCTCACGACGTGAGGGATTGGGCCGGAGGTGATGCCCCAATGCTGGCGAAGGAGACTTGCGGCCTTGCTCACCTCTTCAGCTGAGGGGTCGGGGCCAACCTCGATGTCCGGGAAGTCCAATCGCGGCAGGCGTACTCCCGAGTCCTGGAAAAAGCTCGCAAGCGTTGTCAGTAGAGCGCCCCGAGCGAGAGCCTGATCGCGCTCTCTCTGGGAGGAAGACCGAAGACTCCGAAAATGAACCGCACCAGCTGGTGGGGTATGGGTCGCGGCGTTTCCATCCAGGAAAAACTCAGTCGGGAAACTAAGGACTCTCGCAAGCTGCTCAACGACTTCGTCGCTAGGGCGCGAGTGACCTAATTCCCAGTGTGACACCGCCGCGGGTGTCTTCCCGACTGCTTGCGCAACGTCCTTCTTTAGTCGACCCCGGGCAAGTCGCGCAGTCATCAGTCGGTCAGGCTGAAAGCGACTCGCAGGGCTACTCATCTGGCTCTTCGAGGGCAATCTCGATTGAGGGACCTCCTGTCAGACCGCCATGGGGGCCGAACTTCGACGGGCTGATGTCGCCGTTGGGGCCAGAGAATCCACCTTCGGACGGTCCGCCGTACACCTGGCGAACCCAACCCCAAGTCTTCTCGCCGGACTCACCGCCCACGGGAGCACCGAGGTACACCGCTACGCATCCCCCGTGGTCTGCAGCACCGACATAAACAAAGCTGAGTTCTCTGAACACCTCGTCGTCAACCGGTTCATCGAGTGTGTCGGTGGCTACCTCTGCGAAAATCGTGAGCTGCTCATGATTCGATCGAGCTACCTCGATCCGCCCATTCGACCGCTCGAAGTCATAGCTGAACACTGACCAGTTCGGATCAGTACTGCCGCTCGTGTACACCGTGTACTTCGTGCCGTCATGCCAGATTCGAAACATGCCCCCGGGGCGAGATGTCTTCACGTCATCGCGAACCTCTAGGTGAGCCTCGACCTGGAACCACGAGAGTCGCCAGGCCACCGTGCCGTAGCAGTGACCATCCCAGCCTTCGACATCGTTATAGGCCCTTGCGGCGATGTCGTGGCCCTTCGTGATGCCATGCACGACCTGCGCAACCAGATCTGGATCGACGTGATCCGGCAGCGGGTGGTGGAGCTCGGCGGTGCGCTCATCGTGTTCACTCATGCTGCGAGACTATAGGTTCCGTGCGCAAAACGCGTCAAGAACATTAGTTCTTCGGTGTGGTCCGTCGTCCGGTCCGGTGCGAGCGTGCACGCATTGCGCACAGGATTCGCCGGGACCGAGGTGGACTCGCCAGATCTGCACGCACGGGGCGGACTGTTGCACCTGCTCACGGCGTTCTGTGCGGACAAGCTGGATCGTCTGGACGCAGCGCAGAGAACTTAAACCCCTCGGGAGGGCAACCTCCGTGTGGGTTCGAATCCCACCCCGGGCACTGCCGCTCGCTGCAAATGGGGCCTCGGATCGCTGTCAGTGGAGCTGTTGGTGGGATCACTCACCCCCTGATACGAGCCCAGACCAGAGCCACGGCCAGGATCACACTGAACGTCAGAATGCCACGCCAGAAGGTCTGCCACCTCGTTGCCATTGATTGCAGGGATGCGCCGACACCGTTGATCAACACGGCGGCGATCACAATGAGCAGGATGAGAGACTCGGCACTACCGGGGAAGCGAATCGGTATCGACAGATCCGGCTCGTCGTCACTGGCGGTTTGAGCTGGTGTTGCAGCCTCGTCGGCGTGGATTCCCGACGGCGGCGCGTTGATCCGCAGGCCCGTCGGGTCGACGTTCGTCGTGCCCCAAGGCACAGCGAACTGTTGGCTCTCGAACACTGGCATTTCCGCGTCCCTCCGCCGTGTTTGCCGGAACAATCGTGGCTCGAACACGCAGCCACAAGCAAGGACCCCCCTCCCGTCTCACGTCGCGCTCACGTAGCACTCACGTCGTGCTCGGGCGCGCTCGGAGCGCATGTGGCGCGAGCGGCGGGACCTGCTACGGGGGTTCGTCGGGCGGCGTCGCCACGTGGAGGACCCCGTCGGGCCGGAGGATGCGCATGGTGCGTTCGGGGGTGACGGTGAGCGTCCACTTGCCCTCGTGCACCCGGTGGTGATGGCCGCTGCAGAGCGGCACGAGACTGGCAAGGTCGGTCGGGCCGCTGGCCGCCCACGGCCGGACGTGGTGGACCTGACATCGGTCGATCGACTGCTCACATCCCGGCCAGGCACAGGTGACGTGCATCGCCCGAAGGGCTGCCCACTGGGATTCGGTGGCCGTGCGACGGCTCCTCCCCACGTCGAGGGGCAGGCTGCGCTCGTCGAGCACCACCCGCCGTAGGTCGGCGTCGCAGCTGAGGCGAGCCAGGGCTGCCGGCGTGAGTTCATGGCCGTTGCCGGTCCGCCCCGGTGGGGAACCAGGCATGTCGACCCCGGCCCGGGCTGCGGCGAGCGTGTGAACGTCGACAACCAACGAGATCTGGGCCCTGGCCGGACGGCCACCGCCGCTGCCACCGCTGGCGTTGCCGCCGACGGCCCGACCGGACCCAGTGACGAGCTCGACGAGGGCTGCCGCTGCAAGGGTGGCATCCCGCGCCGTCGGCTCGTCCGCAGCGGCGGCCATCCGAACCGTCTCCCGGTCGATGGCGCCGGCGAGGATCTCGTACCGCTCGAGGTCGAGGGCGCCCGTGAAGCGGCCCATGCCGGTGCGTTGGTCGCGCCAGTGGCGGAACTCACTGGCCGCTCTCATTCGCTCGGCTGACGCATCGGCCTCACCCGGATCAGCCGCCCGCACCGCCCGGCGGACCGCAGCGTCGAACGAGTCGGCCGGGAGCCGCCCCGCCTCGGCCACCAGGCCGGCAACAGGGAGCCGAGCCCGAGCGTCGTCGCCGAGATGGCGGGTGTGGCGAGCCAGACTGTCGAGCTGGTCGGCCCCCACCCGGCCATCGCCCACAGCGGAGGCGACGCCCGGCGCCCAGCCCAGCACCTCAGCCCGAGCCGCCTCGTCGCGGGCGGTGCGCGCCCGCACCTGCCCCTGGTCCAACAAGAACTCGCCGGCGGGTGCCGCCCGCCCCGCAGCAGCCAGCACGTCGGCCCGGGCACCGATCGTGGCCACCAGCGATGAGACGTCGGCCTCGATTGCACGGGCCCGGCGGAGCAACGCCGCCAACGCCTCGGCATCTGGCTCCGCCACGTCCGTGCCCGGTGCCCCTGCGCCCGCCGCGCACGGGCCCGCCAGCGCACGAGTGACGCCCCGCACCAGGGAACCAGCATGAGCCAGATCTCGATGTTGATCGCAATCAGCCATCGCCGCCCTCATCGAGGAGACGAGCTACATGGGGCGCCGAAGCATCCGAGCGAGAACCATCACGGTAGAACCGAGGTGTGACGGTGAAGCGCGGAGGCTCCGGCCAAATCGACCACGGCGGGCACCCGTACACGGCAGGATGATCACATGGCGTCGATCACGGTCTCGGAACTCGAGTACGCACCCCCGGGGGGCGAGTCGCTGTTCTTCGACGTGAGCTTCGGCGTGTCGCCCGGCGACAAGGCCGCCATCATCGGCCCCAACGGCGTCGGCAAGAGCACGATCCTGCGGATTCTGTCCGGTGAGTTGGAGGCCGACGAGGGAGAGGCGATCATCACCGGCTCGTTCCTGTCGATGCGTCAGGACGCCGGCATGGCCGACCCTGGCCGCACGATCCGAGAGATGCTGATCGACGACGCGGCCCTGCCCGAGGTGAGCGTCGCTGGCCGCCGCCTCGTCGAGGCCGAGCGGGCGATGGCCGATGGGCGCGACGACGGTATGGCCTACGCCGAGGCCCTCGCCGAGTGGGGCGACCTCGGGGGCTACGAGATCGACGCCCAGTGGGCGGCCTCGGCCGAACGCAGCGTGAAGACCAAGGTTGACGACCTGTCCACCCGCCTCGTCGGCGAGCTGTCGGGCGGTGAGCGCAAGCGGCTGATCCTCGATGTGCTGTTCAACGCCGGCGTCGACGTGCTGCTCCTCGACGAGCCCGACAACTACCTCGACATCCCCACCCGGGTGTGGCTCGAACAACAGATCGCCCAGTGCGCGAGCACGATCCTCATGGTGAGCCACGACCGTGCCGTGCTCGAACGCTCGGCCACCAAGCTCGTGGTCGTGGAAGGGTCGGGGGCCTGGGTGCACGGCGGTTCCTACGACAGCTTCCCCGAGGCCCGCGAGCAGCGGCAGAAGCGCCTGGGCGACGCCCTCAAACGATGGAACGACGAAGAGCGCCGGCTCTTCCGCCACATGAAGATCATGAAGCAGCGGGCGGCGGTGAACTTCAAGAACGCCACCAAGGCCAACGCTGCGGAGACCCGGTGGGAGAAGTTCGTGGCCGCTGGCCCACCCCCACCGCCGGTCACCGATCAGCAGATCACGGTTCGCCTCCGGGGCGGCGACTCGGCCCGCCGCGTGCTCGCCCTCGACGCCGTGCAGACAGACGACCTGTTCTTCCCGTTCACCGAGGAGGTCTACTTCGGTGAACGGGTCGGCCTCATCGGGCCCAACGGCACCGGCAAAACCCACCTGCTGCGCGCCCTCTCGGGGGAGGCCGAGCCGTCCGAGGGCACGATCAAGCTCGGCCCCCGCACCTCGGTCGGCACCTTCACCCAGATCAACGATCGGCCCGACTTCGTTGGCCGCACCGTGTTCGACATCATTCGCGAGCGCCTCGGCAACGACGAGGCGGCGATGAAGGCCCTGGGCCGCTATCGCCTCAGCGAACACACCCGGCAGCCGTTCGAGACGCTCAGCGGTGGGCAGAAGGCGCGCATCGAGGTGCTGTGCCTCGAACTCGAAGGCCACAACGTGCTGCTCCTCGACGAGCCGACCGACAACCTCGACATCGAGTCGTCAGAGGCCCTGGAGCAGGCATTGGACGGGTTCGAGGGCACCGTGATCGCCGTGAGCCACGACCGCACGTTCCTCCGGACGCTCGATCGGTTCGTGATGATCAACGACGACGGCGACGTGTACGGCCTGCCCGACTTCGCCACCGCCATGAACGCCCTCGCCGAGCCCGATCGCCTCGGTTCGATTCCCTTGGCCAAGTCGCTCGTCGAGGCCTGACCGTCCTGGGGTGACCACCTTGGCGTGACCGCCCGGTGATGGCCACCGAGGCGTGACTGCCCGGGCCTGACCACCGAGGCGTGACCGCCCGGTGATGGCCACCGAGGCGTGACTGCCCCGGGGTGACCAACTTGGCGTGACCGTCCCGGCATGACGACCTTGGCGTGACCGCCCAGGGGTGACGGGGTGGACGGCGCCCTCGTCTGCGGCGAGCCCATCGATTCGAGTGGCGCGGCGGCAGCGGGTTGTTCGCCCTCGTCGGCGGCGAGCCCATCGATCCGAGTGGCGCGTCGGCGGTGCGGTTGCCCGCCCGCGACCGGCCCTCGACCGGCCCTCGATTCGGCGCGCTGAGCCATCTTCAGATCTTCTCCACATCGTCTCCAAGCTCGAGTCGCTGATCTCGTCGATCGTTGGATTCATCAACCCGACGACCCCGGCGGAAGCGCCGGAGCAACAAGGAGAACCGCAATGTCCATGACTGAGACCCCCGTCGACAACGGTGTGAACGTCGAGGCCCTCCTCGGCGCTCGCGAGGCCATGAGCCAGGTGCCCGAGGCTGCCGCCTTCGTGTGGAAGGCCACCAGCACCTGGGTGAACGGCGCTCACAGCCGCACCTCGTTCGAGACGTTCTTCGGTGCCGGCGACGAGCAGTCGCACACCAGGCGCTTCGAGATCGACACTGACCACCCGCCCGTGTTCGCCGCCGATGACAACGGCATCACCCCTGTGGAGACCGTGCTCGCCGGCCTGGCCGGTTGCCTCTCCGCCGGCGTCGCCTCGGTCGCCCAGAACCGTGGGATCCAGCTCCGCCGGGTGGACGCCACCCTCGAGGGCGACATGGACCTCCAGGGCATCCTCGGGATCGACCCCGAGGTTCGCAACGGATACTCGGGCATCCGGGTGCGGTTCGACATCGACGCTGACGCCTCCGACGACGAGGTCCGCGCCGTGGTGGCCCAGAGCCAGAAGCGCTCGGCCGTGTACGACATCATCGCCAACCCGACCGCCATCGTCGTGGAGGTCGCCTGAGCCATGACCACCTCGATCCCCGTCGCCATCATCGGTGCCGGACAGGCCGGCCTGGCCATGAGCCGGTGCCTCACGGATCGCTCGATCGATCACGTTCTGTTGGAACGGGGCGAGGTGGCGCACTCGTGGCGAACCGAGCGGTGGGACTCCCTCCGGCTGCTCACACCCAACTGGATGACCCGTCTGCCGGGCCACCGTTACGAGGGCACCGATCCGAACGGCTTCATGCCCGGTGAGGAGGTGGTGAACCTCCTCACCGGCTACGGCCAGTCGTTCGCCGCTCCGGTGCACACGAACACCACCGTGGAGTCGATCCACGTCCGTGGCGACCATCACGTGATCACGACCGACGCCGGTGTGTACCGGGCTCGGGCCGTCGTGATCGCAACCGGCGCCGCCAGCACCCCGAGGATCCCGGCACTCGCTGCCGAGTTGCCGGCGCACGTTCACCAGATCGCACCGATCCACTACCGCAACCCCGACCAGCTCGACGACGGCCCCGTACTCGTGGTCGGTGCGTCGGCGTCGGGCGCTCAGCTCGCCGACGAGCTCCGCCGCTCAGGGCGCGATGTGATGCTCGCTGTCGGTGACCACACCCGGCTCCCCCGGACGTATCGGGGCATGGACATCCACTGGTGGATGGACACCATCGGTGTGCTCAGCGAGCGCCACGACGAGGTACCAGACATCGCCCGGGCCAGACGCCTGCCGTCACTCCAACTGGTCGGATCGCCCGAGCGTCGCGACCTCGACCTCAACGCCCTCGCCGCCGCCGGCGTGGAGTTGGTGGGCCGCTTCGCCGGCGTGTCCGGATCGACCGCCATGTTTTCTGGATCGCTGGCCAATCTCTGCGCCTCCGCCGACCTCAAGCTCGGACGACTGCTCGACCGGATCGACGACGTGGCCGCCGAGCACGGGCTCGACGCCAAGCACGCCCCGGGCGATCGCCCCGCCCCCACCCACCACCCGGCTCCGATCACCACCAGGGATCTGCGGTCGATCTCGACCGTGGTGTGGGCCACCGGCTTCCGACCCACCTACCCCTGGCTGGAGCCTCACCTGCTCGACCGAAAGGGCGCCATTCGCCACACGGGCGGGGTGATGACCGAGCCCGGCATGTACGTGCTCGGCCTCCCGTTCCAACAGCACCGGGCGTCGAGCTTCATCGACGGCGTTGGCCGTGATGCCACCGAACTCGCGGCCCATCTCACCAGCTGGCTCGACGCCGTCAGCGCCCCCCGAACCACCACCGCCAACCCATCAACTCACCAGAGAGCAGCATGACCATGACCACCATCCACACCGCAGCCCCGGCCACTCCAGCTCCGGCCACTCCAGCTCCGGCCGGCGCAGACACCGGTTCCGCCACCCAGCACGAGCCCGGTACTGCTCCCGACCACCACGACTGGGAGGAGGCTGGCGACGCCTGGGGCCACGCCGCCGCCGAGTGGGCGTGCCTGTTCGAGCCCTATGCCTTCGACATCATCCTCGCCATGGCCGATCGCCTCGGGTTCGGTGAGGGGTGTCGCATCGTCGATATCGCCTGCGGGTCGGGCCTCGCCACCCGTCTGGCGACGGCGGGCGGCGCATCGGTCGCCTCGATCGACGCCTCACCGGCGCTGATCGACATCGCCCGCGATCGATGCCCGGCAGCCGACGTTCGCCTCGGCTCCATGTTCGAGCTGCCATGGCCCGACCAAAGCTTCGACGCTGCCATGTCGATCAACGGGATCTGGGGCGACTGCGATGCCGCCCTCGACGAGGCGTTTCGCGTGCTCCGCCCCGGCGGACTGCTCGCCATCAGCTTCTGGGGCCGCAACGGCCCCCTCGACCTCCGGGGCGCGTTCAAGGCATTCGCCACCCTCAGCCCACCGTCGGCCACCGAGGGCATGGTGCGAACCAACGCCATCGGCAAGGACGGCGTGGCCGAGGCCATGTGCGAACGGGCCGGGTTCGAGGTGATCGAGCACACGAGCCGCGTGTCCACCATGGAATGGCCCGACGCCGAAACGGCGTGGCGAGCCCTGCGCAGCTCCGGCCCGGCAGTGCCGTCGCTTCGACACTCCGGTGAGGCGATCGTCAAGGAGGCCGTTGTCGCCAGCATCGAACACTGCCGCGACGATCGCGGTGTCTACCGGTTCCGCAACGATCACCGCCTGGTCGTGGCCCGTAAGCCACCGCTCGACGCGCCTCCGGCCGGCTAGCGCCCCTGCGGTGGGGCCGGGTCGGCCGCATCCGACCGCCAGGCCGCCACCGTTGCGGCGGCGCCATCGATCAGGCGTCCGATCTCGGTGGCATCTGTGGTCAGCTTCGCAACGAGGTTCACCCCGATCACCGTCGATGCCAGTACCGCGGCGGGGGCGGCTGGTTCGGGGTGGCCGGCCCGGGTGAGTGCCGCCACCAGGCCTGCTTCGAGCAGATCGCGGTAGCGAGCCGCCGCCTCGGGGGCGGCCCCGGCTGCCATGTCGTTCACGATGAGGCACCCGGGAAGCGCGTCGGCCGACGTCAGGCCCATCCTGAGGCGCTCGAAGAGGTCGAGGATCGCCTCATAGCCGTCGCGATTCTGGTCGTGGAGTGGGCCGAACAGCGACAGCTCGGCTCGGTCAAGGTACCGCTCCACTGCGAGCTCGTAGAGGCCGTGCTTGCCGCCGAAGCTGTTGTAGAGCGTTGAGCGGTCCACGCTGGTGGCGCCCTCCAGGTCGGCCAGCGTGGTGTGCTCGTATCCGGCGCGGAAGAACGACTCGATAGCCGCAGCGATCACTGCATCGCGGTCGAACTTCGGCGGGCGCCCTCGACGGACTTCTTTCTGCACCATTACGTGCAGATTACCACGCCGCGGCCACATACGGGGTTGCTTTTTGCATTCACCGGTGCAATAGTCGCCATCGACGAGTTTCTGCACTACGTGATGCAGAAAAGCCGACCGGAAGGAACGACCCCCGACATGGCCGACCATCACCACCATCCAGGCGAGGCCGATGCCCCCTATCGCGTGGAGTTCACGCCCGATCCCGAGCTGTACCCGTTCACCTCACGGTGGTTCGACAGCTCGGTCGGGGCGGTCCACTACCTCGACGAGGGGGAGGGTCGGCCGCTTCTGCTGATGCACGGGAACCCGGACTGGAGCTTCCTCTACCGGAAGATGATCCCGCTGCTCACGCCCCACTTCCGCTGCATCGCAATGGACTATCCCGGCTTCGGGCTGTCGGTGCATCCCGCCGGCTACTCCTACCTGCCCCGAGACCACGCAGCGATCGTGGCCGAACTGGTGACCCATCTGGATCTGCAGGATGCGGTGCTCGTCGGCCAGGACTGGGGCGGCCCGATCGGCTTCGACGTCGCCTCTCGCATGCCAGAGCGCTTCAGTGGCCTGGTGGCGGGCAACACGATGATGTGGCCGGCCACCCCGTTCTTCATCCAGCGGACCTTCTCACAGCTGACCGGGCTGGGGTTCGTGCAACGGCTGCTCGTGGCGCGCCACCTGTTCGTGCGGCGGGTCATGCCGGCGCTGGTTCAAGGGGCGATGACCGAAGCCGAACTCCGCCACTACCTCGACGTGGCACCGACCCCGCACAGCCGTGTCGGTCATGCCATCTTCCCGAAGGCCATCGTCGGCGAAACCGAGTGGCTGGCGGATCTGGAGGAGAGGGTGGCAGCCACGCTCGCCGATCGTCCGATGCTGCGGATCATGGGCATGAAGGACGTGCCGCTCACGACGAAGGCGTACCTCCGCAAGTGGGCCGAGATGTGGCCGCAGGCCACAACGCTCGATCTCCCCGACGCCGGCCACTTCTGGCAGGAGGACGCCCCCGAAGAGGCGGCGGCCGCGATCGTGGCGGCCTATGCCCAGCACCCGAACTCACAACAGCCAGCACAAAGGAGCTGACCATGTCCAACACCACTCTGCTCGTCACCTTGGCGAAACCAGAACCCGATCAGGCCGAGGTGTTCCACGGCTACGTCGAGGCCTCCACTCAACTCGCACTCGAGGCCGGGGGCGAGGTGTCGTCCCGGTTCGGCGTGCGCCACATCCACGGTGACGCCCCCGCCGTCGTGTTCGGCCTGGCGACGTTCCCCAGCGTGCAGGCCGTAAGCGACATGTTCGCCGCCCCCGAGTACCAGTCGCTCATCCCCGCTCGGGACAAGAGCATCGAGCACGTCAACGCCTACACCGTGGCCGACACTCCCATCACCGCGCTGGCGGACCTCGATGGCGACGGTGTCTACCTCGTGACGGTGGCCGCCCCGAACCCCGACGGCGCCGAGGCGCTCGCCACCTATCAGCAGGCCGTCGGCCCGCTGTTCTCCCGGCATGGGGCGGCACCGGTCGCCCAGCTTCCGGTGTCCGATCATCCCGTTGGTGAGACGCCGGCCGGGTTCATCGGCGTGGTCACCTTCCCGTCGGCCCAGGCGGTGGACGCACTCTTCGCCGACCCGGACTACCTCGCCGTTGTCGATGCCCGCAATGAGGGCCTGCTCGCGCTGAACCTCTACGTCACCACCTGATTCACGGAGATCACAACCGATGCACGTACACATGGAGAAGACGATCAATGCCCCCGCCGATGTGGTGTGGCGCTGGCTTGGGCCGGAGTTCGCCAACATCGACACGTGGTCCAGCTTCGTGAAGACCTCGATTCCGTTGACGGCCCACGACGCCCCGGCGACCGTCGCTCCCGCCGCTCCGGTGGCCGGGCGCGAGACCACCACCAAAGCCACCTTGCGAGAGTTCATCACCGCCTATTCGGACGCCGAGCGCAGGCTCACCTTTGACGCCGCCGGTCTGCCGCCGATCGTTCGCCGAGGCCGCAACGTGCAATCGGTGCGTGACAACGGGGACGGCACCAGCACGCTCGTGTTCGAGATCGACTTCGACTTCAGGGGTCCGTTCAAGGTCTTGGGCCCGATCATGCGCCGTCGCATGGCCACCAGTCTGGGCGGCGTGCAGGATGACCTCCGCTCCCACGCCGAGGCCCAGGTTGCGCGCTCGGGCGGTGAGGTGGGCCGAGGCTGACCGTCGGCGGCGATCAGAGCCTGCGGCCACTTCCGAGCATGGCCACCGGCTCGGGCCGTGTGCCCGACTCGGTGTATGCCTTCGCCGCCGGCAGCATCTCGGCGAACACGTCCTCGTACATGCGGCGAACCATGAGGGCGTCCAGTATCCGACCGATCGGCCCCCACCGCGGCTCGTAGGCCATGGTGAGGGTCAGATCGGTCGGTCCGCCCTCGGCCTGCTCGCTCACGATCACCGCCGCCTCGATGTCGGTGATCGGCATCGGTGGGCCCGACAGGAACTCGATCCCGATGGTCATGCGCTCGTTCTCGGTCCACCCGGTGACGGTTTCCCGAATGGCCATGCGGGGCCCGAACACACACGTTCTGGACGCGCCAACCCCGGTGGGTTGCCTCGGATCGTCGAGGTGGGCCGACTCGAAGTACGGGTGCCAGTCGGAGACGCCGCCGAAGTCGGCGAACGTGTGCCACACCGCTGGACCGGGCGCGTCGACCGGGATCGATGCCGTGATGAAGCTCATGTGCGGGTCCCCCTGATCGAGCCTGCCCTCTACGTTCACTTGCGAACAGCAAGGTAGATCAGATCACTTGTGAAAAGCAAGCGGTTTGGGTCAGCGGGGCGACACCGTGGTCCGGGTTGCGGCCAGGGCATCGGCCAGTTCGAAGTAGGCGTCCGACGCCACGGCATCGGGAGCGTGGGCCGCACCCCACCGGGCCATGGCCACCAGCACCGGGATGAGATCGAGGCCCCGCTCGGTGAGGGCGTAGACCTTGCGTCGCCCATCGTCGGGGTCGGCTGATGCAGTCACGATGTCGGCGGCCTGGAGCAGGGCGAGGCGATCGGACAAGACATTGGTGGCGATGCCTTCGTCGGCTGCCAGCTCGCTGAAGTGGCGCTTGCCTTTCAGGGCCAGATCGCGAACGATCAGCAGGGTCCACCGGTCGCCAACGAGGTCGGTGGTGAGGGCGATCGGGCAGGTGGATCGCGGGGCCGGTAGCGACGGAGGCACGCCCTGAGGGTATGGCGCGTCGCTTGCGGTCGACAAGCGAATCTCTGTCCATGCCCCGTTCGACCGCGCCCGCCGTCGGGGCGAGGACAGAGCGATCAGCGGGATCGCCCAACCTCGCAGCGGAGCACGACTACGGGAGCCAGGGCGCCACCGCGCCCATGGCGTATCGGGCTCGGTGAGGCCCCAGCCGCCATCGGCACCAACAGTCCACTCACCGTCGGCGGCGAAGCCGGCGATCTCGTCGATGAAGTCGGCCGCGGTCGACCATCGGTATCGAGCATCGCCCGAGGCGGGCGCCGTGTCTCGATCGATGGCGCGAACGGGAACCGATTCCTGCTCGGCGTCCCTCACCTCGAACCAGTAGTTCATTCGGAGGTTCTGATCGGAGCACACGATGAGCCACTGGTCCGACCCGTTGGCCGACGACAGCAGTTCGGCGTCGCGGTGCATGGCCGTGTACCTGCTGGCACCGAGTCGTCGCCGGCGACACGCCGCGACTCCCTCCAGTTCGGCATCGTGCGACCCCAATCCACTATGTGATCTCGCCCGGTGTTCGGGATGCCTCTCGTGGTCGAGAGCTAGTGGATGGTGAGTCGCCGGGCTGGAGGACTCAGACCTCGAACGAGCCGAGCCGGATCTTGCCGCCCGGCATCTCGATGAAGGCGAGCACCGTGCCTCGGGCCACGCCACTCACCTCGAACGAGCCGGAGCTGTCGAGGTCGTCGGCGAACACCTGCCCGCCGACGACGAGCTGCATCACGCCCGGCGTGGCCGGCTCGACCGTGCCCGACACCACCACCGTGCGCGGGCCGGGTTGGATCTCGACCTCGATCGTGTGCTGGCCGCTCACGAACGTGAGCTCACGTAGCGCCCCGTCGGAGCGGATGCCGGCCAGTTCCTGGCCGGAGGTGGAGTCGAAGGTGAGCTCGGCCAGGTCGGCCTCCATGTTGAGCCAGTCGTGCACCCACACCGCACCGTCGATCACCGACTGCGGGGGGTGGTCAGACGGATCGGCCGGCTCGGGCAGCGTCTGGAGCGCCTCGCGCAACAGGCTGATGACGACGTCGTCGTTGCTGGCAGAAGGCGTTGCGGTCACGACAGTCCCTTTTCGGTCAGAAGGGCCCGGAGTCTCCGGAGGGCCCGTTGTCTGGTCGGGCCGACGTAGCCCTGGGTGCGTCCCAGCACGGCGGCGATTTCCTCGTAGCTCTTCGGAGGCACGTCACAGACCAGGCGGAGGAGGCGCTGGTCCTCATCGGACAACTGGGCGAAGGCGGCGAGCACGATGCCCGTCGCCTCGTCGTCGAGGAGTTGCTCATCGGGTGGCGCTGCAGTGCGGTCGACCTGTTCGTCGAGCCACTCCGAAGGCACGTCTCGGTTGTTGGCCCGTCGCTGCGCCTCGCGCCGTGCGGTGGTGGCGAGCCATGATGCGAGGCGGTCAGGGTCCTGGATCCGATCGCCGAAGCGCACGAGCTGGAGCCACACGGTCTGCACCACGTCGGCCGAGGTGGCGTCGTCGAGCCGGTAGCTCCGAGCGATCCACCACAGCAGGCGTGAGTGGTCCTCAACGATCTGAGCCCAGGCGTCTCGGTCACCGGCGAGGGCCGCGGTCAGCATCGGGCCGGTGGTCGATTCGACCACGATGTCGTCGTTGCGGTCGGCGCTCGACGACGTTCCGGCGTGCTGATCGGTGGCCGGCGCTGCCGGCTCGTCAACGGGGGTCATGAGACAATGGTGCCGTAGTACGGCAGCGGATGGGCATCTTCGTCTTCGAGCACGGCGGCGATGGCCGCATCCCGCCCGACGTTCGGACCCATCGCCGATGCAATCCGGGCCGTCACCAACGGGGCCGAGAAGCTCGTGCCGCTCCAGGTCGCCCACTCCTCGAACGTGTCACTCATCACCATCTGCCCGTTGTCCTCACCGACCATGAAGCCATCGCCGAGCTTGGGGAACTTCGAGATCACGTCGGAGCCAGGCGCTGAGGCATCGACCCAGGGGCCGTGGTTCGAGAACCACGCAGGCTGGCAGTTGTCCACTGCTCCAACGGCGACAACGTCGGGCAGTGCGGCTGGCCATGCAAGACGGCAGCTTGCGTTGTTGCCGGCCGAGGCCACGATGGTCCAGCCGTCGGTGATCATCTGGGCGATCTGGTCGGCGAGCACCACGCCAGGGCGATCGTCCTCGTTGTAGCCACTGAGCGAGAGGTTCACGAGCTTGTCAGTGCCGTCGACACGCACTCCCTTGGAGGTCTCGCTGAACGAGCGCAGCGCGGTGACGAGTTCGGCATCGTCGATGTCGCCGAGTGAGCCGGCCTGGCCCACCAACGTGGGGACGACACCACACTCGTGTTCGATGATGTAGGCGACGAAGTCGCCGTGCCCGGTGGCGGGATCGACCCATCGATCCTGATCGCTGTCGACGAGATCGGTGTCGACGTCGCCGCGTGTGTTGTGAGGTGTTGCCACGTCGACCACGAAGATCTCGAGCTGGGGGTTGGTTGCCATGGCCGCCGCCGTCGCCGGACGGGGGCCGGCGACGGCTCGGGCCGCCAGCGGGGGAATCTCCCGTTCGTCGCCTTCCGAGAGGCCCTCCGGGCAACAGCAGCCGTCGCCGGCTCCTCCGCCACCGGCGGCGAAGAAGTTCGGGGCGAAGAAGTTGGGCGCAAAGAAGTTGGGGGCGAAGAAGTTGGGGGCGAAGAAGTTCGGGGCGAAGAAGTTCGGGTTCACCGATCCGGCCATCGTCTTGGTTCTGGTGTCGACGAAGTAGACGTGGTTTGGCTGAACCCTGAAACCCTGGTCGCGTAGGCCACGCATGAAACGCATGGCGTCGATCGCGTAGCGGTGTGGTCGTTCGCCAACCACGATCTCGACGTCGGAAGCGATCTCGATGAGGTGCCAGTCGCCTCGCACCGCCCGCACCACATCGGCGATGCCGGAGTCGGTCACCGTGTCGGCCGGCGCTCCAACGATCTCGGCAACCACGTTGCGGGCCGCAATGCGCAGCGCCTGGGATGCGTCGGCTCCGTCGGCCCGCGGCGCCAGGTTGATCAGAAGCTGATGTGGCCGTACCACGATGCGGTTTCCGGCGAGGTCGGTGCGAAACGCGAACCTGTCTTCAGGGAAGACCGACTTCGCCTCGGCCGAGGGCTTCTTCTCGTTCTCCATGGGGGTGCTCCTGGCTCAATGCGGTACGTCAGGTGGAGGATGGTCAAGCGCTTGAGATACACAAGATCTCAGAAATTGTCGACTTCTGCTCCCAGAGGCCCGTGTGAGCGATGACCCCGCCAGCAACCGCAGTCAGGCAGAAGGTGTCTACATCGACCCTGCTGACACGCTGACCGCGGCCCGGGCCGTGCTGGCCACGCCGGGAGTGTCGGCGGGGGAGCGAGCCGATGCATTGCTCGCCGTCGGCCGCTCGGCCTACTACGCCAACCAGATGACCGAGGCCGTCGGGCTCCTCCGTGAGGGGGCCGATCTGGCCGACGACCCCGACACGCTCATCGAGATCCTGCTCACGCTGGCGCCAGCGCTGTCGAAGCAGGGCGCGCCCGATGAGGCCCTCGGTCTTCTCGATCCGGCGGCGCGGCGCATCGGGCCCCATCACGGAGGTCAGCTCCACAACCAGCGCGGCATCATCCTCGCCGAACTCGGTCGCCTCCCCGAGTCCAAGGCTGAGATGCTCCAGGCGCTCGCCCTGCTCCGCGAGGCCGGCGACGGCAATCGAGAGACCCGCACCATGGTCAACCTCGGGGCCACCACGTCGCTCATGGGGCAGCTCGACGAGGCGGAGGAGTGGTACACCCAAGCCCTGGAGCGCAGCCACGCCGATGGGCAGAAGGTGGTGGCCGCCGGAATCGCCGGCAACCTCGGCGATCTGGCGTCGCGCCGAGGCAACTTCGGTGAGGCGCTGCGGTGGTACGACGACGCCCGAGCCAGCTTCGACGGGCTCGGTGACGTCGAACTGCTGGTGTCGGTACTCGAACTCGACCATGCCCGCACGCTGTTGGACGTGGGCCTCGTGGTCGACGCTGTCGACGCAGCCGAGCGGGCGGCCCGCTCCGCCGAACTGGGCAACAACCAGATGCTGGAGACCCAGGCCAACACGGTGCTGGGTGAGGCCCTGCTCCGGCTCGGTGAGCGAGCGAATGCCGATGCCGCGCTTGCGCACGGCCGGGCGCTCGCTGAGCGCCTCGGCCAGGAACCGTGGGCCTTGCGAGCCGAGTTCCTCGCCTCGGGCGCCGGCTCTCGCCTGGATGGTGACGTGGAGGGCACCCGCAACGGGATCCAGCGCTTCCTTGCGGTGGGGTGGGTCCGTGAGGCGTACGAGTTCGCACTGAATCAGGCCGCGGCCCTGTGGGTGGACGAACCCGAACGGGCCCGTGACGCCTTGGGCGAGATCGAGTCCCTCACCTCCGATCTTCATGTCGACGGTGTGGACCGGGCCCGGGCATCCCTGCTGGCGGCGGCCATCGATGCCGACCTCGATGCCGGGATGGCTGCGTTCGACGATGCCCTCGTTGCCCTCGACGATCAGCGCGACCTTCTTGGTTCGGTCGAGCTGCGCACGGTGTTGAGCCACCGGGCAGAGCCCATCATCGATGCGGCGATGGCATTGGCTCTCGGTGCGCCTGATCCCGGCGTGCTCGCGCTCGATGTGATTGAACGGGTACGAGCGGTTCGTGCCACGAGCGCCCTCGCCCGGCAGCGGCACGGATCATCGGAACGACTGGCCCAGCTGCGGACCTCTCGTGTGTTGCTGGACGAGGCCAAGCTGGACGGCCGCAACGTTGACGAGGCGGCAGCTGACGTCGCTCGCCTCGAACGGGAGATCCTCCGTCGTCGCCGTTCCGATGTGGCCGGACCCGGTCGGATCCCCATGGCGCAGGCGGCGAACGACGTGGAGTTGCCAGACGACACCACCTACATCACCCATGCCGTGCACCGGGGACGCGTCCTCGGCCTCGTACGGAAGGCTGACGCCGCCGAGATCGTCGAACTTGGCCCGCTCGATGGGGTGATCCCCGTGGTGCGGGCGCAGCGGCAGGCGCTGCGCCGGCTGGCCGACGAACGTGTGGTCGACACCGATCGCTATCGCGCCGCACTCCACCAGACGAGTGCCGCGCTGAGCCAGATGCTCATCGAGGCCCTGCCCGTGGCGATGAGCGACCGGGTGGTGATCACGCCGGCCACGAGGATGCGTGATGTGGCCTGGGGGGCGCTCCCGGCCCTACGCGATCGCCCAGTCACGCTGGCTCACGGGCTGGCCGGTTGGGACGCCGACAGGGCACCGCTGGAGGCCCGGCGCGTCGGGCTGTTGCAGGGCCCCGGTCTGGCCCGATCGGGCGACGAGCTCGACGCCGTGGCCCAGCTCTGGCGCGAGCCCGACGCACTCGTGCGGAACTGCTCGTGTGCCCAGGCCGTGGAGATGCTGGCGACCGCCGACCTTGTGCACATCGCCGCCCACGGGGCGTTCCGATCGGACAACCCGTTCTTCTCGTCGGTGCGGTTCGCCGACGGGTTGCTCTCGATTCTGGAGATGTCGGAGTTGCCCCGGCTTCCCACCGTGGTGGTGCTCGCCTCGTGCGACGCGGCCGCCGCAGCGTCGATCGGGGGAGACGCCGGGGTGGTGGTCGGCACCGCATCGGAGCTGCGGAGCCTCGGCACCCGCATCGTGGTCGCGCCGTCGGTGCCGGTGAATGACGATGCCGTGGCCGACTTGTCGATTCGCCTGCACCAGGGCCTCGTGGCGGGCCGTTCGTTCGACCACGCCGTACTCGACGCCCGCAACGCCTTGGCGGCATCCGACAATCCCCGCCGGATCGCAGCTGCGGCGGCGATGCAGGTGTTCGGCGGACGGGCGACCCGGGAGCGTATCGTCGGTCCCCTCACCGACTGACACCGGTCCGAGCCGCCCGCCGCCAGATCAGGGAATCAGGATCAGGGTCTCGCAGTTCGGCGCTGCCGTGTCTCCGGCGAACTCGCCGCCGGAGCCACCGTCGCACACGTCGGTGCTCTCGAACGAGTCGCGCTGGTACCCCACCGCCACCGTGCTGTGGGACGGCCGCACCCTCGTGCAGGGAGGCGTGCCCGACGATGTGACGAATCGACCTGCCATCCGGGTGGCCGAGGTCCACCCCCCCCGGGGTCGGCTGGGAGAGCCTCGAAGGCACCCGCAACCCGAGCCCCAAGATCTGGGACAACGGCGGCACCAACGGATGGTGGTACCCGAAGTCGTTCGTCACCCCGGCCGGCCGAGTGTGGAACATGGCGCAGTTCAACATGTACTACATCGATCCCGACGCCAATGCGGGCGACGGCACCATCACCCAGATCGGTGATTTCCCGACCGACAACATGGGGGCAACGTCGGTGTCGGTGATGTTCGACGAGGGCAAGGTGCTCCAGTTCGGCGGCGGCCAGTTCACCAACACCTACAACCCTCCCGACGGCTCGAAGAAGACGAGCATCATCGACCTGAACCAGGATCTGCCGGTGATCACCCAAGTGGCTGACATGAACCTCAGCCGCCACTGGGCCGACGGCATCGTCTTGCCCGACGGCACCGTGCTGGCGGTGGGTGGCTCGCGGGAGAACAACCGCGAGGATCTCGGCGGCGTGGCCTTCGCCCCCGAGATCTATGACCCCTTGGCCAACACCTGGACGCTGATGGAGGCCAACTCCACGCCGCGCCTCTACCACTCCAGCGCTGCGCTCCTGCCTGACGGATCGGTGTTCGTCGGCGGCGGTGGTGCCGCCGGCTCGTCCATTCCGAACTACCCGAGCGCCGAGGTGTTCCTCCCGCCGTACCTCTACGACGCCAACGACAACCTCGCTGTACGGCCGACGATCACATCGGCACCGGCCGAGATCGGGTACGGCCACACGTTCACGGTGGATGTCAGCGGCAACGTCGACCGGGTGACGCTGTTGAAGGTCAACACCGCCACCCACAGCATGAACACCCAGAACTTCAACGAGCTGGCGTTCCAGCGGTCGGGCGACACCCTCACGATCGATGCACCCACGCTGGTCACCGTGGCCACCCCAGGCGACTACCAGCTGTTCGTGCTCGACAGCAACGGGGTGCCCTCGGTGGCGGCGATGATGCGGGTGTCGCACACCTACACCCCGCCGCCGGTCGTCGAGGCCAACATCGTGACAAACGGCAGCTTCGAGCAGAACGACGTGGCCGACGGCACCGCAGGTGATGTGGAGGCCCCGGGTTGGACCACCAGCCGTCCCGACAACGCCGTCCCGACAACACCGTCACCCTCTGGGATGACAACAACGGGGTGACCGCCCCCGAAGGTGAGCAGCTCGCCGAGCTCGACGCCACGGCGACGGTGACGATCAGCCAGCTGATCCCGGTGTTCCCGTCCGTTCGCTACCGGTGGATGATCGCCCACCGCGGCCGAGACGACGACACGATCGACGTCCTTCTCGATGGCGTGGTGGTTGCCTCCGAGACCGCAGGTGCTGGCCCGTTCGTCGACCACAGTGGCGAGTTCACCGCAACGTCGTCCTCGGTCACGCTTGGCATCAGACCCCAGGCGGGGGGGCACGAACGGCAACCTCATCGACAACGTACGACTCGTGCCGCTCTGCAACGGCCTCCCGGTCACGGTCGACATCGGTGCCGGCGACACCCTCACGGCTGGCGACGACGTGATCCTCGGCACCAATGCGTCGGAGGTGATCGACACCCTCGCGGGCGACGACGTGGTGTGTGCACTGGGCGGCGACGACACCGTGGTCGGCGGTGACGGAAACGACGTGATCTTCGGTGGCGGCGGGGCCGACCTTCTCTCGGGCAACGCCGGCAACGACGGCACCGACACCTGTGATGGTGGAACGGCCGGCGAGTCGAGCGGGGACAGCGCAGCGTCGAACTGCGAGACCATCGTCGACGTCCCCTGACTCAGGTGTGCTGCCTGGCTGCCTCTTCGCAGTGGGCAACGAAGGCGTCCAACGGCATCGGGCGGGCGATGGCGTACCCCTGAACCCGGTCACAGCCCAGGCGGGCGAGGGCCTCGGTGATGTGGTCGGCCTCGATGCCCTCGGCCAGCACCTCCAGCCCCATCGTGTGACCGAGGCGGATCATTGCCTCGACGATCGACCGGCTGGTGTCGTTGGCGTCCATGCGGTCGACGAATGCCCGATCGATCTTCAACACGTCGAAGGGAAGATCCTGAAGGTAGGCGAGCGACGAGTAGCCCGTGCCGAAGTCGTCGATCAGCAGGGTCACGCCGAGCTGGTGGAGCCGTTCGAGGATCGTGCGGGTGCGGTCGAGATCGCCGGCGAGATACGACTCGGTGATCTCGATCGCCAACCGGCTGGTGTCGACCGACCAGCGACGGCACGACTCGAACACCGAGGCCACGAGGTCACCGTCCACGAGGTGGCGGGCCGAGATGTTCACGGCGATTTCGAGATCGGCCAGCGGTGTTCCGCTCCATGACGCCAGAGTGCGACACGCCGAGTCGAGCACCCAACGGTCGAGGTCGAGGATCAGCCCGGTCTCCTCAGCCACGGGGATGAACGCACCGGGCATCCGCATCGAGCCGTCGGGCTGGGGCCAGCGGATCAGCGCCTCGGCCCCCACCACGTGCCGGCTCTCCAGATCGAGCACGGGCTGGAACCAGAGTTCGAGGAGATCGCCGGACAACGCCTCGACCAGTTCGGTCTCCACTGCGTTGCGGGCGGCCACCAGGGCCGCCAGCGTGTCGTCGTAGGGCACGATCTGGTCGCCGCCCTGACTCTTTCCGTGGCGAACGGCGATGGTGGCCTCGGCCAGCAGCGTGTCGGGGTTGGTGCCAGACGAGATGCCGACCGTGGCCGGTCGCTGGAAGGTCTGGCGGGCCAGGGCCACCGGCGACGAGACCACGTCGAGCAGCTGGCGGGCGGCGATCTGCATCGACTCGGTGTCGCATCCCGGGGCCACGACGGCGAACTCGTCGCTACCCACCCGGGCCACGAGCCAGTGGTTGGGCACCGCATTGTTGAGCCGCGACGCCACCACGCAGAGGAACTCGTCTCCGATGCGTTGCCCGGCGGCGTCGTTGACCTCCTTGAACCGATCGAGGGCGAACAACGAGAGCGCCGCCGGTTCCTCCTCGCCGAGTTCGCTGATCTGGCGTAGCAGGTTGTGGCGCGACGACACACCGGTGAGCGAATCGTGCGACAGCTCGTGATTCAGCCGCATCGTGGTCTGGCGCCAGGCGCCCAGCGATGCCTCGAGGGTCTGCCCGAGCCGCCCTGGGAGTCGCCGGCTGAGGGCCGGATCGTTCAGCCGACCGCTGTTGAGCGCATCGGCCTGGGCCTCGATCGCAACCACCGTGGTGACGAGTTCGCCCAACGCCACCTGGAGGTCGCGCACCTCGGTCGGACCGTTGGCGGTGGTGTCAACGGCGTCGGGCATGTCGCCCTCGCTCACCCGCCTGGCCACTGACGCCGCCCGGCGCAGCGGGTTCACGATCGCCCGGGCCGCCCGGTTGATGGCGAGCAGCAGCGCGATCACGGCGGCCACGAGCATGAACGCGGAGAACAGCAAGGCTCCTTGGGCCCGGCGTCGGTCGACCTCGGCTGCGTCCACCACCGAGACGGCGAGGTCGGCCCTGATCTGCAGAATCGGTTCCTCCACCTGGGCCAGCTCGGCCCGGGCGGCGAGCATGGCGTCGATCGCCTCGGGGAGGTCCGCATCGCGGGGGGTGGGTGTCATGTCCACCAAGTCCGACACGTCGCCCACCACCGATTGCACCCGCGACGCAGTGTCGGACTCGACGAGTGGCGCTGTCACCTCCGGCGGCAGCTCATCGACCTGGTCGGAGCTCTCGTCCAACGCGTCGACGGCCGTGTCGACCGCATGCCAATTGGCCAGACCACCGGTGAGGAGGCGGCCGATTGCCAAGGTGAGCTGATGGCGCAACGAACTGGCGTTGCTCGCAAGGCGGCCGATCACGGCCTGCCCCTCGGCCGCCGCCTCCGGCCGTCCTGACGTTGCGGCGATGACCGTCTGCAGATCGGCGTCGATCTGCGAGTCGAGGCTCTCCACCAGGCGTGAGTAGAAGAGGTCGATCTCCGCTGGGGTCGCGGCGCCCGCGGCGACGTCGGCTCGGATGGCGTCGATGTCGTCGAGCTTGGATGCCGCCACCACGGGGAGGGAGGCTTCGGCCGCGGTGGCGGCCGTGGCCACTGCGGCCGTGGCCTCGGAGAAGCGCGAGAACCCATCCGACGACATGTCGTCGACCAGTCGCTCGGCGTCGATCTGCGGTGCCATGGTGGAGTCGGCAGGCCGCGAGGTTCGGTTCACGTCGAGCGCGGCGAACCACTCCTGTCTGGTGGCCTGGGCTGCCGCGGTGAGCGTGGCCACCCGTTCCGCCGCCTCCAGCTCGTCGTGGGCGATCTGCCACCGTTCCATGTCGCCCATCAGGGCGCGAATGGCGAGTGGCATCGTGACCAGGAGAGGGAGAAGACCGACGATCGCGAGCTGGGTGCGAATCGAGGCTCCCGAGGGCGCGACGAAGCGACGCCGGGTGAGCCCAGGTTCGCTCGCGTTGTCAGTGTCCATCGTGTGGCCCTCGGCTCTGGGGCCGGTGTGGACCCAGAACCGTTCCATCGGCGGTTCGATGACCGGATCAAGGTGAGGAGCAGTGGGGCACCTGGGCGCTCCTCGTACCATGCCGCCATGACCTCGTCGCGACGCCTGGCCGACCTACGGGCCCCGGAGATCAGCGAGCGGCTCGGGCCCGGCTCGGTGATCGTCCAACCGGTGGGGGCGGTCGAACAACACGGGCCCCACCTCCCGTTCAACACCGACCTGATCGTCGCCGAAGCTGCTGCCGCCGCTCTCGTGGACCGCCACGGGGACGAGCACGATCTGTGGCTTCTGCCGGCGTTGCCCTATTCCAAGTCGAACGAGCATGCGTGGTCCGCCGGATCAATCTGGTTCGGGCCCGAGACGATGCTTGCCATGCTGCGCGATCTCGGACGGTCCATCGCCACCCTTCCGTGCCGCCGGTTGGTGTTCCTCAACGGCCATGGCGGGAACTCGTCGCTGCTCAACGTGGCCTGTCGCGAACTACGCCTCCACAACGGTCTGCTCACCTTCCTCGCCCACCCGCAGGTTCCCCGCGACCAGGGCGGCCCGTCCTACGAACACGAACTGGGGATGGGGATCCATGGCGGGATGGGGGAGACATCGATGATGCTGCACCTCCGCCCCGATCTCGTCGACATGTCCAAGGCCGACCGATGGATTCCGGAGTCGCTCACGGCCAACGACCACGTACGTTTCGGGGGGTCAGTCACCTTCGGATGGCTGAGCAACGACTGGTTCGACGAGGGAGTGATCGGCGACCCCCGAACGGCCACCGCCGAGCACGGCCGCGAGCTGTTCGACGCCGCAGTGGCCAACCTCGGCCGGGCCATGGCCGAGGTCGCCGCCTACACAGCGGGGCCGGCGGGAGAACCAGGAGCCAACGGGTGACCGATCTTGCGCCGGCGTTGGCAGGGCAGGGGACGATCGAGACCGTCGACTACCACACCGCGGGCGAGCCGTTTCGCATCGTGACCGCAGGGGTGGCCACCGCCAACGGCGACACGGTGCTCGAACGGCGCACCTGGGCCCAGGGCCACCTCGACGAGGTACGGGCGTTCTTGGTGAACGAACCCCGCGGGCACGCCGACATGTACGGCGGCTTCATCACCCCGCCCGATGACGGCGCCGCTGACTTCGGCGTGCTGTTCTTCCACAAGGACGGGTTCAGCACGGCGTGTGGTCACGGCACCATCGCGCTGGCTGCCTGGGCGGTCGATACCGGCCGTATCGAACCGGTCGACGGCGTGGCTCGGCTCACCCTCGATGTGCCCTCTGGGCGGCTTCGGGTCGAGATCGCCGTCGATGAACAGGGTCGACCCGGTCAGGCCCGGTTCTGGAACGTCGATGCCTTCGTGAGCGCCCGTGATCTCACCATCGCCACCGACGAGGGCCTGGTGCCGGTCGACGTCTCGTTCGGGGGAGCGTTCTATGCGTCGGTTGCCGTGGACGGCGGTGACCTCGATCCATCGGCGGCGTATCTCGATCGGCTCATCACCCTCGCTCGCCAGATCAAGGCCGAGCTCGCCGGGCACGCCAGCGTGGAACACACCGATGCTCGATTGTCCGGCCTCTATGGCGTGATCTTCCACGCCGATGTCGCCTCCGACCCCCTGCATCAGCGCAACGTCACCGTGTTCGCCGACGGCGAGGTGGATCGGTCCCCGTGCGGATCGGGCACATCAGCTCGCCTCGCAGTGCTGGCCGACCAGCACCGTCTCGGGGTCGGCGAACCGTTTTGCAACGAAGGCGTGGCCGGTGGGCGCTTCGACGGCCGGATCGAGGCGGTCGCTGATCCGGCTGACGGGGTGGGGCCACAGCTCGTTGCCACGTCGGTCGCTGGTGCCGCGTTCCGCACCGGGTCGGCCACGTTCACGCTCGATCCCCGCGACCCGCTCGGCCTCGGGTTTCAGCTTCGCTAGGCGGCGAGAGCCTGATCGAACGCCGCCGCAAGCGGGGCGGTGAGTCGACGGGAGCCCGTGGCGGAGAGATGGCTCCAGTCGATGAATACCAACTCGTCGTCGTCGAATGGCTCGCAGGGGCTCGTGGGGCAGATCGTGTCGAATGGGTCGAGCACAACCGCTCGCCCGGCTGAGGCCCGTTCGAGCACGGCGAGGGCGGTGGCCTGACGGGCCTGCGCCTCGGCGCGAGCCACACCCACGCTCTCGGTGTCGCCACGAAGCACACGGCCCGACGGCTCGCTGTTCGGTGTCCATCCCTCGCGAAGGCGGGGCACGGGCGCAACGCTGATCACCCTGGTACCCGACGCCTGCAACTCGTCGAGGGTGCGCACCAGTGCGGCCTCGAACGCCGCCTCTTTCGCCGCCACCCCGGCGTGGATCTCGCCGTCGGGAGAACGGAAGGTCACCTCGGGGTCGTCGAGGTACAGATCGACGGCCGACGACAACACCACGATGGTTGGCGGCTCGTCCACGAGGCGTTCGCGTTGGATGGCGTTCGCTGCGGCGCAGGCCGAATGATCCTCACCTCGCTCGATGATCACGAGATCGACGAACGGGCACCGGCCGACGGTGGCCACCTCGGCATCGAGATCGGCTCCATGGGCGCCCGCCACGAACGCCTCGGTCACGTGCCAGGCATTCGAGTCGCCGATCAACACCGCAGTACCCGCCGACTCTGCGGTGTCGAACCGGCAGCGGGTGCCGGCGGCGTCGGGCGAGCGTGCGTCGACGAAGCAGCCGCGGTCGGGCTCGTCAGCGAAGGCATCCAGTGCGTCGGAAGAACGAATGCGGTCGTTGGCGGCGATGAGGGCCACTCCTGCCACCACCGGCACGGCCACACCCACGAGTCCAACGGCAACGACCCGCACCGGTGTCAGGGTGGGGGAGAAGCGGATCGGGTTCTCGACCAGTTGATACGACGCCATCGTGGGCCCGAGCGAGACGATTGCAGCGACGACGGGCACCCACGACGTGGTTGGCCACAACGCTGTCGCGAACACGATCAGAGGCCAGTGCCACAGGTACCACCCGTACGACAGATCGCCCAGGTATCGCAGCGGCTGCCATCCCAACCAGGCGTCGGTCACCGACGCGAGCCGGGTGTCGCCGGCTGCCACCAGCCCCACCGTGCCGAGCACCGGGATCCAGGCGGCGAGGCCCGGGAACGGTGTGGCTGCGGTGAACAGCAGGGCCGAGCCCACCACCGCGACAGCTCCGCCGATGGCGGCCGTGGCCCCGAGGCGACGGCCGAACGAGGCGAGCTGGGGTGCGGCCAGCGCAACCATCGCGCCTGCGGCGAACTCCCAGGCCCGAGCGGGAGCGGTATAGAACGCAATGGTGGGCCCGAATCCGCCAGGATCGATGGCGCGAGCAGTGAGCGCCCAGGCGAGGCCAGCCGATACCGCAGCGCCGATGCCCAACACCACGGCGACGAGCGCCACCGAACTCCGCCCCGTGCGGCGCCCCAGTGCCCATGCCCCCGCCACGGCAGCCGGGAACACGAGATAGAACTGCTCCTCCACCGAGAGCGACCAAGTGTGCAGCAGCGGGTTCGCCTCCGAGCGAGGGGCGAAGTAGTCGCCGCTCGCGGCCTGGCTGGCGAGGTAGGTATTGGCGTTGAGCAGCGATGCCCCGATGCCGGTCCGGGCCAACACCGGTTGTACCCCCGCCCCGGTGAGCAGGATTCCACCGAGCAGCACCACGATCAGCACGACGGCCAGCGCCGGGAGCAGTCGCTTGATCCGTCGTAGGTAGAACCGGCTGAACGACACCCGGCCGGTCTCGGCCAACTCGTCGAGCAACGTGCGGGCGATCACATAGCCCGAGAGCACGAAGAACACGTCCACACCGATGTAACCGCCGGGGAACACGACCCCGGCGTGGTAGGCGACAACGAGCAGCACGGCCACCGCTCGCAGACCCTGGATGTCGGGCCGGAACCGGCCCTGACGCACCCCGGGCACCCCGGGCTGTTGCATCATCTCGTCGCCCACCACGGCGAGAGGATAGGCGGCCGACTACGGTGATGCCGTGTCGATCGCCCGCCGCTGCACCATTGGCGTTCTTGCGCTGGTCGCCGCTGTCGCAGTGGCGGGATGTGGCAGCGACGACGTCGACACCGCCGCCGCCGTGCGGCCGGGATCGACCGATGGCGCCACCGCAGCTGACGCTGGCGACGCGACCACGGATGCGACCACAGGAACCACGGCCACCACTGCGCCCGCCGACAGCGGTGGCCCCATCGGCTCGAGTACGGCCGCCGGTACCAGCCCGACCTCCTCCACTGCGGCCTCGACGGCGCCCACCTCGTCGGCATCCACCTCGACAACCGAGATCGTGACGACCACGTCGACCACGGTTGATCCGGTGGCCGTCGACATCGTCGACGGCTCGTACGCCTTCACCAGTCCGAGCGGCAACATCTCCTGCCAGATGGTCTCGGCGTTCGGTGTGTCGTGCCACATCGCCGACAAGCAGTGGACGGTGGATCAACCCGCCGGGTGTGAGTTCGACTGGGGCAACGCCGTTGGCGTTGGCACCGACGGTGCGTTCTGGGAGTGCTACAGCGACGTGTTCTGGAACCCGGACGCACCGGCGCTCGACTACGGACGTCGGGCGATCATCGGAGACTACGTGTGCGAAAGCGAGATCACCGGGGTCACGTGCTCGAACTCCCGCGGTGACGGGTTCTCGCTCGCCAGGGCCAACGCCGCCATCTTCGCGGCCTGAGCCCGGGGGCCGATCCGGCTCCCGGGCTCAGTGTCCGACACGAGATCGGTGAGAGGTCAGTCGTCGCCGGTGGAGGTAGGCGTGGTGGTCGCAGAGCCGGCCACCTCCGACGCGGTCGGGGCGTCGACGACGGGCCCCGAGGCCACCGTTGATGCACCTGTGCCGGTCGAGGCGAGTTCGTCCCAGGTGATCGGGCCGAGTTCGCCGTCGCCGTGCTCGTCGTCGCCCGAGCCCTGTGCCTCCTGGACTGCGTCGGTGGCGAGCGCAGACGCACCTCCGGCCTGGGTGAGGGCGATCGCCCCCAGGGCCGAGGCCAGCACCGAGGCGGCGAGCACTGCGATCTTGGCGTTGGCGATCACCGCTGCGTCGTCGAAGGCGAGGTCGGTGATGAACAGCGACACCGTGAAGCCGATGCCGGCGAGGAAGCCGACGCCCACGACGTGTGACCACTTCGTGCCCTCGGGCAGTACCGCGATGCCTGCCTTCACCGAGAGCAGGGCGGCGAGCACGATGCCGACGGGCTTGCCGACGAGAAGACCGAACACGATCGCCTGCGACGTGGCGGCGGCTGCGGCGTCGGCGAGGGCGGCGCCTGAGACGGCGACGCCAGTGTTGGCCAGGGCGAAGATCGGCACGATGATCAGTGCTGTCACCGGGTGGAGCCCATTGATCAGCCGGTCGACCACCGACTTCGTCTCCTTGGTGTCGAACACGATCGAGTTCAGCGTCGCAATCGGGTCGTCGGGGTTGGCCACCACGTTGGTTGGCTCGGGGCGGCGGGGCTTGGCCGGCGCCAGCAAGCCGCAGGCCACTCCGGCCAGCGTGGCGTGGACCCCCGACTCGAACACCGCCAGCCAGAGGCCGACGCCCACGAGGATGTAGAGGGGCATCCACCACACGCCAAGCACCCGGAGGGCGATGATCGTGGCTACGAGCACCCCGGCCATGGCCAGGGCGGTGGTGTTGACGGTTGAGGTGTAGAACACCGCAATCACGGCGATGGCACCCAGGTCGTCCACGATGGCAAGGGTGAGGAGGAACACCTTCAGACGCGACGGCACCCGATTGCCGAGCAGGGTCAGGATGCCAACGGCGAAGGCGATGTCGGTGGCCATCGGAATGCCCCAGCCGCCCCGAGTGGTCGGATCGGCCACGGCCACGTAGAACAGTGCCGGGATCACCATGCCGCCAGCAGCGGCGATGGCGGGGAGGGCCGCCTTGCGGGGGTCGCGCAGATCGCCAACCACGAGTTCACGCTTGATTTCGAGCCCGGCGACGAAGAAGAAGATCGCCATCAGTGCGTCGTTCACCCAGTGAACGAGAGACTCATCGACGCTGAAGGGCCCCGCCTCGATGTGGAGGTGGTAGTGCCAGAAGTGGTCCACCGCCTCCGCAGCTGGGGAGTTCGCCAGGACCAGCGCGGTCACGGCTCCCAAAATCAGGGCGATCCCACCCAGGCTCTCCATGTGGATGATGCGCTGGATGGGTTGCCGAAGTCGGTCGATCGGTACCTCGATCGGTTGAGGAGATGGCGCGTGCATTGGAGTCCCTCCGCACTCGTCGGACAATGGGCTTCCCGAGCGATCGGACTCCTGGCGGTTTGTCTGTAGCGATCGTCACGTCCCGACGGCGAGACGATCCGATGGACCTAGGTCGACACGGTCGCCATGTTCCGGCCCCCCGCCTTCGAGTCGTAGAGCGCCTTGTCGGCGGTGGCGAACAGCTCGTCGCGGGTCTCGGCCGCCGTTGGCTGCACCTGGGCGGCCCCGATGCTGGCGGTCACCTCGAGTGGCCCACTGCTGGTGTCGATGGGGTCGGCGGCAATCAGAGACCGGAACCGCTCGGCGGCCTTGGGGAGCTCGTTGCGCTGGGTGTCGGGCAGCACCACGGCGAACTCCTCGCCGCCGATGCGAGCCGACAGCTCACTGCGCCGAGTGGCGCTCATGATGCGAGCGCCGACGGCCTGCAGCACCTCGTCGCCAACGTGGTGGCCATAGGTGTCGTTGACCGCCTTGAAATGGTCGAGGTCGATCAGGATCAGGCCGAGATCGGTCTTGCGCGGTCGTTTGAGCCGACCGGCGATCTGGTTGCTCAGGTAGGCGTCGAAGGTCCGACGGTTCGGCAACCCGGTGAGGGCGTCGGTCGATGCCTGGTTGTGGAGGCGCTTGTTGGCCTCACTCAACGCCTCGTTGCGCTCCTGCTGCTGGGTGAGAGCGGCCGTCATCTCCAGGCTTACCTTGGCCACCAGTGTCTGGGCGTGGATCATCAGCTCGACAACGGGAGTATCGGTGATGGCGCCGAGATCGAAGAGCTTGGCGATGTCGTTCAGATCGGGCGTGGCGTCGGTGAGGATCTCCTCGATCTGGGCCATCGACCAGCCGAGCTGACCGGCGGCGGCGAGCGACAACACGTCGTAGGCCACGGCCTGGGGTTCGCCGGTGGAGAGCATAAACTCGGCGGCGGCATCGGCCACGTGGAGGATCGCCGCTGCGTCGTGGGCGGCATCGGCCAGTTCGGGCGCCGAGCGCCAGTGCACGGCCTCATGGATCGCAGCCGGGAGGCCCCACTTCTCCATGATCAGCGCCGACACCTCGTCGCTGGTGAAGCCGACGATGTCGGCCTCGGCCTCGATCGGCGGCCAGGCGTTCGCCTCAGCGACGGCATCCGCGTAGGCGGGCACGCCGACGAGGGCGAACTTGCCGATGTTGCCGAGCAGCCCGCCGACGAAGGCGTCGTCGGCCACTCGGGGGTGGGACTCGTTCGCGATGCAGCGTCCGATCACACTGGCGGTCAGGCTCCGACGCCAGAGCGCATTCGAGGGAAGCTCCGGTGGGCACAGGCTGTCCACGAGGCTGAAGCCGAGGGCGAGCAGCTTGACGGTTTGGGTGCCCAGGAGTGTCGTGGCCCGCAACAAGCTGGTGACCTCGGTCGACTGACCGTAGAGCGCCGAGTTGGCTACCCGGAGCAGTTTGGCCGTGAGCGCCGGGTCGAGCCCGATGACGTTCACCAGGTCGGCCATCGAGGCGTCTTCGTCGTCGGCCACCTGGACGATCCGCATCGCAACGGGCGCCAGGGTCGACAGCTCGCCGAACGACTCGGCGACGTCGTCGCTCGTCATGTCGGAGGTTGGTTGTGGAGTGGGTGTTGCCATTGCGTTGGTGCTCCTCGCCGTCTGTGTTGTCATCGGCCTGCGTCAGCAGGGGATGAGGAGTCGACAGAATCGGATGTTGGTTCGGGAGATTGATCGAGAACGGCACCGACGAATGCGCCACCGGCCATGCAGAACACCACGCAGGCCACGAAGCGGATCAGGGCACTCTCGTAGGAGCCGGTTCCTGTGATCGCGTCGGACAGGGGGTCGAACCCCACGACGAACGACATCAACAGGCCGACGCCTATGGCCGGCCGTCGATAGCGCACGCGGGGCGCGACAACCGTCGAGGCATCAGCCCCGTCGGTCGGCCCGCGGGCGACAGTCCGGTCCGAGTCAGCCACGGCCCGCCCGGTCGCGCATGGCGACGATCAGTTCGGCTGTCACGTCGGCGCCGGCCACCGTGGTGATCGGATGGCCGTTGGTGATCAGGGGCAGCACCTGGCCCGGAGTCAGCGATGACGTCAGATCGACGGCGTAGGGGTCGTCTCCGCTGCTCCAGTACTGCATGAGATCGCTGGTGCGCGGATCGCCGGGCACCACGTAGCGGACGAGACCAAGGTTGTGGCGGCGCATGCGCTGCACCAACGCGGGCACCCAGGCCGGGAGCTCCACGGGCACATCGACCACGAAGATCGCAGGGCCTCGTCGCTGCTCGGCCTGCTGCTCGAGCTGCTGACCCGAGCGGACGAGCCGCCAGTCGGGCGCGTTCAGAACCGTGGTGCGGTCGGTGAGCACCCAGATGTCGTCGGCCGCCATGCCGTAGTGGTCGCGGTGGGCCTGGATGAGGGCCAGCGCCTGGGGGAGCGGGCCGACGAGCAGGGTGCGCGACGACGGGGGCGGCAGCAGCGAGTCGAGCTCACGCTGGGTGCGCTCGAGCTCGAGCCAGAACGCAGAGGCCGACAACATGGCGGGCGGCTCCAGCGGTACGGGATCGATCACGGTCTCGGCCGACTGGTCAACCAGGCGTGGGGGTGCCCCGGGCCCGACTGCTGCGGTGTCGGCACTCGTTGGCGTTGGCGCTGGCGCTGGCGCCGGCGTATCGACCATCACCTCGACGGCGGGGGCAGGCTCGACGGCGGGGGCAGGTTCGACGGCGGGGGCAGGCTCGATATGCTCCACTGCCGGCGGGCCAGCATCGGCCTCGGCGCTGGCCGTGGCGAACGACAACGGTCGATCAGGGTTGAGCGGCGTGATCTGGATGGGGCTGGTGTCGGGCCGGCGGTCCTCGTCGCCCCTGACGTCGTTGGCCGGGTCGAGATGGCGTGGTGCCGGCTCCGGCGGTGTCGGATCCAGATCGATCGCCAGATCGGCTGAGATCTCGACAGAGGGCGCCGCCGTCCGCGGGCGCTGGGGCGGAGGAGGAGTCACGTCGACCACCTCGCGCTCGTCGTCGGTGATGTCGTCGGCGTGGCGGACCTCGACCGCACCCTGGACCTTCACCTGCGGGCGACCGTCGGTCGGGGCCGCCGTGTCGGCGGACTCGTCCTGACGGGCCAGGCGAGCGGCGGTGAAGTCGATGTCCACACCGTCGTCGGGGCGGAGGTTGCGGATGTCGAGTGCACCGCCGCGCTCGCCACTGCCGGCCTCGTCGGTGAGGTCGACAGTGGCTCCCACCCGACGCTTCGGGGGCGGGGCGCTGCCCGCGGGTGTGCCGGTGGCGTCGCCGGCGGGCTCGACGCTGAGCGAGAGCGCACCGGTGGGTGCCTTCTTCCGTCCGCGGCGACCGCGGCTGGCTCCTGTTGGCATGACCACCTCAGCTCGATCGATCACGTGCATGTCGGCGAGCCGCTCCTCGAGCAGCTCACGGAAGCGTTGGTCGCGGTTCTCCGGCGCGCCAGAGGCGGCGGCCTCGGCCCCGACCTCCTCCACGAGGACCTCGAACTCCTCGCGGCAGAAGAACCCGGCGAAGCCTCCCGATCGGATCCGGTTGACCGCGCTGATCGACACGTCCTGACCGTTTTCGGCCACGACCTGTTCGAGCAGCTCGGTCAGCTCAGGACCCGAGTATCGCCGCTTGGTTTGTCTGGATTCCGGCTTGCTCAAGGTTCACCACCCCTGCGTGTTCAACCTGGACCTGGGGACCGAGTTCGTCTGCGCTCAGTACGGGCGCCTGGACCTCGGTCAACGACAACAACTTGCGAAGCGGGCGACGGAGCCCGCGGGCCGCCACCAGTACGGGGCTCCGGCCCCGCTGCTCGACCGCCACCACCTCGGATCGGATCGCCATCGCCAGCTGATGGAGCAGCGCCGGGTCGAGGACGAAGTCCGGGCCCTGGGGGCCGGCTTGGAGAGCCGACAGCAGCCCTTGTTCGAGCACGGGATCGATCGTGATCACGTACAGCGTTCCGTCGGGATCGGCACTGCCGGCCGAGATCGACGGACCGAGGGCGACGCGCACGGCTTCGGTCAGCTCCGTGGGATCGCGGGTCACCCGGGCCCGCTCACTGAGCACGTCGAGAATCCGCACGATGTCGCGGATGGGGACCTGCTCGTTCAACAGATCCTGCAGTACGCGCTGTACCTCGGCCACCGTGAGTTCGGAGGCGTTCAGTTCCTCGACCACGGCCGGATCGCTCTGGCGCACCAGTTCGATCAGCTCCTTCACTTCCTGGCGGCTGAGCAGCTGGGCGGCGAGTCGGCGGATCGTCTCGGCCAGGTGGGTGGTGATCACCGATGCCCGGTCGACGATCGTGGCCCCGACCGCCTCGGCCAGCGGCTGGGCCGTGATCGGGAGCCACTTGGCGGGCAGCCCGAACACCGGCTCGATGGCCGAGGGCCCAGGGAGCGAGTCGAGGTCGTCGGCGATCACGAGGACGTGTCCGGCCGGAGCGCGGCCCCGTGCCATCTCCACGCCATGCACCGTGACCGTGTACTCGCCGGGGTCGAGATCGAGGTTGTCGCGGGTGCGCACGGGCGGGATGATCAGCCCGATCTCGCGGGCGATCTTGCGCCGCAACGCTCGCACCCGGTCGAGGAGATCTCCCCCGGCCGACGCATCGACGAGGTCGATCATGTCGACGGCGAGTTCCAATTCCAGCGGCTCCGGTCGGATCTCGTAGGCGAGTTGCACCGGCTCGGGCATCGCCTCCTCTTCGTCCTCGGCCGCTTCGGCCTCGGCCTCTGCCTCGGCGGCCCGTTGCTGGAGTTGCCGGCCAACGATGAAGATGCCGCCTCCCACGATGCCGAACGGCAGCAGGGGCAGGCCCGGGGCGAGGCCCAGGAGCAGCACCGTCACCCCGCCGTAGCGAAGGGCCTGGTGCTGGGCGGCGAGCTGGCTCACCACGTCGCTGCCGAGGTCACCGTCGCTGGTGGCTCGGGTCACGATGATGCCGCTGGCGATTGAGATCAGCAGCGCCGGGATCTGCGACACGAGGCCGTCGCCGATCGTCAGCGTGGAGTACGTGTTGACGGCATCGCCAACGGGGAGGTCGTTCTGGACCACACCGATGATGAGGCCACCGATCAGGTTGATCAGCGTGATGAGCACGCCGGCGATGGCATCGCCCTTCACGAACTTCGATGCACCGTCCATCGCACCGTAGAAGTCGGCCTCGGAGCTCACCTCTTTGCGTCGAGTCCGGGCGGTCTCTTCGTCGATGAGCCCGGCGCCGAGGTCGGCGTCGATGGCCATCTGCTTGCCGGGCAGGGCGTCGAGGGTGAACCTGGCGCCGACCTCAGCCACACGGGATGCACCATTGGTGACCACGACGAACTGGATGACCACCAGGATCAAGAACACGACGAGGCCGACGACGACCGACCCGCCGACCACGAACGAACCGAACGAGGCGATGACTCCACCGGCTGAGCCGGAGGTGAGGATGAGTCGGGTCGACGACACGTTCAACGCCAGCCGGAACAGCGTGGCGATGAGCAGCAGCGACGGGAACGCCGCCAGATCGAGGGCCCGGGTGGTCATGATCGTGGTGAGCAGGAGCAGCACGCCGAAGGCGATGTTCAGCGACAACAGGAGGTCGAGGATCGCGCCCGGCAGGGGCACGACCATGAGCGCGACGACGAGGATCATCCCCGTCGACAACACTCCTCCTCCACGCAGTCCTGGTATCACTGGCAGCTCACTTCAATCGGCCTACGGCTACTGGTCGGCTCGGGCCGGGGTGATGTGAGGCGCTGGCCCTGGGGTCGTCCGACCCAGGAGCAGGCCAGCGGTCTCGACTGCCTCCATCGCAGGTCCCGGTCACCTCAAGGGAGCACGGGGTGGCGTCGAAAGCTCCATCAGCGACCCGCAGGATGCTGGGTCCAGAGCGCAACCAGGGAGGGTGGCGTGAGCGAGTTGACGGCGGGGCAGCGCGAGATCGTGCTGGCCAACATCGGATTGGTCGAGCACATCGTGCGGCGGCTCACCGCTGGTCTCCCTGCGACGCACACCCGGGATGATCTCGTGCAGGCCGGAATGCTCGGCCTCATCGGCGCCGCGACCCGTTTCGATCCCGGCCGCGGTGCGGCCTTCTCGACCTTCGCCGGTCGTCGCATCGAAGGGGCCATCATCGATGCGCTGCGGCAGAGTGACTGGGTGCCACGTTCGGTCCGGAGTCTCGAACGGCGGGTGCGAGCCGTCGAGGACGGAGTCAACGGTCGAGCCGACAACTACTGGGACGAGGTCGGACAGTCGCTCGGGCTCGACCTCGAACAGGTGCGCCAACTGCGCCGGGACCTCGCGCGGTGCAGAATGGACTCGCTCGACCGCACGGTGCAGATCGACGGCGAGAACCTGCTTCCCCTGGCCGCCACGATCGCCGATCACGCCGCATCGATCGAGGAGCAGCTGAGCAACGCTGAGGCACGTGACCTGTTGCGTCGAGGGCTCGGTCGGCTGGGTGAGCGCCATCGCATCGTGATCCACGGCTATTTCTTCGAGGGCCGGACGATGACCGAACTGGGGGAGTTGCTCGGCATCTCGCAGCCCCGGGCCAGCAAGCTCAAGGAGGAGGCGCTTCGGATCCTGCGATCTGAACTCGTCACCAGCTGATCGCGGCCACCGACTCCGGTGTCGGTCGGTCGTCACACGAGCATCATGCGTCATGGGCCGTCTGGACCCTGTAGGGGCCGTGCCCCTCACAATCGCGCCGTCGCGGCCGAGTCGAGGAGGCATGAGCACTGGGGTTTCCGTTGACTACAACCAGCTGAATAGCCTCCTGTGGCGCTATCGGCCCTACCTGGATCGCTTCGAGTTCCTCCTCGAGGTGCAGTTGATGGTCGGCGCCTCCGGACGCCAGGACTGGCAGCGACACCTCGCCGACCTGTTCGAGGAACAGGCCCGAGCGCTTGCCACCCTCGATCTCGAACGCGAGGCGTTGCTCGGTCCGGGCCGTTCCCTCACCGATCTGGCGGCGGATGCCCCTGAACCGTGGGGCGAGATCTTGTCCGAACAGCAACGCGACCTCGAGGCCATCACGGCCCGGGTCGGGCGACTTCGCCAGCGCAACGTGCAGGCCCTGGAAGAAGGCATGGCGGGTCTCACCCGGTTGATCGACGAACTGGTTGCCGCCGCCGGTGGTGCCGGCAGCGGCGAGCGGGCGCCATCTGGCTACGGCAACGACGGCAGGCTTCGCGTCCTACCCGACGCAGGGCCGAACGCTGTGCTGTTCGACGGGAGGCTGTGATGAGTGGGAACTTCGGCGGGCTCTTCATCGGCAACAGCGGCTTGCTTGCACAGCGCAAGCGGCTCGAGGTGATCGGCGAGAACATCGCCAACGTGGACTCGCCCGGCTACCACCGGCGGCGCGCCGAGCTCGGCCCCGTCGACGCCGTTGCCATTGGGCTCCACTCGGGCGTGACTCGCGCCGGGCAAGGGGTCGAGGTGGAGGAGGTCACGCGGATTCGAAACGAGCTCCTCTCGACGCACGCTCGCGAACAGGGGGGCGTCGCCTCCGCCCGGGCTCGGACCCACACGATCCTCACCGAGGTCGAGTCGGCCTACGGTGCGTTGGTCGACGGTGGCCTCCAGGACCAGTTCACGTCCTTCTTCAACAGCTTCGACGACCTCGCCAGCGCCCCCGAGGACCTGGCGATGCGTGGTGTGGTGCTCCAGCGCGCCGAGACCCTCGCACAGTCGGTGAACCGAACGGTGACCGAGATTGGAAGCCTCTTCCAGCGCACCGAACTCGATCTGCGAGACGACGTGCGTGAGATCAACGACCTCGCTGAGCGGATCGCCATCCTCGACCAGCAGATCCTGGCGTCGGTCGGTACGAACGTCGACCGCAACTCGTTGCTCGACGAGCGCGACCAGGCCATCGACGAGCTGGCGAAGCTCACTGACATGCTGGTCGTCCACACCGAGGACGGTCAGGTGACGCTCCAGGTCGACGGGCATCTGCTTGTCACCAACGGTCGATCCAACGCGGTCGAGGTTGGGGTCACAACCGACGCCGTGTTGACGCCACTCGGCTACGCACGGGTGAGCGTGAACGCCCCGGACGGTCGCGAGTTGAACCTCACCAGCGGATCGGCTGCGGCGAACGTCACCGCCCTCCAGGCGGTGATCCCCAACGCTCGGATCGACTTCGATGCAGTGACTGCTGCCCTCGTCACCGGCGTGAACACGCTTCACCAAGGCGGACAGGGCCTCGACAGCTCCACCGGCCTCGACGTGTTCGCCTTCGGCGCCGTGCCCGGAGAGATCGAGGTCTCGACAGATGTTCTGGGTCAGCCAGAGCGGTTGGCGGCCGCCGGCGGAGCCGCAGGGTTGCTGGACAACTCGAATGCCCGCGACATCGCGGCCCTCTCGGAGAGCGCATCCGGACCCATCTCGTTGTACCTCGATCAGGCCGGCGTCCTGGCCGGGCGGGTGCTGACGGCGGCGACTGCCCGTGACGCAGCCGACGCCGCCGAGGAGCAGGCCGCAGCCATGGCGCAGGCTGAGTCGGGGGTGAGCCTCGACGAGGAACTGACGCAGCTCATCACCGCTCAGCGGGCCTATGACGCAGCCGCGCGGCTCATGACCACCATCGACGAGATGTTGCAGGTCCTGATCTCGATCGGCCGAGTGGGCCGCTAGCCGCCTCGAAGGGAGACACCGTGACCATCCGCATCACCGATCTGCACCAGAACCAAGCCCGGGCACGTTGGATCTCGGACAACCGGTCCCGGTCGGCGCTGCTCGAGCGCAACATCGCCACGGGCAAGGCCATCCATCAGGCCTCGGAAGACCCTGCGGCATCGACGCGGCTCATGCGTCATGACCTGCGTCTCCAGCGCGTGGACCAGTACGACCGCAACATCGGCAACGCCAAGCTGTGGCTCGGCTCTGCTGATCATGCGCTGCAGTCGGCCTCGACCAATCTGAGCAGAGCGAAGTCGCTGGCGGTGCAGGCCGGCAACAGCTTCACCGATGCCGACACACGGGCGGCGATCTCGGCCGACATCCGGGCGATCCGCTCCGAGATGCTGGTGATCGCCAACAGCCAGGCCGCTGGTCGCATGATCTTCGCTGGCACGGCGAACGTTGTCGAGGCCTACGACGCCGCTGGCGCCTACCAGGGCGACATGGGTCTCGTGCTGCGAGACGTGGACGTCGGCGAGACCGTCGACGTGAGCGCGCCAGGGCCCACCGTGTTCGGCGTGGCCAACCCGGGGGACCCACTGAACGGCACCGCCTTCGAGATGCTCGACCAGTTGGCCGCCGACATCGACGCGAACAACACGGCCGGAGTTCGTGACGGGATCGAGGCCGTCGATGCTGCTGCGCTGCGCATCTCTTCGGTGGTCGGTCGAATTGGCGCCCGAACCCAACAGCTCGATGCGGCCGAAATCCGACAGGGCGGGGAACGGGAGAACGTGGAGGCGCGAGCCTCCGCACTGCGTGACACCGACGTCGTCGAGGCGATCGTCCAGCTCAGGGCGGCGCAGGCGAGCTACGAGGCGTCGCTGTCGGCCACGACCCGGGCCATAAGTCGTTCACTACTGGACTTTCTCAACTGAGCGTTGATTTGGGCCGATTGGTTCATCATGAGGGCTTCCCCTTGCCGTTTTGCGGCTTTGGTCGATGGAGGTGGGCCGGACTCCACCGGTGGTCGCTCTCAACGGAATGAGTCGGCCCAATACTTCAAGGAAGGCATGACGATCGATGCGAATCAATAACAACATCATGGCGTTCAACGCCAGTCGAAATCTCCAAGTCTCCAACATGTCTCTGGGGAAGAACCTGGAGAAGCTGTCGTCAGGGTTCCGGATCAACCGGGCTGGCGATGATGCTGCTGGTCTGGTGATCTCGCAGAAGCTGCGGGCTGAGGTGTCGGGTCTCAAGCAGGCGACCCGGAACGCCCAGGACGGCATCTCCTTCGCGCAGACCGCTGAGGGTGCGCTTGGTGAGGTTCACAACATGTTGAACCGTATGCGTGACCTGTCGGTGCAGGCTGCCAATGACACCAACGACGCGGCAGCTCGTACGGCCATCGCGGCTGAGATCACGGCGCTCGCCGCCGAGGTCGGCCGTATTGGTACCGACACCACGTTCGGTGGTGCTGCGGTGTTCTCGGCCACGGCCCTGAACTTCCAGGTGGGTTCCGAAGGCGCTGCTGGCAACCAGATCACGCTCACCACCGGTGTGCTCGACAACACCGCCCTCGGCGGTACCGACCTCACCGGCATCGACGTGACCACGGCGGCCAACGCCCGGACTGCCATCGAGAACATCGACAACTCGATTGCGGCCGTGTCGACCACCCGAGGCGCACTGGGTGCCGCCCAGAACCGCTTCGAGTCGGCGATCCGGAACCTCCAGGTCACCACCGAGAACCTGGCAGCCTCGGAGTCTCGGATCCGTGACACCGACATGGCGGCCGAGATGGTGGAGTTCACCAAGAACCAGATCCTGAGCCAGGCCGGTACGGCCATGCTCGGCCAGGCCAACGCCATCCCGCAGGGCGTTCTCCAGCTACTCGGGTAACACACTCTCTCCCGAGTAGTGTCTCCGGTCGGGGTGCGGCGTAGGCCGCACCTCGACCGCGTTTTGCTGCGCTCGACGTTGGCGAGCAGGCGCAGCAGGGGAGGCTCAGCGAGCCTCTCGTGGCGCCGGCAGCGATGCCGGGTTCATCTCGCCCGCCGCGAGCGCCTCGCGGTTCGCCTCCTCGATGGCGATCGCCACCTCGCGGCGGTGGACGGTGATCGACCGTGGGGCATCGATCCCCACTCGCACCTGGTCTCCTCGGATCGACACGATCGTCACCACCACGTCGGATCCGATCACGATCGATTGCGCTTCACGACGAGAGAGCACCAGCATCAGGCCACCAGGGGGGTTCGGGTCGAGTATCGGTGTTCACTGTCGAGGACCACCTGCATCGCCCGTCGTGTCTCGACGTTGATCACGATCGGGCCGAGCAGGTTGGCTGTGATGTGCTCGCCATCGCCACCGCGGTCCTGCACCGTGAGCAGCGTCAGAATCTCGACCTGCGACGGGTCGCCGATGGCGAGCGCGGTCTCGGTCTCGGCTGGGAGCTCGAGCTCGTAGGAGGGGAAGAAGGGGAACGGGGACGTGGCCAGGAACGCGACGTCTGGCTCATCAGCACTCTGCAGCCACACATATGGTGTGTCTTCGATCTCGATGATCACGTATGTAGAAGAATTCGGAAACCCGAGTAGCTTCTCATGGAACGTGAGAGCGCGATCAGCTTCGACGTCAAATGGCCCAAATCTTGTGGACTCGATTTGCACATCGCCACCATAGCGGCGCAGCCATTTGGTGCTGGCGATCCCTACTCTGCCGTGCGGAGCGCGAAGAGCAGCGGTCCGGAGATCGGCACGCCAGCCACACTGGCGATCGGCTCGCCGCGGTCGATCAGATCGACCACACGACCAGGGGCGAGGGGGAACACGAGGTCGACCACGCTCGGCTGGCCGACGAGGCCCAACCAGGTCGCAAGATCCTCGGGGCTCGGGTCGGGCTGGTCCACCACGAGATGGACGAGTTCCACCCCACGACGCCGGAGCTCGTGGATCAGGCCGTCGACCTCGTCGGGCTCCACGTCCTTGGCGTCGATCACCAGGATCGGGCCCCGGTCGGCGAAGCGGTCGAGGGCGACGAGCAGGTCGTTCGCTCGCCGCAGCCTGGTCCATCCCTCGACGCCGGCCATGTTCGGGCCGGTCGTGTAGACGAACACCGGCCGATCCGGTCCGCCCTGGTCGCGGTGGCGGGCGACCGTCGGTTCCACGTCGGCCACGGGGCCCACGATGGCAACGGCCGATGCGGCCGGAAGCTGAAACAGCTCCGCTTCGCGGGCGGCGTTGGCGTAGTCGCTCCAGAAGTCGTTCATCACGTGTCTCCCGTCGGCTGGCGGTGCTCGTTCGTGAGTCGTTCGGCCTCGGTCTCCGGGCCCACGTCGCCCAGATCGGGTAGGTCGGGGAGCGACGATGCCGGCACGTGAACCCGATTGACCACACCACCGATGGCGAAGCGGGCCCGGCGCAGCACGAAGGCGATCACGAGGGCCACGGCCTCGTACAGCTCGGCCGGTATCTCCGCGCCGACATCGAGGTGGTCGTGCAGCATGCGGCCGAGCGGCCGCGACTCCACAACGGGCACACCGAGCGCGAACGCCCGCTCCCTGATCCTGAAGGCGAGTTCGTCGGCGCCCTTGGCCACGACCTTGGGCACCCCACCCTCGTTGTAGGCCAGCGCCACCGCATAGTGCGTCGGGTTCACGACCACGACCGACGCGTCGCCGACCGAGGCCAGCATCTGGTTGCGGCTCACCTGGGCGTGCAGGCTCCGCCGCCGGTTCCTGATGACCGGGTCGCCCTCGGTGTTCTTCGACTCCCGCTTCACCTCGTGCTTGGTCATCTTGAGCTGGCGGCCCACCCGCCAGCGTTGGAACGCGTAGTCGGCCAGACCGACCACCACGCCGGCCAGCGCCGCCAGGCGCACAATCAACAACAGGCTCGACGCCAGCACCAGCCCGGCGGCCCCGAGCGGGCGGGGGGTGGTGCCCAGCTGCTCGGTGACGGTGCCAACCGCCACGGTGAACACGAGCACCACGAGCACCGTGAGACGCACGATGGCCTTGGCCGTGTCGACCGCACTCTGGGGGCCGACCAGGCGCTTCACGCCCGCCCACGGGGAGATGCGCTCCCACTTGGGCTTCAAGGGCTCCGCGGTCAGCGTGACCCCACCCTGGACGGCCATCGCCGCCGCCGAGGTTGCCATGACACCGAACAGGAACAGCATCATGACCAGCCCAACCTGAACGGCCATGGCCCTGGCGGCGGCCAACGCGCGGCCCGGATCGCCGGCGGCCAGGGCCTGGGTGGCGAGGAACACGTAGCGGTTGAGCGCGTCGTACACCTCGACCGACAGGGCGGGCAGCACGAAGCTGGCAGCACCGAGCACCAACCATCCCACCAGATCCGATGAGCGGGGGATCTGCCCCCGCCGGCGGGCTTCCTGGCGTCGTTTCGGTGTGGGGGCTTCGGTCTTCTGCCCGGTCTCCTTCTGGGCCATGTCAGCCTCCCCCGACGCCCACGCCCCAGCGCAGCGCCTGGTCGAGCAGCGCCGCCACGGCGTTGATGAGCAGCGGGATGGTGAGGGCGAACCCGAGCAGGAAGACGAGGCTCTTGACGGCGAACCCGAGGATCATCACGTTGAGGCGGGGTGCGGCGCGGGATGCGAGACCGAGCATCACCTCGGTGAGCAACAATGCCACCAGAAGCGGCAGGGCGATCTCGATGGCGGCCAGCAGCATGGCGGCCACGCCGTCGCGCAGCACATCCGGGAGCGGTGCGATCCGCAGGCCGGACAGCGGCGCCGCTTCGTAGGTTCGGATGACGCCGCGGATCATCAGGAGATGACCGTCGGTGATCACCAGCACGATGAGCGCCGTCATCTGGTGGAGGCGACCACCGGCGCTGCTCGAGGTGTTGAGCGACGGATCGAACAGGGCGCCGGCCGACAACCCGGCCACGGAGTCGACCAGACCACCGGCCAGTGTCGGGGCCGACAACACGAGCTGGAGCAGGTACCCGAAGATCAACCCCACGACCACCTGGTAGGCCACGGCGATGGCGAGAGGTACCGGGTCGAGCGGCACCTCTGTGGTCACCGCCGACGGCGTGGCCGCAATGGCGATGGCGACGGCCAGAGCCACCCGCACCCGCACGGGCAGCATCAGACCGCCGAAGGGGGGAGCGATCGTGAACGCTGCGACGAGGCGGGTCATGGCCAGCCCGAAGGCCACGATCAACGCCGGGTCGAGGGCGAAGGTCACAACAGGTCGGGGATCCGCCCGACCAGTTCGAGGGTGAACTCGGTCATGACCCGCAGCATCCAGCTGCCGGCGATCACCAGCACCACGCCGACCGCCGCGAACTTCGGAACGAACGCGAGGGTCTGCTCCTGGATCTGGGTGACGGACTGGAGCAGGCCCATGAACACGCCGACGGCCACGGCGGTCAACAACACCGGGGCCGATACGCGCGCCGCGGTCCACATGCCAGCGGTGATGAGTTCGACGACAACGGTCTCGTCCATGGGCGCGCTCCTACACCACGAAGCTCGCGAGGAGCGTTTCGGCAATGAGTGACCAGCCACCCACCATGATGAACAGCAGCAGCTTGAACGGCAGCGACACGAACACCGGCGGCAGCATCATCATGCCGAGCGCCATCAGGGCGGCCGCCACCACGATGTCGATCACGAGGAAGGGGATGAAGATGACGAAGCCGATGATGAACGCCGACTTCATCTCCGAGAGCATGAAGGCAGGGATGAGGGTGGTGAGGCTGATGTCGTCGACCGTGTCTGGCATCGGCTCGCCCGACGCCTCGAGCATGAGCTCCATCTCCGCCGGCGAGGTGTGCTCCAACATGAACGCCCGCACCGGCTCGGCGGCGGCCGCCAGGGCCTCGTCCTGGGTGAGCGTTCCGTCGAGGTAGGGCTGGAGGGCCTCCTCGTTCACCGCGCTGATCGTCGGCATCATCACGAACAGCGAGAGGAACAGCGCCAGGCCCACCAGTACCTGGTTCGGTGGCACGTTCTGTAGCCCCAGCGCGTTGCGGGTGAGCGAGAACACGATGATCATCCGGGTGAAGCTCGACAGCATCATCACCAGCGACGGCGCGAGGCTGAGGACGGACAACCCGACGATCAACAACACGGAGTTGGACGGTGCGTTCTCGCCGCTGCCGCCGATCTCGATCGACAGCGCGGGATCGTCGTCTGAGAGCGGGTCCGGGTTGTTGCTGTCGCCGGGAACGGGAATCTCGGGGACCACCGGGGTTGGCACGGGAACGTCCTGGGCGTGAGCCGGCTCGGCGCTCGCAAGCACGATGGCCACCGCCAGCCCGATCATGAGCGCGAGCGCGCCGAAGCGGGCCCGCCGCCGACCCCGGAGGGGTCGAATCTCTCGATCGGCAGTGGAGAGCACGGTGCTCAGCCCCTCCGCACGGTCTTGGCTCGAAGGCCATCCAGGAGCTTCGGCCGGGAGGTGGAACCGGTCCGCTGGAGACGACGCCGCGTCGTTGGCCTGGACCGGAGATCGACCTCGGCTCCGTCGTCGATGTCGCTGTCGCCATCGAGCAGGTCATCTCCCTCGGCCAGGAGCGACACCGCATGGTCGTTGGCGCCGATGAGAAGGTGGCGAGATCCTGCTTTCACCAGTACGAGCGACGAGTTCTTGGTGAGCGCCCGGCGGGCCTTCACCTCGACGTTCACGGTCTCGGCGTCCATTCCCAGCCGGCCGCGGGCCAGCCGTGTGGTGGCCCAGAGCAGCCCGGCGATCACGGCGAGGCCGACGACCATCCGGATCGTCAGCTCCACGGTGGTAACGGCCAGCATCACTGCTCCGCCTTCGGGTCGAACACCTCCGTGATGCGTACGGCGTACTCGTCGTCGATGAGGACCACCTCGCCGTGGGCGAGGAGCATGCCGTTGACCCGCACGTCGACGGGCGAACCGGCGGCGCGGTCCAGTTCGATCACCGAGCCGGTGTCGTAGCGCAGCGCCTCGGCCAGGGTCACCTGGGTGCGACCGAGCTCGACCGACACGTCGAGGTTCACGTTCACGAAGCGATCGAATCGCCCGAGTGCGGGGGTCGCAACGCGTCCTCCGGTGGTCGCGGCGGCGGCCCCTGGGGCACCGGCGGCAGCCGGGGAGACCGTGCCGCCGGCGGCGCTTGCACCTCCGCCGGTGGCGGCGCGACGGTCGGCGGTGATCACCACCAGGGCCCGAAGGTCACCGCCGGCCATCATGGCGACGGCGTTGGTCGGCGAGGTGAACCGGGCTGCGAGCTCGTGGGCCTCGGCCACAGGCTCGGCGGCTGCGGGGGTGAGGCCCGGCCCCATCGACGACGCAACCGCGGCGGCGAGGGCCGTTCCCAGTTCGTTGTCGCTGGGAGAGAACGTGTCGCGTACCGCAACACAGGCCAACAGCCCGGCGCCACCGCTGGCCTGGACCTCAGTGGTGGTGAATGGACCCTTGGTCGCGGCGAGTTCGGCGTCGCCGAAGGCGGGATCGATCTCGAGGCCGGCGCTGGCGGCGACCTCGGCCAGTGCTTGTTCGAGACCCGTTGCAGTTTCGGGCATCAGAGCGTTTCCTTTCGGGTGGAGACGGGACCGAGAATCTCGGCGACGAGGCGCTGACCCTGCTGGGCCGCTCGGACGTGGAAGATCGACTCGTCACCGATGCGGGCGACGAGGTTGGATGCGAGCGATCGGCCGGTGTGCAGCACGTCGCCGACGTCCAGCTCGGCGAGCCGTCGGGTCGAGATCTGAGTGGGCTCGAAGCCGACCACGATCTCGACCGGCACCGGAACGAGGGCCTGGACGATCTGGTTGTTCGGTCCGGTCTCGCGCGCCCCGATACGGCCAGCAATCTGGGCGTCGAGCGCCTCGGTGAAGTCCTGGAGGTGGGCCGCGGTGAAGGCGAACACGAGGTCGCCGCTGGTGCTGCCAACGGTGATCGTGAACGGGAGGGCGAGCGACGGCTCGTCGGGTGGGGGAGGCAAGGCGGCGGCGTGGGCCACATGGCCCCCGATGGAAGCCGGCCCGACATTGAGCTCGTCGGTGGCCAGTTCGAGCGTTGACTCGAGGATCAGGTCGTAGACACAGATCTCGATCCTCGACAGCGCACGTAGCTCGTCTTCCGGCTGGGAGGGTCCACCGCACAGGATGGCTGTGAGTGGGAGCGCAAGGCTCAAATCGGTGACGATGAGCCCGTAGTCGAGGTGGTTGGCGGGCCGGATGATGGCGATGTCGCGATCCGATGTGGCCACATCGACGAGGTCGACCTGCTCCACCGGGCCAGCTTCGACGCTCGCTTCGCTCAGCCACTTGCTGAGCACACTGGCGATGCGCTCCCGGAGCTGTTCTGCGGTTTGATTGAAGGTCTGGCTTCGTTCTGCCGTTAACAGTCGGGTCTGGCGGAACGGGTTGCGTTCCGTCGACGACATCGAGTCGGCGGCAGGATCCTGCTCTCCCGTCGGCGCGCCCTCCGACGACGCTGCATCGTCGTCGGTCGTCATCGTGTCGTCTCCGGTGTCGGCCACGCCGATCGGATCGGTCGTTTGGCCCCCGACATGAGCGATCGGGCCTATCAAGTCCCGACCCCTGATGTCGAGACACTCCATGGGCCGACCTCCGGTCCCAACTGGCACCGTCGGCGGATGGTGCCCGCACTTGCGGAGCGCGACGCATGATTCTGTTCAACCGACTCAACGGCAAGGCAGTCGCCGTCAACCCGGACCTCATCGAGCGAGCCGAGTCAACGCCCGACACCGTGATCACCTTCGTCGATGGCAAGAAGCTTCTCGTCGCCGAGTCGTTGGAGCAGGTACTCGCCCTCATCACCGACTACCGGGCCTACGTGATCGCCCGCTCGACTGACCTCCAGCTGGCTCCCGAGCCCCGCCCGGCTCTGCACGTGGTGCCCAACGAGATCGTGTCGGCCCCCGGCGCCTCGACACCTGAGGCCGACATCGAGTTCTTCTCGACCACCGATTCGGAAACGGAGCACCTCTGATGGACCCGATAACCATTGCCGGCATCCTGCTGGCACTCGTGGCCATGCTGGCGGCCTCGTTCATGGCCGGCATGAACCCCATTGCCATCTTCCTCGGCGACCCGGGCTCGATCCTCCTGGTCGTCGGGGGCACGATCGGCACCACAGCGGCCAGCGGCACGATGGCGCAGGCCCTCAACGCCCCGAAAGGCCTGGTGAAGGCCTTCACCGGAGCGGGGGCGATTGATCGTCCTGCGGTGATCAAGCAGCTCGTGGCCTTCGCCGACACGGCCCGCAAGGAAGGGCTTCTCGCTCTCGAGGCCGAGATCGAGAAGATCGAGGACACGTTCTTCCAGCGGGGGATGCAGCTCGCGGTCGACGGCACCGACCCCGATGAGCTCCGCGACATGCTCGAGCTCGATCTGGAGAAGATGGGGCAACGACACAAGGACGGAGCGGGCTTCTTCAGTACTGCGGCCGGCATGGGCCCGGCCATGGGCATGGTCGGCACCGTGATCGGCCTGGTCGACATGCTCGGCAACCTGGACGATCCCTCAACGCTGGGCCCGGCCATGGCGGTGGCGTTCTTGACCACACTGTGGGGCGCCTTCATCGCCAACTACTTCTTCGCTCCCATCGCAGCTCGGCTGAAGAAGCTGGCGGCGGAAGAGATGGCGAGCAAGGAACTGATCCTCGAAGGCATCTTGTCCATCCAGGCTGGGTCGAACCCCCGGGCCGTGGCCGGCAAGCTGGTCTCGTTCCTCCCGCCGGGCGACCGCGAAGCGGTGCTCGAGGGCGACAAGAAGGCTGGCTAGTCCGCCATGGCCAAGAAGCAGCAGGTCGAGGAGGACGACGGACCGTCCCAGGAATGGTTGGCCAGCTATGCCGACGCCATGACGCTCCTTCTTGCCTTCTTCATCATGATGTTCGCCTTTGCCCTCATCGACGAGAACAAGTTCGACGAGTTCAAGGTCGGTGTCGCCGCGGCCCTCGGGCTGCCCGACCCGGCCACCGACAACACGAACAGCATTCTCGGTCTCGGCACCGGCATCACGCCTGAGGTGGGGCTCGCCCCGATCGACGCCAAACAGGCGGCCGAGAATGCCGAACTGATGGAGGCCCTCGAATCAGGCCAGGTCACACCGGAGAACGCCGAGGCGGTGCGCGAGTTCCTCGAGAAGGAGTTCGACGAAGCCGGCGCCTCCCAGGTGGTCGATGTCGGGATCGACGAGCGCGGGGTGTTCATCCGATTCGACGGTCAGGTTCTGTTTGCCAGCGGCAGCGCCCAGCTCGACGACGAGGGCCTCGCCTTGTTGTCGATCGCCGCCAACACGCTCGGCTTGATCGACAACCTCATCGAGGTCGAAGGCCACACCGACAGCCAGCCAACCGGGTCGGAATGGCCTTCGAACTGGGAACTCTCGACGGCTCGCGCCTCACGGGTGGTGCGATGGCTGATCGGCACCGAATCCGTGCTCGCCCCCCAGCTCCGGGCGGTCGGCCTCGCCGACACCAGGCCCAGGGGTGACAACGCAACGCTCGACGGTCGCCAGGAGAACCGGCGGGTGGAGATCGTGGTCCGAGTGCCGGGCATCGTCGCCAGCGACGTGGACGTGATCGACCCGTTCGCCGACACCGGCGTCGACCCGACCCAAGGCGTCGACGACGAGACAACCCAGCCCGGATCCGAGCCGGCACCAGCCGACGACGCCGACGGCGAGGCCGGAGCCGAGGTGGACCCCGAGACCGGGGTCGATCCCGACACGGGGACGGAACCCGAGGCGGGGACGGAACCCGAGGCAGGAGCCGAGGCTCCAGAGAGTTCGACCCCTGAGGGGGCCGACACGCCGGTGGAGACCGGCGGAGAACCAGATCAGCAACTCACACCGGAAGGAGACTCCAGTGGCTGACGACACCGAAGAAGAAGAGGAAGAATCCGGTGGTGGTGGCAAAAAGAAGATCATCATTGGCGTGGTCGTGCTCGCCGCCCTCGGCGGGGTGTACCAGTTCGTCCTCAAGTCGCCTCCTCCCGAGGAGGAGACGCCCGAGGCATTGGCCGCGGCCGAGGCTGAGGCGGCAGCCGATCCGGTGGAGGGCGACATCGTCCAGCTCGATGAGATGATCTTGAACACGGCGGGACCCGAGGTGGGCTTCCTCCGTGTGGGGATCGCCGTCGTGCTCGGAGAAGGCGTGCTCGTTGCCGACTTCGAGATGCGCCAGGCCTTGGCCCAGGACGTGGCCGTCGAGTACCTGTCGTCGCTGACGAAGGAGGAACTCCAGGCCGACGGGGGCATCCCCGCCGCGAAGGAGGAACTCTCGACCCTGCTCGCCGACGCCTACGGCATGGACGAGATGGACCAGCAGATCGTGGTCCGGGTGCTGTTCACCTCATTCGTGATGCAGTAGCCCGCCAGCGAGATGCAGTGACCGAGTGCTGGTGGTCGGGCCCCTCGTGGGCTCGGCCACCAGTTGTCACGGTCGGTGGCTGCGTTGGCTACCAGTCGTCGTGGTAATCGGCGTAGCCGACATCACCGTCGTGTCCATCGTCGTACGAGTCACGACGACGACCGTCCATCCGCCACACGAACGTGGCCAGGAGCGCCACCACCACGGCGAGGCCCGCAGCCGAGATCGCGGTCGTGGCGGGCGAGAACCCGCCGGCTCCTGGCGGTTCGAGACGAGCCACCTGATCGGCCTGGGGGTCGAAGGTGAAGAAGAAGCCACCGGTGGTGAAGTCGGTGTCGAACGAGATCATCTCGTAGCTCACCTGGTATCGACCAGGCTCGGTGAGCGGCTGATCCAGTGTGAAGGTGATCACCTCGCCGTCAGCCACCGTGGTGCGACCCGCGAGCGGCACCCCGTTGTAGGTCACGGTCACAACGGCCTCGGTGATCGGATCGAGGAACTCGAGGTCGATGAACTGGACCGGCCCTCCTGCGATGGCGTCGCGATCCGGCGACGCCCGCAACATGGCGGTGTGGGCCGATGCAGGGGTGGCCAGTGGTGCCAGCACCCCGATGACCACCAGCGATACGAACCAGAATCGTGCGCGGCGCCCTGGGAACATCAGGTCCAGCCCTCCTCGACCTCGGGATCCGGTCGGCTGCGGAACACGAGCCCCAACGCCCCGACGGCCGCGATGCCAGCCACGCCGAGCGCAGCCACCGCCACCAGGGGGAAGCCGCCGGCCTCGCCGTCCTCGGCAACGAAGGCCGGGACGCTCGGCGGCGGCACCGAGCGTTCGCCTTGGCCCTGGTCGGCGAACGCCGGTAGCAGCGATCGTTTGGTGAGAAAGCCGTTCGCCTCCTCTGCCTGCCAGCCGTCGTACACCGCTGGGCGGTAGGCCATCCGCCAGGCCGGATAGTAGAGCACCAGTATCGGTAGATCGGCGGCGAGCGTGTCTTGCGCCGTGTTCAGCGCCTGGGTGCGAACGTCGGACTCTTGGGGCTCGACGATCACCCGCTCGATCGCCGCGTCGAGGTCGGGGTTGGCATAGCCACCGAAGAGGTCGGTGGCAGCACTCGCGCTGTGGAACAGGAAGAAGAGATGATCCGGATCGTCGTGGTGGTGGGTGTCGAGCTCACCGATCACCATGTCGGTCGGAGGGAGCGTGCCGGCTCCACCAACGACGGGGGGCAGCGTCGACGCCGCCAGCTGTTGGACGGTCACCGCGACGCCGATCGCCGCCAGCTGGTCGGCCACGTTCTGGGCCGCCGTGAGATGTCGGGGCCGGGAGTCGTCGACGCCGAGGGTGAAGGTGGCCGGTGCCCCGGCCGGGGTGAGCAGCGTGCCATCGTCGGCGACCGCAAAGCCGGCGGCAGTCAGCAGCTGCGTGGCTGCTGCAGTGTCGGAGAGGTGGGAGCCCAGCGGATCGCGCGTCCAGATCGAGTTGGGGTGCGTCCACGTGTCGGTTCCGAGGCGACCGGCGCCGTCCTCCACCACGTCGAGCACGGTGTCGACGTCGATCGCCAGGCCGAGCCCTCGACGCACCTCAGCACTCTGGAGCAGTTCGTTGCCGGTGTTGAACTGGAGGTGGACCGACTGCTGGCGGCTGCCGACGAGCATCTCAACGTCGTCGCTCAGATCGAGCGGTTCGATCAGGGCCAACGGCGTACTGCGAGCCACCATGTCGACGGAGCCCGCCTCCAGCGCGGCGAAGGCCGCCTGATCGTCGCCGATCACCGAGAACTCGAGCACGTCGACCAGGGGGGTGCCGGCGAAGTAGCCCCCGTTGGCCTCCATGCGGTAGGAGACGCCGCCCTCGATCGCCGTGAGCCGATACGGCCCGGTGCCGACCGGCAGCGCCTCGGTGACGGCTCGGGGATCCTCGATCGTCGACCAGACATGCTCGGGGAGAATGGGAACGTCACCGCCCGGGAGCTGCGGGAACGTGGTGATTGGATTGGTGAACGTGAGTGCCACGGTGAGGTCGTCGATCACCTGGGCAGCCTCGAAGGCTGGATGCTGGTACACGTGGTGGCCGTAGCGGCCGGGCCCGCCGATGTCGCGGAAGTACTGGAAGGTGAAGGCCACGTCGTCGGCGGTGAACGCCTCACCGTCGTGCCACTGCACCCCCGCTCGAAGCGACACCGTCCAGGTTCGGTAGTCGGCCGACGGCTCGGCTCCGGTGGCCAGCCATTCGTCGGGCGACACCTGGCTCTGGGTCCAGAACAGCGTGTCGTACACGAGCATCGTGAGGTCGTGGCCGACGGTGACATCGCGATGGGGGACGAACGGATTGAGGTTGCCCTCGTCGGTACGCAGCGCAACGCGAACCACGGCCGCCCGCTCGTCGTCCTGGGCGACCGCAGGCGTAGCCAGCGCCGTGAGCACGAGCGCAGCGGCGAGCGCCGCCAGGCGCCGTGCCACCACGAGGGGGCGCGTGGCTTGTGGTCGGCTTCGGAGCAGCGCATCGGCTGTGATCGACATGATGGGAATGGGCTCCACGTTGTGGTCGGAGGTCATGAGACGACATGGCCCGCAGAGCCGGGCGGGGTGTTGTCTCCCCACCCGACGCTGCGGGCAGCACATGGGTGTTGACATGTCCCCGGGGAGGGCGGCCCCGGGTCGAACTCGGCCCGTCAGCCGGAGTCCGAAGACGACTCCGGCGTGGCCGAAGCGTCACCGCCGCCCGAATCAGATGTCTGGTCGTCGCCCGCACCTGTGTCGTCGGCGGGGGTCTCCGCCGGAGTTTCGGCTGGGGTCTCGGCGGGCGTCTCCGCCGGGGTTTCGGCCGGGGCTTCCTCGGCCGGAGCCTCTTCGGCTGGGGCTTCCTCAGCTGGAGCCTCTTCGGCTGGGGCTTCCTCGGCTGGGGCCTCTTCAGCTGGGGCTTCCTCAGCCGGGGCCTCCTCGGCGGGGGCCGGTGCAGCGCCCATGATGCCACCGTCGAGCGGGTTGCAGTCCGGGTTGGGCTTACCGACCGTCTCGATGCCGCGACCCTGGAAGAACGCGTTCTGCTCCTCCTCGCTGAGGTGCTCGAACAGGATCAACGGGGAGGCGCCTCGGGGGATCTGATGGAACAGGTCCTTGGCGGCCGGATCGATCGTGAGCTTGTTGTTCTTGTTCGTGCTCGGGATCATCCGGTTCCCGATCTTCTGCGCCTCCTTCAACGTGGTGCCAGCCGGCATCTCGACATAGGCGGTGCCCATCTCGTGACCGGTGTGCGAGCCGTTGTTGTTGTTGGAGACGACCGTGACCTTGTACACGTTGTTGCCCATGTACTCCACCTCGGTCCAGTTCTTGTCCCGGGTGTGGGTGTAGCCGAGGTCGATCTTGACGTCGGTCGAGATCGGGTTGTCGACCGAGCCGATCGTGCCGAACGAGATCGGCGAGTGCAGGAGGTGGTTGATGGTGTTCTCCCGCACCTTCTTGTCGACCAGGCTCCAGTCGGTGCAGGTCAAGATGTTGATCGCTCGCTGCGCATCCCGGTTCAGGTTCTTGTAGTCGTTGGAGCCGGTGTACTCCTGGGCCAGGCGCCGGTACAGCTCCTCGCCCTCCAGGTTCGGCTTCTTCTTGAGTACTTCCTTGTTGTCCTGGATGGCGACCGGCAGCATTGCCGTCACCGGCGAGTAGGCCATGTAGTTCTTCTCGCCCGTCTGGATGAAGCCGCCGGTGGCTGCCTGGCCCGGGATGAGCACCTGCTGGCCGAGCAGAGCCACGGAGTGCTCGACGTGGCCGTGCACGTCATAGCCCTTGTCGTCGGCCTTGCTCTTGATCGAGCCCACCTGGAGCACACGGTCCTCTTCGTTCGACGGGGCCGGCTGCGAGTTCTGCTCGGGCTGGGAGCTGTCGTCGGACTGCGGGTTCGAGTCCGTGGAGGCCGGAGCCTCGACCGCAGGCAGCGTCTCGGCCGACGGCGTGTCCGGCTCGGTTGCCGGCAGCGTCTCGACCGAACGGACCAGATCGGCACCAACCGACGATGCCGACGACGCACCGGAGCTGGCGACCGGGAGTGCTGCTGAGGCACCCGTCGGATCAGGCAGGGCGGCCGGCGATGCCGGCTCGGTTGCGGGGTCCGCCGCCTGGGCGACGATCTCCGCGTCCGCTGCTGAGATCTCGAGCAGATCAGTTGGTGGTCCCGACGAGGGGAGTAAGCCGAATGCGGCGACGAGCAGAGCCGTCGCAGCAACCGCGATCAGCATCTGAGGGGGAGTGATGAACCGTGACACGCAGACCGTCCTGTTGCGATCCCGAGGATTTCCGTTCCCCGGAGGCCGGCTGCCCCACGGGGAGACTAGCGACTCCGAGGCGATCTGCCCAGCAAATCCGCTGTTTTTAGCGGTGACCTCGGGTTTTGGGGGCAATTTGGGCCGTGTTGCGGTCCGGTGACGGCCTCGGCGGGGGTCTCAGCGACGGAATAGGTCGATCGCACCGTTATGGCCGAGGGCCCTCTGTCGAGACTCTCAGGGCTTCGGGCGGTCTCAATGGCTCTCAAGGGACTGAGGGTTGTTCCGCTCGCTCACTAGGAAGGGAAACCGAATGCGTATCAACAACAACATCATGGCGTTCAATGCCAGTCGGAACCTGGGCGTGT